>NZ_JBTLWN010000004.1:0-422909 GCF_054483635.1 Pseudomonas cistanchae | reverse complement strand
ATATCAGCGCAGTTGCAAGCATTGAGCGTCGGCGCGCAAAACATCTGAATGTTCGTAGCCTTTCGCGGTGGCGTTGCCGGCCCATCGCTGGGGCAAACGCCATTGGTCGTCCTACCGCTATGTATCTGCCAGCCCACGCACGTTCGTTGCCCAACATCTCGGTTCGGCTTCAGGTACATTTGGCGTCGCCTGAAAATTCCGAGCTCGATTTGTCACCGCGTCTAACTACTGGTTCAAGTCGCTCGCTCCGCTCGCTGGGACCGGCTAAAGCCGGCCCCTTAACCAAACGTTATAAGCCAATGCCATGAGCCAGAAACCTACGTACGCCGAAATAGCCCTTGAGTACCAACGAATACTCATTCAAGACCTTGATCGAATATTGGAGCGCCATGGCGTTGATCTAAAGGCGCGACAAAGTATTTGCCTCAGCTATGCATTTCAAACGGGCACACTGCATGACGGAGCAAGGCTTGAGGCCAATGGAGTAGAGTTTTCACCTGAACTAGTCTTTAAACTAACTTCTGGGGCTGTCATCTCAAACGCAGAACGACTGTGTTTCCATGACAATGCAAGTAACTCCGTATTTAACTACTTCGACGCTCAAGAAGGCTTATAACAATGCGCTCAAATCGCACACTTTGTTCGCTGGGACCGGCTAAAGCCGGCCCCTTAGCTTAATCGTTAGAGGCAAATATGGCGATACTACGCATTGAGTCGTGGTCAGCGGAACGAGGTTGGGTTGAGGAATCCCACTGGTCGCTGGAGTCTTTCGTATATCGACTTGGCCTTTGCACAACTCTTAAAGGCACTGAGTTAAAGCGCGTAGCACGAAGCATCAGAAAGAAAGAGCTTTTTGAATTAGAGGTCATTAGTGCTGAATCAGCTAACGCACTAATAAATACTCTTGAGTCAACAGGGGCGAAAATTGTCATCTCAGAATAATGCCTCTAACAAATGGTTCAAGTCGTTCGCTTCGCTCACTCGGGACCGGCTAAAGCCGGCCCCTTAACCAAACGTTAGGCCCCAGGCATGCATTTAACCAATACCAAAGTTAACTCTATAAAATTATTGGCACTGGGAATTGTTCTCACAATATTTTCAGTAATATTTTTCTTGGTTGCATATGGCGAACCTGCAGCCCGAAGCGAGCTTATTGAACTTCACGGAAAAGTTTCAAATATCAAAGAAATTCGCGGAAAATATGGAGTGTCTGGCTTTGATTTTAAAATTGGAGCTGAGAGTCAATTTTTCAGATTTAAAGCACATGGCATTGAACGCGAAAAGGTACTTACAGTCCTGAAAAGCCTAGACAACGAGAAGATTCGAATTCTAGCCCACCCTAATGGTGAACTATCGTGGTTTAGCGGACTAAGAAAGCTACCTGTTTACGCTATAACCATCCCTAGCGGCCCAGAAATTTCATACGAGCAACTTTCTAGGGCATGGACAGAGACAAATACTCTTCTCCATAAAATATCAGGTGCGAGCGCAGTAGTTGGTCTTATTTTTATTTTTCTATCTCTCTATTTTCACGCAAAGCCTAACTAGTGGTTCAAGTTTTTCGCTTCACTCACTCGGGACCGGCTAAAGCCGGCCCCTTAACCAAACGTTAGCGCCATAATGAAATCAAAACTCAATACCGCCGCAATATTGCCCACACTGATTTTCTGCACATTTTCAGTCGCTGCAGATGTGCAGAGCCTCGAAAGTCCCGAGCTGAAATCATTTGAATTTCTTGGTTGTAGCGGCGACTGGACTGAAGAAAATCATGAGCCTGAAATATGGAAGATGGGATCGAATAACGGACTAACATTTCTAGTCCGTCACCCATCCACATGCGGAGCAGATGCAGGCGAAAAGCCCGCGTTCACAATTGAGTCTGACACTTTGAATTTAACTTATGAGCCATACTCGACAATTGGCATGTATGCATCTTGCGAATGTGAGTTCTGGGCAAAGTTCACATTTGCACAAAACCTACCTACGGTTAAATCAGCCACTTTCAATAAAGAAAAGTCTCGTCTTAAAGGTGAGTGGCCAGAGCGCTAACACCTGGTTCAAATTGTTCGCTTCGCTCACTGGGACGGGCTAAAGCCCGCCCCTTAACCAAACGTTAGGTGCCCAAAGCATGCCTGTAGGTGTATATAGAAGAGTTTTATTTCATCAAGGTGGGCAATAAAGATACCTCGAATAAGAAATATTACTTGCGGGGCACGATGCAACAGATGGGAGGCAGAGATATGGAGGCAATGGAGGCCAAAATTTGGGTGGGAGCACTTATGCCCAGTTCGGTTCTGCGACCCTTTTGGGCTTATTCTTGTTATGGACAGAGCATCCCAGCCGGTTACGTTTGATGAGGTTAAATCCGCAAACGATCTGGAGTACAGCAATTATTACCCCAATGTCGATCTTGAATATAAGGCTGAAAACTGGGGAGTAGTTGCAGGAAAGATAGTTTGTGTAGATTACGGCATTGATGATGCCGAGCAGATTTCAAAGAAAAGGATCTACTATAGAGAGAGGAGTCGCACCTAACAATGCGCTCAAATCGCTCACTTCGTTCGCTGGGACGGGCTAAAGCCCGCCCCTCAACCAAACGTTATATGCAAGGATCAGCATGAAAGTAACCACCAATATTGGAAAGCTAGACCTGATAAAGTTTAATTTATCTGTTCTCCCCAAGATGCGTTCAACCTACATAACAATCCTAGTTATTGCATCTCTTACGTTTTTATATATAACCTGGAGCAAGGGTTTACCCGAAAATTCCCGCGAGCTTGTAATTCATCTTGTGAGCTCAGCAATTGGCGGGCTGCTTGGTATGTTTTTCGGCATCGTGTTCAACATGACCACCATTTTATTAATGTCGTCCGCCAAAAATGGAGTGCTTGGGGAGCATACTTATACGCTTCTTCCCGAGGGACTTATTGAAACAACATCTGCCAATGAGAGTCTTAACAAGTGGCACGGTGTGGTTTCGGTAAAACCAGCCGGTTCTTATTTGCTAATCCAAGTAGCTGCCTGCCTTTTCCACGTAATACCCAAACGGAGCTTTGACTCTTCAGAGCAGTTTGAAGAATTCACATCTCAAGCAATAGCTCACTGGCAGCAAGCGCATAACACTGCAAACAACCAAACACAACCTAGTTAATAGCACATGCATTCGCGCCAAATGCATATAACAATTGGTTCAAATTGTTCGCTTCGCTCACTGGTACGGGCTAAAGCCCGCCCCTACCAAACGTTAGGCGTAAAAAATATGAAATCGCCTTTTAAAGCCACTTTCTTTGCCTTTGCAGCGTGTATTTCTGCAGAAGCTATTCCCGCAAGCTCACCACTTGGGGTGGACAGCGTTCAAGAGCATGAAATTATCGGGCTTGGCACCGTGCGTATAGGGCAAGAGCTCACCCATGCAAAGTTCGGCGTTGGAAAAGTTGAAGAGATCCAACCAGGAGAAGAAGGCATCACGGTTATAAACATAACCTTTCCTTCTGTTGGCTCAAAATGGCTTATTGCAGAGCATGCAAATTTAAAGCAGGCCACCGAGTGAGCCGCCTAACAAATGGTTCAAGTCACTCGCTTCGCTCGTTCGGGACCGCGTTCCGCGGCCCCTTAACCAAACGTTATGTGCTCATTTGGCTCAGGAGTAGCCTTTGAAAATCTATTACGTTGACGCCGAAAACATCGGCTTAAGCATGCTCGATGAGCTCACGATATCAATTCTTGATCGAGTCTTTGTATTTACAAACTCGGAAAGCCTGAAATCCGCATGCAATAACGCACTCCTAACCTGCGTAAGCGGCTACCCAACAGGGCCCAATCAAGCTGACTTTTACATAATTGCGCATCTTTCAAATATCCTTTCCCATCTCTCAAAAGCAGAGAAAAAAGCAATAGAATTCTGCCTTTGCTCAAAAGATCAAAGCCTTTGGAAAGCATTTGAATTTCAATGTTCGCTTGCTGGCGTAAAAGCCAATGCTCCCTACATCGCCCTCGAGGCAGAAGGCAGCAATGTCGTAGTAGCAATCGACACATCCATTGAGGCAAAAATCCTCAAGCTCATGTCTCAACCGCTTACGTCAATTGAAATACAGCACAAGCTTAAGGTTCCACAGTCGGAGTTCACCACTTCATTTAACAAGCTCATAAAGTCTGGAAAAATAAAGCGGCAGGAAAACTCCAAAAAGCATTGGCTTCGCGCCAAGAGCACATAACAATGCGCTCAACTGTCGCTCACTTCGTTCGCTGGACAGCCAAAAGCTGCGCTTTTGTCTGCCCGTTAGCTTAATCGTTAGAAGCCAATATGAACTACTTAATAACGCCGCCAAATACACACTATGATGGTGGACTCGGAATTACAGCATGCAATTTCTCGCAAGCTGCCGATTCCCTTCGGGAGGCAAAAAATCTAATGATTGGCATACTCCCAATCTGCTATCTACAGAGACATGCAATCGAGTTATTTCTAAAATCACTTATCGTAATTCTTCACAAAAAATATGATCTAGCTTATGGCCAAGGTTTTTCACAAGAGAAGCCAGCTATAAAAGTCAACAAAAAATGGGTTTCCCTTTCAAACACCCACAACCTTCTAGATCTATTCAATTATTTTCAAGGAATATTCACAACTCTAAGCCCTAAGCTGCCTGCACGAACCGACTGGAGTCTGCCGCCGGACATAGAAGATAAAATAAAATTAATTAGTGGCTCCGATCCAAAAAGCACATATTTTCGCTATCCAGAATCAACAAACAGCGTTCAGGACTCCAAGAAATCCCCTATACAACCTGAGACTATTGAATCAATACTTGGAAAATTCAAAGATCAAAAAGAGCTCGTAAAATGCACGCTATTAGTCGACGAGAATGACAATTTAATCCAAGCATATAGTTTAAATCACTCACCGATACCTAATATTCTTGTAGCGCTAGAGTATTTAGGCGAATGCTTTTATAACCTGCATGCAGCATTCAGGTTCGAAATTACCAATGGCTTCTAACTAGTGGTTCAAGTCGTTCGCTTCGCTCACTCGGGACCGGCTAAAGCCGGCCCCTTAACCAAACGTTAGATGCCAGGAAAGGTCATGGTTTTTGCAAGAGACAAACGAGAGTACGGGCTCACCGACGAGGATCGTGCCCACGAGATCACTAGAAAATTCGGTAAGGCCAATGTAGCGAGAGCCAAGGCTCTTCTCGCCTCTGTGCAAAATCCAACGGATCAGTTACTGGGGGCTGTTCTATTCCTCGCTCGTCCTGGCCGCGTTGAGGATCTTGCAAGCCTCGTAGTCTCAGCAAACTATAATCCAGAACGTCTGCTGAGCGCAGCCACTACAGCAGATGAGCGCCGCCCTTGGTGACGGCATCTAACGACTCAATCAATCCGATGCCTTAGGCTAGGCTTCACTCCAGGCGTTATGCATTGAGGAGATAGCTTTGAATAAAATTACGGTTTCTAACAAGTTCGCGCTATTTGACGCAGAATGGACCCCGAAAGTTATAGCGGAGTCCAATGGGCAATTGGTGAAATTGGCGAAAGGGAGTGGCGAACTAGTTTGGCATTCTCACGAGCACGAAGATGAATTATTTCTCGTGTTCAAAGGCCAGCTTACGATCAGGTTAATAGACCGGGATATAGTGCTTGGCCCTGGAGAAATGTTTGTCGTCCCAAAAGGCGTAGAACATTGCCCCCGTGCGGAACCGGATACGCACTTCATGATGATTGAACCCGCCAGCACGCAACATACCGGATCGCTTCAAACGGAAGTCACCGTTGCGGTCGATGAGCAAGAATGGATTTGATGCATAACCAACCGCTGCAGCTTCATCGTTACGGGGCGCCACTTTGTGGATCAAGCGCTCGCCTTCGGCCATGAGGTCATAGCAGTGGCGCGACGTCCCGAACAGGTTATACCGCGTCCGAACTTGGTCGCTCGCGCTGGTGATGTGGTCGATGCTGCAAGCCTCCACGATAGTTGCCATGGCGCCGACACAATCATCTCTTGCGTTGGAGGGTGGAGAGTCCGCAATTGAATGAGAGATAGAAGTGCACACGCTCACTTTAAGCACATCAAGCACCTAACCTTAGGAATGCTCTCCAATTTTCGGTACGCTCACCGTTCGCTTCGCTCAGTAGACTCGCAAAAGCTACACTTTCACCCGCTTGTTAACTTAATTGTTAAGGCCGCTATGAGACGTTTAATAATATTTTTCCTCTTACTTGCCGCTACGGGCTGCACCCCCGAAGCTGAGGAACTGGAATCTAGGGATGACACACCGCCTCCTGTCTCGGCACTTCTTGAAGTTCCCGAGGATGCATCTATGGTCGCTAGCCAACTTGAATCATGTTTTCACTTTGCGGGCGAATTCAACGGCGACCAATCAGAGCGTGATAAAGAGGTCGCGGCAGCTATGGCTGAGCTGCGGTGCGAGACAATAGAGTCAGAAGCTGCTGCCATTCGCCAAAAGTATCCTGAAAACCCTGCCGTCATAGAGGCACTTGATAGAGCCGATGAGTTATAAGCGGGCCTTCCAAGGATTATGAATTTTGAAAGTACTGGCATACATGATTGGCGGCTCATTCAAAGTCCAGTATCCACGCCACCACATCCGTTCCAATTAATTTTCAGCGAGGAAATAAATTATATGAAACTTGAGTTCCAATGGTCTCGCTTAGAATCTTTCTCCGCACTTGAACTACACGCGATCATCAAAGCTCGCGAAACAGTTTTTGTTGTTGAGCAAAACTGCCCCTACCAAGAGACTGACGATATGGACTTGCAAGCTTGGCATCTAACTGTTTCCTTAGGTGGTGAGCTTGCGGCTTATGTCAGAGTTGTTGATCCCGGAATTAAATACAGTGAGCCTTCAATCGGCCGTGTTATGACGCTCAAGAAGTTTAGGGAGTTAAAAATTGGTCGTTCTCTGATGGAAGAAGCCATCAGATTCACTGAGCAAAAATTTCCCGGCAACGGAATAAAAATTGGCGCTCAGGTTTATTTGAAAAAATTCTATGAGTCACTTGGCTTTCAAGTCGTTAGTGAACCATACGATGAAGATGGCATTCCTCATGTTGACATGGTACGGACAGCGAGCTGAGCAATCTAAAGTCGAACGATCAGCCCGCCATGCACAAAGGCCCAAGGCTCCTAGGCGCAACGCCTAGCCAGTAAACCGGTATGAACTATTAGCCCAGTGGGGCGATCCCCTTCTATGCGCAGTCAAAGCGAGCCTGGCGGGCCAGCGCATCTGCATTGAGCATCACGCCAGGGTCGCCCAGCGATGAGGATCCGCCGTGACCACAGCTACTCACTCCACGTACCGAAGCACACCAAACCCGCTTCACGCGACGCTGCTTGCGGGAACCGTTCCGCTGTTTCTGGGCGCCCTGTTGAGCGATATCGCCTACTTCCGCAGCTATCAGATCCAGTGGAGCAATTTCGCCTCCTGGCTGATTGCTGGAGGCCTGGTTTTCTGTGGTCTGGCGATTCTGTTCGCGCTGGCCAATCTGCTGCGGGCCGATCACAAGAAAGGCCGGCCGCTGCTGTATCTATTACTGCTGCTCGCGACCTGGGTGCTGGGCTTTATCAATGCCCTCGAGCACGCCAAGGATGCCTGGGCAACCATGCCCTTGGGCCTGGTTCTGTCGGTGATCGTCACCCTGCTGACCTGCGTGTCGACGTGGATTGGCCTTACCAACCTGCGCTCAGGAGGTGATGCATGAAGTATCCGAACGCGTTTACCGCCCTGCCCCTGGCCTTGCTGTTGAGCGCCTGTGGGGGCGAAGGTGAGGATACTGCCCAATCGCGTGGCGCCGATCCCAAGCTGCCCGAGCCGCAACGGGGTTTGCTGCCGAGCATGAAGATCGCGGAGCCCGCGCAGTGGGGTGAGCAGAAGCCTACGGTGCCGCAGAACTACAGCGTCACGGCCATTGCCACCGATCTGAAGGTGCCGCGCCAGACCCTTGTTCTGCCCAACGGCGACATCCTCGTGGCGGAAGGCAAAGGCGGCAACGCTGCGAAGCTCAAGCCCAAGGATGTGATTGCCGGCTACATCAAGGCGAAGGGCAACACCTCGGTCAAGGGTGGCAATCGGCTGACACTGCTGCGCGATGCCGATGGCGACGGCACCTACGAGCTGCAGACGCTGTTTGCCGAGAACCTGAACGCGCCTTACGGGCTGGCGTTTTTCGAGGGCAATCTGTACGTGGCCAACCAGGATGCACTGGTGCGCTTCGATTACCAGGAAGGCCAGACCAAGGCCAGTGGCCCGCCGAGCAAGGTCACCGACCTACCATCGGAGATCAACCATCACTGGACCAAGGCACTTACCGTCAGCCCTGACGGGCGCTTCCTGTATGTCGGTATCGGTTCCAACAGCAACATCACCGAGCGCGGAATGGAAGCAGAGGTGGACCGCGCCCTGGTCTGGCAGATTGATGCCGAGACGGGTGCGCACAAGCCCTACGCAACCGGCCTGCGTAACCCGACGGCGCTGGCGATTCAGCCCGGTTCAGGGCAGCTGTGGGCGGTGGTGAACGAGCGGGACGAGCTGGGCCCGAATCTGGTGCCGGATTACCTGACCTCGGTACGTGAAGGCGGCTTCTACGGCTGGCCCTACAGTTACTGGGGCCAGAACGTCGACGACCGTGTACGGCCGCAGAAGCCGGAGCTGGTGGCTGCTGCGATCAAACCGGACTACGCCCTGGGAGCTCACGTTGCTGCCCTCGGCCTGGACTTCTCCACCGCAGCCATGGGCAATGAGTTTGCCGACGGGGTGTTCGTCGGCGAGCACGGCAGTTGGAACCGCGAAATACCGGTAGGCTACAAAGTGGTCTTCGTGCCGTTCAGCAATGGCCGCCCTTCAGGCGAGCCGGTCGACTTCGTGACCGGTTTTCAAACCGCTGATGGGAAAACCATGGGGCGGCCGGTCGGTGTGACCGTTGATCCGCGCGGCGCGCTTATCGTCGCCGACGATCTGGCGAATACCATCTGGCGAGTTACTCGCGCTCAGTAACCGTTTGAGCGGTTGCGGAACGCCAGCGGCCGCTACGGTCGTTGGCTTCCTTCGATAGTCGTTTTTTTGAGCGCGTCGCCTGGTTTACCTGCAATGCCTTGACGCCCTTCCGATCGGCAACCGCTTCGTTGCTTATAACGGCCTCGCTGGCATCCAGACTGCGCCGGGCTTGTTAAAAGCGCCGCAAGTTTTGCTCATGCATTGGCGTAGTATTTCCCGAGAAATTTCTGCGGGCGGCAGGCTGACGCCCGTCATTTGGCAAGTTGATTCTCAGGGAGATATCTCGCATGAAGGCTCGAGTTACCGTCATCACGCTGGGCGTAGACGATCTGGATCGCGCGCTTACCTTCTACCGTGACGGCCTCGGTCTCGCAACGGAGGGAACCATCGGCAAAGAGTTCGAGCACGGTGCGGTTGCATTCTTCGACCTTCAGCCTGGGTTGAAGCTGGCGCTCTGGCCCCGTGCGAGCATTGCCCACGACTCCGGCCTGCCCCTGGATCGCCCAAGCGCAACTGGCCTTACGCTTGGCCACAACGTTTCCTCCAGGGCAGAGGTCGATGCCGTGATGAAGCAAGCGCAAGCGGCCGGCGCTACCCTCGTCAAACCGGCACACGAGACTTTCTGGGGCGGCTACGCGGGTTATTTCCAGGATCTCGACCAGCACCTCTGGGAAGTGGTGTGGAACCCGGCGTTGCTGCCTGACGACGAGATTTAACAAGCCGCGCAACGCCAAGTAGCTAGCCGACACCACTAAAGCCCGTGTACTCCCCTATTCACTTTGCCCTGGAGCTTCCATGACTGCTTATGCCATTGCCATGATTCGTGAAACCCGCTTTGATGACGAGATCAAGGAGTACTTGCTGCGCATCGACGCAACACTGGCACCCTTCTCCGAAAGGTACCGGGTGCATGGCGGGCCGTATCAACCGCTTGAGGGGGCGTGGTCCGCGGATTTGGTTGTGATCGAATTTCCATCCATGGAGCTGGCCCAGGGCTGGTACAACTCCGATGCGTATAAAGCCATTCGACCGCTGCGTACCGAACACACCGAGGGTGACGTATTTCTGGTTCAAGGTGTCCCTGAGGGCTACAGAGGTGCGGATATCCTCAGCTGACGATGTAACCCTGGGTTCGAGAGCGCAGCGCGCCCACTTCTTGATTCGGTTCCTTGCTAGTTAGAGTTCATATGTTTATAGGCCATTTACCAGCAGGCTATATATCGGCGAAGTTGTTTTTTAGGCCGCTCGCGGATTCTGGCGTTGCAGCAAAGTTCTTTGTCCTGGCGGGCGTGCTGGGCGCGATTGCCCCTGATCTGGATATGTTCTATTTCTATCTGATCGACAACCGCCAGAATCACCACCACACCTACTGGCCGCACTATCCGATCCTATGGCTTTCGATGCTGGTGGCGTCGGGTATCTGGTTCAGATTATCGAGAAACAAATCAGCTGCAGCGCTTGCGTCAATATTTTCAATCAGCGGATTTATTCACATGCTGTTGGATTCAATCGTCGGTGACATCTGGTGGTTTGCTCCGTTCGTGGATCAGCCTTATGCGCTCTTCACCGTCGAGGCTGTCCATAAACCTTGGTGGTTGAATTTCATCTTGCATTGGTCGTTCGCCCTAGAACTGCTGGTATGGTTCTGGGCTGTTTATCTCTGACGGTCCAAACCCTCCAGCCCCCAACAACGAGCCTGAACACACCACGTGAAGGATTGATCCATGAACGGAACTCGAAAATTTCTTCTTGCATCTGGCGCGGCCGTGATCGCGATAGGCCTGCTTTACGGTGTATCGCCCAGCGCTGTCCTGGAAGGCATTGTGGGCTTATCGCTTCAAGACAATGAGCTGCATATCTTCCGGGCGATCATGGGGTTGTACTGCGGCATCGGCGGGTTGCTGCTGGTTGGCTCCCTGTACGCCGAGCATGCGAAAGCTGCCCTGCTGCTTGAAAGCGTTTTTCTCGGTGGCCTGGCGGCTGGTCGACTGATCAGCCTGGCAGTCGATGGCAACTTTCACTGGTTCGCTTTGCTCGCCGTCGCCATTGAGGTGCCGCTGTTTATCGTCTGTTTACTCTTGCTCAATGCCCAAGCTAAAGCCTGGGCTGCGCCAAGCTCACCTGCCAGCGCCTGGCCCACACCGAGGCTCTTATGATTACCTGCTACCTGCGTTACGTGATCGATCCGTTCAAGCTCAAGGAATTTGAGCACTACGGGAGAATCTGGATTCCCCTGGTCGAGAAGTTCGGCGGCCAGCACCACGGCTACTTCCTTCCCTCGGAGGGGGCCAACAACATCGCCTTGGCGATGTTCACCTTCCCAAGCCTGGCCCTCTATGAAGAGTACAGAACCCGCTCAATGCAGGACCCGGAGTGCCTGGCTGCGTTTGAATATGCCGAGAACACGCGCTGCATCATCAGTTACGAGCGGAGTTTTTTCAGGCCGGTCTTTCAATAGCGCGATTGGCTCAGGGGCCATCCGGGTCATTCAAGAAAAAACAGCTTGCGGGGCTTACCGATGTTCAACTTTCCGCCGAAGAAGATCGCCAGCGCCATCGGCGAGTCCATCGAGTATGTCTGTGCCGGCCGCGGGCCTGCGCATGTCGTTCTGGTCAATGGTTCCGGTGGGCCCATCGAGGGCTGGTACAAGGTGTTCGGCCCGCTTGCCGGCATGGCGAAGGTGTTCGCGTACAACCGGCCCGGTATTGGTAAAAGCTCGAAACCGGCCACGGCGCAGCATGGCCGGCATATGGTCGAGTCGCTGCGCGCGGCGCTGCTCGCAACAGACATGCCGCCGCCCTATGTGCTGGTCGGCCATTCCGTGGGCGGTCTGATCGTCAATCTGTTCGCGCGCCTTTATCCCGCGGAGGTAACGGCAATCGTCATGCTCGACGCGACGGCACCGGAAGATGTCGCGGTGCTCGCCCGCTACGAGAACGCGCTGCAACGCCTGATCAAAAAGGGCATGGAACGGCTCTCGCCACCGAACCCCAACGCCGAAAGCCAGCACTTGGCATCGACCGTTCAGCAGTTGCAGTCCGCCCCGCCGTTTCCGGCCATCCCCCTGACCGTCATCACGGGCGGCAAACCCGCCATGCAGTGGGCCACGGCAGCCAAAGCGCTGGCAGCACGGTCCGCCCACCAACGCGCACTGGTAACGCTGTCGCCGATGGGCAAGCAGATCATTGCAACCCGTAGCGGGCATTT
This sequence comes from Pseudomonas cistanchae, assembly GCF_054483635.1. Lineage (NCBI taxonomy): Bacteria > Pseudomonadati > Pseudomonadota > Gammaproteobacteria > Pseudomonadales > Pseudomonadaceae > Pseudomonas > Pseudomonas cistanchae. The sequence goes on along the minus strand of NZ_JBTLWN010000004.1, from coordinate 410,691 downwards.
CCCGCAGTTTTCCGAGCCCGAGGTGGTGATCGCCGCAATCGAGCAGGCGCTTCGCTCTTCCAGTTAACGTCCTACACACGTCCCACGGGCGCACCGGCTGCGGGCTTCCACCATGTCCAGCCGAGCGTCATCCCCGCTGCTGCGAACAGGATGGCGGCGATACCGGCCAGCTGGATGGCCTGCAGGCGATGGTCGAATACCAGGTAGTCGACCAGGATCGCCACCACCGGGTAGATAAAGGACAAGGCGCCGGTCAGGTGGGTCGGCAGTTTCTGGATCGCGCCGTACAGCAGGATGTACATCAGCCCGGTGTGCACCACGCCCAGGGTAAGCAGCACGGCCCAGGTGCTGGCATCGGCCGGCAGCGCGTTGAAGTTGGCAAAGGGTGCGAGCATCAATGTGCCGACGCAGACCTGAATCAAGGCGATCAGATGGGGCGGCGTCCCTTTGAGTTTCTTCGCGACCACTGCCGCCAGCGCGTAGAAGAACGCGGCGCCCAGGGCCAGCAGAATGCCGAGCAAATGCTCGCTGCCCAGGTAACCGGCGCTGGGTTTTGCCTGCACGATTAGCAGCATGCCGATGAACGCCAGGCCGAGCCAGAGCAGCTTGTTGAGGGTCAGGCGCTCGGCGAAGAACAGCGCGCCCAGCGCCACGAGAATGAACGGCTGGGTGTTGTACACCGCGGTGGCGATGGCGATCGAGGCCCGCGAATAGGCGGCGAACAGCAACAGCCAGTTGAGCACGATCGCCACCCCACCGAGCGCAGCGAACAGCAGCAGGCGCGGCGTCAAGGTGCCACGCAACAGGCCAAGTGCGGCGCAGACGGCGAGCAGCACCGGTGCGCCGATGGCGCAGCGCCAGAACACCACATCCATTACCGGCTGGCCGGACACCACCACGAACCAGCCAATGGTTCCGGAAATCATCATTGCTGCGGTCATCTCGACCGTGCCACGCGCCGTGCTGTTCATGGGAATCCTCCTGAGTGGGCGATAGGCATAAATTATTCTGTGGCGAGCGGCTTTGACATGGCTGAAAAAAGGCGTAAATAAAGAAAAACCTAACTTTGTTAGCCATAACGGTGATTTTTCGGAGAAACGAAAAATGCTCGACGAAACCGACCAGAAAATCCTCGAAGCGCTGCTGAAAGATTCGCGCGTATCGCTCAAGGAGCTCGCCCGGCAGGTCGGTTTGTCGTCGCCCAGCGCCTCGGAGCGCTTGCGCCGGCTGGAGGAACGCGGCGTGATCCGGGGCTTCACCATCGAGATCGACCCGCGTGCACTGGGCTACCAGCTACAGGCCATCGTGCGCATCAAGCCGTTGCCGGGCATGCTGCATGTGGTGCAGAAGCTGATCGAAGACACTCCGGAGTTCTGCGAGTGCGACAAGGTGACTGGCGACGACTGCTATATCGTGCGCCTGCACGTACGCTCGATTGACCAGCTAGACCACATTCTCGACCGCATCGCCGACAAGGCGCAGACCAGCACGGCCATCGTCAAATCCCAGCCGATCAAGCGGCGGCCACCGGGTATCGGCCGCGCCAAGCAGCGCCTGGACGAACTGCCGTGATTGACCAACGGATATCGCGAGCTCCGGTTCGCCGGCAGCCATGAACATGCGCGCGTTATGCGCACGCGGCGGCAGCGTGGTCGCACAGGTTCGTTCAATCACTAAGAGGGATGGGACGGCAGAAGTTAGGGTTTCAGGTAACGCTGCACGATGCGCTCGTAAGTGCCGTCGTTTACCAGGCTTTGCAGCACATTGACATAGGCTTCAACAAAGGCTGAGTCCAGCGAATGTTTGCTGAAGGCCAGCTCCGCGGCCTCGGTGGAAACCACTACGCGGGTGGGTGTGATGCTGTCACCAAGGCCCAATGCCTGAATTTCATGCATACCACTGTGCTCATCAGCAATCACGCCGTCGATCCGCCTCTTGCCTATCATCCGCCACAGGCTATCTCGGTTGGCAACCAGCGCGACCCTCGCGGCAAACGCCTCCTGCGCCATCAACTGATGGAAATCCGGGCCGTAGGACACGTTGGTCTGCGCACCCAAACGAAACGCGGTGTTTTCCAATTCGAGCAGACTTTCGACAGGCCAGCGAGCCAAAGCGTCGCGGTGCATAAACAGAATGTTGCGCGAGGGTGGTAATACCGCGCCGGAAAAGTAGGCAAATCGCTCGCGTTCGGGCTTCCTGAACGCGCCGGGGAGAATATCAAGCCGTCCCAGTTCCAATTCTTTGAGCGCGCGAGCCCAAGGCAACTTGACCAGCCTGACCTGGCAGCCCAAACGGGTCAGGACTTCTCGGTTCAGATCAATATTGATACCTACAACTGTGCCATCCGGTTGGAGCAGACTGAACGGCGCATCATCGTCCCAACGCAGCGACTTCTCACACGCCCAGGTGAGGCCTGGCAATAAGGTCGCCACTACCAGCAGGGCAATCGAACGGCTAAGGCGCAACGTTAGAAAATCAGCAGCAATACGCGTAATACGGGTCATTTTTCGTGCTCACGCTGGGATCTCCCGAGTCTAGCAGTGCATTGCGCCGAACGCGGCGCCACACCAAGGCTCCGGCTGCCATCTGTTTCGGCTTATCGGTTGGATTTCAACAAGGAGCTTATCCGGCAGGTCGGCCTGTCGTCACCGGCGCCTTTGAGCGATTGCGCCGGCTGGAGGAACGCGGCGGCTTTACCATCGACGATCGACCCGCCCGCACTGGGTATCAGCTACAGGCCATCGTGCGTATCAAGCCGCTGCCGGGCATGCTGCATGTGCTGCATGTGCTGCAGAAGCTGATCGAAGACACGCCGGAGTTCTGCGAGTGCGACAAGGTGACCGGCGATGGCTGCTATATCGCGCGCCTGCACGTACGCTCGATTGGCCAGCTCGACCACATTCTCGACCGCATCGCCGACAAGGCGCAGACCAGCACGGCCATCGTCAAATCCCAGCCGATCAAGCGGAGGCCGCCGGGTATCGGCCAAGCGCCGAGCGCGCGGACGTAGCCTGCGGTTGCGCTATGCGCGCGGGCTCCCCTGCTCGTCAGCTGCCAGCGAGGCCGCGAGTTGGCGCACCATTTCCGCCTCGATTGCACCCTGATCCGCGCCCGCGGCGAACACTGCACAACTGGCCGTACGCTCGCCCTGGGCCTGATGGTAGACGGCGATCACGCTGCCCGGCCCGGCGCCGGTATGCCCGCACAGGCTGACGCCGTTGGCCAGACCGCCCTTCATCAGGCCGAGGGCGTAGCCGGGCGACACCCAGGGCCGTCCGGGGATCGGCCCGCCAAGAACGCGGGCCGTCTGCATCGCCTGCAGCAACTCATCCGGCAGTAGGTTGCCCGTCAGCAGGCGGTCGAGGCACAGCGCTGCCTCACTGAGCGGCCCAACCAACAGGCCGTGGTAGACCCAGCCAGGGTCATAGGTGCAGATATCGCCCAGGCATACGCCGTGCAGATCCGCGGTACTGGCTGCCAGGCGCACCTGGGTCAAGCCAAGCGGCGCGAATATGCGCTGCTGCAGCGCCTGCTCTAGGGTAAGGCCGGTGGTTCGCTCGATAAGCCTGAGCACGTAGAGGTAACCGACGTTGGAGTAGCCCCAGCCGGCGCCCGGCTGATAACGCAGCCGCGTGGCATCGAGGCGCTGCAGCATGTCGGCGGCGGACCAGGGCGCCTCGTGCCGAGCGACTGCGGCGTGGTACTCGCTCAGCTCGCCATAGTCGGCCAGCCCCGCCTCGTGGCGCAGCAACTGGCGCAAAGTAAACGGCCCTTCGGGCAGTTGAGCGTCGAGCTCGACCAGGCCGTCGCGCACCAGGGTCAGGGCCGTGGCGGCCAGCACCGTCTTGGTAAAGCTCCACCAGGGCACCCGATCTGCGGGCTGCGCGGCAGGCAGCGGACGACCCTCGACGACCAGGGAAAACTGCATAGGCTGGCTACTCCCATCACGGCGCACCAACTCAGGCCGCCCACTGCTTCACGACGTCCAGCCAATGCGGGTCGAGGCGGCGCTGTTCGGTATCCAGCCCCTGCGCCAGCATCGCTTCTCGGTGCGTATCGATCTCCCGCACCATCTGGCTGAGGTCGCTGGAGTTGCCGTCGAGCTGGTGCATCTGCGTCACGCCGAGGTGGTAGAAACGCAGCAACTTCATCGCCGCAGGGTCGCCCGCCGCTACGCCGGTTTTGACGTAATGCATGACGTTGGTCACTCGCATTAGGCTGCGTTTGAGCCGCCAGCCGTAGACCGCCGGCGCCATCCACGGCCGCGACCACAGGTACTGGCGCACCACGGCGATGGTCAGCGCCAGGCCAGTGAGCACGCCCATCAGGTTCCAGCGGAAATTGTCGCCACCTGGCGTGCCGAACAGCTTTACCGCCGCTGTGGAAAGCAGCAGCGCCAACACGACAAAGCCGCCCGCGATAAACAGCGTGATGCGGCGCGTCTGCTGCCGATAGATTTCGGCATTCATGGGTTGGATTTCAAACAGCACGCGAAAGACTCCAGAAGTTGTACGGATCACAGTAACGCTTGCTCACCTTGCGCAGGGCCAGGCGCACTTCAGCCCTCCACCAGACTCCACTGCTTGCTCAGGCGCTTGTCCGATACCGCGAGCTTGGTGCCCAGCTGCTGAGCGAACAGCGATACGCGGTATTCCTCGAGCATCCAGCGATAGAGCTGCAAGTGTGGGTCGCGCTTGCCTTCCTGGCCATGTTTGCCCAGGCGCGCCTGGTATTGCTCCCAGTAGCCTGCCAGCTCGCCGGCCCATACCCGGTCGCGCTGTACCTGGCCGCCGATCTTGTCCAGACGCTGCTCGATGGCCTTGAGGTAACGCGGCACTTCCTTGAGCCATTCAGCCGGAATCCCGCGGACGAAGCCGGGGTAGACCAGGTTGCTCAGCTGCAGCTTGATGTCATTGAGCGCCATGGCCTGGGCCAGGTCGATCTTGCCCTTGAAGCGCTTCTGCAAACCGTGCCAGAGCTTGAGGATGTCCAGGCACAGTTTGGCCAGGCGCTCGGCATGCTCGGCCCAGTCGCCACGTTTGCTTTCGGCCAGTTTGGCCAGGGCCGCGCCGTCCCGTGGCATCGGGCTGACACCCTCAAGCACGCAGCTGTCGAGGCTGGCCAGGAGGATGTCCTCGACCAGGGCTTCAACCCGGCCCAGCTCGCGGTAGAGCAGGCCCAGCTCGGTCAGCCCGGGCAATTTGCCCCGCAGGAATTTCGCCGGCTCGGCCAGTTGTTGCAGCAGCAGCCGTTGCAGCGCGCGGCGATGCTGGTAATCGGCTTCGGCCTGGGTCGGGAAGCGCCCTTCTTTGACCGTACCGGCCTCCTCCACCAAGGCCGGATACACCGTCATCGAGAGCCCGGCGATCTTTTGCTGGGTCTTCTCGGCGACCTGGGCGAACGCCTTGGCTTCGACCGGCTTCTGGGTTTTTTCGGTCTGCGGCAACGCCAGCGCGGCCTGGCTGGCTTCGCTGAAGCGCGCGGTGAGTTCGGCCAGATCGCGGCCCTCGCCGAGGACCTTGCCGTGGGTGTCGACCACTTCGATATTCATGCGCAAGTGGCTGTCGAGCCCGGCATCGGCCTCTGCCCAGGCTTCGTCAGGCACGCGGGTGCCGGTCATGCGTTGCAGTTCGCGGCCGAGCGCCTGCGGCAGGCTGCCATCAGCAAAGGCAATCTTCCCCAGCGCCGCGCCGACGAAATCCGGCACCGGCACGAAACTCTTGCGCAACGCCTTGGGCAGGCCACGTACCAGCGCCATGCACTTGGCCTCCAACAGGCCGGGCACCAGCCATTGCAAACGCTCGCCAGGCAGTTGCGGCAACAGCGGTGCGGGTACGCGCAGGGTCACGCCATCGCGCGGGTGGTTAGGCTCGAAGTGATAGCTCAGCGGCAGGGTCAGCTCGCCCAGGCGCAGGGTATCGGGGTATTGCGCGGCGGTGACTTCGGAGGCCGAGCGGGCCAGCACGTCTTCCTCACGCATAAGCAGCAGCTGCGGGTTCTTCGCACTTTCGCCCTTGTACCAGCTGTCGAAGGTCGCGGTCTGGTAGACCTCCGCCGGCAGCCGCGCGTCGTAATAGCCGAACAGTGTCTCCTCGTCGGCGAGGATGTCGCGGCGACGCGCCTTGGCTTCCAGTTCGTCGAGCTGCTCGAGCAATTGGCGATTAGCGGTCAGGCATTTGGCCCGGGAGAGCATTTCCCCGCCGACCAGGCCTTCGCGGATAAACAGCTCGCGCGATACCTTGGGATCGATGGGGCCGTAATGCACCGGGCGACGGCCGACCACGATCAGGCCGTAGAGGCTGATCTGCTCGAAGGCCACAACCTGGCCGCGCTTCTTCTCCCAGTGCGGTTCCAGGTGATTCTTCTTGATCAGGTGCGGCGCCAGCGGTTCGATCCAGTCCGGCTCGATTTTCGCAACCATGCGCGCGAACAGCTTGGTGGTTTCCACCAGCTCGGCGGCCATGATCCAGTTCGGCCGCTTCCGCCCCAGGCCGGACGACGGGTGCACCCAGAAACGCCGCTGCCGTGCGCCGAGGTAGTCGCCCTCCTCGGTCTTCTGGCCGATCTGGCTGAGCAGACCGGAGAGGATCGCCTTGTGCACGCTGGCGTAGCCTTTGGCGCGTTGGGCGGCCTGATCTTTTTCGGCCAGTTCCTTTTCTTTTTGGGCCGCCGAGAGCTGTAGTCCGGCATTCCGGCGATCCTGTGGATTTGCCGCAGGCGAATTAGCCGTGGTGGACAAGCCTGCGGCGTTGTCCACCCTACGATCAGCGTCGTAGGGTGGACGGCCGGCGCCATCCACCTTCTTGCCAGTGCCTAGCTGCAAATCACGGGTAATCAGCACCAACTGGCGGTGGGCGTCGCGCCATTCGCGCAGGCGCAGGTAATTCAGGAAGTTCTTCCGGCACCAGCTGCGCAAGGCGCCAGAGCCAAGCGCCTGGCGCTGCTCTTCGAAGCCGCGCCAGAGGTTGATCAACGCGGCGAAGTCGGAATCCACATCCTTCCACTGCGCGTGAGCCTGGTCGGCGGCCTGCTGGCGGTCGGATGGACGTTCGCGCACGTCCTGCACCGACAGCGCGCTGGCAATGATCAGCACTTCGTCGAGGCTGCCCTGCTTCGCCCCTTCCAGCACCATACGGCCTAACCGTGGGTCCACTGGCAAGCGCGCGAGCTGACGACCGAGCGGCGTCAGCTGACTCTCGCGGTTGACCGCGGACAGCTCCTGCAACAGGTTGAAGCCGTCGCTGATGGCCTTGCCGTCCGGCGGCTCGATAAAGGGGAAATCCTCGATTGCGCCGAGGCGCAGATGGAGCATCTGCAGGATCACCGCCGCCAGGTTGGTGCGCAGGATTTCCGGATCGGTGAATGCCGGGCGGCCGACAAAATCCTCTTCGCTGTACAGACGAATGCAGATGCCCGGCTCGATCCGGCCGCAGCGACCCTTGCGCTGGTTGGCGCTGGCCTGGGAGATAGCTTCGATGGGCAGGCGCTGAACCTTGGCGCGGTAGCTGTAGCGGCTGATGCGCGCTGTGCCACTGTCGATCACATAGCGGATGCCCGGCACCGTCAGCGAGGTTTCCGCGACGTTGGTGGCCAGAACGATCTTGCGCGCACCCATGGGCGCGAAAATCTTCTGCTGCTCGGCCGGGCTCAGCCGCGCATACAGCGGCAGCACTTCCGTGAGCCGCAGGTTGGCCTTGCGCAGCACTTCGGCGCAGTCGCGGATTTCGCGCTCGCCGGGGAGGAACACCAGCACGTCGCCGGGGCGTTTGCCTTCGCTTTTCTCGAACGCGGCAATTTCATCCAGGCTGGCGAGAATTGCCTGGTCCACCGAGAGGTCTTCCTCGACCCGGTTGCCATCCTCGTCCTGCTCGGCGGCAAGCGGCCGGTACCAGGTGCCGACCGGGTAGGTGCGCCCCGACACTTCGACGATGGGCGCGCCGTCAAAGTGTTTGGAGAACCGTTCCAGATCGATAGTCGCCGACGTGATGATCAGCTTGAGGTCAGGCCGGCGCACCAGCAGGGTTTTCAGGAAACCCAGCAGGAAGTCGATGTTCAGGCTGCGTTCGTGGGCCTCGTCGACGATGATCGTGTCGTACTTTTCCAGGTAGCGGTCGTGCTGGGTTTCGGCGAGCAGGATGCCGTCGGTCATCAGCTTGATCAGCGTGCTGTCTTTGCTCTGATCCTCGAAACGCACCTGGTAGCCGACCAGCTCGCCCAGCGGCGTGCCGATTTCTTCCGCCACCCGCGTCGCCACGCTGCGCGCTGCCAGACGGCGCGGCTGGGTATGGCCGATCAAACCATGCACGCCGCGGCCCAGCTCCAGGCAGATCTTCGGCAGCTGGGTGGTTTTGCCCGAGCCGGTTTCGCCAGCGATCACCACCACCTGATGCTTGGCGATGGCGGCCTTGATCTCGTCACGCTTGGCGGCAATCGGCAATGCATCGTCGTAGCGCATCGGCGGCACGCTGAGGCGCCGCGTCTCGACCTTGGCCTTTGATGCCTGGAAGCGTTCCAGCCATTGCGCAAGCTTGGCGTCATCCGGTTGCGCCTGCTTGCGCAGCTCGTGGAGCTGGCGGCGCAGCCAATGACGGTCGGCCAGCAGGGCCTGGTCGAGGTTTTTGCTGAGGAGGTCAAATGCAGGTGGTAGATCGGTCATTGAATGCTTTCGTAAGGCGAGCCGCGCTCGCAATCTGCAGGGTCGGCCGATGACGCACGGACGGGCCGTGGGTACTGCCGAAAGGGGGGGATTGTCGCAGATTTGCCAGCGAGAACGAATCAAGGCTGACGGCCTTCTGCAATGCAGGTGCTAGCCCTCATCGGCCACGGGTAGACCGGCAGATTTTTGCTAGAGGAAATTTGCTGGAGAGCAAGGAGCTGAGCGAAGACGCGCTGAACGCGCGCCGCGACGAGGCTGGAACTTCAGGTACTGCGTTTTACCGTCGCGGCTTTCAAGACCAAATGCTGGCAAGGGCTGCCTGGGAAGCCAGGCACTTAGCTGGCGTGTTTCAGAATCCGCCGGCTGACCAGGGTCTGCAGCGCGCGGAAGTACACCGGCGTGCCGGAATAGGTTGGCAGGTTGGAACGCGCCATCGACTGGTAGTTGTCGGCCCAATCGGCGTTGTCCTCGGCTGCCTTGATACCCCAGTGCAGTTGTGCAATCACGTCCTGAACGGCTTCCTGGGTCAGCATCGAGTTGACCGCGACAGCGCGCGAGTGACGCGGCTTGTCGTCCTTGCTCAGGGTCAGCAGTATCGAACCATCGGGGCGGGGAGCAGCACTCACAGCGTACTCGGGGAAGGCGTTGGCGACTAAATCCGTTCTGAGCTGCATGGTGAATCTCCTGTGAGTTCGTTTCGGTTCTCAACAGGTGCATAACCGGTGCCAACAAACGGATCTATGTAAATCAACAACTTAGCAATGAAGGAAGCACTCTGACATCAGCACTCTGCATTGTTAGACAAAATCCACCATGCGTTTTGCACGATCATTCGTGACCGCTTTTACGCCTGATACACCGGCTGAACGACCGAGCCAGGCAGCACGCGCCGGCTGGTTTCCATGGCCCGAAAACAAGAAAGCCCCGCCGAGGCGGGGCTTTTCTGCACGACCAGCGTGCTACTTCTTGCCAAGCTTCTTCAGCTCTTCGTCACGCAACTCGCGGCGCAGAATCTTGCCTACGTTGGTGGTTGGCAACATGTCGCGGAACTCCACTGCCTTCGGCACCTTGTAACCGGTGACGTTGGAGCGCATGTGCTCCATGACCTGCTCCTTGGTCAGGCTCTCGCCCGGCTTGACGACCACGAAGATCTTGATCGCCTCACCAGACTTCTCGTCCGGCACGCCAATGGCGGCGCACTGCAGCACGCCCGGCAGCGTCGCCAGCACGTCTTCCAGTTCGTTCGGATAAACGTTGAAACCCGAGACCAGAATCATGTCCTTCTTGCGGTCGACGATGCGCATGTAGCCGTCTTCCTGGATCACCGCGATGTCGCCGGTTTTCAACCAGCCTTCGGCGTCGAGGATTTCGTCGGTGGCATCCTGGCGCTTCCAGTAGCCTTTCATTACCTGCGGGCCTTTCACGCAGAGTTCGCCGATGGAGCCGAGCGGCTGCTCGACGCCTTCGTCATCGACCACCTTGCACAGGGTCGACGGCACCGGGATGCCGATGGTGCCGATCTGGATGTGCTGGGACGGATTGACCGTAGCGATAGGGCTGGTCTCGGTCATGCCATAGCCTTCGCAGATGGCGCAACCGGTTACCTGCTTCCAGCGTTCGGCTGCGGCCAGCTGCAGCGCCATGCCACCGGAAAGCGTGACTTTAAGCGCCGAAAAGTCGAGTTTCTGGAAATCGGCGTTGTTGCACAGGGCAACGAACAGCGTATTGAGGCCGACAAAGCCAGTGAACTTGAACTGCGAGAGTTCCTTGACCATGGCTGGCAGATCGCGTGGGTTGGTGATCAGCACGTTGTGGCTGCCAATCAGCATCATTGCCATGCAATGAAAGGTGAACGCATAGATGTGGTACAGCGGCAGCGGCGCGATCAGCACCTCACAGCCTTCATTCATCTCCGCGCCCATCAGCGCCTTGGCCTGCAGCATGTTGGCGATCAGGTTGCGGTGAGTCAGCATCGCGCCCTTGGCTACGCCGGTAGTGCCGCCGGTGTATTGCAGCACTGCTACGTCAGCGTTGTGCGGACTGGCTTCGGTCACCGACTTGCCCCGGCCTTTGGCCAGCGCTGCGGTGAGCTTGATGGCGTGCGGCAGGTTGTAGGCCGGCACCATTTTCTTCACGTACTTGACGACGCTGTTGACCAGCAGACGCTTGATGGGCGCCAGCATGTCGCCGACTTCGGTGACGATGACCGTCTTGACGCCGGTCTTGGGCAGTACCTGCTCGGCCAGGTGCGCCATATTGGCCAGACAGACCAGCGCCTTGGCGCCGGAATCGTTGAATTGGTGTTCCATCTCCCGCGTGGTGTACAGCGGGTTGGTGTTGACCACGACTAGCCCTGCGCGCATGGCGCCAAATACCACGACCGGGTATTGCAGGACGTTGGGCAACTGCACAGCGATACGGTCGCCGGGTTGCAGGTCGGTGTGCTGCTGCAGGTAAGCGGCAAACGCACCCGACAGCTCGTATACATCACCGTAGGTCAAGGTCTTACCGAGGTTGCTGAAGGCAGGCTTATCAGCGAAGCGTTGGCAGGACTCGCGCAGCACCGACTGGATGTTCGGGTACTGGTCTGCGTTGATTTCGGCAGGAATCCCAGCGGGATATTTATCCTTCCAAAAGTTTTCGATCATGGAAGTCCACTCCTAAGCGACAGCTGATCTTCACCGCCGATGGCGGTTATTTTTTGTTTTTTTGCTTAGCGTTCTGCCGAACCAGCGGCAAAAAAGCGGGCCGAGCGTAGCACCTTTACCAGGGACCGCCTAGCGCCAAAGATGGGCCTGCAGGTCCTAACGTGACCAGCCTATACGCGACTGGTCACTTCAGAACCGCCGTCCGCAAACGCCCGCAACGGAGCGTCCTAGACGAGCTTAGGCGATGTCGCGCAGTTCGCGACGGAGGATTTTGCCAACCGGGGTCATGGGCAGGGAATCACGGAAGACGATGTGCTTGGGTACCTTGTACCCGGTGAAGTTTTCCTTGCAGTAGGCCTTCAGCTCATCCGGCGTCAGGTCGTTTTCGCGAGCCACGACGAACAGCTTGACCGCCTCGCCGGACTTCTCGTCCGGCACGCCGATGACCGCGCAGCTGGCGACTTTCGGATGGGCCATGATCACTTCCTCGATCTCGTTGGGGTACACGTTGAAGCCCGAGACGATGATCATGTCCTTTTTGCGGTCGACGACGCGCACGAAGCCATCCGGGTCGATCACCGCCACGTCGCCGCTCTTGAACCAGCCTTCGCTGTCGAGCACTTCGGCGGTCGCGTCTTCGCGCTGCCAGTAACCCTTCATCACCTGCGGGCCCTTGATGCACAGTTCGCCGCGCTCGCCCAGACCCAGTTCATTGCCGTTATCGTCGATCACCTTGAACAGGGTGCCCGGTGCCGGCATGCCGACGGTGCCCAGACGAGCCTTGTCGCCATAGGGGTTGGTGCTGGCCACGGGCGAGGTTTCGGTCAGGCCGTACCCTTCCACCACGGTACAGCCGGTCATTTCCTTCCAGCGCTCGGCGGTGGCCTTGACCAGTGCCGTGCCGCCGGAGTTGGTGACCTTGAGCTTGGAGAAATCCAGCTTCTGGAATTCGGGGTTGTCCATCAGGGCGACAAACAGCGTGTTGAGGCCAAGCAAGGCGGAGAACTGCCACTTGCCCAGCTCCTTGACGAAGCCGGGGATGTCGCGCGGGTTGGTGATCAGTACGTTGTGGTTGCCGTTGACCATCATGCACATGCAGTTCGCGGTGAAGGCATAGATGTGATACAGCGGCAGCGGCGCGATCATGATCTCCTGGCCCTGCTTCATCAGCGGGGTGCCGTCGTCGCCGAGCTGGGACAGGCAGGCATCGACCTGCAGCATGTTGGCCACCAGGTTGCCGTGGGTCAGCATCGCCCCCTTGGCCACGCCGGTGGTACCGCCAGTGTATTGCAGCACGGCGACATCGTCGTGACCGACCTTGACCGGCTTCAGCGAATGGCCCTGTCCCTGCTTGAGCGCCTGCTTGAAAGGCACGGCTTGCGGCAGGTGATAATCGGGGACCATTTTCTTGACCTTCTTCACCACGGTGTTGACCAGCCAGCCCTTGAGGCTCGGCAGCAGGTCACCCATCTTGGCTTCGATCAGGTAATCGATGTCGGTATCCGGCAGCACGTCCTGCACCAGCTTGCCGAACATGTTCAGGTACACCAGCGCACGCACGCCAGCGTCCTTGAACTGGTGGCGCATTTCGCGGGTGGTGTACAGGGGGTTGGTGTTGACCACGATCAGCCCGGCGCGCATGGCGCCGAATACGGCGATCGGGTACTGCAGCACGTTGGGCATCTGCACGGCGATGCGGTCGCCAGGCTGCAGGTCGGTGTGCTTCTGCAGGTAGCCGGCGAATGCCCCGGACAGGCGGTCCAGTTCGGCATAGGTCAGAGTGACGCCCAGGTTGGTGAATGCCGGGCGGTCAGCGAATTTCTTGCACGAGCGCTCGAACACCTCGATCACCGACTTATACGCATTCAGGTCGATATCGTTGGGTACGCCGGCGGGACGTTTGTCGTTCCAGAAATCAGGCTGCATTATTTTTATCCTCTTCCCCTGAAAGTAATGGCACCGCTTCATGGCAGATGGGTAGTACCTGCTTGCACGGCCCCGAAGCATGTCGCTTCCAGAGCCGCGCGCAGCGTTATTTTGGTTGCGCCGACGTTAGCAGCTCTGCACAGCGGCGCAAATACCTCCTAAGGCGTCATTAATCCCATGAATCTCGGACTACGCCGCGGCGCTGTGAAAAGCTTGGCCGCTGGCTCTACAATGCCGGACTCTCGCAGGCTAAGGATTCGCCATGCACCATGATGCTTTCTGGCTGAACAGCACTGACGCTGCGCCTTTGTATGTGAACCGCTGGTTCACTGAGCAACCACCGAAGGCGGTGGTCATGGTGGCGCATGGCATGGCCGAGCACAGCGGCCGTTACGCCCGCTTCGCTGCCGCCCTGGTCGCTGCGGGTTATGAGCTCTATGCACATGACCAGCGCGGCCATGGCCGAACCGCCGAACATGGCAGCCTGGGCCACTACGCCGATGAAAACGGCTGGAATCTGGTGGTCAGCGACCTTGCCAGCCTCAACCACCACATTCGCCAGCAACACCCGAGCGCGCCGATTTTCCTGTTCAGCCACAGCATGGGCAGCTATATCGGCCAGGCCTACCTGATGCAGCACAGCTGCAGCCTGCAAGGCGCGATCCTGTCGGGCTCCAATTACCAACCCATGGCGGTGTACCGCATGGCCACCCTGATTGCGCGGCTGGAGCGCTGGCGCCAGGGCCCGCGTGGTTACAGCGCGCTGATCGAGTGGCTTTCGTTCGGCTCGTTCAACAAGGCGTTCAAGCCCAACCGAACGACGTTCGACTGGCTCAGCCGCGACCCGACCGAAGTGGACAAGTACATTGCCGACCCGCTGTGCGCCTTTCGCTGCAGCAACCAGCTCTGGTGCGACCTGATCGAGGGGATGATGCAGATCACCCCGCTCGACAACCTCGCCCAGATCGACAGCAATCTGCCGTTGCTGGTCATCGGCGGCGCACGCGACCCGGTCAGCGACGGCAGGCGCCAGGCCGACCTGGCCGAGGCACTGCGCCGCGCTGGCAATAAACAGGTGACTTTGAAGATTTACCCGGAGGCCCGTCACGAGCTGCTCAACGAAAGCAATCGCGACGACGTCACGAACTACCTCATCGACTGGCTGGAGCAGGCATTGCGCCTGGCCCGTCAGTGCCCCGCCACAGCCCAGGAGCTACCCGCATGACGCAAAGCAGCAACACCCCGTACGACGCCCTTGAAGTCGGGCAAACCGCGAGCTACAGCAAAACCGTCGAAGAGCGCGATATCCAGCTGTTCGCCGCGGTCTCCGGCGACCACAACCCGGTCCATTTGGATGCCGATTACGCCGCCACCACCATGTTCAAGGAGCGGATCGCCCACGGCATGTTCAGTGGCGCCCTAATCAGCGCCGCAGTTGCCTGCGAGCTGCCCGGCCCCGGCACCATCTACCTGGGCCAGACCATGCGCTTCACGCTGCCGGTCAAGCTTGGTGACACCCTGACGGTCCGTCTGGAAATCCTCGAAAAGCTGCCGAAGTTTCGCGTACGAGTCGCCACCCGCGTGTTCAATCAGAACGACGAACTGGTGGTGGATGGCGAGGCGGAAATCCTCGCGCCGCGCAAACAGCAGACCGTCGAACTGACCGCACTGCCGCCGATCAGCATCGGCTGATTCCTCAATCGTCGGCGGGCTTCACCCCACCGACGCCAGGCTGCCGTCGACTGAGCCATACCGCCGAGCAGCCCTTATCGTCCTACTGGAGCACCTCATGTCCCTGTCCATGTATCAAGCATCCATCCCGGTATTCCTTCGCCAGCTCGACAACCTGTCGTCCATTCTCGGCATCGCGGCGGCGGATGCCGAAGCACGCAAGATCGACCCGAGCGTATTCCTCAACGCACGCCTGGCACCCGACATGTTCCCCTTCAGCCGCCAGGTGCAGATTGCCTGCGACAGTGCCAAGAGCGGCGGCGCGCTGCTCGCCGAGGTCGAAACGCCGAGCCACGCCGATGACGAAACCAGCTTCGCCGAGCTGCAGGCGCGCATCGAAAAGACCAAGGTATTTCTGCAAGGGCTGAGCGCCGCGCAGATCGATGGCAGCGAGGAGCGCACCGTGACGCTGCGCCGCCGCGACAAGGAAACCCACTTTCAGGGTCAGGCCTTCCTGTTGGATCACGTGATGCCGAACTTCTACTTCCACCTGACCACCGCGTACGCGATCCTGCGCCACAACGGCGTGGCCGTCGGCAAGCGCGACTTCCTCGGCACCCGCTAAACGAAACGCCGCCACGGCCTCGTGCTCAGAGGTCGTGGCGCGGGCGCCCAGCCCTTGGGATCAGGCCACTAAACAGGCGCCGCTCCCGTCTTGCTTGAGGCTTAGCCAGGCAGTAACTGTTTGGCCTCGAGGCACAAGCCACCCGGCACGCTCAGCACCCAATCGCGAATGGCGAGAATTACCGGGTCATCCTGACGACTCTGCGGGTACACCAGGTAAAACGGCTTGCCAGCCAGTTCCGGGCCGAAAGGCTGCACCAGCCGACCCTCGGCCAGTTCGTCGGCAATCAGCGGACGACTCATCAGCGCGACCCCCTGCCCGCCAATGGCGGCGGAAATCGCATGAGTTTCATCGGAAAACACCAGGCCTGCGCTGACATCGAGCCCGGGGACCTGCGCCTGCTTCTGCCAACCGGCCCAATCCATCGGAAAGGTCGATACCTGCTGCGGCCGGAAGTGAAGCAACGGATGCTGCGGCAAATCGGCTACCTGCGTCAGGCCCAGATGGGGACTGCAGGTGGGTATGAAGATATTGTCGAACAGCTTTTCTGCCACTAGCCCCGGCCAATGACCGTCACCATAGCGAACAGCCAGATCGGCCGTTACGCCGTCCAGGGCGACCGGCTCATGGGAAGCATGAATGCGCAGGTCGATCTGCGGGTGAGCGTCGCGTAACAGACAGATCCAGGACAACAGCCAGCGCACGGCGATTGCAGGCGTGGTGGAAAGCGTAACGGCGTGCCGCACCGGCGCGGTTTTCAGCTGCTCAACAGCGCTACCGATCGCATCGAACGCCGCCCCCAATACCTCCTGCAACGCCCTGCCCTGAGCCGTCAGCACCAGCTGCCGAGGCTTGCGCACGAACAGCGCCACGCCCAGGGACGCTTCCAGCCCGCGAATCTGATGGCTGATGGCGGTGGCAGTCACCGACAGTTCCTCAGCGGCCTGCTTCGCGCTTTCATGCCGCGCCGCCGCCTCGAAGGCGCGCAGTGCCGAAAGCGATGGTAATCGGCGAGGATTCATCAATGAATTCAACTCATCTGTAGAACAAAAAATTGGTCGTTTGTGGCCGCTAAAAACCCTGTCCTAGCATGTGATCGTTGTCAATAACAGATGAATCCATTTCACCAGAACAGGCGAACTAAACATGACTCATATTCTGCAGCTGGATGCCAGCGCGCGTCCCGGCCGGTCCGGCACCCACGAACACGGCTCACACAGCCGTCGACTGACCCACCAGTTTGTTAGCCAGTGGCAGGCCAAGCGGCCGAAGGACACGATTACCTATCGCGACTTAGGCGCGACGCCGCCCTCGTTTATCGATGGCAAGTGGATCGAAGCGGCCTTTGCACCCGCTGAAAAGCACAAAGCCTGGATGGACGAGGTGTTGGCCGAGAGCGATCAACTGATCGACGAGCTGATTGCGGCGGACATCCTGGTGATTGGCGCACCGCTGTATAACTTCGGCATGCCAGCGACGCTCAAGGCCTGGGTGGATCAGGTGGTACGCATCGGCCGGACGGTGGACTTCGACCCGTCGAACCACGCCGACCCCTTCGTACCCCGGCTAGCTGACCGCTTTCGCCAGGCCGTGGTGCTCTCCTCCCGCGGCGGCGTCGGCTTTGAGCCCGATGGGCCGCTGGCCCATATGAACCATCTCGAACCTAACCTGAAAACCGCCCTCGGCTTTATCGGCATCACGACCGTGCACACCATTGCCATCGAGAACCAGGAAGCTGGCGGTGAACAGCTCGCGGCGTCTATCGCCGACGCCGAGCGCAGGGTGAACGCCTTGGTCGAGCGCCTGGCGACACAGCGGCAGGTGAGCCAACACGAGCTGGCGTGAAATGCGTGCCGACAGGGACGCGCCTGAATCAGGGCTTTTTCGGTTTGCTTTTGGGCTTTTTCTTGCCCTTGGGCAGCGGCAAGGCCTGCTCGAATGCCTCGCGCATCTCGTTGAGTTTCTTGTCGCGCAGGTCGTGGATGCGCTTGTCGCGCTCGGCGCCGAAGTCGATCAGTTTGTCGTTGCTCATTCGCATGGCCGGATTAAGCGGAAGGTCAGGTTCAGACGCGGGGCGCAGGCGCTGCGTGTCTTCGCCACTTGGTGCTGCCAATAATGCTGCGTCGGCCCGGCCATGACCAGTAGCGAGCCATGCTCGAGCACCAGCGAATGTTCGATGCGGGTCTGGCCCTTGCGCCTCAGGTCGAAGCGTCGAGCGCCGCCGAGGTTGAGCGACACCACCAGCGGGTCGCGCCCCAGCTCGGCTTCGTCGTCGCTGTGCCAGCCCATGGAATCCTGGCCATCGCGATAATAGTTGAGCAGCACGCCGTTGAGGGGTTGCTCCACCGCCGTCACCACTTGCGTGCGGATCTGCGCGAGCAAGGCGGTCCAGGGCAGTGGCTGGTGGGTCAGGCCAGAATAGCGATAACGGGCTTCGGCATCGCCATACCAGGCCACCAGCCGCGGAACCGGGTGCTGACGTCCGTATAGGTGAACGACTGGCTGTTGCCAGGGCGTTTCGGCAGTCAATTGGGTCAGCCAGCGATCCGCGGTGGCACGGTCCAACCAGCCCACGTGAAGTTTCAGGTCGGCATTGGGCAGTTGCAGGGAATTGTCGTCAAATAGGTTCACGGTACGCCGGATTGAGCTGAGCTGCGGCTCAGTGTGCGTGACTCAGACTTCCACATCCACCCATAAACCCTGCCGTGGCAGCGCCTCGATCAAGGCTTCGTCGGCTGCGGCCACCTCACCTTCTGCCAGCTCTTCCGGGGTGTAGCCGCGCCGCTGACGGCGTCGCTGCTCCTCGCGCAACAGCTCTTCGGCTTCCTGCGGATGGCGTTTATCCAGGCCGACGCCGCTCTCCTTGGCACTCTCGGCGGCTGGGGTTACCGGCGGAATGTCGGGACGAGGCTTGATCACGTCCTGTTGGACGGTGACCGGCACCAGGCTATGGGGAATGGGTGGCAACACGATTCGGTTCTCCCTTGTACTCACCCTGTCGGCCATTGAAGCGCCGACTTGAGGTCCACTCGCTACACTTTCGACTCGGATAACCGCACTAAGTGTCGTTTTAACACGAATGCGGCTTTGGCCTACAGCCGCGTTCCGTTACCATAATCGGCTTTTTCACGCGGGAGACAGGCATGGCGCAGTATGAACCGGGGCAACGCTGGATCAGTGACAGCGAAGCAGAGCTGGGTTTGGGAACCGTCCTCATGCAGGACGGCCGCATGCTCACCGTGCTCTATCCGGCCACCGGCGAAACCCGCCAATACGCCATCCGCAATGCGCCGCTGACCCGCGTGCGCTTCTCCCCGGGCGATGAAATCACCCATTTCGAAGGCTGGAAGCTGACCGTGCAACAAGTCGACGACGTCGACGGCCTGCTGGTCTACCACGGTCTCAACGCTCAGCACCAGAACGTCACCCTGCCGGAAACCCAGCTGTCCAACTTCATCCAGTTCCGCCTGGCCAGCGACCGTCTGTTCGCCGGCCAGATCGACCCGCTGCCCTGGTTCGCCCTGCGCTACCGCACCCTCGAATTCACCAGCAAGCAACTGCAATCCTCGCTCTGGGGCCTGGGCGGCGTGCGTGCGCAGCCGATTGCGCACCAGTTGCACATCGCCCGCGAAGTCGCCGACCGCATCGCTCCCCGCGTGCTGCTGGCGGACGAAGTGGGTCTGGGCAAGACCATCGAGGCCGGTCTGGTGATTCATCGCCAGTTACTGTCCGGGCGCGCCAATCGGGTATTGATCCTGGTACCGGAGAACCTCCAGCACCAGTGGCTGGTGGAAATGCGCCGGCGCTTCAACCTGGATGTTGCCCTGTTCGACGCCGAGCGCTTTATCGAAAGTGACGCCAGCAACCCCTTCGAAGACTGCCAGTTGGCGCTGGTTGCCCTGGAATGGCTGTGCGAGGACGAAAAGGCCCAGGACGCGCTGTTCGCCGCCGGATGGGACCTGATGGTCGTCGACGAGGCGCATCACCTGGTCTGGCACCCGGAAAAAGCCAGCCGCGAATACAACCTGGTCGAGCAACTGGCCGAAGTGATTCCCGGCGTGCTGCTGCTCACCGCGACCCCGGAGCAACTTGGCCAGGACAGTCACTTCGCCCGCCTGCGCCTGCTCGACCCCAACCGCTTCCACGATCTCGAAGCGTTCCGCGCCGAGAGCGCCCACTACAAGCCGGTTGCCGAAGCGGTGCAGGAGTTGCTCGACCAGGGCCGCCTGTCGCCGGCGGCCCACGCCACCATTCACGAATTTCTCGGTGCCAGTGGCGAAGCGCTGCTCGCGGCCGTCACCGACGGCGATGTCGAAGCCTCCGCGCGTCTGGTGCGCGAACTGCTCGACCGCCACGGCACCGGCCGCCTGCTGTTTCGCAACACCCGCGCCGCAGTTAAAGGCTTCCCCGAACGCGACCTGCACCCCTATCCGCTGGCCAGCCCGGACCTGTACCTGGAGCTGCCGGTCGGCGAGCACCCGGACCTTTACCCGGAAGTCAGCTACCAGGCGCAGAGCGATGTCGATGAAGACCAGCGCTGGTGGCGTTTCGATCCGCGCGTCGAGTGGCTGATCGACACCCTGAAGATGCTGAAGAAATTCAAGGTCCTGGTGATCTGCGCCCACGCGGAAACCGCCATGGACCTGGAAGATGCCCTGCGCGTGCGCTCCGGCATCCCGGCCACGGTGTTCCACGAGGGTATGAGCATCCTCGAGCGTGACCGCGCTGCGGCCTACTTCGCCGATGAAGAATTCGGCGCCCAGGTGCTGATCTGCTCCGAGATCGGCAGCGAAGGCCGCAACTTCCAGTTCGCCCATCACCTGGTGCTATTCGACCTGCCAGCGCACCCGGACCTGCTTGAGCAACGTATCGGCCGTCTTGACCGTATTGGCCAGAACCACCGCATTCAGTTGCATGTGCCGTACCTGGAGAACAGCCCGCAGGAGCGGCTGTTCCAGTGGTACCACCACGCGCTGAACGCCTTCCTCGCCACCTGCCCGACTGGCAACGCGCTGCAGCACCAGTTCGGCAGCCGCCTGCTGCCGTTGCTGGAAAGCGGCGACGATGGCGAGTGGCAGGTGCTGGTGGACGAGGCCAAAACCGAGCGTTTACGCCTGGAAAGCGAGCTGCACGCCGGCCGTGACCGCCTGCTCGAACTCAACTCCGGCGGTGCCGGCGAAGGCGAAGCGCTGGTCGAGGCGATTCTCGAGCAGGACGACCAGTTCGCCCTGCCGATCTACATGGAGCAGCTGTTCGACGCCTTCGGCATCGACAGCGAGGACCATTCCGACAACGCACTGATCCTGCGCCCCAGCGAAAAGATGCTGGATGCCAGCTTCCCCCTGGGCGACGACGAAGGCGTGACCATCACCTACGACCGCGACCTGGCCCTGGCCCGCGAGGACATGCAGTTCCTCACCTGGGAACACCCGATGGTGCAAGGCGGCATGGACCTGGTGCGCTCCGGTTCGATGGGCAACACCGGCGTGGCACTGATCAAGAACAAGGCGCTGAAACCCGGCACCGTGCTGCTCGAGCTGCTGTATGTCAGCGAAGTGGTCGCCCCGCGCGCCCTGCAGCTGGGCCGCTACCTGCCGCCTATCGCCCTGCGCTGCCTGCTCGACGCGAATGGCAACGACCTGGCCGCCAAGGTCTCCTTCGAGAAGCTCAACGAGCAACTGGAAACCGTGCCGCGCGCCAGCGCCAACAAGTTCGTCCAGGCTCAGCGCGACAGCCTCAATCCGTTGATCGGCGCCGGCGAAGCGAAAATTTCACCGCATCACGTCAGCCGGGTCGAGGAAGCCAAGCGCCGCCTGGCCGCCGAGACCGAAGAAGAGCTGGCGCGGTTGACCGCCCTGCAGGCGGTCAACCCGAGCGTACGCGACAGCGAACTGGAAGCCTTGCGCCAGCAACGCGAACAGGGCCTGGCGATGCTCGACAAGGCGGCGCTGCGCCTGGAAGCGATTCGCGTGCTGGTCGCCGGGTAAGCCGAGCCGCAGTACAAACCGCAGTAAAGACAAGGCCCGCAACCGCGGGCCTTGTTGTTCGTGCATCGGAGTACGGCTTCAGCGAAGTTACACGGCCGCATCCGTGTCACTCATGCCCGCTTGCATCCGCGCCGCATCCTTAACGAAGCAGCGCGATGCCTGCACCAGCGCCAGCATGGTGAGGAACAGGGCGACCGGGATCAGGTACATGGCGTCGTGCAGACCAACGGCCTTGAACGCTTCGCTCATCTCGCTGGCACCGGCGGCGAGCATAGCGGCCTGGGCGAAATGGTCCGACAGCAGGCCGACCGCCAATGGCCCAAGACCGCCGCCAAGCAGATAGAGCCCGGCAAAGAACAGGGCCATGGCAGTTGCGCGCAGGCGCGGCTCGATCACGTCCTGAATCGCGGTGTAAACACAGGTATAGAAGTTGTAGGCAAACAACCAGCCGATGCTGAACAGCGCCACGAACACGGCCACCTCGACCCGCCCGGCCAGCAGCGCGTAGCCCGTGGCAGCGGCGGCTATCAGCATGCTGACGGCAGCGAACAGCAGCCGCCCGGTTTCCGAGCGCTGGTGAATCTTGTCGGCCAGCCAGCCACCCAGCGTCAGGCCGACCAGCCCGGTCAGGCCGACGATCACGCCAGTCGCCACGGCCGCCTGCTCTAGCGGCAGCAGGAAGTAGCGCTGCAGCATCGGCACCATGAAGGAGTTGCAGGCGTAGGTGGCAAAGTTGAACGCCAGGCCAGCCAGCACCAGCCACCAGAACGTGCGAATCGCCAGGACCTTGCGCAATGGCTTGTCTACTGCCGTGGCGGTTACCTGGACGGACTCGGCCGCGCCGCGCTTGGGCTCCTTGATGAAGAACATGAACAGCGCAAGGATCAGCCCCGGCACCGCAGCGATGAAGAACGGCGCGCGCCAGCTGTCGAACGCCTTGACCATCGCGCCAATGGTGAAAAACGCCAGCAGCAGGCCAATCGGCAGGCCGAGCATGAAGATACCCATCGCCCGCGCCCGCTTGTGTGCTGGGAACAGGTCGCCGATCAGCGAGTTGGCCGCGGGTGCGTAGCTGGCCTCGCCAATGCCGACACCCATGCGAATCAGTAAAAAGCTCCAGAAATTCCAGGCCAGACCGTTGACTGCGGTCAGCCCGCTCCAGACGGTCAGGCCCCAGCCCATGATCTTGCGCCGCGCGCCGGTATCAGCCATCCGCCCGAGCGGCACGCCGGCAATCGCATAGACGATGGTGAACGCGGTGCCAATCAGCCCCAGCTGAAAGTCGCTGAGGCTCCATTCCATGCGGATCGGCTCGATGATGATGGCCGGAATGGTGCGATCGAAGAAGTTGAACAGATTGGCGAGAAAAAGCAGAAACAGAATGCGCCAGGCGTTGGCGGCTTGTTGGGTTTGCTGCATGTGTCCATCTCAATTTTTTTATTGTTGACGCCCGTCGTAGAGCGGCACCACCGACCCTGGCGGAGCGGGGCTGAGTTTACTGCGCTGCAATCTAGAGAGTTCGCTTTTTTGTGTCTGCCACCATTCGCCATATCTATGGGCTGCAATGGGCTACGCCGCGGCCGCGATATTTCGCCGTTGGGCCTGCGCGCGGGTGCGCAACAGCGGCTAACCTCAAACGCTACGCGACAGCGCCAATTGCAAATTTTCATGCTACAAACAAGCCTGAATCAGCCAGCACTGGCCAATTGCCGCCTACTCTTTCACTCGCTTGGGTTGTCGATCATGAAAAC
This sequence comes from Pseudomonas cistanchae, assembly GCF_054483635.1. Classification (NCBI taxonomy): domain Bacteria; kingdom Pseudomonadati; phylum Pseudomonadota; class Gammaproteobacteria; order Pseudomonadales; family Pseudomonadaceae; genus Pseudomonas; species Pseudomonas cistanchae. The sequence continues at coordinate 387,427 of NZ_JBTLWN010000004.1, read as the reverse complement.
AAAAAAAGACGCCGCCGCCACTACGCCTGAAGCCACCCTGTCGACCCTGGCCGACAACTTCCTCACGCCACCGCCAGCGCCTGCGAAGTCCGCGGAGCCGGTGCGTGCGCTGGCGGACAGCACCGAGCAGTACATGTATTTCACCGAGAGCGACATCGAACGCATCCTCGATAACCTCGACGGCCTGCGCAACCTGGTGTTTCCACCGGCGCCGCTGGATGACGACAGCGAGCGGCGCGTCCAGCATTTCCCCTCGGTTTGCCTGATCGGCCTGGGCCGCTGCGGCTCGAACATCGCCCTGGATGTCGCCTCCCTGGTCTACAACGCGCGGCAGTTCTACCTCAGCGAGTTCAACAACGAAGAAAAGGCGGTGGCCGAGCAGGACTTCCGCCCTAGCCGCTGGATTCGCAACAACCTGCTACGCGCGCCAAGCAAGGACAGCAAGCCGGTATTTCTGATCGAGCCGCTGGTGATGCTCGGCGACCTGGACAAGGACATCGAGGGGCGCATCCGCTTCTCGCGCAAGGGCGAGACCAGCGGCTTCCTTAGCGACTACAGCAAGATGAAGATCATGGACCTCTCCGAGGTGCATGCCGGCGGCGCCGGTAACGCGCCGATCCTCGGCCAGTACCTGGCGAAGATCATCCTCAACAAGGACACCCAGCGCTTCACCAATGCCGACTGGAAGTTCATCCACAGCTACCTGATCGACTCCTGCGGCATCAAGGCCAACCAGTCGCGCCTGTATTTCTACATCTTCAGTGCGGGCGGCGGTACCGGCTCGGGCATGGCTTCGGAATTCGGCCTGGCCCAGCAATTCGCCTACATGAGCAAGACCTTCGATACCAAGAATGCCGACCAGAGCCCGGAAAACCGCGACCACAGCTTCGTCTTCGAACCGATCTTCACCAGCGGCATCTGCATCCTGCCGAATATCTCCGACCAGCGCAGCGAGATGTCCGAAGCCCTGCACATCAACGCCGGCCGCCTGCTGTGCAAGTACCTCGCCGAAGAGTGGGACTTCTCCTACAACTTCGACAACGAGGAGAACAGCGAAGAAAGCGTGATGCGCCGCATCCGCCCGTGGAACGCTATGATGCTGATCTCCAACGACATCATGCGCTACGCCGAAGAAAGCGATGACGGCAACATCCAGAACATCGACGTCAACGCCATGGAACGTCACGCCAACCAGTACATCTCCCAGCAGATCTTCAACATCCTCACCGCCCAGGCGGTGACCACCGACTACGACCAGAACTACTTCCGCCGCGCCGGCATCGACATCGGCGAAACCATCCGCCTGGACGCCAACGACCTGTTCATGAGCCTGGCCGGCCCGGTCGCGGTGGCCTATGCCGAATCCGTGGTACCAGAGCAGGTGCCTGCCATGGTCGACAAGTTCCGCGTGCTGGACAAGGAACAGCCGCGCCTGAACATCGACGACCTGTTCTTCCGCTCCATCGACCTGCCGCATTTCAACAAGGTCACCCAGGCCATCGAAGGCATCAGCCTGCTGCCGATCGAGTCCAAGCGCTACCGCGAAGCCTTGGAGCAATACAAGAAATCCGACTACAACGCCGGCGAACTCAGCGACCTGCACTTCTTCAAGAACTGCTCCTCGGTGGTGTCGATCGTCTCGCTGCCCAAGGACTACAAGCTTTCCTACATGGACCTGAATCGGCTCAAGACCCACCTCAACAGCCTGTTCCCCAACACCACGCTGAAACGCTATGCGCTGGTGATCGGCGCCTCGGCCAACCTTTCGCTGACCACCCTGATCGTCAAGAGCCCGTGCCTATCGGACGACTTCCTGACGCTGATCGTGGCCTTCATCAAGCGCTGCTTTGCCCGCGACCTGCACCGCTTCGACGACAGCCTGGATACCGCCATTCTCGACTTCATCGTCGCCGACGACTTCGACGAAGCGCGGGTTGACGCGATGCTCAACGAATACGAGAACCCGGCGAAGATCCTCGACACCAACTGGTACGCGATCAAGCCGATGTACGAGAAGAAGTACCGCGAGCTGATTCACGAGCCGGACAAGTTCGTGTCGATCAACGACATTCGCCTGAGCCGCGACAGCGTCAAGAAAGCCATCAAGTACCTGCGCGAGATTTACAGCCACCGGATCGGCAAGACGCGGGTCATCTCCCTCAACGACTACTCCGCAAAACACTGACAGGCCCACGGTGGGTGCCAGTCGGCACCTGCCAGCGGGTTGCATGGAAGCCATGATCGTTCAGAGTCTCCAGGTTCCAGAAGCCGCACCCGGGTCACAGGTGGTCGCAATGCCTACGCAGGTTCCCCACTGTTCTGCACGCAAGCGAGGCTCGTTGCTGATCACCTGGCTGCTCGGGCAGTTGCTGGCCGGCGACGCGCTGGCTGCGGAAAAAATAAGCCTGCAACTGCGCTGGCTGCACCAGTTCCAGTTTGCCGGCTACTACATGGCGCAGGAGAAAGGCTTCTATCGCCAGGCGGGGCTGGACGTCGAAATCCGCCAGGGCGGGCCCGGCATTCCCAAGCCCATCGATACGCTGCTTGCCGGCCAGGTCGATTTCGCGGTGGCCAACAGCGGCGTGGTGATCGCGCGTATGTCAGGCAAACCGATCGTTGCACTGGCGGCGATCATGCAGAGCTCGCCGATTGTCTGGATCGTCAAGGCTGATTCCGACATCTACACCCCACAGGACTTGATCGGCAAACGCGCGATGCTGATGCCGGCGCCGGAAAGCACCGAGCTGCTGATCACCCTGGCGCGCGAAGGCGTCGATGCCGAGCAGATCCAGATCGAGCCGACCAGCTTCAATCCCCAAGACCTGATCGACGGCAAGACCGACGCCTACAGCGGTTACAGCTCCAACGAGCCGTTCTGGCTGAAGCAGCGCAACGTCGACTATCGCCTGATCAACCCACGCGAATACGGCGTCAATTATTACAACGACGTGCTGACAACCCGCGAGGCGGTGCTCAAAGAGCGCCCGGAACAGGTCGAGGCTTTCGTTCAGGCCAGCCTCGCCGGCTGGCAGTACGCCCTGGAAAATATCGAAGAAAGCGTGCAGGTGATCCACACCCGCTATGCATCGAACAAAAGCATCGAACACCTGCGCTTCGAAGCCCAGGAATTGAAGAAACTGATCATGCCGGACTTCATCCAGATCGGGCACATGAACCCCGGGCGCTGGGAAACCATCGCCCGCAATTACGCGGAACTGGGCCTGATGAAGGACCCGATCAAGCTCGACGGCTTCATCTACAGCCGCAAGCAACCCACCGACAATCGCCTGCTATACCAGGTGATGGCGGGTGCGCTGCTGGCACTGCTGATACTGGCCGGCGTGGCGCTGCGCTTCGCCCACCTGACGCGCCGCCTGCGCCAGGAAATCCGCCTGCGCAGCCAGGCGGAAGCCGAATTGCTCAACAGCAACCTGCAGCTGGAAACCCTCGCCAATACCGACCTGCTGACCGGGCAGCTAACCCGGCGCAAGTTCGAGGAGGTCGCCGACCGCGAACTCAAGCGTGCGGAACGCTATGGCTTTCCGTTGTCGCTGGTGTTCATGGACATCGATCACTTCAAGTGGGTCAACGACCAGCATGGCCATGAAGTGGGCGATCTGGTGTTGAGTACCTTGGCGCTGCGGGTCAAAAGCCAGCTGCGCGAATCGGAGAGCCTGTGCCGCTGGGGTGGCGAGGAATTCATCATCCTGATGCCCCACGTCGGCCTCGAACAGGCCTGCGCCATCGCGGAAAAGCTGCGGGCCATGCTGGTTGCCCAGCCCCTGGTCGAACAGATCAGGACCACCGCCAGTTTCGGTGTAGCGCAGTGGCAACCGGGCCAGGACCTGAGCGCCCTGATGAACTACGCCGACAAGATGCTCTACCGCGCCAAGCAGCTGGGCCGCAACCGGGTCGAGTTCTACCCGCTGGCGGGCGGCCTGCCGAACTAAACCCAGCCCGCCGCGCGCCAGGCCTGCAGCCAGGCCAGATGTGCTGCTGTATCCCCGTCCCCCGGCTTGAATTCCGCACCCAACCACGCCTCGTAACCTGCGCTACGCAGCGCGCTGATCGCTGACTGGAAATCCAGCTGGCCCGTACCAGGGGCGCCGCGCCCCAGACAGTCGGCGAACTGCACGTGACCGATGCGACCGGCCAATTGCTCGATGCAGCTGCGCAGCGCCAGCCCCTGCCGCGCCATGTGGTAGAAGTCGAGCTGAGCGAACAAGTTCGGGTGATTTACCTGCTTGAGCAATTCGCACAGATGCTCCGGGGTATTGATCAGGAAGCCCGGCATGTCGACCGGGTTGATCGCCTCCACCATGACCCGGATCCCGAGTGGTTCGAAGGCAGCTGCCGCTTTGCGCAAGTTGTCGACCAGGGTCGCCAACGCGTCTTCGCGGCGCACACCAGCAGCAAGCCGCCCTGGCAGCACATTGACGCATGTCGGGCGCACCATCGCAGCATAGGACAGCGCCTGTTGCAGCGCCGCGGCGAAATCGGCCTGGCGCGCGGGCACTGCTGCCAGGCCCGCACCGCCGGTCATCAGATCGCCAGCCGGCAGGTTGATCAGCACCAGCGGCATGCCGGCCGCGGCCAATGCTTCCTTCAGGCGAATGGCAGGCAGCTCATAGGGAAACTGGATTTCCACCCCGTCGAACCCCGCAGCTGCAGCGGCAACTACCCGCTCGACCAGCGGCAGCTCGGTGAACAGCATGGAGAGGTTGGCGGCGATTTTCATGACGATGATCCGTTTCCCGTTGCGTGATTAACCGGCTGCCGCCGAGGCGGCCTGAACAGGTGCGTGGCTACGCCTCGTCAGGCTGTCGATAGAGTTGCACCAGCGTCGCCGGGTCACGTTCCAGGTTGCCCTGGCTGCCATGCAGGCGCATCAGCTGGGCAGCCAGGCCACTGAGCGGCGCTGCCATGCCCAGTTCGCGCGAGAGCTTGACCGCGCCGTCGAGGTCCTTGAGCAAGGTGCGCACGTGCCACTTGATCGGCTCGAACTGACTCGCGGCCATTTGCGGGCCAAGGATCTGCAAGGGTTTCGAATCGGCAAAACCACCGGCCAGCGCCGGAGCAATCAACGCGGCGTCGACCCCCGCCTGTTCGGCCAACGCCACCACCTCGGCGATCACCAGGGCATTGCAGGCGACGATCATCTGGTTGCACAGCTTGGTCACCTGGCCGGCTCCTACATCGCCCATGCGCGTCAGGCGCTGACCGAGGTGAGCGAGAACCGGCCGTATCCGCTCGATGTCCTCAACCCGGCCGCCAGCCATGATCGCCAGGGTGCCGTTCTCCGCGCCGGGCGTGCCGCCAGACACCGGCGCATCCACCCAACGCATGCCGGTGCGTGCGTCCAGTTCGGCGGCCATCTGCCGGGTGGTCGCCGGGTCAAGGCTGGAAAAGTCCACCAGCAGCTGACCCGGCCGGGCGGCTTCGACGATCCCGCCAGCGCCAAACACCACCTCGCGCACGACCTCGGTATTGGCCAGGCACAGCATCACGATGTCCGCATTGGCGCACAGCTGCGACGGCAGCGCCGCCTGCTTGCCGCCCAGTTGCACCAGGGGCTGGCACTTGTCTGCCGAGCGATTCCACAGGGTCAGCGGATAACCGGCAGCCAACAGCCGGCGGGTCATCGGCAGCCCCATCAGGCCGATGCCGGCAAACGCGAGGGCGGGTAGCGGCGTGGACATAACGATCTCCAATTGGATAACGGCGCGCATCTTAACGCAGGCCAGGCTACTGCGAGCGGCGTCGGCAAGGCCCCGTCGACGCTTCACTCCACCCTGGCGCTGCAATCCCTTTATACTCCGCCGGCTTTCCCCGCTATTGAACCGGAGAACCCCATGTTGAAACGTACCCTGGCCGCCGCCGCAGGCGTTGCCCTGTGCTTTACCGCTGCACTCACCCATGCCGCCGACGTGCTGCGCGTCTCGGCCATCCCCGATGAAGCCCCGACCGAACTGCTGCGCAAATTCGAACCCCTGGGCGCGTACCTGGAGCAGCAACTGGGCATGCAGGTCGAATTCGTGCCGGTATCCGACTACGCTGCCGTGGTCGAAGCCATCGCCGCCGACCGCATCGACCTGGCCTGGCTCGGCGGTTTCACCTTCGTCCAGACCCGTCTGAAAACCGCCGACAGCCAGCACCCGGCGATCCCCCTGGTGCAGCGTGCTGAAGACGAGAAATTCACCAGCAAGATCATCAGCGCTGACCCGGCAGTGAAGTCGCTGCAGGACCTGAAAGGCAAGACCTTCGCCTTCGGCTCGGTATCCTCGACCTCCGGCAGCCTGATGCCGCGCTTCTTCATGGTTCAGGACGGCATTGAGCCAGAGAACTTCTTCAGCCGCATCGCCTACTCCGGCGCCCATGACGCTACCGCGGCCTGGGTACAGGCTGGCAAGGCCGACGGCGGCGTACTCAACGCCTCGGTGTGGGACAAGCTGGTTGCTGCCGGCAAGGTCGATACCGATAAAGTCAAAGTCATCGCCACCACTCCGCCCTACTTCGATTACAACTGGACGGTGCGCGGCACCCTTGATGCCGATCTGCGCGACAAGATCAAAACGGCCTTCCTCTCCCTCGACCCGGCGAAGCCGGAGCACAAGGCAATTCTCGACCTGCAAGCCGCCAGCCGCTTTATCGAAACCAAGGCCGAAAACTACCAGGGCATCGAAAAAGCAGCGTACGCGGCCGGCCTGTTGAAGTGAGTGTCAGCCTGCGCGGCGTGGGCTTGACCCACGCCAACGGCCAGGTTGCGCTCAGCGGCATCGATCTACAGGTCAGCAGCGGCGAACGGCTGGCGATCATCGGCCCTTCGGGCGCCGGCAAAACCAGCCTACTGCGCCTGCTCGCAAGCAATCTAAGGCCAACCTCTGGCGAGATCGAGCTGCTCGCCCAGCAGCCCTGGCAACTGAGCGCCCGTCAGCGGCAAACGCTGCGCGCGCGGATCGGCCTGATTCATCAGGCGCCGCCGCTGCCGCCCCGCCAGCGGGTGGTCACTGCAGTGCTGGCGGGCAAACTGGGGCAATGGTCGCTGGGCAAGAGCCTGCTCAATCTGCTGCACCCAGTCGATATGCAGGGCGCCCAGGGGGCGCTCGCACGTCTGGATTTGGCAGACAAACTGTTCGCGCGCTGCGATCAACTATCCGGGGGCCAGCTGCAGCGGGTTGGTATCGCCCGCGTGCTCTATCAGGCACCGGAGCTGATACTTGCCGACGAACCGGTGTCGGCGATGGACCCGGTGCTGGCCGGGCACACGCTGAGCGTGCTCAATGAGGAAGTCACGCGCCGCGGAATGACGCTGCTCGCCAGCCTGCATGCGGTGGAACTGGCCATGGCGCATTTCCCGCGGATCATCGGCGTACGCGACGGGCGAATCCTCTTTGATCTGCCCCCGGATGCCCTATCATCGGCGCAGCTCGACGCGCTCTACGCCAACGAGCAGCTGCAAACGCTGCCCGTATCAATGCCAGCGGCGCAGACAAGCCTGCAGATCCCGCGATGCTGAACCCCGCTCTGCGCGATCCGGCAGCACTGCCACGTCTGCTCCTGACCGGGCTGGCCCTGCTGCTGCTATGGCCAGGGCTGCAACTCAGCGAGCTGAATCTGGCAGTACTCATCGATGAGCAGAACGCAGCCAACATGGGCCGCTTTCTTGCCGACTTCTGGCCGCCCGCCCACGACGGCGAGTTTCTCCGGCTGCTAGGGCGTGCGACCCTGGAAACTCTTGCCATCGCCACAGCCGGCATGGCCCTGGCGCTGCTGATCGCGATTCCCGGCGCCCTGCTGGCCAGCCGCGCGCTGTCGCTGTCGGCACTGCATCGCGGCGGACGCCCGGCGTGGTGGGCGCAGGCCCTGCGCTGGCCGGCGCGTGGCCTGCTGATCGTGCTGCGCAGCGTGCCGGAAATCGTCTGGGCGCTGCTGTTCGTGCGCGCCGTCGGCCTCGGCCCCACGGCCGGGGTGCTGGCTATCGCCATCACTTACAGCGGCATGCTCGGCAAGGTCTACGCGGAAATTTTCGAGTCGGTCGACCCTCGCCCAAGCCGCGCTCTGCTGGTTGCCGGCAGCCCGCGTCTGGCCGCATTCGCCTACGGCGTGCTGCCCAATGCCGCGGCGGAGATGCTGTCCTACACGGTGTACCGCTGGGAGTGTGCAATTCGTGCTTCGGTGATCATGGGCTTCGTCGGCGCGGGCGGTCTTGGCCAGCAGATCGACCTATCGATGCGCATGTTCGCCGGCGGCGAAGTGGCGAGCATGCTGCTGACCTTCCTCGCCCTGGTGCTGGTGGCCGACCAGGTCAGCCGCCTGCTGCGCTCGAGGTTGCTATGAAGCCGCCCTCGCGCTGGGTCAACTGCTGCCTGTTGCTCGGGCTGCTGCTGGCCGTGGTCGCGTCATTCCTGTACCTGGGCATCGACCTGGGCAAGCTGGCCAGCGGCGACAGCCTCAACCAGATGGGCCGCTACGCCAGCGGCTTCGCCCAGCCTGACTTCTCTGCACCGCACATGAACGCCATTCTCGCTGGCGGGCTGGAAACTCTGGCCATGTCGGCCATCGGCACGCTGCTCGCAGCCATTCTCGGCCTGGCCCTGGCGTTACCGGCTGCCGGACGCTTCGGCTGGCTGGCCCTGAGTGGAGCGCGTCTGCTCTTGAATGCGTTGCGCGCCATTCCCGAACTGGTGTGGGCCGCGCTCGTGGTGCTGGCCGCCGGCCTTGGGCCCAACGCCGGCACCCTGGCGCTGGCGCTGCACACCACTGGCGTACTTGGCCGGCTGTTCGCCGAAGCGCTGGAAAACACTGCGAAAGAGCCTGCTGAAGCGATTCGCCTGAACGGCGGCGGGCACATCGCCGCGTTCTGCTACGGCACGCTGCCGACGGTGTTGCCGCAGCTGATCGCCTATTCCCTGTACCGCTGGGAAAACAACATCCGCATGGCCAGCGTACTGGGTTTCGTCGGCGCCGGCGGTCTGGGGCAGATGCTCTACGTCAGCCTCAGCCTGTTTCAGCAAGCCCAGGCAGCGACGGTAATCCTGGCCATGCTGTTGCTGGTCCTGGCGGTCGACGCCCTCAGCGGCTGGGCTCGCCAGCGCTGGGTCAGCGCCTAGGTTGCGCAGCCGCGAGGCGTACACCCGAGCAGTCTAGACCGAAGCACGCCACTGCCTTCAATCAGTGCATCACCGGCGCTTTTGCGCGCTCTTGTACCAGCACCCAAGGGGCGACGACCACTGCCCAGAGCGATGGATCGCGATGCAGCAGGTCCTCGGCGCGACAATCATCAAATTTTTTCAGTTGCCCGGTGCCGAGCCATGCGGCCACTTTGGCCTGGTCGTTTTCCGCTACGGCTTGGGCCACTGCGATCAGATCCTGGGCGCCGTCGACCCATAACAATGCGCCGCGGGCGAAGAACGGTTGCAGCTCTTGCCAGCTGATGGGCGCAGTTTCTCCAAGCAGCTTGGCATAGAGGGTGCTAGGTTGTTCAGTCATGATTTGCCCTGTATGGCGGCTCGATTTCGGTCGGGCGTCATGATAGCGCCGAGCATCGATCAGGCAAGTGAAGCCTGTGGTGGCGGAGCGCGGTAGATCACGCCGTATTTCTATACGTTTATTGCGATTTAGCGACATCACCCTGTTTTGCCCTCGGCAGCCGGCTTTTCAAGGCGCGAAGCTGCGCTCTACACTGCACCGGTACAGTTGCCGGGGGGATGACCGGGTAAATAACCCGGTTCTGCAGCTTTGGCCGCAAGAACTACAACAACGACAACATAAAAAGAGTGGAGCACTATGAACAAGGCTACTAAGCAGATTTCCAAACTGTTTGCCGCCATGGCCATGGCCGGCGTTGCCAGCTACTCGTTAGCGGCTGACACCATCAAGATCGGCCTCGCAGGCCCGGTTACCGGCGCTGTTGCGCAGTACGGCGAGATGCAGTTCGTCGGCGCCAAGATGGCGATCGAGCAGATCAACAAAGCCGGTGGGGTCAACGGCGCGATGCTCGAAGGCGTGGTCTACGACGACGCGTGCGATCCGAAACAAGCCGTAGCCGTTGCCAACAAGATCGTCAACGACGAAGTCAAGTTCGTGGTGGGTCACCTCTGCTCCAGCTCCACTCAGCCAGCGTCGGACATCTATGAAGACGAAGGCATTCTGATGGTCACCGCGGCTTCCACCAGCCCGGACATCACTTCCCGCGGTTACCAGCTGGTGTTCCGCACCATCGGTCTCGACAGCCTGCAAGGCCCGACTGCCGGCAACTACATCGCCGACCAGGTCAAGCCAAAAGCCGTTGCCGTGATCCACGACAAGCAGCAGTACGGCGAAGGCATCGCCACCGCGGTTAAGCAGACCCTTGAATCCAAAGGCACCAAGGTCGTCCTGTTCGAAGGCATTAACGCTGGCGACAAGGACTTCTCCTCGATGATCGCCAAGCTCAAGCAGGCCAACGTCGACTTCGTCTACTACGGCGGCTATCACCCGGAACTGGGCCTGCTGCTGCGCCAGGCTTCCGAGAAAGGCCTGAAGGTCACCTTCATGGGTCCGGAAGGCGTGGGCAACAAGGAGATCTCCGCGATCGCCGGTCCAGCCTCCGAAGGCATGCTGGTAACCCTGCCGAAGTCGTTCGACCAAGATCCACGCAACAAGGCACTGGTTGATGCATTCAAAGCCAAGAACGAAGACTCCAGCGGTCCGTTCGTCTTCCCGGCTTATGCCGCTGTGCAGGTAATTGCCGAAGGCATCGAAAAGGCTGGCAGCACCGACACCGATAAAGTGGCCGCAGCCCTGCGCGCCAACACCTTCGACACCCCGACCGGCAACCTTGCCTTCGATGAAAAGGGTGACCTGAAGGACTTCAGCTTCGTGGTGTACGAATGGCACCAGGACGGCACCAAGACCGAGGCGCCTCTTAACTAAGACGCGGCTTCCCGCCTGAACCCAGAGCCCACTGCCATGCAGTGGGCTTTGTTTATTAGAAGAATTCCGGTTTCATGCTGCGCCACAAGCGCTGCCTTGCGTGACGACCCAGGAGTTAGGCAATGCCTGATCTTTATCACTACATACAACAGCTGGTTAACGGGCTGACCGTTGGCAGCACCTATGCCCTGATCGCCATCGGCTACACCATGGTCTACGGCATCATCGGCATGATCAACTTCGCCCATGGCGAGGTTTACATGATTGGCTCGTACGTAGCCTTCATCGCGATCGCCGGCCTTGCCATGTTCGGTATCGACAGCCTGCCCCTGATGATGATCGCCGCGTTCGCCGGCAGCATCATCATTGCCAGCGCTTACGGCTACAGCATCGAACGGGTGGCCTATCGTCCGCTGCGTGGCGGTAATCGACTGATCCCGCTGATTTCCGCGATCGGCATGTCGATCTTCCTGCAGAACGAGATATTGCTGGCGCAGGATTCCAAGGACAAAGCCATCCCCAGCCTGCTGCCCGGTAATTTCGTGTTTGGCGAAAGCACCATGAATGGCGTGGTGATTTCTTACATGCAGGTGCTGATTTTCGTCGTCACCTTCTTCGTCATGGTCGGCCTGACGTACTTCATCTCGCGGTCTCGTCTGGGCCGCGCCTGTCGTGCCTGCGCCGAAGACCTGAAGATGGCCAACCTGCTCGGCATCAACACCAACAACATCATCGCTCTGACGTTCGTCATCGGTGCCGCCCTGGCGGCCGTGGCTGCGGTGCTGCTGGGCATGCAATACGGCGTGATCAACCCCCACCTGGGCTTCCTCGCGGGCATCAAGGCGTTTACCGCTGCGGTACTGGGCGGCATCGGCAGCATCCCCGGCGCGGTATTGGGCGGCTTGGTGCTCGGCGTGGCCGAGGCGTTTGGCGCCGATATCTTCGGCGATCAGTACAAGGACGTCGTGGCCTTTACGCTGCTGGTACTGGTGCTGCTGTTCCGACCGACCGGCATTCTGGGTCGTCCGGAGGTTGAAAAAGTATGAGTACCTCAATCAGACAAAACTTCAAGACCGCGTTCTTCAGCGCCCTGCTAGTGCTGGCGGTGGCTTACCCGGTCATCGGTCTGAAGCTCAGCACCATCGGCATCAAGCTGCAGGTGGAAGGCGCCAGTCCGGCCGTGCTCTGGACCATCGCCGGCTGTGCAATTGCCATGTTCTTCTGGCAGTTGTTCCGCCATCAGCTGAGCGATGTCTGGGCCAAGGCACCGAAGCTGCCGAGCATGCCGAGCCAGGCGAGCAACTTCCTCACCCTGCCCTCGACCCAGCGCTGGATCATCCTTGGCCTGATCGTGGTCGCCCTGGCCTGGCCGTTCTTCGGCAGCCGCGGCGCGGTGGATATCGCCACGCTGATCCTGATCTACGTGATGCTCGGCCTCGGCCTGAACATCGTGGTCGGTCTGGCGGGTTTGCTCGACCTCGGTTATGTCGGCTTCTATGCCGTCGGCGCCTACAGCTATGCGCTGCTGTCGTATTACTACGGCCTGGGCTTCTGGGTGTGCCTGCCAATCGCCGGCCTGATGGCGGCGTTCTTCGGCTTCGTTCTCGGCTTCCCGGTGTTGCGTCTGCGTGGCGATTACCTGGCCATCGTCACCCTGGGCTTTGGCGAGATCATTCGCATCCTGCTGAACAACATGACCTGGCTGACGGGCGGACCCAACGGCATCGGCAACATCAACAAACCGACGCTGTTCGGCCTGTCGTTCGACCGCAAGGCCGCGGAAGGCATGCAGACGTTCCACGAGTTCTTCGGCATCGCCTACAACTCGATCAACAAGGTGATCTTCCTGTACCTGATCGCCCTGCTGCTGGTGCTGGTCACGCTGTTCGTGATCAACCGGCTGCTGCGCATGCCGATCGGCCGCGCCTGGGAAGCACTGCGCGAGGACGAAATCGCCTGCCGTGCGCTCGGCATGAATCCGACCGTGATCAAGCTGTCGGCATTCACCATCGGCGCCACCTTTGCCGGGTTTGCCGGGAGTTTCTTCGCTGCCCGCCAGGGCCTGGTGACACCGCAGTCGTTCACCTTCATTGAATCGGCGATCATCCTCGCCATCGTGGTATTGGGCGGCATGGGTTCGCAGCTGGGCATCATCCTCGCCGCGATTGTGATGATTCTGTTGCCCGAGCTGATGCGCGAATTCAGCGAATACCGCATGTTGATGTTCGGCGCTTTGATGGTGCTGATGATGATCTGGCGTCCACAGGGCTTGCTGCCCATGCAGCGCCCCCATCTGGAGCTGAAACGATGAGCCGCCCGATTCTGGAAGTAAGCGGCCTGTCCATGCGCTTCGGCGGCCTGCTGGCCGTCAATGGCGTGGCCCTGACCGTCAACGAGAAACAAGTGGTGTCGATGATCGGGCCGAACGGCGCCGGCAAAACCACCGTATTCAACTGCCTGACCGGCTTCTACCAGCCCACCAGCGGCAGCATCCGCCTCGACGGCGAACAGATCGAAGGGCTGCCCGGCCACAAGATCGCGCGCAAGGGCGTGGTGCGCACGTTCCAGAACGTGCGCCTGTTCAAGGACATGACCGCGGTGGAAAACCTGCTGGTGGCGCAACACCGCCACCTCAACACCAACTACCTGTCGGGCCTGTTCAAGACGCCCGCGTTTCGCAAGAGCGAACGCGAGGCCATGGAGTTCGCCGCCCATTGGCTGGATCAGGTCAACCTGACCGAATTCGCCAATCGCCCGGCCGGCACGCTGGCCTATGGTCAGCAGCGTCGGCTGGAAATCGCCCGCTGCATGATGACGCGTCCGCGCATCCTGATGCTCGACGAGCCTGCGGCCGGTCTCAACCCGCGGGAAACCGACGACCTCAAGGCACTGATCGGTGTGCTGCGTGACCAGCACAACGTGACCGTGCTGTTGATCGAGCACGACATGAAGCTGGTCATGAGCATTTCCGACCATATCTATGTGATCAACCAGGGCACGCCCCTGGCCGACGGTTCGCCGGAGCAGATCCGCGGCAACCCGGACGTGATCAAAGCCTACCTGGGGGAAGCGTGATGCTGTATTTCGAGAACGTTTCCACCTTCTACGGCAAGATCCAGGCGCTGCACGATGTCAGCGTCGAAGTCCGTCAGGGCGAGATCGTTACCTTGATCGGCGCCAACGGCGCGGGCAAGTCAACGCTGCTGATGACGCTGTGCGGCTCCCCTCAGGCCACCAGCGGCAGCATTCGCTACCAGGGCGAGGAACTGGTCGGCCTGGACACGCCCGACATCATGCGCAAGAGCATTGCGGTGGTGCCGGAGGGGCGCCGCGTATTCTCCCGCCTGACGGTGGAAGAGAACTTGGTGATGGGCGGCTTCTTCACGGCCAAGAGCGAGTTTCAGGAGCAGCTGGACAAGGTTTTACACCTGTTCCCGCGCCTGCAGGAGCGTCTGGCTCAGCGCGCCGGCACCATGTCCGGTGGCGAGCAGCAAATGCTCGCCATTGGTCGTGCGCTGATGAGCAAGCCCAAGCTGTTGCTGCTTGACGAACCATCGCTGGGTCTGGCGCCGATCATCATCCAGCAGATCTTCGACATCATCGAACAGCTGCGCAAGGACGGTGTGACCATCTTCCTGGTCGAGCAGAACGCCAACCAGGCGCTCAAGCTGGCAGACCGCGGCTACGTGCTGGAGAACGGCCACATCGTCATGCAGGGCAGTGGTCATGACCTGTTGAACGACCCGAAAGTCCGTGACGCCTACCTCGGCGGCTAAACATTGACCAGCGGCCCTTCGGGGCCGCTTTTCATTTCGCCCTGCCATAGCGCCCTCCCCCTCTTCTTCCCGGTTCTGTCAGCCTTGACCAGCGCGGGCTCCGGTAATTTGTCTGAACGATGAGTAGCCGAGCCAGTCGGTAATAGGGAACCTCAACGATATTAAGGAGCTTCCCATGCTGAAATTTCTCGGCAGCACCATCGGCATCATCTTCCTTATCGGCCTGCTGGTCGTGATCGGTCTGTTCATGCTGGTGTTCTGATTTGCTGCACTTAGGCCAGCCACAGGACTTTCTGCAGATGCGCTATTCACGGCAAAACTTGCCTGATGAATAACGATCCTCGGGCGATTGCCCTGCAGAGCTTGATTCAGGCTAGCGTGTTTGCGGCGATAGCTGTCGCTCTCGTCGTGCTGTGGCTGGCTGCCGATGTATTTCTGGTGTTATTTGCCGGCATCCTGCTGGCCTTACTTTTCAATGGTGCAGGTCAGCTGATCAGCGACTACTCCGGCCTGCCTTACAAAACCGCCCTCGCTGTCGCTATGACCACACTGGTCACCGTGGTGGTGGGCGGCATTGCATTTATGGCCGCTGACGTGTCGAGTCAGCTCGACTCGCTCGGTGAACAACTCCCTCGCGCCTGGGAACGGCTGCGCGAACGCACAGAGGATTCCCGCTGGCTAGGCGCGCTGCTTGAGCAGCGCGACAAACTGCAGGACTTGCCGCAAGGCTCCGGCGCACTGAGCAAGATTACCGGTGTGTTCTCATCGGTGTTCGGCTCCCTGGCCAATATCGTCATCGCGTTGTTTATCGGTCTGTTTCTCGCCATCAACCCGCGCTTGTACATCGACGGTGCCCTGCGCCTGGTCCCCATTGGTAAACGGGCGCGCATTGCTCAGGTACTGACCACCACCGGCAGCACGCTGCGGGCCTGGCTTTCCGCAAAACTGTTGGCAATGCTACTGATTGGCGTGTGCTCCGGCCTCGGCCTGTGGCTGATCGGCATCGAGCTGGCGTTGGTACTGGGTCTGATAGCCGGCCTGCTGTCCTTCATTCCCAATATCGGTCCGCTGCTCTCGCTGGTTCCGGCGCTGCTGCTCGCGTCGCTCGCCGGGCCGGACAAGATGCTCTGGGTGCTGGGACTCTACATCGCAATTCAGACAATCGAGAGCTACATCCTCACACCGTTGCTGCAGCAGCGGATGGTAAACCTGCCGCCAGCGCTTACCATCACCTCGCAGGTACTTTTCGGCGTGATTGCCGGCGGGCTCGGGGTGATACTCGCCGCGCCCCTCACGGCAGCCTTGATGGTGCTGACGCGGATGCTGTACGTCGAGGATCTACTGCACGACCGCCCCTCTCCTGCCGAGAGATAGCGCACCCTTCCGTTGAACACTGGGTTTTCCCTCGCCGTTTGCCCATTGGCCCGCGCACAAGCCGTCCGGCCAGTTACAATGGCTCCCCTTTTTTGCCGATGACTGTTCCCATGACCGAACCGATTCGCCTGTCCAAACGCCTGATCGAAGTGATCGGCTGCTCGCGCCGCGAGGCCGAGTTGTATATCGAGGGCGGCTGGGTGACGGTCGACGGCGTGGTGGTGGAAGAGCCGCAGTTCAAGGTCGCCGAGCAGCGCGTCGAATTGCTGCCAAATGCGCAACTGACGCCCCTTGAGCCCATCACCCTGTTGCTGCACGTGCCGTCCGGACACTTTCCTGATCGAGCAGTGGAATCCATCGGCCCGGCCAGTCAGTGGCCAGACGACCACTCGGGTATTCGCCCGTTGAAAGGTCATTTTGCTCGCCTGACCAGCTGCATCCCCATGCAGGCTGGTGCCGATGGCTTGCATGTGCTGACCCAGGATTGGCGCATCGAACGCAAGCTCAAGGAAGACGTGAGCAAGCTGGAACAAGAATATGTCGTCGAAGTCATCGGCGCCTTGAGCCCCAGCGAGTTGAAACGCCTGAACCACGGTCTGATCTTCAATGGCACTGCTCTGCCGCCGTGCAAGGTCAGCTGGCAGAACGAAACCCGCCTGCGCTTCGCCTTGAAGAACCCGCTGCCGGGACAAATCGTATTCATGTGCAACAGCGTCGGCCTCAAGGTGCTGGGCATGAAGCGTATCCGCATCGGCGGAGTGCCGATGGCCAAGGTTCAGCCGGGCCAATGGCGTTACCTGGCTGCCAAAGAACGTTTTTAATTTTTGATCGACGCGTATCAGCGACGACCCCTTTCAGGACAATCCCATGCTCAATAACGATGTGCTGCGCAGCCTGCGCTATATGCTCGATGTCAACGACGCGCAGATGGCCGAGATCATTCAACTCAGCGGTAAACAGGTAGCCTTGGATGACCTCAGCGCCATGCTCAAGAAAGAAGACGAGGACGGCTTTCTCGCCTGCGACGACGAGCTGATAGCGCACGTGCTCGACGGTCTCGTCTACTTCAAGCGCGGCAAGGACGACAGTCGCCCGGCGCAACCCTTTGAACTGCCGATCACCAACAACATGGTGCTGAAGAAACTGCGCGTGGCCTTCGAACTCAAGGAAGACGACATGCACGCGATCATGAACAGCGTCGATTGCCCCGTCTCCAAACCGGAAATGAGTGCGCTGTTCCGCAAGTTCGGCCACAGCAACTACCGCACCTGTGGCGACCAGTTTCTACGCAACTTCCTCAAGGGCCTGACCTCGCGCGTACGCGTCTAAGCCTTTCGTCCTCCGGCGCTATCAGATAGCGCCTACATGCAGGACCGTAACCCCTGCTGCATGGCGCCGTATTTCCAAGCGCAATAATGACTGCCAGACGAGGTTCGCCCGATTAGGGTAGCGGCACATATCCGTGAAAAGGATTCGCCATGCATCCCTATTTTTCCCTTCAAGGCCGCACTGCGCTGGTTACCGGCGGTACGCGCGGCATCGGCAAGATGATCGCCAAGGCGTTTGTCGAGGCTGGCGCGACGGTTTACGTCTGCGCCCGTGACGGCGAGGCCTGCGCCCAGACCGCCGCCGAACTCTCGGCGTTCGGTACCTGCCACGGCATGCCAGCCAATCTGGCCAGCGAAGAAGGCGTGCAGGTATTGGCCGCGCAGTTGGCGGAAAAGATCGAGGGCCTGGATATCCTGGTCAACAACGCCGGCACCACCTGGGGCGCGCCCCTGGAAAGCTATCCGGTCAAAGGCTGGGAAAAGGTCATGCAGCTCAACGTGACCTCGGTATTCAGCTGCATCCAGCAGTTGCTGCCGCTGCTGCGCAAGGCCGGCAGCGCGGCCAGTCCGGCGCGGGTGATCAATATCGGCTCGGTCGCAGGCATCACTTCCCACGGCGAAGACGCCTATGCCTACGGCCCGAGCAAGGCGGCGCTGCATCAGCTGTCGCGCATGCTTGCCCGCGAGCTGGTCGGCCAGCACATCAACGTCAACGTCATCGCTCCGGGACGCTTTCCAAGCAAGATGACCCAGCATATTGCCGGCGATGAAGCCGCCATGGCCGAAGACACCGCATTGATCCCGATGAAACGCTGGGGTCGCGAGGAAGAGATGGCTGCACTGGCGATAAGCCTGGCCAGCACAGCGGGGGCTTACATGACCGGCGCGATCATTCCCATCGACGGTGGATTTCACCTCTAGTCAGCCACGCGCGCGAGTCAGGTACTATGGCGGCGTTTTCAGCAGGCCGCGCCGCCATGTCCTACTCCGTTTCGCCCATAGGTTTCGTTCGCTCCTGCTTCAAGGAGAAGTTCGCCATTCCCCGCCAGCCGCAGCTTGCGCCCGCTGCGCGAGGCGTGCTGGAGCTTCTGGCGCCCTTCGACACGGGCGAAGCGGTACAGGGGCTGGAGCAAGTCAGTCATGTCTGGCTGCTGTTCATCTTTCACCAGACCCTGGAAGACAAGCCGCGCCTGAAGGTGCGCCCTCCGCGCCTGGGCGGCAATCAGTCGGTCGGCGTGTTCAGCACCCGCGCCACCCACAGGCCCAATGGCATTGGCCAGTCGGTGGTCAAGCTGGACCGGGTCGAAGCCGGTCGACTCTGGCTATCGGGTATCGACCTGCTCGATGGCACGCCAGTGCTGGATATCAAACCCTACGTGCCCTACGCCGATAGCGTCGCCGATGCTTTCAACGGGATCGCTGCAGGTGCACCGCCATTGATTGAAGTAACCTGGCAACCGGAGGCGCTGGCCCAGACGCGTGAGCACGGCCTGCGTCTGGGCGAACCTTTGGTCGAGCTGATCGAGCAGTGTCTGGCGCAGGACCCGCGACCGGCGTATCAAATACCTCTGCCGGAACGCCGCTACGGTGCGCGTTTCTGGGATGTGGATGTGCGCTGGCATTATGCCCATGCCGGGCAGATCCGCGTGCTAGAGGTGATGGCAATCCCATCTTGACCGGCTAAACGCCGCGGCAAGGCCGCCGATAACCTGATGCATGGCGGAATTATTGTTGCTCCAGGTGGTATCCCGATTCACCGTCTGCAGCTAAGGTTTACCTAGGCGCGCTGCAATAGCATTGTGCCAGCCCGCACCGCGTCGGCGTCATGAAGTACTACACCTATGAAAAAGACCACGCTTGCTCCGCTGAACAACATCGTCGATCTGATGCTCGACGCTATCTGCGTGGTCGACAAGGAAGGTCACTTCGTCTTCGTCAGCGCCGCGTGCGAACGCATATTCGGCTACACCGCCGATGAAATGATCGGCAAAGTCATGATCGACATGGTTCATCCCGACGACCGCGCCAGAACCTTGCAGGCGGCCGGGGAAGTCATGTCCGGCAGCAACAAGCCGAACTTCGAGAATCGCTATATCCGCAAGAACGGCGAGACCGTGCATATCATGTGGTCGGCACGCTGGTCCGATAAGGATCAACTGCGCATCGCCGTTGCCCACGACATCAGTGACCGCAAGCGCAACGACTCGATTCAGGCGGCCATCTATGCGATTTCCGAGGCGGCGCTGACCGCTTCCAACCTGCCGACCCTGTTCCAGCGTATTCACCTGATCGTTGGCGAACTGCTGCCCGCGCTGAACTTCTCAGTGGCGCTTTACGATCGGAAAACCGATGAACTGAGTTTTCCTTATCACGTCGACCTGCATCATCAGGCCCCGGCCCCGCACAAATTGGACGCCAGTACGCTGGGCGCCGAGATCATCAAAACCGGGCAAACCCTGCTGCTGTCCCCGGAAACCCTGACCAAGCTGCCGGAACACCTGCGCAGCATGGCGTGCGACTCCCTGTACTGGCTGGGCGTGCCGCTCAACTCGCACCAGGGCACCATCGGCGCGCTGATCGTGCAAAGCTACTCGGCTGGCGCGCCCTACACCGACAAGGACAAGGAGCTGCTGCAGTTCGTCTCGACCCAGGTGGCCGCAGCCATCGAACGGCAGCAGATGATGAATCACCTGACGTTCATGGCGCAGTACGACCAGCTGACCCAGCTGCCAAACCGGGCAATGTTCCATGATCGACTGGTCAATGCCCTGGCCCGCGCACGCCGGGAGCAATCGCAGTTGTCCTTGCTGTTTCTTGACCTGGACAAGTTCAAGCAGGTCAACGACACCTTGGGCCATGCCAGCGGCGACCTGTTGCTGCAACTGGTCGCGCAGCGACTCAGGCAATGCGTCCGTGAGTCCGATACCGTCGCGCGTTTCGCCGGCGACGAATTCGTGGTGCTGGTCGAGCATTTCCACTCGTGCGAACAAGCCATTCTGGTTGCCGAGAAAATCCGCAGGGCTCTCAACGAACCATTCGACCTTAACGGTCACCATCATCTGGCGCTGCCGAGCATCGGCATCGCGCTCTATCCCGAGCATGGCGCGGATGAGCAGCAGTTGCTCAACCAGGCCGACAAGGCCATGTACCAGGTGAAGAAAAACGGCGGCAACCGCTATCAGATTGCCAGCCAGGCTAACGCCCAGGTGCAACAGGCAAGCGCCTGACGTGCCCGAGCGGCCAATAAAAAAGCTCGCCAATAGGCGAGCTTTTCGTTAACCGGCGCGGCTACTTCTCGACGAAGGCGCGCTCGATCAGGTAATCACCAGGCTCGCCCATGCGTGCGGAGATCTTCAGGCCAAAGCTGTCGAGCACTTCGCTGGTTTCGTCGAGCATGCTCGGGCTGCCGCAGATCATCGCGCGGTCATCCTGCGGATTGATCGGCGGCAGGCCGATGTCGCGAAACAGCTTGCCGCTGCGCATCAGATCGGTCAGGCGCCCCTGGTTTTCGAACTCTTCCCGGGTCACAGTCGGGTAGTAGATGAGTTTACTTTTCAACGCCTCGCCGAAGAACTCGTTCCGCGGCAGATGCTTGGTGATGAACTCGCGATACGCCACCTCGTTGACGTATCGAACGCCGTGAACCAGCACCACCTTCTCGTAACGCTCGTAGGTCTCGGGGTCCTGGATCACGCTCATGAACGGCGCCAGGCCCGTGCCCGTGCTGAGCAGGTACAGGTGCTTGCCTGGCAGCAGGTCATCCAGCACCAAGGTGCCGGTGGGCTTGCGGCTGACCATCAACTCGTCGCCTGGCTTGAGGTGCTGCAGCTGCGAGGTCAGCGGACCGTCCTGAACCTTGATGCTGAAGAACTCCAGGTACTCCTCGTAGTTCGGGCTGGCGATGGAGTAGGCACGCATCAGCGGACGACCATTGTCCTGCTGCAGACCGATCATCACGAACTGACCGTTCTCGAACCGCAGCCCAGGGTTGCGGGTCGTCTTGAAACTGAACAGGGTGTCGTTCCAATGATGGACGCTGAGCACACGCTCGACGTTCAAATTGCTCATGCTGGCTTCCTCGAAAAGTCGCGAACACCCTATGGGTGGGTTGCGCGACATTTTAGGGGGGCGCAGAATATCTGTTAAGTGGATTATTAAGATATAGATTATCGGTTATATAGATATGCGATTTACCCTTAGGCAACTTCAGGTTTTCGTCGCCGTGGCCCAGCAGGAAAGCGTTTCCCGCGCGGCGCAGTCGCTTTCGCTGTCGCAATCGGCCACCAGTACTTCACTGACCGAACTGGAGCGCCAGACCGACTGCCAGCTATTTGATCGAGTGGGCAAACGCCTGGCGCTCAACTCGTTGGGCGGTCAGCTGCTGCCACAAGCCGTGGCGCTGATCGATCAGGCCAAGGAAATCGAGCGCCTGCTCGGCGGCAAGAGCGGTTTCGGCTCGCTCAGCGTTGGCGCAACCCTGACGGTTGGCAACTACCTGGCAACGCTACTGATCGGCAGTTTCATGCAACGCCACCCGGAGTGCCGGGTGAAACTCACCGTGCACAACACCGCCTATGTCGTACAGCAGATCGCCCATTACGAGCTGGACCTGGGCCTGATCGAGGGCGACTGCCAACATCCCGATATCGAGGTGCTGCCCTGGGTCGAGGATGAGCTGGTGGTGTTCTGCGCGCCGCAGCATGCGCTGGCCCAACGCGGCGTGGCGACGCTTGAGGAACTCACCCAGGAAGCCTGGATTCTTCGCGAACAGGGCTCAGGTACCCGCCTGACCTTCGACCAGGCAATGCGTCACCATCCCAGCACATTGAACATCCGCCTCGAGCTGGAACATACCGAAGCGATCAAGCGCGCGGTGGAGTCGGGACTCGGGATTGGCTGCATATCGCGCCTGGCGCTGCGCGACGCCTTTCGCCGGGGCAGCCTGGTGGCGGTGGAAACGCCGACGCTGGACCTGCGTCGACAGTTCTACTTCATCTGGCACAAGCAGAAATACCAGACCGCGGCTATGCGTGAGTTCGTCGAACTGTGCCGGGCACTGACCGCAGGCGTCAGACGCAGCGACGAGATCGTGCTGCCGATCATTCGCTGAGGAGCCGTCAGCCGATCAGAATGGTCAGCCAGACGCTGCCGATCAGAACCAGCGAAACCAGCTGCGCCGCGCTGCCCATGTCCTTGGCATTTTTCGAAAGCGGATGCAGCTCCAGCGATATGCGATCGATCGCCGCTTCGACGGCGGAATTGAGCAGTTCCACGATCAGGGCCAACAGACAGACCGCAATCATCAGCGCGCGCTCGACCGGGCTGACGTCGAAAAAGAACGCGAACGGGATCAGCACCACATTGAGCAGCACGAGCTGGCGAAAAGCCGCTTCGCCGGTAAAGGCGGCCTGCAGACCGTCCAGTGAATAACCCGTGGCATTGAAAATACGTTTAAGGCCGGTATGGCCCTTGAATGGCGACATAGGGGAACGAACCACTGCAATAGAAGCCGACGACATCCGCGCCGGCCCAGGTTTTAGTAGGGGTATCAGCGGTTCGGTATCGATTCCAGGTGCTGCAACAGCAGCGCGGCCTGGGTGCGAGTGCGCACGCTGAGCTTGCGAAAAATCGCGGTGACATGCGCCTTGACGGTCGCCTCGGACACGCCGAGTTCATAAGCGATCTGCTTGTTCAGCAATCCATCGCAGACCATCGTCAGGACGCGGAACTGCTGCGGAGTCAGGCTGGCAAGGCCGGCACTGGCCGCCTTCGCCTCGGCCGAGAGGGTGGCGTCCTCCTGGGTTTGCGGCGGCCACCAGGTATCACCATCGAGCACTACTTGTACGGCTTTCTGGATGACATCCAGCGGGCTGGACTTGGGAATAAAGCCGCTGGCACCAAACTCCCGCGCACGCGCCACGACGGAAGGCTCTTCCTGAGCAGACACCATCACCACCGGCACCTGCGGATATTGGCCGCGGAGCAGGACCAGGCCGGAAAAGCCGTAGGCGCCAGGCATGTTCAAATCGAGCAGGACCAGGTCCCAGTCGGCTTTCTGGGCCAGGCAGGCTTCGAGTTCTGCAATGCTCGCAGCCTCCACCAGGCTAACCTCAGGGCCTAGGCCCAGGGTCAGCGCCTGCTGGAGCGCGCTACGAAACAGCGGATGATCGTCGGCAATCAGGATTTCATAAGCGGCCATGGCAGATCCTGTTCTTGTTATATAAGTAGGCTTCGGGCCAACCCGGCGGAAGACAGAACACTCCGCGAAGGGCAGCAATAAAGGGAAAATGCGCCTAAATCGGCGCCAAGCATGCCGAGCAGCGACAGGGTGGTCAAGCGTGGCGCTTTCCGGCACAGTCTGCGCCTTTGCCCGGAGAGAGTGTAGCTATGCGAAGCCAGGCATTGCGTGCCGATCTGCTGATGCTGCTGACGGCCATGATCTGGGGATCATCATTCGTCGCCCAGCGCCTAGGAATGGACTCGATCGGGCCCTTTCTCTACAGCGGCCTGCGCTTCAGCCTGGCCGCACTGGTGCTCTTGCCACTACTACCTCTGCTTGAACGCCGGATCACCGCCGTTGCGATGCCGGCGCTGAACCGGCACCTGCTGTTGGGTGGCGGGCTGATGGGGTTGGCCTTGGCGCTTGGGATCAACCTGCAGCAGGTCGGCCTGCTCTTCACCAGCGTGACCAATTCCGGCTTCATCACCGGCCTGTACGTGATCATCGTGCCGCTGCTCGGGCTGTTCATCGGCCAGAAGACCGGGCTGGGCATTTGGCTCGGTGCATCGCTGGCGGTGATCGGAATGTTCCTGCTCAGCGTTGGCGAAGGGTTTCAGGTTGCCTCTGGCGATTGGCTGCAGCTTGCCGGCGCGGTGGTCTGGGGCATCCATGTGCTGATGGTGGGTATCTTCGCCCGGCGCCATGATCCGTTACGCCTGGCCGTGGTGCAGTTCGTCACTTGCGCGGTAATCAGCCTGATACTTGCGCTGCTGTTCGAAGAAATTCAGCTCGGCGCGATTGTTGCGGCAGGTCCGGCAATTCTTTACGGCGGACTGTTCGGCGTGGCTGTAGGGTTCACCTTGCAGGTAGTGGCGCAAAAGCATGCCATCGCCTCCCACGCCGCCATCATCCTCTCGCTGGAAGCAGTGTTTGCCGCGATTGCCGGGGCCTGGCTGCTGGGTGAGTCGCTGGAAACACGTGGCTATGTCGGCTGCGCATTGATGTTCAGCGGCATGCTGCTGGCCCAGCTGTGGCCGAAAAAACTGCCCTAGCGCAGTGGATGCCCTGTCGCGGCATACAGATGCCCAGGCTAGTCGGCCGGAAGAAACTCGCGCAGGCGCTGGTGCAGCGGGTCGCTCAGGTCCACCGCGCGGGGTGCCTTGGCCGCCAGGTAATGCTGGCTGAACACGTCCAGGTAGGCATTCAGGCCATCCGCGGCAAGCTGGTCTCCGGCCAGCTCCAGGCAGAGCGCAGCCACTTCGGCGGTACACAGATGGTCATCGCGACTGGAACGGCGCAAACGATAACGTGACAGCTGCTCCGGCTGCAGGCTGAGTACCGGCAAGGCGTCGAGATAGGGGCTCTTGCGAAACATCTTGCGGGCCTCCGTCCAGGTTGCATCAAGCAATACGAACAGTGGCCGCTTGCCGGGCGCAACCACCACCGAACTGACGACCCGCTTGGGTGCCACATACTCCCCAGGAAACACCAGGTAAGGCTGCCATTGCGGGTCGTCGAGCAGCGCCGGCAGGCCGGGCTCGACCACGGTGCGCTGCCAGCCGAACGCGCAAGTGTCCGCCAGCACATCGGCGATCAGCCAGCCGGTATTGCTCGGCTTGAGCGCTTCAACATCATGCATCAACAAACACACACCCGATTGCGCCGCGATTCGCGGGCGCCAGGCGCACAGGCAGTGGCTGACGGCAAGGCGACAGGCCTGGCAACGCACCGCATTGCTGCCGCGCGCGAGGAAGGGTTTTGCGCTGCGCGCGATACGGGCGGCGCGCAATCGTGCAACGGCGTGGCTCATATCAACGAAACCACACAACGAGAATAAAGGGCATGTTTGATCCGCAGGTGACAGGCGCGGCAGTCTAACAAAGACCGGCAATGAAACCGCCGGCTTGTCATCAAGGTATGCCCGCCTGCCAGCACACACGTAAGATGCAGCCTGCTGAACCCGAATCGCCTATACCTGTCCCTATAGCTGTTGAAATGTCGAACTCATCGTGGAGAACCCCATGCTACGCCTCGCCGCTTTATCCCTGGCCCTGAGTCTGCCTCTGGCCGCACAAGCCGATTCGCTGAAGAATTTCGAGCTGAACAAGGCCCTTGAGCAGGTCGCGCGGGAAAGCAGTGTCGGCACCCCACGGGCAATCAATGAAGACATTCTCGACCAGGGCTACACCGTAGAAGGCAATGAGCTGATCAATCACCTCAGCGTGCGGCCCGCCCATGCCGCACAGATGCGCGGCAACCCCGATACCGTTCGTGCTCAACTGGCCTCCAGCGTGTGCAGCAATCCTGGCTATCGCCAACTGCTCGCACGCGGTGCGGTGTTGCGGTACGAGTTCAGCGAATACCAGACAAATCGCCCGGTTACGACCGAACGCATCGCCCGAAGCGATTGCGGACAATAACGCTCGCCCCCATCGGCCGTTATGCAGTGGCTTGAATGCTCGGGGTAGTTACCTGCTTCACGCCTGAAACCTGCCGTACCAAAGGATCATTTGTCCGCCTAGCACAAAAGCCCGACCATACTTTCCTCAAGGTCGGGCGCTTCCTCGTTCGAAGATCTCCCGCCTGTGACAGGAGAAACTGAATGCCTTACGAAGCAGACGACTACCTATCTCGCCATGTACAAACCAGCAGCGCAGACCTCGGCAACAAGATAGCCGAGTTGCTCGCATTGGCCGCACCGTCTGAAAGCCCGAACACGCCGCTGTATCACGAAATGCTAACCACCGTCGTGCGCATGGCCCAGGCGGATCGCAATCGCTGGGACGCGAAAATCATGCTGCAGACCCTGCGTGAAATGGAACATGCCTTCAGTAATCTGGAGCCGTTCAAGCGTCGTCGCAAAGTTACCGTATTCGGCTCCGCGCGCACTCCCAAGGATCACCCCACCTATCGCCTCGCCCGCGAGCTGGGTGAGACGTTGTCACGCCTCGACATGATGGTGATTACCGGCGCAGGCGGTGGCGTCATGGCGGCGGCCCACGAAGGCGCTGGCTTGAACAACAGCCTTGGCTTCAACATCACCCTGCCCTTCGAGCAGGATGCCAACCGCACCGTGGGCGGTACCCCAAACCTGCTGTCCTTTCGCTTTTTCTTCCTGCGCAAACTGTTCTTCGTCAAGGAGGCCGATGCGCTGGTGCTGTGCCCGGGTGGTTTCGGCACACTGGATGAAGCCCTGGAAGTGTTAACGCTGATCCAGACCGGCAAAAGCCCGCTGGTGCCAATCGTTCTGCTCGACGAACCGGGAAGCAGCTATTGGGAGGAGGCCCTGCGTTTCATTCGGGAGGAATTGCAGGAGCGGCGCTACATTCTGCCAACCGACATGCAGTTGATGCGGCTGGTACACAGCGCCGAAGAAGCAGGTGATGAAATTGCCAGCTTCTACCGGAATTTCCATTCAACCCGCTGGCTCAAGGGCAACCTGCTGATTCGCATGAATCGCCCCTTGAATGATGCAGCGCTGCAAACCCTTGATCGGGAGTTTGCCGACCTTTGTCTCAGCGGCAATTATCAACAGCAAGCGGCAAGCGAAGCGGAAAACGACGAACCCGAGTTTCACGACATGACTCGCCTGGTATTCCATTTCAATGCTCGCGACCACGGTCGCCTACGCGAACTGGTGGACTTCATCAACGTTCCGCAGAACTGGGCAAGCGTCCGTTAGGCCGGCCCGACGCCTTGCTCATGCACCTGGACTTGTCGTAAGTAACAGTCATCAGGTATTCCAGGCACTTTCAACCATCAACCCACGGACAAAAAAGAAAACCCGTTGCGCAAGCAACGGGCTTAAAGGGGAAATCAGTCTTCGTCCGAACCGCTTAACAAGCGGCCGATCAGGTCCAACGGGTAACCGCGGTAACTGAGAAAGCGCCCCTGTTGCGCTCGCTCACGCATGTCGCTCGGCAAGCGGCCCGCATACTTGCGCTGCCAGGTATCCTTCAGTTGCTCGTGCCAATCAATGCCACTGTCACGTAACGCCTGCTCGATATCGGCTCGTGCCAACCCACGCTGGGTCAGCTCTTCACGAATACGCAGCGGACCATAGCCCGAGCGCGCCCGGTAGCTGACAAAACTCTCCAGATAGCGCGCCTCGGACAATAACCCTTCTTCCGTCAACCGGTCGAGCGCGGCGTCGATCAATTCTTGCGTAGCACCACGCTTACGCAGCTTGCGCCCAAGCTCGACACGGCCATGTTCGCGCCGGGCCAACAGATCCATGGCCGCCCGCCGAACCGCGACGGGGTTATCCAGAACGGTGCTTATCATCGCTTAAGAATTAGATGTCGACGTCCGCATCAGCCAGTTCGTCTGCCGTGGCGTTTGCCTTGACCGGAGCGCTGACCACCAGCAGCTTCTCGCGAATCAGGCCTTCAACAGTGCGAGCCACTTCCGGGTTGTCTTCCAGGTACTTGGCCGAATTGGCCTTGCCCTGGCCGATCTTGTTGCCTTGGTAGCTGTACCAGGCACCGGATTTTTCCAGCAGGCCAAGCTGCACGCCCAGGTCGATGATTTCGCCGTTGCGGTAGATGCCCTTGCCATAAAGAATCTGAAACTCAGCCTGGCGGAACGGCGGGGCTACCTTGTTCTTCACCACTTTGACGCGGGTTTCGCTACCGACCACTTCGTCGCCTTCCTTCACCGCGCCAGTACGGCGGATGTCCAGGCGAACCGAAGCGTAGAACTTCAGCGCGTTACCACCAGTGGTGGTTTCCGGGCTGCCGAACATCACGCCGATCTTCATGCGGATCTGGTTGATGAAGATCACCAGGCAGTTGGCGTTCTTGATGTTGCCGGTAATCTTGCGCAGCGCCTGGCTCATCAGACGGGCCTGCAGGCCGACGTGCATATCGCCCATTTCACCTTCGATTTCCGCCTTCGGCACCAGGGCCGCCACGGAGTCGATCACGATCACGTCGATGGCGTTGGAGCGCACCAGCATGTCGGTGATTTCCAGGGCCTGCTCGCCGGTATCCGGCTGCGACACCAGCAGGTCGTCAACGTTGACGCCCAGTTTGCCAGCGTACTCAGGGTCGAGCGCATGCTCGGCGTCGACGAAGGCGCAGGTAGCACCAAGCTTTTGCGCTTCGGCGATCACCGACAAGGTCAGGGTGGTTTTACCGGAAGACTCAGGGCCGTAGATTTCGACGATACGGCCTTTCGGCAGACCGCCAATGCCCAGCGCGATGTCCAGACCCAGCGAACCGGTGGAGATAGCCGGGATCGCCTGGCGATCGTGATCGCCCATGCGCATGACCGCGCCTTTGCCGAATTGTTTTTCGATCTGGCCCAGGGCTGCCGCCAAGGCGCGCTTCTTATTCTCGTCCATTTAAGTCCTCACGTAATCAAGAAGGGCCAGCTAGCGGCCACCAACAACTGTATAAGTAGACAGTATTATTCCACAGGGCAAGTCGCCCGCCTACCCCGCGTTTGGATTTTCTTGCGTAACTAGCCGCAATAGCCCAGCCAATGCGGCTTCGACCGTTTGTCGGCGAACTTCGGCTCGGTCCCCCTCAAACTGACGACGTTGGCTGAATAGCCGCTCGCCATCAGCCCATGCCAGCCAAACAGTGCCAACGGGCTTCTCCGGCGAGCCGCCATCCGGCCCGGCCACTCCGCTTACAGCGACAGCAAAGCGCGCACCGCTTTGCGCTTGGGCACCGCTTACCATGGCTTCGACCACTTCGCGACTTACCGCACCGACCTGACCGAACAGTTGCTCCGGCACCGCCAGCTGCCTGGTTTTCTGCGCGTTGGAATAGGTCACGTAACCGGCCTCAAACCAAGCCGAGCTTCCGGGAATTCGGGTTATCGCCTCGGCAATACCGCCGCCCGTGCACGACTCCGCGGTGGCGACCTGGGCAGCGATATCCAGCAGTCGCCGACCCAACTCAGCAGCCAGCGAGGTCAAAGCGTGTTCATTCACAGTCATCTGCACTCCGGGGTTAAAGCCAGCCTGGGCGATACCGTACACTAGGCGCTTTTGCGATTCAGCCGGACAGTTAAAACGATGAGCCAAAGCGACCTCAGTTCTCACACGCCGATGATGCAGCAGTACTGGAAGCTGAAAAATCAGCACCCGGAACAGCTGATGTTTTACCGCATGGGCGACTTCTACGAGATCTTCTACGAGGACGCGAAAAAGGCCGCCAAGCTGCTGGATATCACCCTTACCGCCCGTGGCCAGTCCGCCGGCCAGGCCATTCCCATGTGCGGGATTCCCTACCACTCGCTGGAGGGCTACCTGGCCAAACTGGTCAAACTGGGCGAGTCGGTGGTCATCTGCGAGCAGATCGGCGATCCCGCAACCAGCAAAGGTCCGGTTGAGCGGCAGGTGGTGCGCATCATCACCCCAGGCACGGTCAGTGACGAAGCGCTGCTCGACGAGCGCCGCGACAACCTGCTCGCCGCCGTGCTGGGTGATGAGCGACTATTTGGCTTGGCCGTACTGGATATCACCAGCGGCCGCTTCAGCGTGTTGGAGATCAAGGGCTGGGAGAATTTGCTGGCCGAGCTCGAGCGTCTCAACCCGGTAGAGCTGCTGATCCCGGACGACTGGCC
The DNA here is from genome assembly GCF_054483635.1 of Pseudomonas cistanchae. NCBI lineage: Bacteria > Pseudomonadati > Pseudomonadota > Gammaproteobacteria > Pseudomonadales > Pseudomonadaceae > Pseudomonas > Pseudomonas cistanchae. The sequence goes on along the minus strand of NZ_JBTLWN010000004.1, from coordinate 357,239 downwards.
GCAAGGTCTGCCCGCTGAAAAGCGCCGTGGCTGCCGTCGCCGTGCGCCCTGGGATTTCGAGCGCGACAGTGCAAACAAGAGCCTATGCCAACAGTTTGCTACCCAGGACCTGAAAGGTTTCGGCTGCGAGAATCTGACCCTGGCCATCGGCGCTGCCGGCTGCCTGCTGACGTACGCCAAAGAAACTCAGCGCACCGCCCTGCCGCACCTGCGCAGCCTGCATCATGAGCGCCTCGACGATACGGTGATTCTTGACGGCGCCAGCCGGCGCAATCTGGAGTTGGACGTCAACCTCGCTGGCGGGCGCGAGAACACCCTGCAATCGGTGGTCGACCGCTGCCAGACCGCCATGGGCAGTCGCCTGCTCAGTCGTTGGCTGAATCGCCCGCTGCGCGACCGCACCATTCTGGAGGCCCGGCAGGAATCGATTGCCTGCCTGCTGGAACGCTACCGCTTCGAGACCTTGCAGCCACAGCTCAAGGAAATCGGTGACCTGGAGCGGATCCTGGCGCGAATCGGCCTACGCAATGCTCGCCCCCGAGACCTGGCGCGCTTGCGCGATGCCCTGGCGGCGCTACCCGAACTGCAACAGGCGATGGGCTCGCTCGACTGCCAGCACCTGTCAACCTTGGCGACCATCGTCAGCACCTATCCGGAACTGGCAGAGCTGCTGGCGCGCGCCATTATCGACAATCCGCCAGCGGTGATCCGCGATGGCGGCGTGCTGAAAACCGGTTACGACGCCGAGCTGGACGAGCTGCAATCGCTCAGCGAAAACGCCGGCCAGTACCTGATGGATCTGGAGGTGCGAGAAAAAGCCCGCACCGGCCTGGCCAACCTCAAGGTCGGCTATAACCGCGTACATGGGTATTTCATCGAGCTGCCAAGCAAGCAGGCCGAATCGGCGCCAGCCGACTACATCCGTAGGCAAACCCTGAAAGGTGCAGAACGCTTTATCACGCCCGAGCTCAAGGAGTTCGAAGACAAGGCACTGTCGGCCAAGAGCCGCGCCCTCGCTCGGGAAAAGATGCTGTACGACGAACTGCTTGAACGCTTGATTGGCCATCTCGGCCCGCTGCAGGATAGCGCCGCCGCGCTCGCCGAACTGGATGTACTGAGCAACCTGGCTGAGCGCGCGCTGACCCTGGACCTCAATCGCCCGCGCTTTGTCGACGAGCCGTGCATGCACATCGAGCAAGGTCGCCATCCGGTGGTCGAGCAGGTGCTGACGACGCCGTTCGTGGCCAACGACCTGAACCTGAACGATGACACGCGCATGCTGATCATCACGGGCCCGAACATGGGTGGTAAATCCACCTATATGCGCCAGACCGCGTTGATCGTGCTGCTGGCGCATATTGGCAGTTTCGTCCCGGCAGCCAGTTGCAGGCTGTCGTTAGTCGACCGCATTTTTACCCGCATCGGCTCAAGTGATGACCTTGCTGGCGGGCGCTCGACCTTCATGGTGGAAATGAGCGAGACGGCCAACATCCTGCACAACGCTACGGAACGTAGCCTGGTGCTGATGGACGAAGTGGGCCGCGGTACCAGCACGTTCGATGGTCTGTCGCTCGCCTGGGCAGCAGCCGAGCAACTGGCGAAGCTGCGCGCCTATACCTTGTTTGCTACACACTACTTCGAACTGACCGTGTTGCCGGAAAGCCAGCCGCTTGTCGCCAATGTGCACCTCAACGCCACCGAACACAACGAACGTATCGTGTTCCTGCACCATGTGCTGCCGGGCCCGGCCAGTCAAAGCTATGGCTTGGCAGTGGCGCAACTGGCAGGCGTACCGAGCGATGTGATCCTGCGCGCCCGCGAGCATCTGGCGCGCCTGGAAACCACCAGCCTGCCCCATGATTTGTCCCCCGCCGCGCCCGGACAGACGGCTACGCCCCTGCAGAGCGATCTGTTTGCCAGCCTGCCCCATCCACTGCTGGAGGAATTACAGAAGATCAACCCGGATGATCTGACTCCGCGTAAAGCTCTGGAACTGTTATATACATGGAAGACGCGAATCTAACGCCCGCCCCGTGCAAGCTGTTAGAATCCCGCGCGCTTTGGAATGTCGCGGCCTATTAGCCTGGTGCCGCAGTCTTATTCCAAAGCCAAGGAGCTGCATATTAAGCGGCTCCCCAGCCGTAGCCTGAGGAGAGAACTAGAAATGACCTTCGTCGTCACCGACAACTGCATCAAGTGCAAATACACCGACTGTGTGGAAGTCTGTCCGGTGGACTGCTTCTACGAAGGCCCGAATTTCCTGGTGATTCACCCGGATGAGTGCATTGATTGTGCACTCTGCGAACCGGAATGCCCGGCCCAGGCCATCTTCTCCGAAGACGAGGTGCCCGAGGACATGCAGGAATTTATCGAGCTGAATGCTGACCTGGCTGAGGTGTGGCCGAACATCACCGAAAAGAAGGAAGCGTTGGCCGATGCCGAAGACTGGGATGGCGTGAAAGACAAACTGGAACACCTGGAGCGCTAGGTTCAAACCTCGCTCTGATAAAAACCCGCCTTGCGCGGGTTTTTACTTTTCTGCAGGCGAAAAAAAGGGGCGGTTTTACCCGCCCACTCTTTTGTCCCTATTCCCTGTGTTTCCCAACTCATCATCCTGATGAATCGCGTCCTTCGATCTCCTGGCTGTCATCCTTAACAACCTGTGCTTGTCCCTGAGCACGTGGTTGATATTAGCGACTTCTGAATGGCAGACAAGCCACGCAATCTCCCATCATCAGCTACAAGCCCACACAAACTAATATTTAAAAACAATATATATCAAACACTTAAATTAAATCGTTGAGAAAATAACGCCAGATTCATGCGCTTCTTTCCTAGGATGGCTTACAAGCCTTGTAAGTAATCACTTACAAGGCTGCCAACAAAAAGCCAGGCCAGGCGAATGCTTACAAGACCAAAGCCGACAGCCGCCACCGGTGCAAGTGGCTCTCGCTGCGCTGATACATGAGGTTGTCCCGAATAAGACGCCGCGCTGCGTCTTGCTGCAGAGAGCGCTCGGCTCGGCGCAGAAAAGACCGCTGGTTTCAGTATGTGAGGGGAGTAATAGCTTTGATTACCGTCGCTCGCCCGCGTAGAGCGAGCGGGTCCGGTGAAGATGTGGAGGATTTACCTATTCCAGAACCATAATGCCGCTCTGCGTGGCGGAGCGGCATTATGGTTTAACGCCCGGCGAAGTATGAGAAAGCCATTACTGAAATAAGGAGTCGCTCGACAAGCCGTTCTTCTCCAATATTTCCCGCAATCGCTTGAGCGCTTCGACTTGAATCTGCCGTACCCGCTCACGGGTCAAGCCAATCTCCTGGCCGACCTCCTCAAGGGTGCAGCTTTCATGACCGCGCAAGCCGAAGCGGCGTACCACGACTTCGCGCTGCTTGTCGGTCAGATCGGACAGCCACTGATCGATGCTCTGCGAGAGATCATCGTCTTGCAACAACTCGCACGGGTCAGTCGGACGATCATCGGTCAACGTATCTAGCAGGGTTTTATCGGAGTCATGTCCCAGGGAGACGTCGACCGACGATACCCGCTCGTTGAGCCCGAGCATGCGCTTTACCTCGCCTACCGGTTTTTCCAGCAGATTGGCAATCTCTTCAGCCGAAGGCTCGTGGTCGAGTTTCTGGGTCAGTTCGCGAGCGGCGCGCAAATAGACGTTGAGTTCTTTCACTACATGGATGGGCAGACGAATGGTGCGGGTCTGATTCATGATCGCCCGTTCGATCGTTTGCCGGATCCACCAGGTGGCGTAGGTGGAAAAACGGAAGCCGCGCTCTGGGTCGAATTTTTCTACGGCGCGGATCAAACCCAGATTGCCCTCCTCGATCAGATCAAGCAGCGACAAACCGCGATTGACGTAGCGACGGGCAATCTTAACCACCAGGCGCAGATTGCTTTCAATCATGCGCTTACGCCCAGCCGGGTCGCCCTTCTGCGCCAAACGCGCGAAGTAGACTTCTTCTTCTGGGGTCAGTAAGGGGGAAAAACCGATTTCGTTGAGGTAAAGCTGAGTGGCGTCTAGCGCCCGGGTATAGTCGATGTACTTGTGCTGCTTGGCACTGGTGGCCGGTTTTGCTTTGGTCTTGGTGCGAGCGACGGGCGCGTCTGCGTCGTCATTGACATCATCTAGAACAATGCCGGTCTCCATGAGGAGCACTTCATCGTCAACATCAAAATCAGGCGCTTCTTTATTATTATTGAGAGCCATTTTGGTTGTCCCCTGCTGAGTTCTACAGCAAGCCCAGGCGACGCCGAATTCCGTGGCAACTCCCGAGCCCCTCTATCCCACGTGATGGACAGGCTGACAAAAGATCAACGGCGAGGCAAGTATTGCAGCGGATCTACAGGCTTACCCTGACGGCGAATTTCAAAGTGAAGTTTCACCCGGTCGGTTCCTGTGGAACCCATTTCGGCAATCGTCTGCCCGGCTTTGACTTTTTGCCCCTCCTTCACCAACAACCTGCGGTTATGGCCGTAGGCACTTACGTAGGTATCGTTGTGTTTGATGATCACTAATTCGCCGTAGCCCCGTAAACCACTCCCGGCGTATACCACTGAACCATCAGACGCAGCCGAAACAGGCTGTCCCAATTCCCCAGCGATATCAACGCCTTTATTCAAACTACCGTTTGAGGAAAAACGCCCGACTAGAGCCCCCTGGGCCGGCCAAACCCAGCCAGATGCCGAACGCTGCATAGGCTTCACAGGGGTGGAAACTGGAGGCGAAACGACGGCGGGAGGCTTGCCCTGAGCGGGGGTTTGCACCACCACAGGTGGGCGGCTTGCCGGCTGAGGGACAGTTACCACGGTGGGCGTTACCACTCTGGATGGAGGAGTGGCGACCGGTTGCGGTTGTCCATCAAAGCGGATTACCTGGCCAACCCGGATCAGGTAAGGCGGCGCGATGCCATTGCGCGCAGCCAGCGCTTTCCAATCCCAGCCAAAGCGAAACGCGATGGAGTACAGCGTGTCGCCGCGCTGTACCCGGTATTGGCCGTTGGTAACGGGTTGACGCTGCATCGGTGCGGCGCCGCGGTTGTTACGATCAACGACCTGCACACCGCCGGCAGGCGGGCTCGCACAGCCGCTGAGCAGCGCCGTAACAACGAAACCCGCTAGCAGTAAGCGTGTGCCGTGTCGAAAACCCCGTAACTGCATGGCCGTGCAACCCACCCGTTTCTCCCTACTGGCGTCAGCCTGGTAATTGATGCGATGCATTGTGCCGGATTTATTCATCACAACCAGTGTTTTGCTGGCGACGACCGGCCAATCGCTCCAAGCCCAAAATCAGCACTACACCGCTTGCCGCAAGTAAAACGGCCACAAGCAGCTGAGGATCTTGACCACTGATTTCAGCAAAGCGTGCCGGCAGTATGTTGGCCTGCAGCAACGGCACCTGTTGGCCGTGGCTATCCACATACCACGTGAGGGTTTCTTTCCAGGGCCAGATCTTGTTCAGGGAGCCCAGCATCAGGCCCGTCAGAAACGCCAGGGTCAGATCCCGCCAACGCGCCAGCAACCAACGCAGAAAGCTGGCGAAGCAGACGATGCCGACCAGGCAGCCGCTGCAGAACAGTGCGAGCACTGCCAGATCGAAATCTTTTACCGCACCCAGAACGAAGGAATAAAGGCCAAGCAACACCAGAATGAAACTACCGGAGATGCCCGGAAGGATCATTGCGCAGAGGGCAATCGCACCAGCGAAGAACACGCTGACCGAATCGGTACCCCACTGCACAGGTGCCGCAACGGTAATCCAGTAGGCAAAAAAAGCGCCTAAGCAAAAAATTGCGATGCGATCCCAACGCCAACGTTCGATATCGCGGGCGACCAGATGCGAGGACACCAGAATCAAGCCGAAGAAAAATGACCACACCGGAATCGGGTGTTGCTCCAGCAAGTAGGTGATGAGGCGCGCCAGGCTCAGCACGCTGGTGAGTATGCCCAGCAACAGCACCAGCAGGAACGTCGCATTCGCCGCTTGCCAGGCAGCGATAACTCGGCCGCGCAGCAACAAGCCCAATGCGACAGGCACACTGGCGATAGAGCGCAGCAGCTCGTCGTAGATACCGGTGATAAAGGCAACGGTACCGCCCGAAACACCTGGCACCACATCGGCAGCGCCCATGGCGCTGCCCTTCATAAAGAGCAGAACATGTTTATTCATGGAATTCCGGTCGAATGCAATCAGGCCAGTGGCCCGTTAAGCAGCGGGACGAAACGTACGGCGTCGAGCACATGCCGGGAAAAACCCTGTTCTTCGCGGATGATCAGCAACAACTCCTGCTCATCCCCGGCACCCACCGGGATGACCAGCCGGCCCCCAGGCGCCAATTGGTCGAGCAGCGCCTGCGGTACTTCGGCCGCAGCGGCCGTGACAATAATGCCGTTGTAAGGCGCCAACGCCTGCCAGCCTTGCCAACCATCGCCCCAGCGAAACACCACGTTGCGCAGGTTCAGTTCGGTCATGCGTTCCTTGGCTCGGTCCTGCAACACCTGGATGCGCTCAACGCTGAACACCCGCTCGACCAGCTGCGCCAGAATCGCCGTCTGATAACCCGACCCCGTACCGATCTCCAACACCTTGTCCAACGGCCCCGCCGCCAATAGCAGCTCGCTCATGCGCGCGACCATGTAGGGCTGGGAAATAGTCTGGTTGTGCCCGATCGGCAGCGCGGTGTCTTCGTAGGCGCGATGAGCCAAGGCCTCGTCGACGAACAAGTGGCGTGGCGTGCGCCGGATTGCTTCGAGTACCCGGGCGTTGGACAATCCTTCCTCGTACAAGCGCTGAATCAATCGTTCGCGGGTGCGTTGCGACGTCATGCCAATGCCGCGGTGCAGTTCGTCTTGCTCGCGTCTCATCAGAGCAAGCCCTCCAGCCAAGGTTGCAGCCTGTTGAGGCCTTCCTGAAACGTGCGGTCCAACTGCAGCGGGGTGACCGATACGTAACCCTGCATCACCGCGTGGAAGTCGGTGCCCGGTCCGCCGTCCTCGGCATCGCCGGCTACCGCGATCCAATATCCTTCCTTGCCCCGCGGGTTGACCACCTTGACCGGCGCAGCGGCGCGGGCGCGATGGCCCAGCCGGGTCAACTGAACGCCACGGACGTGCTCCAGGGGCAAGTTGGGGATATTGACGTTGAGGACGGTACGCGGCGGCAGGTCCAGCTGTTCATGGGCCTCGACCAGTTTGCGGGCGAAATAGGCCGCCGTCGGCAGGTTATCCGGCAAGCGCGACACCAATGAAAAAGCAAACGCCGGGCGCTGGAGAAACCGCCCTTCGAGCGCCGCTGCCACGGTGCCGGAATACAGCACGTCATCGCCCAGATTGGCGCCCATATTGATACCCGCCACCACCAGGTCGGTTTCATGGCTGAGCAGCCCGTTGAGGCCTAAGTGCACGCAGTCGGTGGGCGTCCCGTTGAGGCTGATAAACCCGTTGGGCAGGTAACAGGGATGCAAAGGCCGGTCGAGGGTCAAGGCGCTGCTGGCACCACTACGGTCTTGGTCCGGCGCGATCACCGTACAGTCGGCGTAGTCGGCCAGGGCAGCGTGCAGCGCGGCAAGGCCCGGTGCTGCCACGCCGTCATCATTTGAAATCAGAATACGCATGGGTTGTCCGTCTGCCCTGCCGGCAGCAGATCGACGAGTTCGCGCACCAATACGGTGGCGAAGCATCCAGCCGGCAGGACGAATTCCAGTTGCAGAACGTCAGGCCCGGGATAATGCCACGTCAAACCGCCGATGGGGAGGCGCAGGATACGTCGTTCGTGGGTCATGCCCGCTTCTGCCAACCAATCGACCAATGGGCCTTCCTGCTGACCGACTTTCTGCTCGAGCATCTGCGCAACGCCGCTGGCGCTGGATTTCCCTGCCCCCCACAGTGGCCCGGTCGGGTGCAGGTCGAGAATCGCCAGGCGTGGGTCGCTGCACTCCTGTTCACCGGCAGGGAAGAAACTGCGGCTGTCGGTGAACGCAAGCAGATCGCCCAGCAGTGCCTGGTTCCAACTACCGGCCGCCACCCGCTCCGCCAATACCCGATTGAACAGGTAGCTGCGCGCGGCTGAAAGCACCCGCGAACGCACATTGCGTTGCTCGGGCAGTGTCTTGCGTTCAGCGAAATGCCGCGCGTGAGCGATATTGCCGCCCTCGAAACCAAAGCGCTGCAGGCCGAAATAGTTGGGAATGCCCTGGGCAGCAACCTGCCTGAGGCGCTTATCCAAGGCCTCGTGATCAGCGTTCAACTGGGTCAAGCGCAAGGTAAAGCCATTCGCGGCATGGGCGCCGCGCTGCAGTTTGCGCAGGTGACGAACCTGCTTGAGGATGCTCAGGTTTTCGTTTTCAGCAGCGCCCAGGTTCGGATCGGCCTTGCCTGGCAGGTGCAGGCTGAACCACTGGCGCGTCAGCGCCTGGCGGTCCTTCAGCCCCGCGTAGCTGATCATCCGCAGCGGCACACCGGCCGCTCGGGCGATGCGTTTGGCGGCTTCTTCCGTGTTCAACTCGCGCTTTTCCACCCACAACCACAGGTGTTCACCTTCGCCGGCCAGCGGGATATCCAGCACTTCATCGACCTGAAAGTCTTCGGCGACGGCCTTGAGCACCGCCGTACCGCAGGACGCGCCATGGGCTCGCGGCCCGAGCAGTTCCTGTTCATTCATTGCGCGGCCAACAAGGCGACGGCGTGCACCGCGATACCTTCCTCCCGGCCAGTGAAGCCCAGCTTTTCCGTGGTGGTCGCCTTGACGTTGACCTGATCCAGCTCGACCTGCAGGTCGGCGGCAATCAGTGCGCGCATGTGTTCGATATGCGGCGCCATCTTTGGCGCCTGGGCAACGATGGTGGCGTCGACGTTGCCGACCTGCCAACCCTTGGCCTGCACCAGCCCAAGCACATGACGCAGCAAGGCACGGCTGTCGGCCCCCTTGAAAGTAGGATCGGTGTCCGGGAAATGCTTGCCGATATCACCGAGCGCCGCAGCCCCCAGCAGCGCGTCGCTCAAGGCGTGCAACAGCACGTCGCCATCGGAATGGGCGATCAGCCCGAAACGGTGAGGAATCTGTACACCGCCAAGGGTGATGAACGCGCCTTCGCCGAAGCGGTGCACGTCATAGCCATGGCCAATACGCATGCTGTTCTTCATAAAAATCAGGCCCTGCAAAAGTCAGGGCGTGATTCTACAGGACTCGCGGTGAACAGAAGGCAGCTTGCTACGCCTTCTGTTGTTTCAACGCTTCGGCATGATGACGCAGATGGTCATCAATGAAGCTGGCGATAAAGTAGTAGCTATGGTCATAGCCTGGTTGCAGACGCAGGGTCAATGGATGAGCGGCAGCTGCCGCAGCGCTCTGCAGGGTTTGAGCCTTGAGCTGAGCGTCAAGGAAGTCATCACGATCGCCCTGATCGATCAAGATCGGCAGCCGCTCGGTTGCCTCGGCGAGTAGCGCGCAGGCATCCCACTCACGCCAGCGCGCGCGGTCGTCGCCCAGGTACCGGGAAAACGCCTTTTCACCCCAGGGGCAGTTCATCGGGTTGCTGATCGGCGCCAGCGCCGAAAGCGATTGGTAGCGGCCGGGGTTGCGCAATGCGCAGACCAGCGCGCCATGGCCACCCATCGAATGGCCGCTGATGCCGCGCTTATCCGACACTGGAAAGTTCGCCTCGATCAGTGCGGGCAATTCCTGCACCACATAGTCGTGCATGCGGTAATGCCGCGCCCAGGGCTCCTGGGTCGCGTTGAGATAGAAGCCAGCGCCCAGGCCAAAATCCCAAGCACTGTCCGGGTCATCCGGCACATCCGCCCCGCGCGGGCTGGTGTCGGGGGCCACGATGATCAAACCCAGCTCGGCGGCGAGCCGATGCGCACCGGCTTTTTGCATGAAATTTTCATCGCTGCAGGTCAGCCCGCTCAACCAATAAAGCACCGGCAACCTCGCGCCCTGCTCCGCCTGAGGTGGCAGATAGACAGCAAATACCATGTCGCAATTGAGCACACTAGAGCGGTGCCGGTAGCGCTTGTGCCAGCCGCCCCAGCTCTTGTTACTCGAAACGATTTCAAGGGTCATGGGCGTCTCCGTAGGGTGCGCTACGCGCACCGACGATCAGGTGGTGCGCACGGCGCACCCTAGACTCAGAAGTGGATAACGGTCCGGATGCTCTTACCTTCGTGCATCAGGTCGAAGGCCTCGTTGATCTGTTCCAGGCCCATGGTGTGGGTGATGAAGGTATCCAACGGGATTTCGCCCTTCTGCGCTTTTTCGACGTAGCCCGGCAGCTCGGTACGGCCCTTCACTCCACCGAACGCCGACCCGCGCCAGACTCGCCCGGTAACCAGTTGGAACGGCCGAGTGGTGATTTCCTGACCGGCGCCAGCGACGCCGATGATCACCGACTCGCCCCAGCCCTTGTGCGCGCATTCCAGCGCAGCGCGCATCAGCTGGACGTTGCCGACGCACTCGAAGGAATAGTCGACACCGCCATCGGTCATCTCGACGATGACCTCCTGGATCGGTTTGGCGAACTCCTTGGGATTGATGAAATCGGTCGCACCCAGCTCGCGGGCCACGGCGAACTTGGCCGGGTTGATGTCGATGGCGATGATCCGCGACGCCTTGGCCATCTTCGCTCCGATGATCGCCGCCAGGCCAATGCCGCCAAGGCCGAAGACGGCCACCGTAGCGCCCTCTTCCACCTTCGCGGTATTGAGCACTGCGCCGATACCGGTGGTGACGCCGCAGCCGAGCAGACAGACCTTTTCCAGCGGCGCTTCTTGGGGGATTTTTGCCAGGGAGACTTCCGGCAGCACGGTGTACTCGGAAAAGGTTGAACAGCCCATGTAGTGGTAGATCGGCTGGCCCTGATAGGAGAAGCGGGTGGTGCCGTCCGGCATCAGGCCCTTGCCCTGGGTGGCGCGAACGGCGCTGCACAGGTTGGTTTTGCCAGACGTGCAGAACTTGCACTGCCGGCACTCGGCCGTATACAGCGGAATCACGTGGTCGCCGACCGTCAGGGAGGTCACCCCCTCGCCTACCGCCTCGACAATGCCGCCGCCTTCATGCCCCAGAATGCAGGGAAATACGCCTTCCGAATCTTCACCGGACAGCGTGTAGGCATCGGTATGGCATACGCCGCTGGCGACAATACGTACCAGCACCTCGCCCGCTTTCGGCGCCTCGACATCCACCTCGACGATCTGCAACGGCTGGTTGGCGGCAAAGGCAACTGCGGCTCGGGATTTGATCATGACAGCGCTCCAGGAATTCGACGGTGGCGCGGAGTGTAGATCAGTGCCGACCGTAGACAATCCACCAAAATACAAAACATTATTTCTCTACAGGGATAATCTGCGCTGGATTGTGCTGGGTATTGGAGGGTGAAGGTGAACCAGTGGGAAGGTTTGGATGAGTTCGTCGCGGTTGCCCAGAGCGGCCAGTTCACGGCCGCGGCCGAGCGTCTCGGGCTGTCGTCGTCGCAGGTCAGCCGGCAAGTCGCTCGCTTGGAAGAACGGCTGCAAACCCGGCTGTTCTACCGCAGTACCCGCCGGGTCGCCCTGACCGAGGCTGGGCACACCTTCCTGCAGCACTGCCAACGCTTGCAGGACGCCCGCGAAGAAGCGCTGCGCGCCGTCGGCGACCTTGGCAGCGAACCCAAAGGCCTGCTGCGCATGACCTGTGCAGTCGCTTACGGCGAGCGCTTTATCGTGCCGCTGGTGACCGACTTCATGGGCCGACACCCGCAGCTTCGCGTCGATATCGAGCTGAGCAATCGCACCCTCGACCTGCTGCACGAAGGGCTGGATCTGGCCATACGCCTGGGTCGTCTGCAGGAGTCGCGACTGGTCGCCACACGTCTGGCACCCCGGCAGCTTTACCTGTGCGGCGCGCCTGCGTACCTGCAGCGCTATGGTCGCCCCCATAGTCTGTCGGAGCTCAGCCGGCACAACTGCCTTGTTGGCAGTTCGGAGGTCTGGAATTTTCAGCTCGATGGCCGCGAATCAAGCCAGCGCGTGCAGGGCAACTGGCGCTGCAACAGCGGCCAGGCGGTGCTCGATGCCGCGCTGCGCGGGCTGGGCTTGTGCCAGTTGCCTGATTATTACGTGCAGGAACATCTGCGCAGCGGCGCTCTGGTATCCCTGCTCGAGAGTCAACAACCACCGGACACCGCCGTCTGGGCGCTGTACCCGCAGCAACGTCATCTGTCACCCAAGGTGCGGCAATTGATCGATTTCCTCAAAGCGGGCCTGTTGCGCCGCACCGAGTACGCAGGGCAATAGAGCCGGCCGAGGGCAGCGATCGCGGATCAGGGTTGCTTGGCCTGCCAGAGACGAGCAAGACCCAGCAGATCTTCCGGGCGGGTGATCTTGAGATTGTCAGCACGCCCCTCGATCAATCGCGGCGCCAATCCTGCCCACTCCAGCGCCGATGCTTCGTCGGTTACCGCGATGCCCGCCCCACAGGCGGCGCCGAGTGCATCGCGCAACCTGCCCAGGCGAAACATCTGCGGCGTGTAAGCCTGCCAGATCAGCGCGCGGTCCACCGTGGCCGAAACCCGCCCGTCGGGCCCGGCGCGTTTCAGCGTATCGCGCGCGGGCACGGCCAACAGCCCGCCGACCGGGTCGTCCGCCAGCTCACTCAGCAGCCTGTCAAGATCGGCGCGCTGCAGATTGGGGCGCGCCGCATCGTGCACCAGCACCCAATCCACTTCATGGGCGCCCAACTCGCTCAGGCGCAGCAGGCCGTTCAACACCGAGTCGGCGCGCTCGAGGCCGCCATCGGCCCGAGCAATACGCGCATCGCGGGCACAACTCAGCTTCGGCCAATAGGGATCGTCCGCCGCCAGGCTGACAACCACGCCGCGCAGCTGCGGGTGATCGAGAAAACAGCCAAGGGTATGTTCAAGGATGGTTTTGCCGGCCAGCTCCAGGTATTGCTTGGGCCGGTCCGCCTCCATGCGACTGCCAACCCCGGCCGCCGGAATAAGCGCCCAGAACGCGGGCAATACGACAGGGTTCATTCGGCCAACTGATAGAGGGTTTCGCCCTCTTTGACCATGCCCAGCTCCTGCCGAGCACGCTCCTCAACGGTTTCCATGCCCTTTTTCAGCTCCATCACCTCGGCTTCAAGGATGCGATTGCGCTCCAGCAGGCGTTGGTTTTCCCCACGCTGATCGGCGATCTGCTGCTTCAGCTCGGTGACCTGGGCAAGGCTGCCATCGCCCACCCAAAGCCGATACTGCAAGCCAGCCAGCAGCAGCATCAATATGCCAATCAACCAATAGGAACTACGCATATCAGCCAGAATTTCCATACGAAAAAGGGGCGACTAACGCCGCCCCTCTTTTACCATGACATCGCCAGACTCGAAAAACCGGCGCCGTTCTCAGCCGCGGAACTCGGCGCGACCGCGATACGGGGCCTTGCCAGCCAGTTGCTCTTCGATGCGCAGCAACTGGTTGTACTTGGACACACGATCGGAACGGCACAGCGAACCGGTCTTGATCTGGCCGGCAGCAGTACCGACCGCGAGATCAGCGATGGTGCTGTCTTCGGTCTCGCCGGAGCGGTGCGAAATCACAGCGGTATAACCGGCAGCCTTGGCCATCTGAATGGCTTCCAGGGTTTCGGTCAGGGTGCCGATCTGGTTGAACTTGATCAGGATCGAATTGCCGATGCCCTTGTCGATGCCTTCCTTGAGAATCTTGGTATTGGTGACGAACAGGTCGTCGCCGACCAGCTGCACCTTGGCGCCGATTTTGTCGGTCAGTACCTTCCAGCCCGCCCAGTCGGACTCATCCATGCCGTCTTCAATGGAGATGATCGGGTAGCGCTCGGCCAGACCTGCCAGGTAGTCGGCGAAACCGGCAGCATCGAAGACTTTGCCTTCGCCAGCCAGGTCGTACTTGCCATCTTCGAAGAACTCGCTGGACGCGCAGTCCAGCGCCAGGGTGACGTCGTCGCCCAGCGTGTAGCCGGCATTGGCCACGGCTTCGGCAATCGCCGCCAGCGCATCTTCGTTGGATGCCAGGTTTGGCGCGAAGCCGCCCTCGTCACCGACCGAGGTGCTCAGGCCACGGGCTTTGAGCACCGCCTTGAGGTGATGGAAAATCTCGGTACCCATGCGCAAGCCGTCGGCGAACGTCTTGGCACCAACCGGCTGCACCATGAATTCCTGGATATCGACGTTGTTATCGGCGTGCTCGCCGCCGTTGATGATGTTCATCATCGGCACCGGCATGGAGTACTGGCCTGGGGTGCCGTTCAGATTGGCAATGTGCGCGTACAGCGGCAGGTCTTGGTCCTGGGCAGCGGCTTTGGCTGCAGCCAGGGACACGGCGAGGATGGCATTGGCGCCAAGCTTGCCTTTGTTCTCGGTGCCATCGAGGGCGATCATGGCCTGATCCAGCGCCTTCTGATCAACCGGGTCCTTGCCCAGCAGCAGATCGCGGATCGGGCCATTAATGTTGGCGACGGCTTTCAATACGCCTTTGCCGAGGTAGCGGCCTTTGTCGCCATCACGTAGTTCCAGCGCTTCGCGGGAACCGGTGGACGCACCGGACGGCGCACAGGCGCTGCCTACGATGCCATTGTCGAGAACTACATCGGCTTCCACGGTGGGATTGCCACGGGAGTCGAGAACCTCACGACCCTTGATGTCGACGATCTTTGCCATTGCGTTTAGCACTCCAAAAGTTGACGAAACAGAACCACCGAAGGAAACCCGTCTTTCCTCAACAGAAAAACGGAAGAACTGACCAGCCAGTCAGATTATGCCCGGCCGGCACTTTACCGGAGAACGGCCGTGTTAGGCAGTCTCGATCGGGGGAAAGTTCTTGATCAGATCATCCAATTGCTTGAGCTGGGTGAGGAAGGGCTCAAGCTTTTCCAGGCGCAAGGCACAGGGACCGTCGCATTTGGCATTGTCCGGGTCTGGATGTGCCTCGAGGAACAACCCCGCAAGACCCTGGCTCATGCCAGCCTTGGCCAGGTCGGTGACCTGGGCGCGCCGACCACCAGCGGAGTCCGCGCGGCCACCGGGCATCTGCAACGCATGGGTCACGTCGAAGAATACCGGGTAGTTGGTCTGCTTCATGATGCCGAAGCCGAGCATGTCCACCACCAGGTTGTTATAACCGAACGAGGAACCGCGCTCGCAGAGGATCAACTGATCGTTACCGGCCTCTTCGCACTTGGCCAGGATATGTTTCATTTCCTGGGGCGCGAGAAACTGCGCCTTCTTGATATTGATCACCGCGCCGGTCTTGGCCATGGCCACCACCAGGTCGGTCTGTCGTGACAGAAACGCGGGCAGCTGGATGATGTCGCACACGTCCGCCACCGGCTGCGCCTGATGCGGCTCGTGCACGTCGGTGATCACCGGCACGCCGAAGGTCTTCTTGATTTCTTCGAAGACCTTCATGCCCTCTTCCAGGCCCGGGCCACGGAAGGACGTTACCGAAGAGCGGTTGGCCTTGTCGAAGCTGGCCTTGAACACGTAAGGAATGCCGAGTTTCTCGGTGACCCGCACATACTCCTCGCAGGCACGCATGGCCAAGTCGCGGGACTCGATGACATTGATGCCGCCGAACAGCACGAACGGCTTGTCGTTGGCGATTTCGATAGCGCCAACCTTGATGATTTTCTGTGCCATGTCCTTATGCCTTCTTCGCTTTCTGCGCCAGGGCGGCGTTGACGAAACCGCTGAACAACGGGTGACCGTCGCGCGGTGTCGAGGTGAACTCAGGGTGGAACTGACAGGCGACGAACCACGGATGATCAGGCGATTCGACTACCTCAACCAGTGCCCCATCGGCCGAGCGACCAGTGACCTTCAGGCCTGCCTCGATCAACTGCGGCAGCAAATTGTTGTTCACTTCGTAACGGTGGCGGTGACGCTCGACGATCACATCCTGACCGTAGCAGTCACGCACATTGGAGCCGGCCATCAGTTGGCAGTCCTGGGCACCGAGGCGCATGGTGCCGCCCAGGTCAGAACTGTCGCTGCGCTGCTCGGTAACACCGGTCGCGTCCTGCCATTCGGTAATCAGGCCAACCACCGGGTGCTGGCTGCTGGTATCAAACTCGGTGGAGTTGGCATCGGTCCAGCCCAGCACGTTGCGGGCAAACTCGATCACCGCGACCTGCATGCCGAGACAGATTCCCAGGTAAGGAATCTTGTTTTCCCGAGCAAACTGCACCGTCTTGATCTTGCCTTCGACGCCACGCAGACCGAAGCCGCCCGGCACCAGAATGGCGTCCACGTCTTCGAGCAACGCGGTGCCTTTGTTCTCGATGTCTTCGGAGTCGATATAACGCAGGTTGACCTTGGTCCGGTTCTGGATGCCGGCATGGCTCATCGCTTCGATCAGCGACTTGTAGGCGTCCAGCAGTTCCATGTACTTGCCTACCATAGCAATGGTGACTTCTTTCTCCGGGTTGAGCTTGGCATCGACCACGCGATCCCACTCGGACAGATCGGCACCGCCGCACTCCAGGCCGAAGCGCTCGACGACGAAATCGTCCAGACCCTGGGCGTGCAGAACGCCCGGGATCTTGTAGATGGTGTCGACGTCTTCCAGGGAAATCACCGCGCGCTCTTCGACGTTGGTGAACAGCGCGATCTTGCGCCGCGAGGAAACATCGACTGGATGGTCCGAGCGGCAAATCAATACGTCAGGCTGTAGGCCGATGGAGCGCAATTCCTTGACCGAATGTTGGGTCGGTTTGGTCTTGGTCTCGCCGGCAGTGGCGATATAAGGCACTAGAGTCAGGTGCATCAGCATGGCGCGCTTGGCGCCGACTTCCACGCGCAACTGGCGGATGGCCTCGAGGAACGGTTGCGACTCGATGTCGCCCACCGTCCCGCCGATCTCGACCATGGCCACGTCGGCATCGCCGGCACCCTTGATGATGCGGCGCTTGATCTCGTCGGTGATGTGCGGAATGACCTGAATGGTCGCACCCAGGTAATCACCACGGCGCTCGCGGCGCAGCACGTCTTCGTAAACGCGGCCGGTGGTGAAGTTGTTGTTCTGGGTCATGGTGGTGCGGATGAACCGCTCGTAGTGGCCCAGGTCCAGGTCGGTCTCGGCGCCGTCGTGGGTGACGAACACTTCGCCGTGCTGGAACGGGCTCATGGTGCCCGGATCGACGTTGATATAGGGATCCAGCTTGAGCATCGTGACCTTCAGGCCCCGCGCCTCCAGGATAGCCGCCAATGAAGCCGAGGCGATGCCTTTCCCCAAAGAAGAAACAACACCACCCGTGACGAATATGTAGCGCGTCATAAAAACCCTAGAAGTCTGCGTTAAGCGGTCTGCGCCGCCGGGAAAGCGAAGGAGGGCCGAAGCCATCGAGTACAAATTGCAGCAACTGACAGGCGACTACCGACCCAGCTTTCTTGACGAAATGGAATCTGTAAAAGCTCTAATAAGACGGGAGCGTAGTCTACCGGAAAGGCCCTACCAGCTCAAACCTTGATCGTTCGTCGGCGGCCGCCAGCTCAATTGCCAGCCCCGGTCCGCCGGGCCATCTAGACCGGGCACATTCGCGACGGCCAGCAGCTCTCCGTCACGCCATAGCAGCGGCACACGGCCCCGCAGAAAAACGGGCAGATGATGCTCGTTGAGCAGGCGCTTCAGGTCACGATGGCCGCGCCCCGGGAGATTCATCGACTCGCCACCGCAGCGGTACGAAATGCGCAACGCCCCGTCGGGCAGTTCTCCATTCAGGCGTACAGCGCCGTTGTCCGGCAATTGCAGCCATTCGTTCGCCGATGGCGGACCTAGCGGCAGTGCAGGTTTTTTCAACCAATCGCCACTCAGCCACCACAACCGTCCGTCGGCGCGGTGCACTTCGCCAGCAGCCAGGCGCCACATCGGTGCAGCTACGTTCTTGGCGTCGCGCATCGACTCCCAGCCAGCCCAATGATCGCTATCCGGCATCGGTGTCCAGGCTCTTAGCCAGTAACGCAATGCATTGCGCTGGCGCGCATCACCAAGAGCCGCCAAGGCGGGCAATGAAAGACTGGGCAGTTCAAGCCAGGCCAAGGCTGACGGCGCTTGCGCCGCCATCAGGTCCTGCTGCGCCAACTCGTCGAGCAGCTGCGCAGCCTCGGTCAAATGCTGCGCGGCCCGGGCGATGCTCTGCGTCGCTTGCGGCCAGCGCGCGAGCAACGTCGGCATCACCTGATGGCGCAGGTAATTGCGCGAGAAGTGGCTGTCGACATTCGATGGGTCTTCCACCCAGGTCAGCTGATGCTGATGGGCATAGGCCAGAAGTTCGGCACGCGAACACTGCAGAAGCGGGCGCAACAGCCTGCCCTTGCCCAGCGGCCGGCTGACCGGCATGGCCGTCAGCCCCTGCACACCAGCGCCGCGCAGCAGACGAAACAACAGGGTCTCGGCCTGATCATCGCGATGCTGGGCCAGCAGCAGCACTTCGCCTGGCGCCAGTGCCGCTTCGAAAGCGACATAACGAGCCTCGCGTGCGGCGCGCTCAATACTCGCGCCCGCTGGCACCCGAACCTGCTCGACCTGTAACGGCACCCCAAGCGCGTCGCACAGCTGACGGCAGTGAGCCGGCCATTGCTCGGCAACGGGTTGCAATCCATGGCTTATATGCAGCGCGGAAAGCGCTGGCAGGGACTCGCGTTGCACCTGGGAGGCGAGCAGATGCAGCAGCACGGTGGAATCCAGACCGCCCGACAGCGCAATGCGCCAGGCCGGTGCGTTACGCCAGGGTGCCAGGGCTGCCAACAACCGGATTGAGAGGGACATAGGAATGGGGTTCTAGCGGTACCGATGGGCGCCAAGCCCACCGGCACGGACGTTGCTGCTTAGGCGATGCCGTAGCTCATCAGACGCTCATAACGCCGCGCCAGCAGTGCCTCGGTATCGAACTTCTCCAGCATCTGCAATTGCTCGGTCAGCTCCTGACGGATCGACTCGGCCGCAGCCGCCGGCTCGCGGTGGGCGCCTCCAAGGGGCTCGGCAATGACCTTGTCGACGATGCCCAGGCCCTTAAGGCGCTCGGCGGTAATACCCATCGCCTCGGCCGCATCGGGCGCCTTGTCCGAGGTCTTCCACAGAATCGAGGCGCAGCCTTCCGGCGAAATCACCGAGTAAGTGGAATACTGAAGCATGTTCAACTGGTCGCACACGCCGATTGCCAACGCGCCACCGGAGCCACCTTCACCGATTACGGTGGCGATGATCGGCGTCTTCAGGCGTGCCATCACCCGCAGGTTCCAGGCGATGGCTTCGCTCTGCCCACGCTCTTCGGCGTCGATGCCAGGGTAGGCGCCCGGCGTATCGATAAACGTCAGAATCGGCATCTTGAAACGCTCGGCCATCTCCATCAGACGACAGGCCTTGCGGTAGCCTTCGGGGCGCGGCATGCCGAAGTTACGGCGAACTTTCTCGCGCACGTCGCGGCCTTTCTGGTGACCAATTACCATCACCGGCTGACCGTTCAGGCGGGCGACGCCACCTACCAGCGCAGCGTCGTCGGAGAAGTGCCGATCACCGTGCAGCTCGTCGAACTCGGTGAAGATGTGTTGCAGGTAATCCAGGGTATAGGGGCGCCGCGGATGACGAGCCAGCTGGGCGATTTGCCAACTGGTTAGGTTGCCGAAAATGCTTTCGGTCAAGCTGCTGTTCTTGTCTTGCAGGCGCGTGATTTCGTCAGAGATGTTCAACGAGTTGTCGTTACCCACCAGGCGAAGCTCTTCGATCTTGGCTTGCAGGTCGGCGATCGGCTGTTCGAAATCGAGAAAATTCGGGTTCATAGTCATCCGTCTTGCGTCGACGGCCAGGTGGCCGGGGTGCGCCCTACCTTATAGCAGCAGGCGCATTCAGGTCGACACCCGCCCCGCACCAATCGAATCGATACGGCGGGTGTCGCGGCTGATGGACGGGGCCTGAGCCCCGCGAAATCAGCGGTAGTGCAAAAAGACGTTGTCTCGTCCGAACTGGTCACGCAAAGCCTGAATCAGGCTGTCGGCCGGTTCGATGCGCCAGGTTTCGCCGAACTGCAATTGCGCACGGGCATCCTCGCGGTTGTATTCCACGGTGATCGGGCAGGCGCCGCGGTGCTTGCTGCACAGCTCCGCCAGCCAGCGCAGACGGTCGCCCTTCAGCGCCGTACTGGCGAGCTTTAGTCGCAGGCTGTCGGCCAGACCGGTGCGGGCTTCCTCCAGACTCATGACGCGCTTGGCACGCAGGCGCAGGCCACCGGAAAAATCATCGTTGCTGACCTCACCTTCGACCACCACCAGCGCGTCGGTTTGCAACAGGGCCTGGGCGCTGTTGAAGGCTTCAGCGAACAAGGAGGCTTCGATTCGCCCGGAACGGTCGTCCAGGGTGATAAAGCCCATCTTGTCGCCCTTCTTGTTCTTCATCACCCGCAGATTGACGATCAAACCAGCAACGGTCTGGCTTTCCCGGGACGGTTTAAGGTCGATGATGCGCTGACGGGCAAAACGCCTGACTTCGCCTTCGTATTCATCAATCGGGTGGCCGGTCAGGTACAGGCCCAGGGTGTCCTTTTCGCCCTTGAGGCGCTCCTTCAGCGACAGCTCGCGAGCGCGACGATGATTGGCATAGACATCGGTTTCGGCATCGGCGAACACGCCGCCAAACAGGTCCATGTGGCCGCTGTCGTGGCTGCGCGCGGTCTGTTCGGCGGCTTGCACCGCTTCCTCCATCGCCGCCAGCAGCACCGCACGATTGCGGTCGATATTGGCCTGATAAGCTTTCAGCTCTTCATGGAAATACGGCCCCAGCCGATCGAGTGCACCGCTATGAATCAGCGCTTCCAGGGTGCGCTTGTTGATGCGTTTGAGGTCGACTCGCGAGCAGAAGTCGAACAAATCCTTGAACGGACCGTCCTTGCGCGACTCGACTATCGCCTCGACCGGGCCCTCGCCCACGCCCTTGATCGCGCCCAGGCCGTAAACGATCCAGCCTTCGTCGTTGACGGTGAACTTGAACTCCGAGGTGTTCACATCAGGCGCATCGAGGCGCAGCTTCATGCTGCGGCACTCCTCGATCAGGGTCACGACCTTGTCGGTGTTGTGCATATCCGCCGACAACACTGCCGCCATGAACGGCGCCTGGTGGTGGGCTTTGAGCCACGCGGTCTGGTAGGAAACCAGGCCGTAGGCGGCCGAGTGCGACTTGTTGAAGCCATAACCGGCGAACTTTTCCACCAGGTCGAAGATGTTGCCCGCCAGGTCTGCGTCGATTCCGTTGTTGGCGCAGCCTTCGATGAAGCCGCCGCGCTGCTTGGCCATCTCCTCGGGTTTTTTCTTACCCATGGCACGGCGCAGCATGTCCGCACCGCCGAGGGTATAACCCGCCATGACCTGGGCAATCTGCATCACCTGTTCCTGGTACAGGATGATGCCGTAGGTCGGCGCCAGTACCGGGCGCAGCCCGTCGTACTGATAATCCGGGTGCGGGTAGGCCAGCTCGGCACGGCCGTGCTTGCGGTTGATGAAGTCGTCGACCATGCCC
Source organism: Pseudomonas cistanchae (assembly GCF_054483635.1). Taxonomy (NCBI): domain Bacteria; kingdom Pseudomonadati; phylum Pseudomonadota; class Gammaproteobacteria; order Pseudomonadales; family Pseudomonadaceae; genus Pseudomonas; species Pseudomonas cistanchae. The sequence continues at coordinate 335,718 of NZ_JBTLWN010000004.1, read as the reverse complement.
GATTGCAGCGGGCCCGGTCGGAACAACGCCACCAGGGCGATCAGGTCTTCCAGGCAGTCTGGCTTGAGCTTCTTGATCAGTTCCTTCATGCCGCGGGATTCGAGCTGGAACACCGCAGTGGTCTCGGCTTTCTGCAGCATGCTGAATGTCGGCTTGTCATCCAGCGGGATGAAATCGATATCCAGTGGCCCCAGGCCTTTCTTGGCCTGCTCGCGGTTGATGGTTTCCATCGCCCACTTGATGATGGTGAGCGTACGCAGACCGAGGAAGTCGAACTTCACCAGGCCCGCCGACTCCACGTCGTCCTTGTCGAACTGGGTCACCAGGCCGCCGCCCTCGTCGTCACAGGCGATCGGTGAAAAGTCGGTGAGTTTGGTCGGGGCGATTACCACGCCGCCGGCATGCTTGCCGGTACCGCGGCAGATGCCTTCGAGCTTCAGCGACATGTCCCAGATTTCCCGGGCGTCCTCGTCGACCTTGAGGAACTCGCGCAGCGGTTCCTCCATCTCGTAGGCCTTTTCCAGGGTCATGCCGACTTCGAAAGGAATCATCTTCGACAGACGATCCGCCAGGCCATAGGACTTGCCCTGGGCCCGTGCCACGTCACGCACAACCGCCTTGGCCGCCATGGTGCCGAAGGTAATGATCTGGCTGACCGCGTTGCGGCCGTATTTCTCGGCCACGTATTCAATGACCCGATCGCGCCCGTCCATGCAGAAGTCGACGTCGAAGTCGGGCATGGAGACCCGCTCGGGGTTGAGGAAGCGCTCGAACAGCAGGTCATAGGCCAGCGGGTCGAGATCGGTGATCTTCTGCACGTAGGCTACCAGCGAGCCGGCACCTGAACCACGGCCGGGGCCGACCGGCACGCCGTTGTTCTTCGCCCACTTGATGAAGTCCATTACGATCAGGAAATAACCGGGGAAGCCCATCTGGATGATGATATCCAGCTCGAAATTCAGCCGGTCGACGTATACCTGCTTCTTCGCTTCGTAATCGGGTGTGTCCCTCGGCAACAGCACTGCAAGGCGTTCATCGAGGCCATCGAAGGAGACCTTGCGAAAATATTCGTCCATGGTCATGCCGGCTGGCACCGGGAAGTCGGGCAGGAAGTGCTTGCCCAACTGCACTTCGATGTTGCAGCGCTTGGCGATCTCGACGGTGTTTTCCAGCGCTTCGGGCAAGTCGCTGAACAGTTCCCACATCTCTTCCGGGGTTTTCAGGTACTGCTGGTCGGAATAGCTGCGCGGCCGGCGTGGGTCATCCAGGCTGCGGCCCTCACCGATGCACACGCGGGTTTCATGGGCGGCAAAATCGTCCTGTTTGAGGAAACGCACATCGTTAGTCGCCACCAGTGGCGCGCCAACCTTCTCCGCCAGTTCGACGGCCAGGTGCAGATGCTCTTCGTCGTTAACCCGGCTGGTGCGCTGCACCTCCAGGTAGAAGCGCTCCGGAAATACCGCCAGCCACTCCTGCAGCACCGCCTGCGCCTCAGCTGGATCGCCATTGAGCAAGGCATGACCGACCTCGCCCTCCTTCGCGCCGGACAAGGCGATAAGCCCTTCGGACGCTTCCTTGACCCACTCGCGCCGGATGATTACCAGGTCATTGCTCTGGCCTTCAGTCCAGCCACGGGAGACCAGTTCGGTGAGGTTGCGATAGCCCTTGGCATTCATCACCAGCAGCGTCATGCGGCTTAGCGGGCCGTCTTCGTCCGCGCTGGCCAGCCAGATGTCGGCGCCGCAGATAGGTTTGATGCCAGCCCCCATCGCCGCCTTGTAGAACTTGACCAGCGAGCACATGTTGCTTTGATCGGTAACCGCCACCGCAGGCATCCCTGCAGCCGCCACCGACTTGACCAGCGGTTTGACCCTTACCAAGCCGTCGACCAGGGAAAATTCGGTATGCAAACGCAGGTGGACGAACGAAGCGGTCATGGCGATCCCATTGAAACACTGAAACAACAAGGCCCGGATTGTACCGGGCCTTGGAAAAAACATCAGCCTGGCGCCCGCTTCCGTAGCCAAGTGTGAGCTTGCGAGTGCTCAGGTTTGCAGCAGTTCGCGCACTGGGGCAAAGGAACGTCGATGAATCGGCGTGGGGCCCAGGCGCCGCAGCGCTTCCAAATGAATCGGGGTCGGGTAGCCCTTGTGCCCAGCGATACCGTAGCCCGGGTAGTCCGTGTCCAAGCGCTGCATTTCCCAATCGCGACTGACTTTTGCCAGGATCGAGGCTGCGGCGATTGCCGGCACCTGGCTGTCGCCCTTGACCACGGCCGTGCTGGGTACTTGCAACACCGGGCAGCGATTACCGTCGATCAGCGCCAGTCGCGGCGTGACGCTCAGACCTTCGACGGCACGCTGCATGGCCAGCATGGTCGCGTGGAGAATGTTCAGACGGTCGATTTCCTCGACCTCGGCGCGGGCGATGCACCAGGCCAGGGCTTTTTCGCAGATCTCGTCGAACAGCTTTTCCCGGCGTGCCTCGGTGAGCTTCTTCGAATCGTTGAGACCAAGTATCGGCCGCGATGGATCGAGAATCACCGCAGCGGTAACCACCGCGCCGCACAGCGGGCCGCGGCCGACTTCATCGACGCCAGCGACCAATTCCTCGACCAGGGTGAAATCCAGCCCCAGTTGCATCAGCCGCGCCCTGCCACAGTCAGCACCGCGTCGGCCGCCTGGATCGAGGCATCACGGCGCAACGCACGATGAATCACACCGAAGCCGACCGTCTGCTCCTCGCCACCCTCAAGCAGTGGTGCCAACACCTGAGCCAAGGCTTCCGGCGTCGCGGCGTCCTGAATCAGCTCGGGCACCAGCAGGCGCTCAGCCAGCAGGTTGGGCAAGGAAATATAGGGACTTTTAACCAGCCGTTTGAGAATCTGATACGTCAGTGGCGCAACCTTATAGGCCACCACCATTGGCCGTTTGTACAACAGGGCTTCCAGAGTCGCCGTACCGGAGGCAATCAGCACCGCGTCGCAGGCGGCCAGGGCGTCATGGGAACGACCATCGAGCAGGGTCAGGGGCAGGTCGCGACCGACGAGCAGCTCTTCCAACTGCTTGCGCCGCTCCGGGTTGGCACATGGCAGGACAAAGCGCACGCCGGGGCGCAGGGTGCGCAGGCGCACCGCCGTATCGAGAAACAAGCCGCCCAGACGAGCGACTTCGCCACCACGACTTCCCGGCAGCAGCGCCACGACATGACCATCGTGCGGTAGATCCAGGGCGTCGCGCGCAGCCGCCCGATCGGCCTGCGTCGGAATCGCATCGGCGAGCGGATGGCCAACGAACCTCACGGGGACCTGGTGCGCGTCATAAAACTGCGCCTCGAACGGAAACAGCGTCAGCATCAGGTCGCAGGCATCGCGGATCTTGAATACGCGCTTCTGCCGCCAGGCCCAGACCGAGGGGCTGACGTAGTGGACGGTCTTGATCCCGGCCCGACGCAGCTTGAGCTCAAGGTCCAGATTGAAATCCGGCGCATCGATGCCGATAAACACGTCCGGCTTCGCCTCGATCAAGGTCTTCAGCAGACGTTTGCGGCGCGAGAGCAATTCCGGCAGACGGCCGAGTACTTCGACCAGGCCCATGACGGCCAGGCGCTCCATAGGGAAATAGGATACGAGGCCCTGTGCCTGCATCAACGGACCGCCGACTCCGATGAATTCGACGTCGGCATGGCGTTGTTTCAGCGCCTGCATCAAACCGGCACCGAGAATGTCGCCGGACGCCTCACCGGCCACCAGCGCAACACGCAATGGACTGGTCATGGTTTAACGCGTGATGCCGCGGCTGGACGCCTGGATGGAATCGCGAAACAGCGCGACCTCGGGGAATTGCGCAGAGGATTCAGCAAGTTCGCCCAGGGCCTGCTCGACCGTCAGGCCCTGGCGATAAACGATCTTGTAGGCGCGGCGCAAAGCCTGAATGGCTTCGGCACTGAAGCCCCTGCGGCGCATGCCTTCGAAATTCATGCCGCGTGCTTCGGCGGGGTTGCCAAACACCGTGACATAGGCGGGCACGTCCTTGCCAATGGCGGTGCCCATGCCGGAAAAGCTGTGGGCACCGATATGGCAGAACTGATGCACCAGCGTATAGCCCGACAGGATGGCCCAGTCGTCCATATGCACATGGCCGGCAAGCGCGGTGTTGTTGACCAGAATGCAATGATTGCCGATGACGCTGTCATGGCCGATGTGGGCGTAGGCCATGATCAGGTTGTGATCGCCCAGGGTGGTCTCGCTGCGGTCCTGCACGGTGCCACGGTGGATGGTGACACCCTCGCGAATCACATTGTGATCGCCGATCTGCAAGCGGGTCGGCTCGCCGTTGTATTTGAGATCTGGCGTGTCTTCACCAATCGAGGAAAACTGATAGATGCGGTTGTGCTTACCGATCCTGGTCGGCCCTTTGAGAATCACATGGGGGCCAATCACGCTACCCTCGCCAATCTCCACATCGGCCCCGACAATCGACCAGGGGCCGACGACAACGTCGTCAGCCAACCTGGCACTGGGGTCGATAATGGCGCGAGGGTCAATCAAACTCATAGTTTGCGTTCCGCACAAATGATTTCAGCTGAACAGACTTCCTTACCGTCCACGCTGGCTTTGCATTCGAACTTCCAGATACTGCGCTTGTTGCTCAGGTGCTTGGCTTCGAGAATAAGTTGATCGCCAGGTACAACCGGTTGGCGAAAACGCATTTTATCGGAGCCAACAAAGTAGTACAGGGTGCCATCCGCCGGCTTCAGCCCCATCATCTTGAAACCCAGTACACCGGCGGCCTGGGCCATCGCTTCGATGATCAATACGCCCGGCATGATCGGGTGTTCAGGGAAGTGCCCGTTGAAAAATGGCTCATTGATGCTGACATTCTTATAGGCGCGAATGCTCTTGCCTTCAATATCCAGATCCACGACCCGGTCCACCAGCAGGAATGGATAGCGGTGGGGCAGGTATTCGCGAATTTCGTTGATGTCCATCATGTCCAGAGAAGCCTGTAGTAAAAGAAGGGGAGCACAGCGATCGCCGGCTCAGGCATCAGATGAGGCGTTGGTGTTCGGGGTCACCGCGGCGAGCTGCTTTTCCAACTGCTGAAGCCGCCGTGCCATGTCATCCAGCTGGCGAATACGCGCGGCGCTTTTACGCCACTCCGCCGCGGGCTGCATGGCCGTACCGGAAGAATAGGCGCCGGGCTCGGTAATCGAACGGGTAACCATGGTCATTCCGGTGACGAACACGCCATCGCACACCTCGATATGCCCGACCATGCCAACGCCGCCAGCGATCATGCAGTTCTTGCCAATCTTGGTGCTGCCGGAAATACCGACGCAACCGGCCATGGCGGTGTTGTCGCCGACCTGGACGTTGTGCGCGATCATGATCTGGTTGTCGAGTTTGACCCCGTTGCCGATCAGGGTATCGGCCAGGGCGCCACGGTCGATGGTGGTGTTGGCACCGATTTCGACGTCGTCTCCAATGCTGACACCACCGATCTGCGCGATCTTCTGCCATACGCCCTTCTCATTGGCGAAGCCGAAGCCTTCGCCGCCGATCACTGCGCCTGACTGGATCACCGCACGCTTGCCGATACGCACGTCGTGATAGAGGGTCACGCGCGGAGCAAGCCACCCGCCTTCGCCGATTATCGAGCGGGCACCAACAACGCAATGGGCCCCGAGGGTTACCCCTGGGCCAATCTGTGCACCACTCTCGATCACAACATACGGGCCGATGCTGGCACTCCCATCGACCCGGGCGTCGGCGGCAACCGATGCAGTCGGATGAATGCCCGTCGCCGCCTGGGGTTTCGGATCGAACAGGTGGGACAGCTGCGCGTAAGCCAGGTATGGATTGGCCACGATCAACGCCGCGCCCACATAGCCTTCGGCATCTGCAGAATTGAGCAAAACCGCACCGGCGCGGCAACCCGTCAAGTGCTTGCGGTACTGGGCGTTGGCAAGAAAGCTCAAATGCCCGGGGCCGGCATCCTGCAAGGAAGCCAGCCCGCGAATGAGGGTATCCGGCGCGCCGCGGAGCGTGGCGCCCAACCGCTCGGCCAACTGACCGAGGGAAAACTGCACTGCGCCCATTATCAGCGCAGCTTGTTCATACGCTCGATGACCTGGCGGGTGATATCGAACTGAGGTTTGACATCAATCACCGCACCGCGCTCGAGGACCAGATCGAAGTTGCCACTCTTGATCACTTCCTCTACCGCCTTGTCCAGGTTGGGCTTGAGGGTTTTCAGCATGTCGCGATCAGCTACCGCCTTGGCTTCGTTCAATTCCTTGGACTGGAACTGGAAGTCACGGGCTTTCTGCTTGAACTCCAACTCAAGACGCTCGCGCTCGGCGGTCTGCATCTTCTCGCCGTCCTTGACCAGACGGTCCTGAATACGTTTGGCATCGCTTTCCAGGGTCTTCAGCTTGTTCAGCTGCGGGCCGAACTTCTTCTCGGCGTCCACCGCATAGCGCTTGGCAGCGTCGGATTCGAGCAAGGCCATTTGATAGTTCAATACCGCGACCTTCATTTCAGCGAATGCTGGAGTTGCCAGCAGAGCGGCACTCAATAAAACCAGTTGGGTCAACTTACGCACGATGCACTCCTGCAAAACTGTTGTCGTTGTTGGGGTCAGCTGCTTAGAACGTCTGACCGAGAGAGAATTGGAAAACCTGGGTATCTGCATCGTCCGGTTTGACGATCGGCATGGCCAAGCTGAAGCTCAGCGGACCCAGTGCAGTGACCCAGGTCAGCCCCAGACCAACCGAACTCGCCAGCTCGCCAGCATCGACTCCGCTGCAATCACGGGCCGAGCACGCGGTGTCAAAGACGTTACCCACATCCCAGAAAAAAGCCGTACGCAAGGAACGCTGATCTTTTACAAAGGGCATCGGGAACAATAACTCGACGCCACCCTGGATCAGCACGTTACCGCCGAATGGCAATGGATCATCGTCAGGATCATTCTCGGTACCCGGATTAGTACCATCGCTCGGTGTACTGCGCGGCCCTAGACTGCTGTCCTCGAAGCCACGCACCGAGTTAAAACCACCTGCGTAATAGTGTTCGTAGAACGGCATGTCCGAGGTGGAGCCGAAGCTGTCGCCATAACCCAGCTGCGTATGGAAGCGCAGCGTGTAGTTTTCGCTCAGCGGCTTGAACACTTGACCGCGGTAGTCGAGTTTGTAGAACGACAGATCGCTGCCCGGCACCGTAGTTTCGAACACAAGGCTCTGCGAATGCCCGCGATTAGGCATTACGCCGCGGTTCAGGGTGGAATCGGACCAGCCAATCGACGCTTTCAGGTTGAGGTAGCTGTCGCCTTCCGCCTCGATGAAATCGAAGATTTCGTCGACGGTATAAATACCCGTACTGATGGTGTCCTGTTGAATCGTCAGGCCATAGGTCAGACGCGCAGTTTCGCTAATCGGGTAACCAATGGTTGCGCCTGCGCCATAACTGTCCACTGCATAGCTGGAGACGTCGGTATTGAGCTCGTCGTAATCGGTCGTGCGGTAAAAGGCGTTGTAGCCCAGGCTGACGCCGTCGGCCGTCCAGTAAGGGTCGACGAAGCCGAAGTTGTAGCGCTCCTGGTACTCGCTGCGGGTCAAGCCAATGCTGACCTTGTTACCGCTGCCGAGAAAGTTGTTCTGGCTGATCGAGCCGCCGAGAATCAGGCCCGCGTTCTGGGCGAAACCCACACTGGCGGTGATGGAGCCGGAGGCCTGCTCTTCCACGCTGTAGTTCACGTCGATCTGGTCGTCGGTGCCCGGCACCTGAGGGGTTTCGACGTTGACTTCCTTGAAGTAGCCAAGGCGCTCAAGACGGGTTTTCGACTGATCGATCAGGTAGGTCGACGCCCAACCACCTTCGAGTTGACGCATCTCTCGGCGCAGCACTTCGTCTTCGGTCTTGGTATTGCCGCGGAAGTTGATGCGGTTGACGTAGGCACGCTTGCCAGGATCGACGACAAAGGTGATCGCGACGGTCTTGTCGTCGTCATTTGCCTCCGGCACACCGTTGACGTTGGCGAAGGTGTAGCCATCGTTACCCAGGCGGCGGGTAATCAATTCGGAGGTGGTGGTCATCACCTTACGCGAGAACACCTGACCTTCCTTCACCAGCAGCAGTGCCTTGATATCCTCTTCCGGCACTTTCAAGTCACCGGAGAGTTTCACTTCGCTGACGCTGTATTTCTCGCCCTCGTCCACGTTGACCGTGACATAGACGTGCTTCTTGTCAGGAGTAATGGAAACCTGAGTGGACGAAATGTCCATGTTGATGTAGCCGCGGTCCAGGTAGTAAGAGCGCAGGCGTTCCAGGTCGCCGGAGAGCTTTTCACGGGCGTATTTGTCGTCGTTACGGAAGAACGACAGCCAGTTGGTGGTTTTCAGCTCGAACAGGTCGATCAGGTCCTCGTCGGAAAACACCGAGTTGCCAACGACGTTGATGTGCTGAATGGCGGCAATTGAGCCTTCGTTGATGTTGATCTTCAATGCCACGCGATTGCGTGGTTGAGGGATGACCTCGGTTTCGATCTGTGCCGAGTAACGGCCCTGCGCCACGTATTGACGCTGCAGTTCGTTGCGCACGCCCTCAAGCGTGGCACGCTGGAAAATCTCACCTTCGGCAAGCCCCGATTGGTCGAGGCCTTTGAGCAGGTCTTCGCTGCTGATGGCTTTGTTGCCTTCGATTTCGATACCGGAGATCGAGGGCCGTTCGACCACGGTGATCACCAACACATCGCCATCGCGGCCAAGCTGGATGTCTTGAAAGAAGCCGGTTTTGAACAGCTCACGTGTAGCGTCCACAAGCAGACGGTCATCCGTTTGCTCGCCAACGTTGAGCGGCAAGGCACCAAAGACGCTGCCCGCAGAAACCCGCTGGAGGCCGTTGACGCGGATATCGGAAATGGTGAAGGACTCGGCGTGAACTTCGGCGATCATCGATGCGGCAAGAACCGCAGGTAGCAGCAGACGTTTCATGAAGTCCTTTCTTATTCCAACTGACGATAAAAAAATCTGCCGCTCTAGGCGACAGATTTGTAATTCAGTAATGGCTACAGTCGACCCAGATCATTGACGAGGGCGAGCAACATCACCCCCACAACCAAGCTGATGCCTATCTGCATCCCCCAACCCTGCACCCGGTCGGACAAAGGCCGGCCACGCGCCCATTCCACCAGATAAAAAAGCAGATGCCCCCCATCGAGAACCGGGATTGGCAGCAGATTGAGAACCCCCAGACTTATGCTCAGGTAGGCCAGGAACGTTAGAAAGTCCCCCAAACCCGACTCAGCCGAAGCGCCCGCCACTTTAGCAATGGTTATCGGCCCGCTCAAGTTTTTTACCGAGAGCTCGCCGAAGAGCATTTTCTTCAATGAATCGAGCGTCAGCAGGCTCATGGCCCAGGTCCGCCGAAAACCCTCGGCGACCGCTTCAAGCGGCCCGAAGCTTACCTCACGGAGCATTTCTGGCGGCCATTCAACGCCCGCTACACCAGCGCCGAGGTAGCCACTGCGCGCGGCGCCCTCGCCCTTGGCAGCAAGAGTAACCGGTAACTCAAGGCGCTCTTGCGCTCGCTCGATCTGCAGCACAATCGCCTTGCCTGGCAGCACCCGCAACCGATCAACCAAATGCTGCCAGTCATCGAGCGGCTGACCATCAATCGCCAATAACCGGTCGCCGACCTTCAAGCCGGCTGTTGCTGCAGGTCCTTCCGGGTCGAGCTGAGCTAGAACAGGAGGCAGGGAGGGTCGCCATGGGCGAATGCCCAACGACCCGATCGGATCAGGATCGCCGACGCCCTTCTGCCATTCACTCAATGCAATCTGCCGCTGGCTCTCGACCGTCGAACCCGGCTCGAGCACGCTGACCGACAAGGTGCCGGTCTCGCCAAGACGCCGAACCAGCTGCAGATTGACTGCCGCCCAGCCGCTGGTGGCCTGCTGGTTGACTGCCACGATTTCCTGGCCAGCCTGCAACCCGGCCTCGGCAGCCAGGCTGCCGGGCTCGACCGCACCAATGATTGGCCGCACCTGCTGACTACCCAGCATGGCCACCAGCCAGAAAAACACGATGGCAAGAATGAAGTTTGCGACAGGGCCAGCCGCAACGATGGCAATGCGCTGACGCACACTCTTGCGATTGAACGACTGATCGACCTGCTCGGGCGGCACATCGCCTTCACGCTCATCGAGCATTTTCACGTAGCCGCCGAGTGGAATGGCGGCAACTACAAACTCCGTACCGTGCCGATCATGCCAGCGCAACAGCGGCGAGCCGAAACCCACCGAAAACCGCAGCACCTTCACGCCGCAGCGTCGAGCCACCCAGAAGTGACCAAACTCGTGAAACGTAACCAGCACCCCTACCGCGACCAGGGTGCCGACAATCATGTAAAGCGCGCTCATCAAGCTTCTCCGCGTCGGGGGCGATTAAGCCAGTGCTCAGCCAGTTCTCGGGCGCGACAATCCGCCGCCAGCACCGTCTCCAGGCTTTCAACCGCAACCGCGGTCTCCGTATTCAAAACGTCATCGATGATACTCGCGATTTCCGGGAAGCGAATGCGCCGCTCAAGAAAGGCCGCGACCGCCACTTCATTGGCCGCATTCAACATCGCCGGCGCCGTTCCACCCGCTTCGGCCGCCTGGCGCGACAGGCGCAAGCACGGAAACCGCTGCTCGTCGGGGGCCTGGAAGTCCAGTCGGCCGATCGCGAACAGGTCGAGGGCCGACACGCCCGAGTCGATTCGCTCAGGCCAGGCCAATGCATGACTGATAGGTGTACGCATATCCGGATTACCCAACTGGGCCAGCACCGAACCATCGACATAATCGACCAGCGAATGAATCACGCTCTGCGGATGGATGACAATCTGGACCTGCGCCGGCTTGGCGTCGAACAGCCAGCAGGCCTCAATCAACTCGAGACCTTTGTTCATCATGCTGGCTGAATCGACGGAAATCTTGCGCCCCATCGACCAGTTGGGGTGCGCGCACGCCTGCTCGGGGGTAACGGCAGCCAACTGCTCCTGCGGGGTCTCGCGAAAAGGGCCACCGGAGGCCGTCAGCAGGATGCGGCGCACACCCACTTGCGCGAGCCCGCGAGAATAGTCGCCCGGCAAACACTGGAAAATTGCATTGTGCTCGCTGTCGATGGGAAGCAACACGGCGCCACTGCGACGTACTGCCTGCATAAACAGCGCGCCGGACATTACCAGCGCCTCCTTATTGGCGAGCAGCACTTTCTTGCCCGCCTCCACGGCCGCCAGCGTCGGCTTCAACCCTGCCGCGCCGACGATGGCCGCCATCACCGCATCGACTTCGGGATGGGCCGCGACCTCGCACAAACCCGCTTCACCGTGCAGCACCCGTGTACCCAGGCCCGCCGCGCTCAAGCTACCTTGCAGATCACGGGCGGCCTCCACACTGGCCACCACCGCATAACGCGGGCGGTGGATCATGCACAGCGCTTCCAGCTCGACCAGCCGGCTGAAGCCGGACAAGGCAAATGCCTGGTAACGCTGAGGGTGTCGCGCAATCACATCCAGCGTACTCAGGCCAATCGAGCCGGTAGCACCCAGCACCGTGATCTGTTGCGGCTGCGTCACAGAGCGCCCCAACCGGCCAGCCAGAGCAGCGCTGCGAATACGGGAACCGCCGCGGTCAGGCTGTCGATCCGGTCCAGTATGCCGCCATGCCCCGGCAGCAGATTGCTGCTGTCCTTGATCCCAGACTGACGCTTGAACATGCTCTCGGTCAGGTCACCCACCACCGACAGCAACACCACCACTGCAGCGCCTGCAACAGCGAGGATAAAGTCAGCCAACCCCCAGTCACGATAGAAACCCACGAGCACGGTTATCAGCATGCTGGTGAGCAGGCCGCCAATCAGCCCCTCCCAGCTTTTGCCCGGGCTTACCCGTGGCGCCAGCTTGCGTTTGCCGAAACGCTTGCCTGAGAAGTAGGCGCCGATGTCCGCCCCCCAGACCAGCACCATCACCGCCAGAATCAGACCGTTGGCCAAGGGCCACTGCTTGAGCAACACCAGACCTTGCCACGCCGGCAGCAGGATCAACAGACCGATCAACAACTTTCCGGCGCCGCTGCCCCAGTATCGGCTGCTGCCGGGATAGCCGATGACCATGAAGGTCGCCGCCACCCACCAGATGATGCCTAACGAGAGCACCCAGAGTGCCAGCGCGGGAACCTGGTACAGGCCAAACAGCAATGCCGCGACCAGCGCGCCATAGGCAATGCGTACACCCTGGCCGTCGAACCCGGCCAGGCGCGCCCATTCCCACGCCCCCAGGGTCACGACCGCCGCGATGAACAACGCGAACAGCCCACCGTCGAGCAGGAAAAACCCCACCAGTGCGATTGGCAACAATACCAATGCAGTAATCACTCGTTGTTTAAGCATGCGCGCGCCTCGTTCTCGACCTGTTCACTGGTTTTGCCAAAGCGTCTCTGCCGCGTTGCGAAATCCGCCAACGCCCGGCGCATTGCGTCGTGCTTGAAATCCGGCCAGAACAGGTCGGAAAAATACAGCTCGCTGTAAGCAAGCTGCCAGAGCAGGAAATTGCTGATGCGATGCTCGCCACCCGTACGGATGCACAGGTCAGGGAGCGGCAAATCGCCAGTGGTAAGGCAGCTTTGCAGCAGCTCCGGGGTAATGTCCTCCGGACGCAGATGGCCGCCCTGAACTTCACGGGCCAAGCGCTGCGCAGCCTGGGCGATATCCCATTGCCCGCCATAGTTGGCCGCCACCTGCAGGACGAAGCGCTTCTCCCCCGCCGTCTGGGCCTCGGCATCGCGCATCGCGGCCTGCAACTCCGGGTGAAACCGCGAACGGTCACCGATGATGCGCAGGCTGATGTCGTTGTCATTGAGTTTTTTGGCTTCGCGGCGCAGTGCGCCCAGGAACAGCTCCATCAGCGCACCGACCTCATCGGCCGGACGCTGCCAGTTCTCACTGGAGAAGGCGAACAGGGTCAGTACTTCAACGCCGGCCTCGGCGCAGACCTCGATGACCGCGCGAACGGCATCGACACCCGCCTTATGGCCGGCGACGCCTGGCAGAAGACGCTTCTTGGCCCAGCGATTATTGCCATCCATGATGATCGCCACATGGCGCGGCACGGCCACCTGGGCGGCGGAGCTGGTGTTCTTCATGACGATATCCTGGCCGTTAAACAGCCATCAGATCCGCTTCTTTCTGCTTCACCGCCACTTCGATTTCCGCGACGAACCGATCGGTCAGCTTCTGGATATCGTCCGCGGCACGACGCTCCTCGTCCTCGCTGATTTCCTTTTCCTTGACCAGATCCTTCAGCTGACTCAAGGCATCACGACGAATGTTACGCACGGCTACGCGACCGTCTTCAGCCGCATCACGCGCCTGCTTGGTGAAACCCTTGCGGGTTTCTTCGGTGAGTGCCGGCATGGAAATCAGCAGCAGCTCGCCCAGGTTGGTCGGATTGAAGCCCAGACCGGAACTCTGGATCGCTTTGTCGACCGCGGCCAGCATATTGCGCTCGAATGCCACGACCTGAAGGGTACGGGCATCCTTGACGGTCACGTTGGCGACTTGATTAAGGGGTGTGTCGGAGCCGTAATACGGCACCATTACCCCACCCAGAATGCTGGGGTGAGCCTGGCCGGTACGAATGCGGCTGAATGCATGAGCCAGCGATTCCAGGCTTTTCTGCATACGCTCTTGGGCGTCTTTTTTGATCTCGTTGATCATTTTTCATCTTCCTCGATCAGAGTGCCTTCGGCGCCGCCCACCACAATATTGAGCAGGGCACCGGGTTTATTCATATTGAAGACGCGCAGCGGCATCTTGTGATCGCGGCACAGGCAAATGGCCGTCAGATCCATCACGCCCAGCTTACGATCGAGTACTTCATCGTAGGTCAGACGATCGAACTTCTCCGCATGCGGGTCCTTGAACGGGTCGGCAGTGTAGACGCCGTCCACCTTGGTCGCCTTCAGCACCACGTCGGCATCGATTTCGATGGCGCGCAGGCAGGCAGCCGAATCGGTGGTGAAAAACGGATTACCAGTGCCAGCGGCGAAAATCACCACCTCACCGGTTTTCAGATGGCGCAGCGCCTTACGCCGATCGTAATGATCGGTCACGCCGACCATGGAAATCGCCGACATGACGATGGCCGGGATATTCGAACGCTCCAAGGCATCGCGCATGGCCAGGGCATTCATCACCGTGGCCAGCATACCCATGTGGTCGCCGGTAACCCGATCCATGCCAGCCGCCGAGAGCGCCGCACCGCGAAACAGGTTGCCGCCACCAATCACCAGACCCACCTGTACGCCGATGCCGACCAGCTGGCCGACTTCCAGCGCCATGCGATCCAGCACCTTGGGATCGATACCAAAATCTTCCGACCCCATCAGGGCCTCGCCGCTAAGTTTGAGCAGAATGCGTTTATAGCGTGGTTGACGACCACTCACCTGCTGAGCCATTACCAGTCTCTCCTGCGGCGTTTGAATTCTTCCAGGCGTTGCCACCCGCTTTTCATTGAGTACTTCGACCGTACTCCCGACCTATTGTGCAATGCGCACAGCAAGCCAGTTACCACACGTGCCGACCCGTATTTGAAAAAGAGGCCGCGCGCATAAGCGGGCAGCCTCTTCGGGGCAACAACTATAAAGCGTCTTACTGCTTGCTGGCAGCCAGTTGGGCGGCTACTTCTTCAGCGAAGTTGTCGACCGGCTTCTCAATGCCCTCACCTACCTGGAAGCGGGTGAAGGAAACGATTTCAGCACCGCCTTTCTTGGCCAGGGCGCCGACCTTGATTTCCGGATCTTTGACGAAGGCTTGCTCAACCAGACTGGCTTCAGCGAGGAACTTCTGAATACGACCACCGACCATCTTCTCGACGATATCAGCCGGCTTGCCCTTGATCTTGTCTTCATTGAGGCTCATGAACACGGCCTTCTCGCGCTCGATCGCGTCAGCAGACACTTCCGAAGGCAGCAGGAATTCCGGGTTGCTGGCCGCAACGTGCATTGCGATGTCCTTGGCCAGCTCGGCGTCGCCGCCCTTCAGTACAACCACAACGCCGATCTTGTTGCCATGCAGGTAGGCATTGACGACGTCACCTTCAACACGGGCCAGACGGCGAATATTGACGTTCTCGCCAACCTTGGCCACCAATGCCTCGCGAGCGGCTTCCTGGGAAGCGATCAGCGGAGCGGCATCGGTCAGCTTCTCGGCGAAGGCTTTTTCAACGCTGCTGTTGACGAAATTCTTGAAATCGTCCTGCAGAGCGAGGAAGTCGGTCTGCGAGTTGACTTCGAGGATCACGGCCGATTTGCCGTCTTCGGCAACCTTGACTGCGATGGCGCCTTCAGCAGCGATGTTGCCTGCTTTCTTGGCAGCCTTGATTGCGCCGGAAGCACGCATGTCGTCGATGGCTTTTTCGATGTCGCCGCCGGCCTTGGTCAAGGCCTTTTTGCAATCCATCATGCCTTCGCCAGTACGCTCGCGCAGTTCTTTGACCAACGCTGCAGTAATCTCTGCCATTTCAAATTCCTCTTGGATAGGTTTTTAACCATTCCACCCGGCGGTGCGGGCGTTCAATTCTGTAAACACGCTTGTCGGCCGCTGCCTCGGGCACAAAAGGCAATCTTGCCGACCAGGGTTTGCAAGTGGCAAAAAGGGGGCCTAGCCCCCTTTTTGCGTACTGAGTAAACGCTAGGCGTTAACTACTCAGCCTTCAGCCGCTTCAGCAGCCGGCGCTTGCTCGACGAACTCGTCGCCGCTAACGCCAGTGTTGTTACGACCGCGCATTACTGCATCAGCCATGGCGCCCATGTACAGCTGGATGGCGCGGATGGCGTCATCGTTGCCTGGGATGATGTAGTCAACGCCTTCCGGGCTGCTGTTGGTATCGACGATGCCGATAACCGGGATGCCCAGCTTGTTGGCTTCGGTGATAGCAATGCGCTCGTGGTCAACGTCGATCACGAACAGAGCGTCTGGCAGACCGCCCATGTCCTTGATACCACCCAGGCTGCGATCCAGTTTTTCCAGATCACGGGTGCGCATCAGGGCTTCTTTCTTGGTCAGCTTGGTGAAAGTGCCGTCCTGGGACTGAACTTCCAGATCACGCAGACGCTTGATCGAGGCGCGGATGGTTTTGTAGTTGGTCAGCATGCCGCCCAACCAGCGATGATCGACGTACGGCGAGCCGCAACGTGCTGCTTCTTCAGCAACGATCTTGCCAGCGGAACGCTTGGTACCGACGAACAGAATCTTGTTTTTGCCCGAAGCCAGCTTCTCGACGAACGACAGCGCGTCGTTGAACATCGGCAGGGTTTTTTCGAGGTTGATGATGTGGATCTTGTTGCGCGCGCCGAAAATGTACTTGCCCATTTTCGGGTTCCAGTAACGGGTCTGGTGGCCGAAGTGCACACCGGCCTTCAGCATATCGCGCATGTTGACTTGGGACATGATAGTTCCTTGATAAGTCGGGTTAGGCCTCCACGCATCCCAATTTCCAACCATTCGAACCTGTCGAAAGGCACCCAGGAAACCGTGTCGATACGTGTGTGGGTTTATGCTTGCGAGCCTGTGGCCCGTAAAGCGGCGGGTTTTATACCATAAAGGGCAGGCGCAAGCTACAGCTGTAGATCATCGGCCCGGCGTGCCGGCGCCGAGCGCTTATGGCTTGAGGCGATGAAGCTGCTAACATAGCCCTCTTTTTTTGATACGTGCCCGAGAGCTTCTATGACCGTCACCATCAAGTCGCCGGATGAAATCGAGAAAATGCGCGTCGCCGGCCGCCTGGCCGCCGAGGTGCTGGAAATGATCGGCGAACATGTCAAACCCGGGGTCACCACCGAGGACCTGGACCGCATTTGCCACGACTATATCGTCAACGTGCAACAGGCCATTCCCGCCCCGCTCAACTACAAAGGCTTCCCCAAGTCGATCTGCACCTCGATCAACCACGTGGTCTGTCATGGCATCCCCAACGACAAGCCGCTTAAGGAAGGCGACGTGCTGAACATCGATATCACGGTGATCAAGGATGGTTACCACGGCGATACCAGCAAGATGTTCATGGTCGGCAAAGTGCCGGAGTGGGCCGAGCGCCTGGCGAAGGTCACCCAGGAGTGCATGTATAAAGGTATCGAACAGGTGCGCCCCGGCGCGCGTCTGGGCGATATCGGTGAAGTGATCCAGAAACACGCGGAGAAGAACGGTTTTTCCGTGGTGCGCGAATACTGTGGCCATGGCATTGGCGCGGTATTTCACGAAGAACCGCAGATCCTTCATTACGGCCGTGCCGGCACGGGTATGGAGCTGAAGGAAGGCATGACCTTCACCATCGAACCGATGATCAACCAGGGCCGCGCCGAAACCCGCCTGCTTGGCGACGGCTGGACTGCTATCACCAAGGACCGCAAGCTCTCGGCGCAATGGGAGCACACCATTCTGGTCACCGCTGATGGGTACGAGATCTTCACCTTGCGCAGTGACGACACCATTCCACGCATGTCGGCCTGATCGCCGCCCTTATTAAAGGAAGGCCGCTGCATGCCGCAGGTAGATCACGAACTCTTCGACCGCGGCCAGTTCCAGGCGGAACTGGCCTTGAAAGCCAGCCCGATCGGAGCTTTCAAGAAAGCCATCCGCCGCGCCCATGAGGTGCTGGATGCGCGCTTCAAGGAAGGCCGCGACGTACGCCGCCTGGTTGAAGACCGCGCCTGGTTTACCGATCAGATCCTGCGCGAAGCCTGGGATCGCCTGGCCTGGAGTGAAGATGCGGCTATCGCGCTGCTGGCGGTGGGCGGCTACGGCCGTGGCGAGCTGCATCCCTATTCCGATATCGACCTGCTGATCCTGCTCGATAACGATGACCACGAGACCTTCCGCGAGCCCATCGAGTCCTTTCTCACCTTGCTGTGGGACATTGGCCTCGAAGTCGGCCAGAGCGTGCGCTCGGTGGCCGAATGCGCGGAAGAAGGCCGTGCCGATCTGACAGTTGTCACCAACCTGATGGAAAGCCGCACCATTGCCGGCCCGGAGCGCCTGCGCCAGCGCATGCAGGCGGTCACCAGCACTGCCGAGATGTGGCCGAGCAGACAGTTCTTTCTGGCCAAGCGCGAGGAGCAACAGGCTCGCCACGCCAAATACAACGACACCGAGTACAACCTGGAACCCAACGTCAAAGGCTCCCCGGGCGGCCTGCGCGACATCCAGACCATTCTCTGGGTTGCCCGACGCCACTTCGGCACGCTGAATCTTCACGCAATGCTCGGCCAGGGCTTTCTCCTGGAAAGCGAATATGCGTTGCTTGCCTCCAGCCAGGACTTCCTGTGGAAGGTACGTTACGCCTTGCACATGCTGGCCGGACGGGCCGAAGACCGCCTGCTGTTCGACCACCAGCGCGCCATCGCCAGCCTGCTGGGCTACCAGGATGGTGACGCTAAGCTGGCGGTCGAGCGCTTCATGCAGAAGTACTACCGAGTGGTGATGGACATCGCCGAGCTGAGCGACCTGATCAACCAGCACTTCGAGGAAGAGATTCTGCGCGCAGGCGAAAGCAGCCTGGCCACGCCGCTCAACAGCCGCTTCCAGCTGCGCGACGGCTATATCGAAGTCACCCACCCCAACGTGTTCAAGCGCACACCGTTCGCGATTCTGGAAATCTTCGTGCTGATGGCCCAGCACCCGGAAATCAATGGCGTCTGCGCCGACAGCATTCGCCTGCTACGCGATCACCGCTACCTGATCGACGACGATTTCCGCAACGATATTCGCAATACCAGCCTGTTCATCGAGCTGTTCAAATGCGAGCAGGGCATTCACCGCAACCTGCGCCGGATGAATCGCTACGGAATTCTCGGCCGCTATCTGCCGGAGTTCGGCCTGATCGTCGGCCAGATGCAGCACGACCTCTTTCATATCTATACGGTCGATGCGCACACGCTCAACCTGATCAAGCACCTGCGCAAACTGCAGTACACCCAGAACACCCAGATGTCGGAAAAATTCCCGCTGGCGAGCAAGCTGATCGGTAAGCTGGCCAAGCCTGAATTGATCTACCTCGCGGGGCTTTACCATGACATCGGCAAAGGGCGTGGCGGCGACCATTCCGAACTCGGCGCAGTGGACGCGCACGCCTTCTGCGTGCGCCACCAATTGCCCAATTGGGACACCAAGCTGATCGTCTGGCTGGTGCAGAACCACCTCGTCATGTCGACGACAGCCCAACGCAAGGACCTGTCCAATCCCCAGGTGATTTTCGATTTCGCCCGCCTGGTCGGCGATCAGACCCGCCTGGATTACCTGTATGTGCTGACCGTGGCTGATATCAACGCCACCAATCCGACGCTGTGGAACTCCTGGCGCGCCACGCTGCTGCGCCAGCTGTATACCGAGACCAAGCGCGCCCTGCGCCGCGGCCTGGAAAACCCGCTGGATCGGGAAGAACAGATCCGCCTGACCCAAAGTGCGGCACTGGACATCCTCGTTCGCGGCGGCACCGACCCGGACGACGCTGAACAGCTGTGGTCGCAGCTTGGCGACGATTACTTCCTGCGTCACACCGCCAATGACGTGGTCTGGCATACCGAGGCGATTCTCCAGCACCCCAATGACGGCAACCCGCTGGTGCTGATCAAGGAAACCACCCAGCGCGAGTTCGAGGGCGGTACGCAGATATTCATTTACGCCGAAGACCAGCACGACTTTTTCGCCGTGACCGTGGCGGCCATGGCCCAACTCAACCTGAGCATCCATGACGCACGGATTCTGACGTCCACCAGCCAGTTCACCCTCGACACCTACATCGTGCTGGAAGCCGAAGGCGATTCGATTGGCGACAATCCCGCGCGGATCAAGCAGATTCGCCAGGGTTTGATCGACGCGCTGAAAAATCCGGATGACTACCCGAACATCATCCAGCGCCGCGTGCCGCGCCAGCTCAAGCATTTCGCGTTCGCCCCGCAGGTGACCATTCACAACGACGCCCATCGGCCAGTGACCATCCTCGAGCTGACTGCCCCGGATCGACCGGGCCTGCTGGCGCGAGTCGGGCGAATCTTCCTCGACTTCGACCTCTCGCTGCAGAACGCCAAGATTGCCACCCTTGGCGAGCGGGTCGAAGACGTGTTCTTCGTCACCGACGCCAACAACCAGCCGCTGTCCGACCCCGAGCTGTGCATCCGCCTGCAGGAAGCCATCGTCCTGCAGCTTTCGGATGCTAACGGGACAAAGAACGACATCAACCGAATCAGCATTTGACAGTGGCGGCAGCGACTTTCCGCCATTAGCGACAAGCGCAGGCTCGAATGTCGGGCGCTTGCAGTAGCCAGGAACGAAACATGAATAACGCGTTGAACCAGCTGCAGCCTTACCCGTTCGAGAAGCTCCGCGCCCTGCTTGCCAGTGCCCAACCGCCCAGCGACAAAAAACCGATTGCACTGTCGATCGGCGAGCCCAAGCATCGCTCGCCCGAGTTCGTTGCCGCCGCGCTGAGTGCCAATCTCGATCAACTGGCGGTCTACCCGACAACCCTGGGCATTGCGGCGCTGCGCGAAGCCATCGCCAGCTGGTGCGGCCGACGCTTCAACCTGCCAGCCGGTTGGCTCGACCCGGCGCGCCACGTGTTGCCGGTCAACGGCACGCGCGAAGCACTGTTCGCCTTCACCCAGGCGGTGGTCCAGCGCGGTGTGGACGGTTTAGTCGTCAGCCCCAATCCGTTCTATCAGATCTACGAAGGCGCAGCGCTGCTCGCCGGCGCGCAACCCCACTACCTGCCGTGCCTCGAAGCCCATGGCTTCAATCCGGACTTCGACGCCGTCAGCAGTGAGGTGTGGCAGCGTTGCCAGATCCTCTTTCTCTGCTCGCCGGGCAACCCGACCGGCGCGCTGATTCCTTTGCCGACACTGAAGAAGCTGATTGCCCTGGCCGATGAGTTCGACTTCGTGATCGCCGCTGACGAGTGCTACAGCGAATTGTATTTCGACGAAAGCAACCCGCCGGCTGGCCTGCTGAGCGCATGCGCCGAGCTGGGCCGCAGTGATTTCAAACGCTGCGTGGTGTTCCACAGCCTGTCCAAGCGCTCCAACCTGCCAGGGCTACGCTCCGGTTTCGTGGCGGGCGACGCCGACATCCTCAAGGCCTTCCTGCTTTACCGCACCTACCACGGCTGTGCGATGCCGGTTCAGACCCAACTGGCCAGCGTGGCGGCCTGGAACGACGAAGCCCACGTCAAAGCCAATCGCGATCTTTATCGCGAGAAGTTCGATGCGGTGCTGGCGATTCTGGAGGGTGTGCTGGATGTGCAGCGCCCCGATGGCGGTTTCTACCTGTGGGCCAAAACTCCAGGCGACGACGAAGCCTTTACCCGCGACCTGTTCGCCCGCCAGCACGTCACCGTGGTGCCTGGCTCCTACCTGTCGCGCGAAGTCCAGAGCAACAACCCTGGCGCCGGCCGGGTACGCATGGCCCTGGTCGCACCGCTGGCTGAGTGCATGGAAGCGGCCGAGCGCATTCGCGACTTCGTGCGCCAGGGCTGATCAACCTCAGCGCCCCTTATCAGGGCGTCACCGCAGCCTACTGCCGATGCGAGACGCGAAGCCTGTGGAATTCGGCACGGCCACCTTCCTTTGAGGGCCCCCGGTTGTCCAGGGTATACACGCCGGCCTTGAAGTAGAGGCGCTTTTTCGCCCATGCCGAGTTGATCCGGGTTTTGTGCACCAGGCCGCTGACCTCCACCCGCAGCTCGCCCTTCTTCGACACGTCAATTTGATAATTGAAGCGCTGGTTGAGCGGCATACCTGTGTAGGTCATGACTGCCGGGCTATCGGCATCGCCAGGCTTCTTGCGCAGCTCGGTATACACGTAACCGGTACCGCCAACCCGGTGATAGAGAATCTTCAGGAGCGGCTTCGAGCTGTCCTTGCTGTGAATCTGGCCGACCACGATGCGCCCGCTCGACGGTACCCTCTTTACCGTCAGCGACGCATGCAGACTGTGCGCTCCATCCTTGTAGTACCAATTGCGCTGCTTGCCATCACTGAAGGTTTCCCGCAGCTCGCTTCGCGGAAACTCACTGCCCTTGGTGGACGAGCCGGTGACCGGCGCCCAGAACACCACCCCTGAATTGGTGCGGTAGAAGTATTTGTCGCGGTAGCCCGCTTTCATCACTTTGGTGTGGATTATCTGCGCAGGATTCTGCTCGGGAATCGTCAGATTCCAATGATTGAGATCGATCATATGCATCCGCTGGACATGCCTGCACAACTTGCATCCGGCTACTACGTGCGGGCAGTTAACGTTGACGATCACCTTGATCGCCTAACAAAAAGGCCGCCGAAGGGTAACGTTTCGAGACGCAACTTAGGACCCTAGAGCGATAAACGGCTCTTTAGCGTCTTTACGCACACAAATCGACGCTTTTAACATCATATTCAAATCAATTTGCCATATCCTTCTTGTTTCCAGATGGTGTCGAAAACCATGGCTGAGGAGCGCAATGCAACCAGCCAGACATGATGCCGTGGCATAATCCGGCCCTTGATAACCCGTTCAAGGAGCACGACCGTGCAGGGTAAGGCGTTACGCATGTTCGGCATCAAAGCTTGCGACACCATGAAGAAGGCGCGCACCTGGCTGGAAGAGCATGGCGTCAACTACGAATTGCATGATTACAAAGCCCTCGGCATCGACCGGGGCAACCTGGAAAAATGGTGTGACGAGCATGGCTGGGAAACGGTCCTGAATCGTGCCGGCACCACCTTCCGCAAGCTGGACGAGGCGCAGAAAACCGACCTCGACCAGAGTAAAGCGATTGAGTTGATGCTCGCTCAGCCGTCGATGATCAAACGCCCGGTGCTGGATCTGGGCAGTAAAACCCTGATTGGTTTCAAGCCCGCGGCCTATACAGCCGAGCTGGTCTGAACACCGCATCTCTCGAATTCGCGTTAAGGAACCTTGCATGACCACTACCCTTTTCAGCCTGGCGTTCGGCGTCGGCACTCAGAACCGTCAAAATACCTGGCTGGAAGTGTTCTACGCCCAGCCGCTGCTCAACCCATCGAGTGAGCTGGTGAGCAAAATCGCCGACAAGCTGGGTTACCAGGGCGGCAACCAGGCCATCACTTTCACCAATACGCAGGCTGGCGAGCTCGCCGAAGCGCTGAAAGGTGTCGATCCCATTCAGGCCGCGCTGCTCACTCGCCTGGCGGAAAGCCACAAGCCACTGGTCGCGACCTTCCTTGCCGAAGACGCGGCATTGACCAGCACCCCCGAAGCCTACCTCAAGCTGCACCTGCTTTCCCATCGCCTGGTCAAGCCCCATGGCTTGAACCTCACCGGCATCTTTCCGCTGCTGCCGAACGTTGCCTGGACCAGCCAGGGCGCAGTCGATCTAGGCGAATTGGCCGAGCGCCAACTGGAAGCGCGCCTCAAAGGCGAACTGCTGGAAGTTTTCTCGGTGGATAAGTTCCCGAAAATGACCGACTACGTGGTGCCGGCTGGCGTACGTATCGCCGACAGCGCGCGCATTCGCCTGGGTGCCTACGTGGGTGAAGGCACCACCGTGATGCATGAAGGCTTCGTCAACTTCAATGCCGGCACCGCAGGCCCAGGCATGATCGAAGGCCGGGTTTCCGCTGGGGTATTCGTCGGCAAGGGCTCGGACCTGGGCGGCGGCTGCTCGACCATGGGCACGCTGTCCGGTGGCGGCAATATCGTCATCTCGGTGGGTGAAGGCTGCCTGATTGGCGCCAACGCCGGCATCGGCATTCCACTCGGCGACCGCAACACCGTGGAGTCCGGCCTGTACATCACCGCAGGCACCAAGGTGGCGCTGCTCGATGGCGACAACCAACTGGTCAAGGTGCTGAAAGCGCGCGAGCTGGCCGGCCAGCCCGACCTGCTGTTCCGCCGCAACTCGCAGACCGGTGCCGTGGAGTGCAAAACCCACAAATCCGCGATCGAATTGAACGAAGCCCTGCACGCGCACAATTGAAAAACCGGGCCGGCGCTGTCACCACGACAGCGCTGGACCCACAGTTTTCCCTCGCAGGTTTTTGGCAGCTTTCCCATGCCTATCCACTCTCCCTGGCGCGCTGATTTCCCTGGCATTCTGGCCCTTGAGGCAGAAGGCCAGATTTACCTGGACAACGCGGCCACTGCTCAGAAACCGCAGATCATGCTGGATGCGCTGCTCGGCTACTACGCCAGCGGCGCTGCCAATGTGCACCGCGCGCAGCACCTGCCAGGCGAACGGGCGACCCGGGCGTTCGAGGCGACGCGGGTAAAGGTGGCGCAGTGGCTAAATGCCGAAACGTCCGAGCAGATCGTTCTTACCCGTGGCGCCACCGAGGCGTTCAATCTGCTGGCCTATGGCCTCGAAGACCGTTTCCAGCCAGGCGACGAGGTCGCGATCAGCGCGCTGGAACATCACGCCAACTTGCTGCCCTGGCAACAGCTAGCGCTGCGTCGTGGGCTGGAACTGGTGGTGCTGCCTTTGGATGCCGCCGGCACGATCGACCTGCAGCAGGCGGCGCAGCTGATCGGGCCGCGCACCAAGCTGCTGGCCGTCAGCCAACTGTCCAACGTGCTTGGCCGCTGGCAACCGCTGGAGCAATTGCTACGCCTGGCGGCCGCTCAGGGTGCCATCACGGTGGTCGATGGTGCCCAGGGCGTGGTCCACGGTCGCCATGACATGCAGGCGCTGGCCTGCGACTTCTATATCTGCTCCAGCCACAAGCTGTATGGCCCGGACGGTGTCGGCGTTCTGTACAGCCGTGCAGAAGCGCTGCGCCAGCTCAGGCACTGGCAGTTCGGCGGCGAGATGGTGGCCCAGGCCGATTACCGCAGCGCGCAGTTTCGCCCTGCGCCCTTGGGCTTCGAAGCCGGCACGCCGCCGGTGAGCGGCGTGATCGCCCTGGGCGCCAGCCTGGACTACCTGGGCAGCCTGGACGGCGCTGCGGTGACTGAGCACGAGGCTGCGCTGCATGCCAAGTTGCTGGCTGGCCTGGCGGCGCGCGATGGCGTTCGCCTAGTGGGCACACCCGAGGTAGCGCTCGCCAGCTTTGTCGTCGATGGCGTGCACAACGCTGATCTCGCCCACCTGCTGACCGAGCAAGGCATCGCCGTACGCGCCGGCCATCACTGTGCAATGCCGCTGATGCAACGCCTTGGGCTGGCCGGGGCGATACGGGTGTCGCTGGGCCTTTATAACGATGAAAGCGACCTGCAGCGCCTGTTTGCCGGTCTGGATAAAGCCCTGGAGCTGTTGCGGTGAGCCTGCCTCCCGACGCGCTGGAGGCCCTGGCCGCGTTTATCGCGTGCGCGGGCTGGGAGCAGCGGGCACGCCTGCTGATGCAGTGGGGCGAACGACTAACCCCGCTCGCCGCCGAGGAACGCAACGAGGACACTCGCGTGCACGGTTGTGAAAGCCAGGTCTGGTTGGTGGGAGAGATTAAGGAAGGCCACTGGCACTTCCGCGCCGCCAGCGATGCCCGACTGATCCGCGGGCTGATCGCATTGTTGCTGGCAAGGGTCAATGGGCTGTCGAGCGCGCAACTCGACGAAATCGATCTCGCCGACTGGTTCGCTCAACTGAACCTGTCCCGCCAACTCTCGCCATCGCGCAGCAACGGCTTGAGGGCGGTGTTGCAGCGCATGCGCGAACTGGCGGATAACGCTTAGGGTTGCCTATTTCGCCCGCTCTGCAGGTCGCCGGGTACCCGCCACCAGTTTCTCCACGGTTTTCGCGACCGCAACCATGGCGAACGTCGCCGTCACCATCATCACCGCCCCCATACCACCAGCGCAGTCGAGCTTGGTGCCCTCGCCGGCAAAGGCCTTGTATTGGCAGACAGTTCCATCCGGTTTGGGGTAGCGCAGCTGCTCGCTGGAAAACACGCAGGGCACGCTGTAGTTACGCCCCGGCGTGCGGGAAAAACCGTAGTCGCGGCGCAGGGTCGAGCGCACCTTGGACGCCAGCGGATCGTTCCAGGTCTTGTTCAGGTCGCCGACCTGGATCTGCGTGGGGTCGATCTGCCCGCCCGCGCCGCCCGTGGTGATCACCTGGATCTTGCGCCGCTTGCACCAGGAAATCAGTGCAGCCTTGGCGTTGACGCTGTCGATGCAATCGATCACCGCGTCGAGCTGCTCGGTGATGTACTCGGCCATGGTCTCGCGGGTCACGAAATCCGCCACCGCATGCACCCGACACGCCGGGTTGATTGCGCGGATACGGGCGGCCATGACCTCGACCTTGGCTTGGCCGACCGTGCTGTCCAGCGCATGCAGCTGGCGATTGGTATTGCTGACGCAGACATCGTCCAGGTCGAACAGCGAAATTTCGCCTACCCCCGAACGCGCGAGGGCTTCGGCCGCCCAGGACCCGACGCCGCCAATCCCGACCACCGCAACGTGTGCGGCAGCCAGACGCTCGGCGCCTTCGCGGCCGTACAGGCGCGCCACCCCCGCAAAGCGTTGTTCGTCGATCCCCATTCTCGCAACTCCCCAGTCGTGGCAGGCGCGCATTATAGGAAGCTCGCCCGCCACACCCAAGCGCCCATTCTCTCGAGCGGGCCCGCGGCTCAAACCGCCCCCTGAGGCCTGGGATAAACCACGAACTTTCCTTGCCCGCTTTGCTCCAACGTACCGCCACGGCAAGCGCCCAGCATCGCTATACAGCCCTACAGCGGCGGAGTAGCATGCGCCATCCGACGCTCGTCGGCTCCTCTTCGCTCCACTCCTGCGGAACCTTATAACGCTATGCCTTCGCGCAAATTCGGTATCAATCTGGTGATGGTTCTGGCCATTGCCGCCCTTTTTTCCGGCATTTGGGCCCTGTACAACCGCCCCGTTACCGCCCCCGACTGGCCCGAGCAGATATCCGGGTATTCCTTCTCGCCGTTCCGCCAGGGACAGAACCCGCAGAACGATACCTACCCAAGCGACGCGCAGATGCGTGCCGACCTCGAACTGCTGGCCACCCAGACCGACAACATCCGCACCTACTCGGTCGATGGCCCGCTCGGCAATATCCCCAAGCTTGCGGAAGAGTTCGGCCTGCGCGTAACCCTGGGCATCTGGATCAGCCCTGACGAGGAGCGCAACGAGCGCGAAATCGTCAAGGCCATCGAAATCGCCAACAGCTCGCGCAGCGTGGTGCGCGTGGTGGTCGGCAACGAGGCCTTGTTTCGCAGCGAGATAACGCCCGAGCGGCTGATCGGCTTTCTCGACCGGGTACGCGCGGCCGTCAAAGTGCCGGTGACCACGTCCGAGCAGTGGCATATCTGGCAGGAACACCCGGAACTGGCCAAACACACTGACCTGATCGCAGCCCACGTATTGCCCTACTGGGAATTCGTGCCCATGGAGGACTCAACCCAGTTCGTCCTCGAACGTGCGCGTGACCTGAAAAAGCTGTTCCCGAAAAAACCGCTGCTGCTTTCCGAAGTGGGCTGGCCGAGCAACGGCCGAATGCGCGGCGGCGCAGACGCGTCGCCAGCGGACCAGGCGATCTACCTGCGTACCCTGGTCAACGCCCTGAATGCCCAGGGCTACAACTACTTCGTCATCGAGGCGTTTGACCAACCCTGGAAAGCCAGCGACGAAGGTTCCGTGGGCGCCTACTGGGGCGTGTACAACCTTGATCGACAGGCGAAATTCAATTTCGAAGGCCCGGTCGTGGCCATCCCGCAATGGCGCCTGCTCGCCATCGCCTCGGTGGTCATGGCCCTGCTCGCGCTGGCCTTGCTGCTGATCGACGGCAGCGCCCTGCGTCAGCGCGGACGCACCTTCCTGACCTTCGTCGCCTTTGCCGGCGGCTCAGTACTGGTGTGGATCGGCTATGACTACAGCCAGCAATACAGCACCTGGTTCAGCATCATCGTCGGCCTGCTGCTCGGTTTCGGCGCCTTTGGCGTGTTCATCGTCCTGCTCACCGAGGCCCATGAACTGGCGGAGACCGTCTGGACCAGCGCGCGGCGCAGGCCGTTCTGCCCGATCCTCTCGGACACCGCCTACCGGCCCAAGGTGTCTATCCATGTGCCCTGCTATAACGAGCCGCCGGAGATGGTCAAACAGACCCTCGATGCTCTGGCCAACCTCGATTACCCGGATTTCGAAGTCCTGATCATCGACAACAACACCAAGGACCCCGCCGTATGGGAGCCGGTGCAAGCGTATTGCGAACAGCTCGGTCCGCGCTTCAGGTTCTTCCACGTCGCGCCGCTGGCCGGCTTCAAGGGCGGCGCGCTGAATTACATCCTGCCGCACACCGCGCCGGACGCCGAAGTGGTGGCAGTGATCGACTCCGATTACTGCGTCGACCCTAACTGGCTCAAGCACATGGTGCCGCATTTCGCCGATCCGAAGATCGCCGTGGTGCAGTCGCCCCAGGATTACCGCGACGACCAGGAAAGCACCTTCAAGAAGCTTTGCTACGCCGAGTACAAGGGCTTCTTCCATATCGGCATGGTCACCCGCAACGACCGCAACGCGATCATCCAGCACGGCACCATGACCATGATTCGCCGCACGGTGATGGACGAGCTGCAATGGGCCGACTGGACCATCTGCGAAGACGCCGAACTAGGCCTGCGCGTGTTCAAGAAAGGCTACGCCGCCGCCTATGCCCACGACAGCTTCGGCAAGGGCCTGATGCCGGACACCTTCATCGACTTCAAGAAGCAGCGCTTCCGCTGGGCTTACGGAGCCATCCAGATCATGAAGGGCCACGCCCGCAGCCTGTTTCTCGGCAAGGACTCAGAGCTCAAGCCCGGCCAGCGCTACCACTTCATCGCCGGCTGGCTGCCGTGGGTGGCGGACGGTCTGAACATCTTCTTTACCGTCGGTGCGCTGCTCTGGTCGGCGGCGATGATCATCGTGCCGCAGCGGGTCGACCCGCCGCTGCTGATCTTCGCGATTCCGCCCTTGGCGCTGTTCGTATTCAAGGTGGCGAAGATCGTCTTCCTCTATCGGCGCGCGGTCGGGGTCAACCTCAAGGATGCTTTCTGCGCCGCATTGGCAGGCCTGGCGTTGTCGCACACCATCGCCAAGGCGGTGCTGTACGGCTTCTTCACCACCAGCATTCCGTTCTTCCGCACACCGAAGATGCGCAGCAGCCACGGCCTGATGGTCGCCCTTGCGGAAGCCCGCGAGGAGCTGTTCATCATGCTCCTGCTGTGGGGCGCCGCCGCCGGGATCACCATCGCCCAAGGCTTGCCGAGTGCCGACACCAAGTTCTGGGTCGCCATGCTGCTGGTGCAGTCGCTACCGTACCTGGCGGCGCTGATCATGGCGTTGCTGTCGTCCCTGCCGCCGCCCCATGAAGAGCCGGCGGACGAGGCGGTCGCTGCCTGATCGAACGTTTTTCGCACCTGCTTGCGGCGGCCAATGGCCGCCGTTTTGCTTTAAGATGGCGACCTTTCCGCCTGATGCCGCCCGGAGCTGCAATGACCACCCTCACCCCCACCCTCGAGCTCGCCTGCGATCTGATCCGGCGCCCGTCCGTGACCCCGTTTGACGAAGGCTGCCAGGAGCTAATGATGCGCCGCCTTGCAGCACTCGGCTTCGCGATCGAGCCGATGCGGATCGAGGACGTGGACAACTTCTGGGCGACCCACGGCGAACTGGACGGTCCCGTGCTGTGCTTTGCCGGCCACACCGATGTGGTCCCGACCGGCCCGCTGCAGGCGTGGCAGCACCAGCCATTCGATGCGCTGATCGATGAACAGGGCATGCTCTGCGGCCGCGGCGCGGCGGACATGAAGGGCAGCCTGGCGTCGATGATCATCGCCGTCGAGCGCTTCATTGGCGCTTACCCGCAGCACCGTGGACGCATCGCGTTCCTCATCACCAGCGACGAAGAAGGCCCTGCCCATCACGGCACCAAGGCCGTGGTCGAGCGCCTCAAGGCGCGCAACGAGCGTCTGGACTGGTGCATCGTCGGCGAACCCTCGAGCACCGCATTGGTGGGCGACGTGGTCAAGAACGGGCGCCGCGGCTCGCTCGGCGCCACCCTGACGGTGCTCGGCCAGCAGGGCCATGTCGCCTACCCGCACCTGGCGAAAAACCCGATTCATCTCGCAGCGCCGGCGCTGGCGGAACTGGCGGCGGAGCACTGGGACGATGGCAACGCCTTCTTCCCGCCGACCAGCTTCCAGATTTCCAACCTCAACGCCGGCACCGGTGCGACCAACGTGATCCCCGGCGAGCTGAAGGCGGTATTCAACTTCCGCTTCTCCACCGAATCCACGGTCGAGGGTCTGCAGCAGCGGGTCAACGCGATCCTCGACAAACACGGCCTGGATTATCAGGTGGAGTGGGCGTTGTCCGGTTTGCCGTTCCTCACCGAGCCCGGCGCGCTGCTTGACGGCGTCGCCGCCAGCATCAAGGCCGTGACTGGCCGCGAAACCCACCCATCGACCTCGGGCGGCACCTCGGATGGACGCTTTATCGCCACCATGGGCACTCAGGTGGTCGAACTCGGCCCGGTCAACGCCACCATCCACCAGATCGACGAGCGCGTGCTGGCCAGCGATCTGGATGTGCTGACCGAGATCTACTACCAAACCCTCGTCAACCTGCTCGCCTGATGCTCGCCTGCCCCCTCTGCCAGGGCGCGCTCGGCGCCGTCGATAACGGCGTGGTCTGCCCCGCCGGCCATCGTTTCGACCGCGCCCGCCAGGGTTATCTGAACCTGCTGCCAGTGCAGCACAAAAACAGCCGCGACCCTGGCGACAACGCCGCGATGGTCGAGGCGCGGCGGCGCTTTCTCGAGGGCGGCCATTACGCGCCGCTGGCCAGACGCCTGGCCGAGCTGGCGGCCGAACGCGCGCCGCGGCGCTGGCTGGATATCGGCTGCGGCGAGGGTTATTACACCGCACAGCTTGGCGACGCCCTGCCCCAGACCGACGGCTACGCCCTGGATATTTCCCGCGAGGCGATCAAGCGCGGCTGCAAGCGCTCGCCCCAGCTCAACTGGCTGGTGGCGAGCATGGCGCGCGTACCCCTGGCGGATGCCAGCTGTCAGCTGCTCGCCAGTGTATTCAGCCCGCTGGACTGGCAGGAAGCCAAGCGCCTGCTCGCGCCCGGCGGTGGTTTACTGCGCATGGGGCCGACCCGCATGCACCTGATGGAACTGCGGCAAAAGCTGTATGACGAGGTTCGCGACTACGACGACCAGAAGCACCTCGAACTGATTCCCGAGGGCATGCATGCAGCCCACAGCGAAACCCTGACGTTTTCGTTACAGCTGACCAGTAACGAAGCCCGCGCCGACCTGCTGGCCATGACCCCGCACGGCTGGCGCGCGAGTGCCGAACGGCGCGCGGCTGTGATTGCCGAGCCCTTAGAGGTGACGGTCGCCATACGCTACGATTGGATCGAAAAGGATCAGGACCGTCGCGAGTGAGCGCCTGTCCACCGGCGATTCACTAACGTAGCGCCACACTGGCTTCTCCACATTCGGCCGTTGCCTGCACACGCGGCCGCCCTAACGCCCCGCTCAACAGAGGCTTGCCATGCGTCAACCGGATATCGAGATCTACCTGAAAGACGCCGACCACGTCGCCATCGCCGCCTGGCTCAGCGAAGCACTCGGTGCCTGCACACCTTGGCAACAGAAGGGTCAGACCTTCAAATGCCAGGCCGGCGACGTGCCGGTGACCTGGCTGCCGAAGGCCGTCGGCAAATGGCACAGCCTGTACCTGGAAAGCGCCGCCACGCCCTGGGCAGATGACCTGGCCTGCGCCCAGGCAGCCTTTGCCGCACTCAACGTCGAGGTACGCTGCGCCCCCGGTGGCTGGCAGGAAGAAGAGCAGGACGAGCAGGCCGACCGCTGGATGCGCATCAGCGCCGATGGCGTGGAAGAGATCACCTGGCGCACCGGCTAAGGCCCTAGCCGGTATGTGGTCGGTTAGCGCGTGTCAGTGCAGCCGAACTTGGAAGCGCACGTAGATGGGTGGACCTCACGCGGTTTTGGTCCACCGCGGGCGCCGCAATGGCGGACAAGCCTGCGGCATGTCCGCCCTGCGATTCGAGATCTACCAGGCCGCAACCTGGCCGAATTCAGGCTAATCGGGTCGATCAAGCGCGCTTGCGCCGCCGCCATAGCCACAGCGCCAGCACGCCCAGGGTCAGCAGCAGCGGCACCAGGGCGATATTGACGAACTTCAGCGCCCGTCCAAGGGCCTCGATATCGGCATTCAGCTGGTAACGCACCTCGCGCAGCTCCTTGCGAATCTGCAGCTTCTGCTGAATGAAGCGCTGCACCGCCGCCTCTTGCTCCGGCGACAGCTCGAGCGCCTTGCTCGGGTCGTCGTTCTGCTGCAAGGCCGCCAATTGCTGTTCGGTTTCCGTCAGACGGGCCTGCAGCGCCTGTTCCTTCTCTCGGAAGCGCACTTCCGCCTCGCGCTGAATCGCCTCGACCACCTCGAACGGCCGGCTGAAACGCCCCCGCGAGCGCACGCTGATCAGCGCCTGGGAACCGGTCAGGTTATCCAGGGCATTGACCGCGAAACCGGCGTTGTCCGCCCACGGCTGGGGGATGCGCTGGCCGAAGAAGTCCTGCACCTGCACCCACATGCGGTCGGTGAGCATGTCGGTGTCGGCGACCGCGATGACGTTGATGTTGTCCGCCTGCTTGAGGCCATCCTTCTGCCCTTCGATACCGTCCGGGTAGGCGGACTGCGCCGGCCCGCTGATCCGTGCGGCGAGGGTATAACGCTCGCCAGTCGGCTCCAGCTCGCGGATCAGCTCTTCGGGATTGGCCAACATGCCGAAGCGCTTCACGTCGAACGGCATGGCGTAGGCGGAGCTTTGCAGCAACGGCAGGAAAGTCGTCTTGGCGCCCTCCAGCGGCTCCAGCATGCCGGCCGTGGCGACGGTGATGGTTTCCAGCGACGCGGTGGTGATGTCGTCCTGGTTCAGCGCCTGTTTCGGCAGGCTCAGCCAGGCGGCATGGCGCACCGGCCGCTGGCCCTGGCCCATGCTCACGGACATTGCGTAGGAGCCGTCGCCAAGCACCTGGTCCGGCACCATGCGCAGGCCCCAGGCCTTGAACAGCGGCGCCAGGCTGGACGACTTGTCGATCGCCATCGCGCCAGGCATGTCGCCCTGCACGTCGGCTTCGCTGTAGGGGTCGACGAAGGCCAGCAGCTTGCCGCCGCGCAGGACGAACTGATCGATGGCATACAGCGTCTGCTCGGGCAGTTGCTTGGGGTGGATCAGCAACAACACCGAGACGTCTTCGGGGATCAGGTCGACATCGTTTTTCAGGCTTTCGATGGCGAACAGCTGGCGTACTTCCTCGAGCAGCATCCAGGCCGGCTGCGGCTGGCGCGCCATCATGTCGAACCCGCCGTTGACCGGCAGGCCGGACAATACGCCCACCACCGGCCGCTTGGGCTTGGCCAGGCTTTGCACCAGACGGCTGAGCTCGTACTCGAGAAACTCCTCCTGATCCAGGGCGAAGAACGGGATCACCTGCACATCGCCGTCGGCATTCTTGCCGGCCAGACCGAAGTAGATCGAGTCGCCGCCCTGCTGCAGCGGAATACCCTGCAAGCCGAACTCGGCGGCTTTGTCTTCTTCGGCGGAAAACGGCTCAGGGTCGATTACCGTCAGCTTGAGCCTGTCGCCCGCCTCGCGCTGGTAGGCTTTGAGCATTTCCTCGACGCGCCTGGCGTAATTGCGCAGCGCGGGCAGGTCCTTGGCGGTGGCATCCGAGTAGAAGAAGCTCAGTTCGATGGGCGCATCCAGCTCGGCGAGAATCTGCTCGGTGCCGGCGGACAGGGTGTAGAGCTTCTGCTCGGTCAGGTCCAGGCGTACGCCACTCAGGCTCAGGCTGGAAAACAGGTTGAAGGCAAGAAACGCCAGGGCGATGAGTGCAAGCCCGGCGCTGGAAACCATCAGCTTTTTCATGGGCATCCTCAGTCAGCTTTCTTCAGGTCGATGACCACCGCGGTCGCGGCCAGCCAGGCGGCGATCAGGGTGAGGAAATACAGCAGGTCGCGCAAATCGATCACGCCCTTGCTGATCGCATCGAAACGGGTCAGGAAGCTCAGGGACGCCACCGCATCCACCAGCCATTGCGGCGCCCAGCCACTGAAGCCGTCGAGCACCATGGGGAAGCCGCTGACGATAAACAGGAAGCACACGCTGACCGCCAGGATAAAGGCGATCACCTGATTCTTCGCCAGGGCCGACATGCACGCGCCAATCGCCAGGTAAGCACCGGCCAGCAGCCAGCTGCCGATATAGCCGGTGACGATCGCGCCGTTGTCCGGCTCGCCCAGGTAGTTGACGGTGATCACCATCGGGAAGGTCAGCAGCAGCGCCAGGCCGGCGAACACCCAGGCGGCGAGGAACTTGCCGGTAACCGCCTCGAAACGGCTGATCGGCAGGGTCATCAGCAGTTCGATGGTGCCGGATTTGCGCTCCTCGGCCCACAAACGCATGGCGATAGCGGGCACCAGAAACAGGTACAGCCAAGGGTGGAAGTTGAAAAACGGAATCAGATTAGCCTGGCCGCTCTCGAAGAACGCGCCGAGGTAGAAGGTGAATACCCCGGACAGCACCAGGAAAATCACGATAAACACATAGGCCAGCGGCGTGGCGAAATAGCTCGCCAGCTCGCGTTTGAAAACCACCGGCAACTGACTCATACCACCTCCCCACGGGTCAGGCTGCGAAACACTTCATCCAGCCGCCCGCGCTCGACGTTCAATTCACGCACCTTCCAGCCGCGTTCGGCGATCAGCCCATTAACCTGCGGGAAGATCACCTCGCCCGGTCTGGCCAGTACGCTAAGGCTGTGTTCCAGGGCGTTTTCTTCCACCCCTGCCACGCCCGGCAACGCGGCCAGGGCAGCGCGGTCCAGCGGCTCATCCGCCACCAGGGTAACGGCCTGGTGATAGCGCGAGCGGCTTTCCAGCTCCAGCGGCGAACCATCGGCCAGCAGCTTGCCGTGGGCAATCACCACCGCGCGGGTGCAGACCGCCGACACCTCTTCAAGAATGTGGGTGGAGATGATCACGATCTTGTCCCGCGCCAGGCTCTGGATCAGCCCTCGCACCTGGTGCTTCTGATTGGGATCGAGGCCGTCGGTGGGTTCGTCGAGGATCAGCACCTTGGGATCGTGCAGGATCGCCTGGGCCAGACCGACGCGACGCTTGAAGCCCTTGGACAGGGTTTCGATGCTCTGATCCAGCACGGCTTCAAGCTCGACCTGGGCCACCGCCCTGGCCACCCGCTCCCGCTTCTCGCCACCCTTGAAGCCGCGCACCTCGGCGATAAATTCGAGGAAGCCGCGTACCCGCATGTCGCCATAGCAGGGCGCGCCTTCCGGCAGGTAACCGATCTGGCGCTGGGCCTTGAGCCGGTCCTGGCGTATATCAAAGCCGAGGATGCTGGCGGTGCCGGAGGTCGGCGCGAGGAAGCCGGTCAACATCTTCATGGTGGTGGACTTGCCGGCGCCGTTGGGGCCGAGAAAGCCCAGCACCTCACCCGGCTGCACGCGGAAGGACAGGTCGTCCACCGCGATCTTTTGCGCAAAACGCTTGGTTAGGTTTTTTATTTCGATCATTGGCCTTTCACCGTTGCGGTAAACAGGCCCGGCCAGCCACCCGTGCGGACGCTAGCCGGGCTGAAAAGTGCTGGCGAAATATAAGGAGTCGCCTGCCGCCGGTGCAAGCCGGGAACTGCCAGGTCACCGGGTACGGTTGCCAACCGCGTTGACGCCCTGGGCAGAAGCCCCTGCGTCAGGGCCGCCCCAGCGGGCTGCATGGGCTGCGCCGAAGCAATCTAGGGTTTGCGAATCAAGTATTTACAAGATTTTGCTGGCGGACGGCCGATCCGGCACACTAGGCGCCCCGAGCCGTTGCTCGCTCCCCGAAGTCCGCAGACTCCGTATGACCCGATCCCCATTTCGTCGCCTTGTATTCGGCACCCTGCACCGCCTGCTGTACCTCTGGGTACGCTCGGAAACCATCAACCAGTCGGCCTTTACCCTCAAGCTCGACCGCAGCAAGCCGGTGTTCTACGTGCTGCAGCAACCGTCCCTCAGTGACCTTGCGGTGGTCGATGCCGAGTGCCGCAAGGCCGGCCTGCCACGCCCAGTGTTGCCGGTGGCGGTTGGGGAGCTCCTGGAACCCGCCGCATTCTTCTACCTGTCGCCGGAGCCCGATTGGCTCGGCCGCCAGGACAAGCGCGGTATTTCGCCCACCCTTGAACGCCTGGTCAGCGCGCTCCGCCAGCATGCCGTGGACGATGCGCAGATCGTGCCGGTGAGCGTGTTCTGGGGGCAGTCGCCGGACCGCGAAACCAGCCCGTGGAAACTGCTGTTCGCTGACAGCTGGGCGGTGACCGGGCGCCTGCGCCGACTGGTCAGCATCCTGATTCTCGGTCGCAAGACCCGCGTGCAGTTCTCCACGCCGATCCACCTGCGCACCCTGGTGGAGCAGGACAAAGGCCACGAACGCACGCTGCGCATGGTCCATCGCATCCTGCGCGTGCACTTCCGCAACCAGAAGTCCGCCGTCATCGGCCCGGACGTGTCGCACCGGCGCAACCTGGTCAAAGGCCTGGTCCACGGCCCGCAAGTCCGCCAGGCGATCATCGAGGAAGCCGAGCGCGAAAAAATCTCTGTGGAAAAGGCCGAGGCGCAGGCCCTGCGCTACGGCAACGAGATCGCCTCGGATTACACCTACACCGCGATTCGCTTCCTCGAACTGGTGCTGAGCTGGTTCTGGAACAAGATCTACGACGGCATCAAGGTCAATCACATCGAGGGCGTGCAGGAAGTCGCCCAGGGCCATGAGGTGATCTATGTGCCTTGCCACCGCAGCCATATCGATTACCTGCTGCTGTCGTATCTGCTGTTTCGCAACGGCCTGACGCC
Source organism: Pseudomonas cistanchae (assembly GCF_054483635.1). Lineage (NCBI taxonomy): Bacteria > Pseudomonadati > Pseudomonadota > Gammaproteobacteria > Pseudomonadales > Pseudomonadaceae > Pseudomonas > Pseudomonas cistanchae. The sequence goes on along the minus strand of NZ_JBTLWN010000004.1, from coordinate 298,793 downwards.
GCCGCATATCGCTGCCGGCATCAACCTCAACATGCCGGTAATCGGCAGCCTGCTACGGCGTGGCGGCGCCTTCTTCATGCGCCGCACCTTCAAGGGCAACCCGCTGTACACCGCCGTGTTCAACGAATACCTGCACACCCTGTTCAGCAAGGGCTTCCCGGTCGAGTATTTCGTCGAAGGCGGCCGCTCGCGCACCGGGCGCATGCTCCAGCCGAAAACCGGTATGTTGGCCATCACCCTGCGCAGCTTCCTGCGCAGCAACCGCCTGCCGGTGGTCTTCGTGCCCGTATACATCGGCTACGAGCGCGTGCTGGAAGGCCGCACCTATCTGGGCGAGCTGCGCGGCGCGAGCAAGAAGAAGGAATCGATCTTCGATATCTTCAAAGTCATCGGCGCGCTCAAGCAGCGCTTCGGCCATGTCTGGGTCAACTTCGGCGAGCCGATCAAACTGGCTGAATTCCTCGACGAGCAGCAACCGGACTGGCGCAGCCAGAGCTACGGCGCAGACTTCCGCCCCGACTGGCTCAACGGTGCGACCCATCGCCTTGGCGAACGCGTGGCCCAGCACCTGAACGAGGCGGCGGCAATCAACCCGGTCAATCTGGTGGCCCTGGCGCTGCTCTCCACCAGCCGCCTGGCGCTTGATGATCGCGCCCTGGCGCGAGTGCTCGACCTGTACCTGGCCCTGCTGCGCCGTGTGCCCTACTCGCCGCACACTACCTTGCCCGAAGGCAACGGCCAGGCGCTGATCGAATACGTGCAGAAGATGAACCTGCTCGCCGAGCAGAAGGACGCCCTCGGCAAGATTCTCTATCTGGACGAGCAGAACGCCGTTCTGATGACCTACTACCGCAACAACGTGCTGCATATCTTCGCTCTGCCGGCGCTGCTGGCGAGCTTCTTCCAGAGCAGTGCGCGGATCAACCGCGAGCAGATTCTGCGCTTCACCCGCGCGCTCTACCCTTACTTGCAGTCGGAGCTGTTTATCCGCTGGGAGCTGGATGAACTGGATGCGGTAGTCGATCAGTGGCTGGCTGCCTTCGTCGAGCAGGGCCTGCTCAAGCTCGATGGCGAGATGTACGTGCGCCCAGCGCCCAGCTCGCGCGAGTTCGTCCTGCTGACCCTGCTGGCGCGCGCCATCGTGCAGACGCTCCAGCGCTTCTACATGGCCACCGCGCTGCTGCTCAACGCCGGGCAGAACGCAATCAGCGCCGAAGAGCTGGAAAATCTGTGCACGGTGATGGCCCAACGTCTGTCGATCCTGCATGGACTCAATGCACCTGAGTTCTTCGACAAGAGCCTGTTCCGCCACTTTATCCAGACCCTGCTCGACGAAGGCGTGCTGCGCCAGGACGAGGCTGGCAAGCTCAGCCATCACCCGCTGCTCAACGAGCTGGCGGAAGGCGCAGCGAAACGGGTATTGCCCGCAGAAATTCGCCTGTCGATTCGCCAGGTGGCGATGGACAGAAACGAGGAAGCGCTGGAGCAGACCTGATCGCCTGCGCTGGCAATCACGCCGCGGCCGGCTAGAACGCCGGCCAGTTTGCCTTGGCAGCGCTGGCTGGCGTGCGCTACAGCAGCCGGCGCAGCTCTTCCGGCGACATCGGCCGGTCCAGGAAGAAGCCTTGCGCCTCTTCGCAATCGCACTGGCGCAACACATCGAGCTGCTCCTGCGACTCGACGCCCTCCGCCGTCACCGTCAGCGACAACGCCCGGCCGAGGCCGATGATGGCCTTGATGATCGCGTGGCTGTCGTCGGAGCCGCCCAGATCGGCAATAAAGCTGCGGTCGATCTTCAAACCATCGAACGGGAACGTGCGCAGGTAACTGAGCGAGGAATAGCCAGTGCCGAAGTCGTCCATCGACAGCCGCACGCCCAGCAGCTTGAGCTCCTGCATCAGCGCCAGCGCGCCCTGGGCGTCGTCGAGCACCACGCTTTCCGTTAGCTCCAGCTCCAGCCGGCCAGGCGCCAGGCCAGTTTCTTCGAGGGCATTCTTCACCCGTTCGACCAGTTGCCCGCGCTGAAACTCGACCGGCGACAGGTTGACCGACACCAGAATATCTGCGTCCCAGCTCATGGCTTCCCGGCAGGCGGCGCGCAGCATCCAGGAACTCAACGGCACGATCAGACCGGTGGTTTCGGCAATATTTATAAAAGTATCAGGGCCGAGCAGGCCACGCTGCGGGTGCTGCCAGCGCACCAGCGCCTCGGCGGCCACCAGCCGTTCGCCCGTGACGCTGTATCGGGGCTGCAGCATAAGGCGCAGCTCGTCTCCCTTCAGGGCCTTGCGCAAGTCGGTTTCCAGCTGGCGCCGCTCAATCACCCGCTCGTTCATGTCATTGGCGTAGAAGCGCCAGGTGTTGCGCCCTGCTTCCTTGGCCTCATAGAGCGCAATATCGGCGAAGCGCAGCAGCTCTTCGGCCTGGGTGGCGTCGGCCGGAGCCATCGCCACGCCGATGCTGGCACCGATGAAAATGCTGTGGTTATCGATCTCGAACGGCTGCTCGATGCCAACGATCAGCCGCTCGCACAGCCGCTGCACTTCGCGCTGGGAGGAAATGCCGCTGACAATCAGGATGAACTCATCGCCGCCCATGCGCGCCACCAGGTCGCCCTCGCGCAGGACGAACCGCAGACGCTTGGACACTTCGCTCAACACCTGATCGCCCACCTCATGGCCAAACGAGTCGTTGACCGGCTTGAAGCGATCCAGGTCGATGCTCAGCATGACCAGCGGCTTCTCCGCGGTCGGCAGCGCCTTGAGCTTGCCTTCGAGGAATTCCTGCATGTGGTTGCGGTTGGGCAAGCCGGTCAACGCATCGTGCGCCGACAAGTGCTCGATCCGCGCGCGCGCTTCCAGCTCTTCGGTGATGTCACTGACCGTGCCGCGGTAACCGCCCTGGACGTTGGCGTCCTCGATCCGCCGCAGCGCCAGCCGGCAAGTACGTTGAGTGCCATCGGTGGCGAGGTAGTGACACTGCAGCGTGGCCTTCGCCGACGCGCGTGCGCCGTGGCTGCTCAACCAACTCGGCAAACCACCGGGGTACTTGATGAACTCATCGATAGGCCGGCCGAGCCACTTGCTCGTCGAGTGCCCGGTGACAGTTTGAAAGCGCGTGGACAGGTACGTCAGGTGCAGCTCCGAATCAGCTTCCCAGATCCAGTCTGAGGCCGCTTCGGCGACATCGCGAAAACGCGCCTCGCTGGCTGCCAGCGCCGTCTGACTGGCGTACAGCGAGGCATAGCTGGCGTCCATTTCCTTGGCCGTCGCGATGGCGCGGCGCAGGGTCAGCCAGGTGATCAGGGCGAATATCACGCCCGCCAACGCCAGCATCGGCAGAATCAGGTAGAGCAGGCGCTCGCCTGGCTGGTCGGGCTCCCAACGCAGCAGCAGCTTGCGTCCATCCAGCGTGGCCAGTGGCAATGCTGGGGACGTTTGCGCGTCCTGCTCGTCGACCGGCACTCGCAGTTTGTCGATGCCGAAGTCATTCCCCAGCGCCTTGAGCTTTTCAGGGCTAAGCAGATCGACGAACACCAAGACCGAGACCGGGCCGGGTAACGTCTCAACCTGCGGATCGCCGCCGGTGGTAAACCCGGATGCGGCCACCAGCGCAGGCTGGCCGTCCACCAGCACAAAGCCGACCACCGGCTCTTCGTCCTCGGCCTGCTCGCGCGCCTGCTCCACCAAGCCGTCAAGATCCTGCTGCAACCACTGCTCTGCCTGCATCGCAACCAGTTCACCCTCCATCACCGCGTAGGTGGTGTTGCCGGTGCCATCGATGACAAACAGGCCGTCATAGCCAAAGTCGGGATACAGGCTGGGGCCCAGGTTCTGCCGGGTGTAGGCCCACTCGGTATCAACTTTGGCGTGCAGATGACGATAAGCATCACCCCAGTAGGCGTAATCGCTGATGGTGGCGAGCATGGTTTTTTCCCGCGCCTGGGTAGCCTTCTCCGCATAGAACAGGCTTTGCTCGACCGCCCGGGTGTTCTGCCGCAGGGCGATCTGTACCAGCGCCGCACTGGCGACCACGAACAGCACCAGCAGCAAGGCGGCTATGAACAGCAGCGCCTTGCGCGTGGACGTTGAATTGGAGGCGGCACGTGTCGGGTGACGGGACGGTTCAGCGATTGGTGGCATCAAGTGTCCTCAGCCATTCCGTAGGGGATCGAAGGGGGCGAGCCCAAAGGGCGCGAGCATAGCAGCAATAGGCCATCAAACCGATCTAAGTCGATGCTTTGGCTGATAAAGCTGTAGAGCCTCATCGGCGCGCTTAATTCAGCGCAAACAGCCGCAGTAGACATGTGCTCATCACCACCCTTCGCTCAAAGCTGTCGGCATAAGGCTAAGCCTACTCAATATCTCCGGCTTTGCCCGTTTATTAACAGCCAGGCGAGGCCCCCGGCTTTGCCGATGGACGACGCTCCGCTAAGCTCTGGCTAGACTTTCTTGATCAGGATTTTCCCCATGCTCCGTATCACCACCCTCATAGCCGGCTTGGCGCTGTCCACTGGCGCAATGGCCCTGTCACTCAACGACTTGACCCAGCAGGACGCCAGCGGTGGCCTCAAGGATGCGTTGATCCAGGGCGCTCAGGTCGCGGTCAAGCAACTCGGCGCCCCGGGCGGCTTCAGTAACAACCCCGATGTACGCATTGAACTGCCCGGTAACCTCGGCAAAGCGGCGAAAACCATGAAGATGATGGGCATGGGCGCCCAGGTCGAACAACTCGAAGCAAGCATGAACAAAGCCGCCGAAGCCGCGGTGCCGCAAGCCCAGGCGCTGCTGGTCGACTCGGTGAAGAAGATGACCGTGCAGGACGCCAAAGGCATCCTCGCCGGCCCGAAGGATTCCGCCACCCAATACCTGAACAAAACCAACCGCGAACAGCTGCGCGCCAAGTTCCTGCCCATCGTCCAGCAAGCCACTGCCCAGGTCGGCCTGGCCAAGCAATACAACGCCTTCGCCGGCCAGGCCGCGAGCTTCGGCGTGCTGGACGCGAAAAGCGCCAATGTCGAAAGCTACGTGACCGAACAAGCGCTGGACGGCCTGTTCGCCATGATCGCCGAGCAGGAAGCCAGCATCCGCGAGAACCCGGCTGGTGCGGCGACCAGTTTGGCGAAGAAGGTGTTTGGGGCGCTGTAAGAAAGCGAGTAGCCCGGACAACCGTCGCAACGGTGGATGAAAAAAGCGTCATCCACCCTACGCCAGGATCGCCAATATGCGGGGCGTAGGGTGGACAACGCGAAGCTTGTCCACCGGTATGTTCAAAGCCATTGCCAACCATCGCCGGAACATGCCCTTGCTTTTTAATCTTCAGCAGTCCAGCTGACAGCACGCCAGCAATCCTCTAATCGCCAGCCATAAAAAAGTCAGGCGCTAAGCCTGGCTTTTTTCTAACGCTTCACGTTCAGCCTGTCTGCCGCTCCGGCTCATGGATACGGAACCATGCCGCATACAACGCTGGCAGGAACAGCAAGGTCAGCGCCGTGGCGATGATCAAGCCGCCCATAATCGCCACGGCCATCGGCCCGAAGAACACGCTGCGCGACAGCGGGATCATTGCCAGTACTGCCGCCAGCGCAGTCAGTACGATGGGCCGGAAGCGGCGTACCGTGGCCTCGATGATGGCGTCCCAGCGATTCAGCCCGGAGGCGATGTCCTGCTCGATCTGGTCGACCAGAATCACCGAGTTGCGCATGATCATCCCCGACAGTGCGATGGTGCCGAGCATGGCGACGAAGCCGAACGGCTGGCGAAAGATCAGCAGGAACAGCGTCACGCCGATCAACCCCAGGGGCGCGGTGAGAAACACCATGGCCGAGCGCGAGAAGCTCTTGAGCTGCAGCATCAGCAAGGTCAGCACCACCACGATGAACAAGGGGATACCTGCGTTCACCGAGCTCTGCCCTTTCGCCGATTCCTCCACGGTGCCGCCCACATCAAGCAGGTAGCCGTCTGGCAGCGCGTCGCGAATCGGTTGCAGCGTCGGCACGATCTGCTTGACCAGGCTGGCCGGCTGCTCCTTGCCATACACGTCGGCGCGCACGGTCACGGTTGGCAGGCGATTACGGTGCCAGATCACGCCTTCCTCGAAGCCGTATTCCAGCGTGGCGATCTGTGACAGCGGCACGCTGCGGCCGTTGTCGGTCGGTACGGCGAGGCTGGGCAGCAGGCCTAGCTGTTGCCGCTCGCTGACGCCGCCGCGCAGCAGGATCTCGATCAGTTCGTTGCCTTCGCGGTACTGGCTGACCGGTGAGCCGGTCAGCGAGCTTTGCAGAAACTTCGACAGGTCCGCCGTGCTGACGCCAAGCGCGCGGGCGCGATCCTGGTCGATGTTCAGGCGCACCACCTTGCTCGGCTCTTCCCAGTCCAGGTGCACGTTGGCCACGTGCGGGTTCTCGGCCACCTTGGCCGCTACCTCGCGGGCGATCTCGCGCACCTCGTCGACGTATTCGCCGGAAACCCGCAACTGGATTGGATAACCCACCGGCGGGCCATTCTCCAGACGTGACACGCGGGTGCGCAGGGTCGGGAATTCCTTGCCCACGGTCTCGATCAGCCAACTGCGGATCTGCTCACGCTCCTCGATGCTTTTTGCCAGCACCACGAACTGGGCGAAGCTGGCCGAAGGCAGCTGCTGATCCAGCGGCAAGTAGAAGCGTGGGGTGCCGGTACCGACATAGGCGACGTAGTTGTCGATGCCTTCGCGGCCCTTCAGCAGGCTCTCCAGCCGCTCGACTTCGGCGGCGGTGGCGGTCAGCGAAGCGCCTTCGCCAAGCTTCAGGTCGACCAGCAGCTCCAGTCGGCCGGACGCCGGGAAAAACTGCTGCGGAACGAAGCGAAACAGCAGGATCGAGCCAATGAACAGACCGATGGTGAAGAGAATGACCAATTTGCGGCGCCTTACGCACCACTCCACGGCCCGGCGCACGCGCTGGTAAAGCGGCGTCGAATAGGGGTCGTGACCTTGGCTGTTGCCGCCATGCTTGGCCGCGTGCAGTTTGGCCAGGTCGGGCAATAGCTTTGCGCCCAGGTAAGGCACGAACACCACGGCGGCGATCCAGGACACCACCAGTGCAATGGTCACCACCTGGAAGATCGAACGGGTGTATTCGCCGGTGCCCGACTGCGCGGTGGCGATCGGCAGGAAGCCGGCGGCAGTGATCAAGGTGCCTGTGAGCATGGGAAACGCCGTGCTGGTCCAGGCGAAGCTGGCCGCTTTGACCCGGTCGAAGCCCTGCTCCATCTTGATCGCCATCATCTCCACCGCGATGATCGCGTCGTCCACCAGCAAGCCCAGCGCCAACACCAGCGCGCCGAGGGATATCTTGTGCAGGCCAATCCCCAGGTAGTACATGCTGGCGAACGTCATCGCCAGCACCAGCGGAATCGACAGTGCCACCACCAGGCCGGTACGCAGGCCAAGGGAGAAGAAGCTCACCAGCATGACGATGATCAAGGCTTCGGTGAGCACACGGACGAACTCGCCTACGCCGGTTTTCACCGCAGCTGGCTGGTCCGACACCTTATTCAGCTGCATGCCGGCCGGAAGGGTTTCCTGCAGGCGGGCGAAGTCGGTTTCCAGTGCCTCGCCCAGGGTGAGGATGTCGCCACCGGCTTTCATCGACACGGCCAGGCCAATGGCGGCCTCGCCCATGTAACGCATGCGCGGGGCAGGCGGATCGCTGAAGCCGCGGCTGACGTCGGCGACATCGCCGATACGGAAAGTGCGATCCGCCACGCGGATCGGAAAATCGCGGATTTCCTCGACCGACTCGAAACGCCCGGTCACACGCAACTGCACGCGATCCGTGGCGGTCTCGAAGAAACCCGCCGTCGCCACCGCGTTCTGTTCTTCCAGCGCCTGTTGCACCGCGGCCAGGGGCAGGCCGAGAGTAGCGAGCTTGGTATTGGATAGCTCGATCCAGATCTTCTCATCCTGCAGGCCGATCAGCTCAACCTTGCCGACGTCCTTGACCCGCTGCAATTGCAGCTGGATACGATCGGCGTAGTCCTTGAGCACGGCGTAGTCGAAGCCCTCGCCGGTCAGCGCGTAGATATTGCCGAAGGTGGTGCCAAATTCGTCGTTGAAGAACGGCCCCTGAATGCCTTGGGGCAAGGTGTGGCGAATGTCGTTGACCTTCTTGCGCACCTGATACCAGAGGTCGGGAATGTCGACCGAACGCATCGAATCGCGGGCAATGAACATCACCTGGGATTCGCCCGGCCTCGAAAAGGAAACGATCTTCTCGTAGTCGCCGGTCTCCATCAGCTTTTTCTCGATCCGCTCGCTGACCTGGCGCGACACTTCTTCGGCGCTCGCCCCAGGCCAGTTGGTTTTGACCACCATGACCTTGAAGGTGAACGGCGGGTCCTCGCTCTGCCCGAGCTTGCTATAGGACAGCGCGCCGACCACGGCTAACAGCAACATCACGTACAACACGATCTGGCGATTGCGTAACGCCCAAGCGGATAGGTTGAAGTCCATCGGGGTTACTCCTTGGCTGCCAGGTCGACCATCCGGTTATTCCGGTCGACCGGGCGCACCTTCTGCCCCTCGCGCACCACCTGCACGCCGGCAGCGACCACCCAGTCGGTGGCCTGCAGGCCTTCAAGCACCGGCACCTGCTTTTCGCCATAGGCACCGGTGCGCACGTTGCGGCGATGCAAGGTGGAATCCTTCGGGTCGACCACCCAGACGAAGGGCTGGCCCTTCTCGGCAGTCAACGCGGACAGCGGAACGGCCAGCGGCACTTCGCCGTCGTGGGCGATGAACACCCGTGCGCTCTGGCCCAGCTCCGCCGGCACCTTGCCTTCGGTAAAGGCCACACGGGCGGCGAAAGTGCGCGACTGCGAGTCCGCCGAGGGCGATATTTCACGAATCCGCCCAGGGAAACGCTGATCCGGCTGCGACCACAACTCAACGGCAACTTCCTGACCGACCTTGAAGCGCTCGAATGCCTGTTCTGGCAGATTGATCAGCACCTCGCGCTCCCCATCGGCGGCGAGTACGAAGACGCTCTGGCCGGCCGCGACCACCTGGCCGACTTCGACCATGCGTCGGGCGATCACGCCATCCTGGGAGGCGCGTAGTACCGCGTAACCGGCCTGATTGTCGGCCACGTTGAATTCGGCCTTGATCTGCTTGAGCCGCGCCTCACCGGCGCGGTAGGTATTCTCGGCATTGTCGAACTGGGAACGACTGACCAGGTTGCGGTCGAGGAGCGTGCGATACCGGTCGCGCTCGGCACGCACCAGCCGCAGATTGGCTTCCGCCGCCGCGACCTGGGCGCGGGTGGCGTCCAGTTGCAGGCGCACATCACGGGGGTCAAGTTCCGCCAGCGGCTGGTCCTTCTTGACCCGCTCGCCGACTTCGACCAGGCGCTTGGTCACCTTGCCGCCGATCCGAAATGCCAGTTCGGGTTCGAGGTGAGCCCGCACCTCGCCTGGATAGGTATCGGCCATTTCACCCGCCAATTGCGGCTGCACGACCATGGCGGGGCGCACCGGGGCTTCTACCTGTTCGCCGTTGCCACAGGCTGCAAGTAGACCAACGAGGCAGGCGGGCAAAGCGACAGACAACGCATGACGCAACATAATGGGGTGACCTTCGCGAAGGTTTAGAATATTTGTACCGCGGAGTATAGTAAAAATAGCAAACCCATCAGTCCAGTATTAAAAGTTGCCGATGACAAACAAAATGTTGCCACCCAGCGGCCCAGGTCGCCCCAAGGACCCAGCCAAGCGCCAGGCCATCCTCGAAGCAGCCAAGACCCTGTTTCTGCGCAACGGCTACGACGGCAGCAGCATGGACGCCATCGCCGCCGAGGCAGGCGTCTCCAAGCTCACCGTGTACAGCCATTTCACCGACAAGGAAACGCTGTTTTCCGCGGCGGTAAAAGCCAAGTGCGAGGATCAGCTGCCCGAGCTGCTGTTCGAGCTGGCAGAGGGTGCGCCCATCGAGCGCCAGTTGCTGGAAATCGGCCGGGGCTTCCATACGCTGATCAACAGCCGCGAATCGGTCGAGCTGCACCGCGTGATGGTCAGCCTGGCGGCGCAGGATTCCAAACTGTCGAAGATGTTCTACGACGCCGGCCCGCAACGGGTACTCAGCGAGATGGAGCACCTGCTCAAGCAGGCCGACAAAGCAGGCAAGCTGCGCATCGCCAATCCGCATGATGCCGCCGACCAATTCTTCTGCCTGATCAAGGGCGGCGCCAACTTTCGCCTGCTGATCGGCTGCGGCAAACCCCTGGAAGGGGCCGAGGCCGAACATCACGTGCGCGATGCGGTGGACATGTTCATGCGGGCGTACAAGCCCTAGCGGATCAGCCGGGCCTAGAGGCTCAGCTTCTTTTTCGGATAGATGTCGTAACGGCTGGATTTGCCTTCCAGGGCATAGCCCGGCGTAGCCCCGGCGATGACCGGTGATTTGCGCGGACGCTTCACCACCACCCGATGGCTGGCCAGTGCCAGCGCCGATTCGAGCAGGGCCGGCGCATCCAAGTCATCACCAACGAACGGGCGAAACAGGCGCATTTCCTTTTTCACCAGCGCGCTCTTGTCGCGGTGCGGGAACATCGGGTCGAGATAGATCACCTGTGGAGGCTCGGCCTGCCAGGCCTTCATCAATTCGATGGCATTGCCGTTTATCAGGCGCATACGCTCGACCACCCCACGCACCTCGCCATTGCCCATCGCACGAGCGAGGCCGTCCTCCAGCAATGCCGCGACCAGCGGGTTGCGCTCCATCAGGGTCACGGCACACCCCAGGCTCGCCAACACGAAGGCATCACGCCCCAGCCCTGCGGTGGCATCGAGCACCGTGGGTCGCACGCCAGCTTGCACGCCAACCGCTTTGGCGATCATCTGCCCGGTGCCGCCGCCGAACAGGCGACGATGCGCCGCGGCGCCTTCGACGAAATCGACCCGTACCGGACCTGGCGCGCCAGGCCCGAGCTCGACCAGCTGCAAACCGGCCGCGCCTAGCTGCAAGGCGAACTCCGCCTCGCCGCCTTGAACAAGGCCCAGACGAGTCGCCCACTCCGCCGCCGCGGCGGCTAGCTCGGGGAGCAAGGCGTCCATACGAATCGTTGCCATGGTGCGTTTTTCACTCATACGAAATGCTCAGAAATTATCAGCCGTCAGCCGCAGCGAACGCCTCTACCCTGTACCTGTGAAGGCTCAGCGGCACATACGAAACAGGCCCATGTCCACGTGGAAATGGTCGCGGTGGGCCGCATTGTATTCAGGCCCGAGGGTGGTGTTGAAACTGGCGCATGCGGCCTGTTGCACCTGGCGCAGAAACTCGCCGTTAGCCCCCTCTTTGGGCCAGTCGCGCAGCACGCTGATGCGTCGCCCGTCCTGCAGCCGAAAGCCAACGATGTCCAGCGCATTGGCAGTGGCATGCTGGCTGCGCCGCTGGCTGCCGGCGATGGAACGGCAGGCGAAGCTGCCTACGTGATCGACCTGGGTCACCGGCTGGCCGAATACCGCCATCGCCGCAGGTTGCAAACCGTGCCGCTCGAACAGGGCAAACGCGGTGGCGAGTGGGCAGCTGGCCATGAAACTGCTGCTGAAGCGCACCCCCGAGCCCTGCACGCGCACGGTGTTGTGCAACGGACAATCGGCGCTCGGGTTGCTGTCGGCAAGCGGGGTAAACCGCAGCGGAGAGGTGGCCAGCGCTTGCTGGCACAGCGCGGGGTCTTCCTGCAGACGCCAGAGTTTGAAGGACGTCAGCAGGTTTGGCGTCTCGCGGATATCCAGCGGTGCCCATGGATTCCAGCGGGGCGGCACATCGAGCACACCACGCCACACCGTCAGCAATACACCGGCGAGCAACACGCACAACAGGAGAAAACCGCGAAACAACGTCATAGAAAATCGGGCTGCGAGCGTATCGGGCGCCCACTTTATCAAAGCAGCCCGAGCTGCTCGACCTCAGGTTCGCTCACCGGCTGCGCAAGCGCCGGCAAACCGGGCAACCGTTCGCTCAACTGCTGGTGAAAACGCCGGGCCAGCTGCGGGGCGAGCTGATTGTCCGACGTATGCAGAAACACATAAGGCATACGCCCTTCTTCGATCCAGGCGGCGACCTTATCCAGCCATGGCGCCATGAACGGGTCATTGGCGGCCAACTCGGGATGGCCGACAAAGCGCAGCTGCGGGGCCTGGCTGAAAGCGGTGGGGCGCGGTGGCAAGCGTGGTTTCTTGGATTGCGCGTCCAGCACGGCCGTCGCCTGGGAGGTGCAGCTGAACAACCCCCGCGAATCCAGGCAGATGCGCTCGATGCCGCGCTCAAGCAACAGCCGGTTCAGCGCCCGCTCCTCCTCGGCTCTGACGAAGAATGCAGGGTGACGCACCTCGACGGCCAAGTTCCCGTCGCCCCAATGGTCGATAAATGCGCGCAACTCGGCCAGCCGCTGCGGGGTGAAACTGGCAGGCAGCTGCAGCCAGAATGGCGCCACCCGCGCGCCCAGCGGTGACAGCAGGCGGCGAAAGTCGTCGCTCGCGGCAAGCTGCTCGCGCAGATCGGCGGAGTGGCTGACGGTTCTCGGGAGCTTCGCGCAGAAGCGAAAACCTGCGGGCATGGCCGTGGCCCAGCGCGCCACGGTATCGGCGGACGGTTGCGCGTAGAACGTGGTGTTGCCTTCCACGGCATTGAAAACGCTGGCGTAGTGAGCGAGAAATTCCCCTGCTGGCGCCGCCTGCGGGTAAACGACACCGCGCCAGCTTGGCGCACTCCACGACGGGCAGCCTAGATAGTAGGGAAGCATGAAGTACCGAAATGGTTACGCGTACAGATCCAGACCCAATACTTCCTGGGCATCCACAGCGCTGGCGAATGCGGCAGTCGAGCTGTAACTGGCAATGGCCTGGGCGGCGCGGTTGCTGACAGCGGGTTGGTAGTCGAGGTCCTGCACGCGCACCGGCAAGCTGTCGGCACTGGAGCTGGACGCCTGCACGCGGCGCAGTTGAGGGGTTTGTTCGAAGCCCTGGCTCCCCGCTGGTGAAACCGGCTGCTCGCGACGCGCCTCTACCTCACGTTGAGCCTCGCGATAAGGCGTGACCGCCGTCCCCGAACGGGGGCCGCGATCTGGCGCAAAGGAAGGTATGGAGGCGTCGATCCGCATCAGCTACTGCTCGGCGTAAGCCAACTGGGGGTGAAAGTAGTGGCAATTTAGCCGCCACGACCTGCCTTGGCAATGCGCCAGAGCAAGCGCGCGACAGAAGGCGTGGTAGACGATCGCGAACGGAAAATCGGTGGTACGCAATCGCGCGCTTACAGCGGCTGTTTCGGGGTGGCGACCTTGTCGCGCAGGTACACCGGCTGCGCCTCATCAGCGACGACCGCCTCGCCACGCGCCCAGGCGAAACCGGCCAGCTTCAGCAGGTCCTCGGCGTGGGGCAACAGCGCGGCATCCTGCGCGGCTAAGGCGACCGGCATGCGCGCAGCAAACGTGCCCCAGCCCGTACCGGCGCCGAACCATTCGCCTTCGGCTCCGCGTGGCAGGCTGACCTGTTCGGGCGGCAACACCGCCTCGATACCCTGCAGACGCATCTCGCCTGCTTCAGCGCGATAGCAACCCCAGTACACCTCGTCCATGCGCGCATCGATGGCAGCCGCGACCTGACTCGCCTGTTGCTCGCGCAATGCTCGCTGGGCCAGTACCGCCAGGTTGGATACCGGCAGCACCGGCCGATCCAAGGCGAACGCCAGCCCCTGCACCACCCCGACCGCGATACGCACGCCCGTAAAGGCACCGGGGCCGCGGCCGAAGGCAATCGCATCCAGTGCTGAGAGCGGCACACCGGCGCGTGCCAGTAACTGCTGGATCATCGGTAGCAGCCGCTGCGCGTGCAGGCGCGGAATCACTTCGTAGTGACTGATCAGCTCGCCCTCGTGCAGCAATGCGACTGAGCAGGCTTCGGTGGCGGTATCCAGGGCCAACAGAGTGGTCATCGGGGTTCACACAGGTGCGACAAACGGGCGGGCATTAAAACGGTTTGCCGGTCTTTTTGCCAGTTTCCACGGCTGGCAACCCACCGTAGAAACGCCAATGGCCCGCAAGCGGGCCATTGGCAGCGACACCCAGGATCAGCTCAGTGCGGCGAGCACCTTGGCGGTGATCTGATCCACCGAGCCGACACCGGCGATCGCGCTGTATTTCGGCGTGCCATTGGCTGCTGCGAGCTTCTGGTAGAAGTCCACCAGCGGCTTGGTCTGCGAATGGTAGACCGATAGGCGATGACGCACGGTTTCTTCCTTGTCGTCTTCACGCTGAATCAGCGCCTCGCCACTTTCGTCGTCCTGACCGGCAACCTTCGGCGGATTGTGTTCGGTGTGGTAGACGCGGCCGGAGCCCGGATGCACGCGGCGACCGGCAATGCGGCTGACGATTTCTTCGTCGTCGACGGCGATCTCGACCACGTGGTCGATGTTCACGCCGGCTTCTTTGAGCGCTTCAGCCTGGGGAATGGTGCGCGGGAAACCGTCGAAGAGGAAACCATTGGCGCAGTCGGGCTGGGCGATGCGTTCCTTGACCAGGTTGATGATCAGGTCGTCGGAAACCAGGCCGCCGCTGTCCATGATGCTTTTGGCGACCAAGCCGAGTTCGGTGCCGGCCTTGACCGCGGCACGCAGCATGTCACCGGTGGAGATTTGCGGAATACCAAACTTCTTGGTGATGAAACCAGCCTGGGTACCTTTTCCGGCACCGGGCGCACCCAGCAGAATCACGCGCATCGATGTGCTCCTCAATTAAAAGTAGAAACCGTCGGATTCGCCTCGTGGGGCCAATCTCTGAATGGTTCGGACAGCGCTGCACGTGGGTGCCAGACCGTCAAAAGGCCGATCAAGATACACAGCGCACCCCCACCGCACAAGCCACCAAAAGTCTGATAGGCGCCTACCCCGCGAACCATTCCCAGCCCAGTAGGCATAGGGCTTTCGCCGCTTGTGCGGCGCTGTGGGTCGGCCCGCACTGACGTTAGCCGGTATTGCGCAAACCTGCCGCAATACCGGCCACGCTGACCAACAAGGCCTGTTCCAGAGGGCTCTCCGCTTGGATTTCGCGCTGCCGCGAGCGCGCCAGCAACTCGGCCTGAAGCAGGTGCAGGGGATCAAGATAGGTGTTGCGCACGCTGATCGATTCCAGGGTCTCCGGGCTGTGCGCAAGCAGCTGGGACTGCCCGGTCAAGCCCAGCACGGCACCGATGGCCTGCGACAATAGGTCGCGTAAATGCTCGCCCAGAGGGTGCAGTCCTGCCTCCACCAGGCGCTCGTCATAAAGCCGTGCGATGGTGATGTCAGCCTTGGCCAGCACCATCTCGAGCATGTCGATGCGGGTGCGGAAGAACGGCCAGTACTCGCGCATCTGCCCCAGCAACTCGCCCTCGCCGCGCTTGAGCGCATTGCACAGTGCGTATTCCCAGCCAAGCCAGGCCGGCAGCATCAGCCGGGTCTGGGTCCAGGCGAATATCCAGGGAATCGCCCGCAGACTTTCCACACCGCCTTCACGGCGCTTGGCCGGGCGACTACCGAGCGGCAGACGGCCCAGCTCCTGCTCCGGCGTGGCCTGGCGAAAATACTCGACAAACTGCGGGTGCTCGCGCACCACGCCGCGGTAAGCGGTGACGCCGTCGCTGGCCAGCTTGTCCATCATTTCACGCCAAGCCGGTTCCGGCGTCGGCGGCGGTAACAGCGTGGCTTCGAGCACGGCGGCGAGGTACAGATTGAGGTTCTGTTCAGCAATATCCGGCAAGCCGAACTTGAAGCGGATCATTTCGCCCTGTTCGGTTGTGCGGAAACGCCCGGCCACCGAGCCTGGCGGTTGCGACAGAATCGCCGCATGGGCCGGACCGCCGCCCCGCCCTACCGTACCGCCACGGCCGTGGAACAGCAGCAGCTCGACCTGATGCTCGCGGCAGATCTGCACCAGCACCTCCTGCGCACGGTACTGGGCCCAGGCCGCTGCGGTAGTACCCGCGTCCTTGGCCGAGTCGGAATAGCCGATCATGACTTCCTGCGGGCCATGCAGTCGCGCCCGGTAACCATGCAAACCGAGCAGACGTGCGATCACCGGGCCGGCGTTGTCGAGGTCGCTGAGGGTCTCGAACAGCGGCACCACGCGCATTGGCCGTTGCAGGCCCGCCTCCTTGAGCAGCAGCTGCACCGCGAGGACGTCCGAGGCAGCGCCAGCCATGGAGATCACGTAAGAGCCTAGGGACGCGGCTGGCGCAGCGGCCACCTCACGGCAGGTCGCCAGCACCTCTTCGGTTTCGCCGCTCGGCTTGAAATGCCCCGGCAGCAGTGGTCGCCGGCTTTCCAGCTCGCGCAGCAGAAACGCCACACGCGCGTCTTCGTCCCAATCGGCATAGCGGCCAAGGCCGAGGTAGTCGGTGATCTCGCTCATGGCCTCGCTGTGACGCGTGGAATCCTGCCGCACGTCCAGCCGCACCAGGAACAAGCCGAATGTCGCGGCACGGCGCAGGCAATCGAGCAGCGGCCCTTCGGCGATCACGCCCATGCCGCAGTCGTGCAGCGACTGATAGCAACACTCCAGCGGTGCAAGCAGCTCACGGTTGTCATGCAACACCGCAGGCGGTGGCTCCACTGCCTCGCGCAGCGCCGCCTGGGCCCAGCTGCGGGTAGCACGCAGGCGTTCACGCAATTGCTTGAGCAGCGCGCGGTAGGGTTCCGCACTGTCGCCTACCTGCGCACGCAATTCGGCATTGGCCTGCTGCATGGACAAGGCCGCGGCCAGTTGATCGATATCGCGCAGGTAAAGATCGGCCGCCATCCAGCGGGCCAGCAGCAATACTTCACGGGTCACGGCGGCGGTGACGTTGGGGTTGCCGTCGCGATCGCCCCCCATCCATGACGCGAAGCGGATCGGCGCAGCTTCCAACGGCAGGTGCAGGCCCGTCGCGGCATGCAGCGCCTGGTCGGCCTTGCGCAGCACGTTGGGCAGCGCATGCCACAACGAATGCTCGATGACGGCAAAGCCCCACTTCGCCTCATCCACCGGGCTGGGCCGGCTGCGGCGGATTTCCTCGGTATGCCAAGCCTCGGCGATCAGCCGCTGCAACTGCTGGCGCACCTGCTCGCGCTCGGCCTGCGACAGATCAGCGTGGTCACCGGCGGCGAGCTGCTCGGCAATCGCGTCGTACTTCTGAATCAGGGTGCGGCGCGCCACCTCAGTTGGGTGGGCGGTCAGCACCAGCTCGATGTCCAGCCGGCCGAACTGGCGCGCCAGGCTCTCGCGCCCCTGCCCCGCCGCTAGCAAGCGCTGCAGCACGTCGACCAATACATTGGCTTCAAACGGTTCCGCCTCGCCGACGGCGCGGCGGCGCACGCGGTGGTATTGCTCGGCGATGTTGGCCAGGTTGAGAAACTGGTTGAAGGCCCGCGCCACTGGCAGCAGCTCGTCGTCTGCAAGCTGATCGAGGGTTGCGCCAAGCTGCTTGGCGCCGGCTACCGAGCCCTTGCGGGCGCCTTTCGCGGCCTTGCGAATGCGCTCGATCTTGTCGAGAAAATCGGCGCCGCGGTGATCGCTGATGGTATTGCCCAGCAGCTCGCCGAGCTGGTGCACGTCTTCGCGCAAACGCGCGTCAATTTCCGCCATGGCTGATGCCTCCGTGAGTGCTCGCGCTTCAAGAGTGCCCAGCGCGGCAACTTCTTACAAGGGCGCGACGCCAACCTGCAGCGCCAGTCAAGGCGGTCTAGGCTGGATGATAGCGGCCATTCCCACCCCTCAAACGGCCGCTTTGGGATGCCGACTATGAAGATTCGCGAACTGATCACTGCCTGGGAAAAACATGCCAAGGGGCCTCTGATGCCCACGCGTCACCACATTCATTTAGATGTGGAGTCAGCTGCGCGACTCGAAGCCTTGGCGCAGATGTATCCCAAACGCAACGTCGAGCAATTGGTCGGTGAGCTGCTGGGCGCCGCGCTGATCGAACTGGAAGCCAGCCTGCCCTATGTGCAGGGCAACCGGGTGGTCGGTACCGATGAACTGGGCAACCCGCTGTACGAGGACATCGGTCCGACGCCGCGTTTTCTCAGCCTGGCGCGCACCCACCTGCATCGGCTCACTACACAGCCCGAATAAACCTGGCTGTGTCCGCCTCCATCTGAGCTCAAGGCCGGATGTCGCAGTAAATCCGCGCCTCGGACTTTCTCCCACGCGCATCGTTCAGTAAAAAATACGCTTGTCGATCTTTCAGCCAATGAATCCTGAACCGGCTTCGCCGCGCTGTCATTTTTTATGAACGTTTCGCCGTCCGTCCGACTCTCAAAACCATGCCACGCTGACTGAACGGCGCTGCAGATTGCATGTATTGCAGGCGCGAACGCCCTCACGGCTTCGGTCAAGGCGCTGGCTGGTGACCATCATGGGAGCCAAATACATCCGGGAAATTACCAATGGAGTTGAACACCATGATCATCAACACCGCCCTACAGCAACGCACCCATCTACCGGCCTGGAAACTGGCCGCACTGGCCATCGGCAGCAGCCTGCTACTGGTTGGCTGCGCGGGTAATCCTCCGAGCGAGCAGATGGCTGTTACCGAATCGGCCGTCAATCGCGCGGTAAGTGCCGGTGCGACGGAATTCGCCGCCGTGGAAATGAAAGCCGCTCAGGACAAGTTGCAGAAAGCCGAGCTGCAGATGCACGAAGAAAATTACGAAGAAGCCAAGCGCTTGGCCGAACAGGCCGAATGGGACGCCCGCCTGGCAGAGCGTAAAGCAGAAGCCGCCAAAGCCGAAAAGGCTGTGCAGGACGCTCAGGCTGGCGTTCAGGAACTGCGAGAGGAAAGTCAGCGCGCAATCCAGCCGGCAGTCAGCCCGACGCCCTGAGCTGAACCTGCAGACCGACCACCCGCTAACTGATAAAGGATGACCCCCATGCGTAATCAAATAATGATCCCCGCCCTGCTGGCTCTGAGCGTCGGCCTCGCTGCGTGCTCATCGCAGCCAAACGTGAATCTGGAACAGGCCCGCAGCAACTTCTCCACGCTGCAGACCGATCCGCAGGCGAGCAAGGTAGCTGCTTTGGAAACCAAGGAAGCCAGCGAAATGCTAGAAAAGGCCGAGGCTGCCTATCGCGAAAGTGCCGATGAACGTCGCGTCGACCAACTGGCCTACCTCGCCAACCAGCGCATTGAAGTGGCCAAGGAAACCATTGACCTGCGCACCGCTGAAGAAAACCTGAGCAAGATGGCTGCTCAGCGCGCCCAGGCTCGCCTGGAAGGCCGTGACGCGCAGATCAAACGCCTGCAGGAGCGCCTGAATGCCAAGCAGACGGAACGCGGCACCCTGGTGACCTTCGGCGATGTGCTGTTCGATCTTGATCGTGCAGAGCTGAAGCCAGGTGCCATGGGCAGCATCAGCAGCCTCGCCGCATTCCTTCAGGAAAATCCTGACCGCAAGGTGATCGTCGAAGGCTATACCGACAGCACCGGCTCGGATGCGTACAACCTGAGCCTGTCCGAGCGCCGCGCCAACTCGGTACGTATGGCGCTGGTAAAAGCAGGGGTCGGCCCGGAGCGCATCGTCTCCCAGGGTTACGGCAAACAGTACCCAGTATCGAGCAACGACTCCGCAGCAGGTCGGGCGATGAACCGTCGGG
This sequence comes from Pseudomonas cistanchae, assembly GCF_054483635.1. Taxonomy (NCBI): domain Bacteria; kingdom Pseudomonadati; phylum Pseudomonadota; class Gammaproteobacteria; order Pseudomonadales; family Pseudomonadaceae; genus Pseudomonas; species Pseudomonas cistanchae. The sequence goes on along the minus strand of NZ_JBTLWN010000004.1, from coordinate 279,151 downwards.
TTGAAGTAACGATCTCCCACGACAACCAGCCGGTAGCGCCACGCTCCGCCGCCAGCGCCTACTGATCCAGCGCGATAAAAAAGCCCCTGATGAAGGGGCTTTTTTATGCATGTGTGAATTGTGAAGAGTTACTCGCCGCCCTCGCTATTGCAACGTACGGCCTGCTTGCGGCTGTCGACCAGCACGCCGCTGAGACCCTTCTGCTCCAGGTCGAACATCACCAGGATGCCGTCGATGCACTGGGCAACCTGGCTGGCAGGCTTCAGCGTCACCTTGTAGTCCTCACCGGGCACGGTCTTGAGCATGGTGAATTCGGACAACAGCAGGGCGTCTTCCGGCTTGGCGATGTGCAGGTAGCCGTAATAGCCCAGCACCGCCACCGTGGCGCAGACGCTGGCGACACCGGTCAGGATCAGGGGGATTGGGTTCAATTCGCTCATAAGGGCACTCGCAGTAGGCGGCATACGCGGACAACGGCGGATGATACCCAGATCGCCCCGCCGCGCCAGCGGCAAAGTGTCGCGAAGTCTGACTGCGGCGCGCGCTACTTCTTGCCGCCGGCGCGTACTTCTTCACGCGCCTTGAACGTGGCTTCGTACACCCGCTCCGCCAAACGCGAGAACGGCAGGCTCTGAATCCATACCGTGCCGGTGCCCTTGAGCGTCGCCAGAAGAATCCCCTCGCCGCCGAACAGCATGCTTTTCAGCCCGCCAGCCAGGGCGATGTCGTAATCGATGCCCGCGGTGAAACCCACCAGGCAACCGGTGTCGAGTCGCAGCGTCTCGTTGTTCAGCTCCTTGCGGATCACTGTGCCGCCGGCATGCACGAAGGCAAGGCCATCGCCATCGAGCTTTTGCAGGATGAAGCCTTCGCCGCCGAAGAACCCGGCGCCCAGGCGTTTGTTGAAACTGATGCCCAGGGCCGTGCCGTACGCGGCGCAGAGAAAGGCATCCTTCTGACAGATCAGGGTGCCGCCGATCTGCTTGAGATCGATCGGCACTACAGTGCCTGGATAAGGCGCGGCGAACGCCACCCGCGCCTGGCTTTTCCCGCCATTGGAGAAATGCGTCATGAACAGCGACTCGCCCGTCAGCATGCGCTTGCCGACCCCCCACAGCTTGCCCAGCACGCCGCTGGCGGAGCCGTCGCCCATGCGCGTTTCGAAACGCACGCCGTCGCTCATGTAATTCATCACCCCGGCCTCGGCGATGACAGTCTCGCCCGGATCGAGAATGATCTCGACGCTTTGCGCCGACGCACCGAGGATTTCGTATTCGAGTTGATGGCTGGGCATGGGGAGCTCCTGGCAATGCGGGAAAATCGCCCCGGATTGCATCCGGGCTACGATTAACCTATTGAAGGGCTAGGAGCGTCACGAGCGAAGGTCAGGCCAGGCGCGCACGATCTGAAAAAGCGGAGTTTACGACTGTAAATGAGCATTTTTCAGGTCGTGGGCAACGCCGCATGACCGAGCGCAGTAGCTCCTAGAGGATATTGGCGTAGTCGGCTTCGATTCGATCCAAACTCAAATGGTTCAGGAAGTTGGAAAAACACATCCACGCCGACAGCGAATTCAGGTCGCTGAACTGCGGCGGCAGGTACTTGGGCGCAACGACCAAGCCTTCATCGACCAGACGGCGCAGGGTACGCATGTCTTCGAGGGTGGTTTTGCCGCAGAACAGCAGGGGAATCTGCTCCAGCTTACCTTTGCGCACGGCGAGCTGGATGTAGTTGTAAACCATGATGAAACCTTTCAGGTAGGACAGGTCCTTGGTGAAAGGCATCCCGGTGGGCGTAGAGCCACGAAATACCCGGTTGGCGTTGCTGTAGCTTTCTTCCTGGCTGAAGCCCTGCTCGCGGTAGAAATCGAACACCTGGAGGAAATCAGCGCCCTCCTCCGCCATGTGGATCGCGCGGGTGCGGTTGGTGAGCTTGCGCAGGCGGGTCGGATAGGAGGCGAAGGCGATCACTTCCATGAGGATCGCCAGGCCTTCCTGGGTCACGGTCGACGAAGGCGGACCTTTGGCGAGGAAGGTGCACACCGGCTGATTGAGGCCATTCAAGGTGGTCGCGACGTGCACCAGGCCCTCATGAACCTCCAGCGCCTTAACATCGCGGTCGTTGAACATGGCATCGCTGCGGATCTTGATGTAGTCCGCACCCGCTGCAGCGTCAGCGAGGATACCGTCGGACTCGAACACCCTGATGGTGCCCTCCGCTTCGCCGAACACCTTGTTCAAGCGGCTTTGCAGCAATTCGACCGCATGCTTGGCGGTCAGGGTTTTTGGTTCGTCCTTGAGGTCGCCGCGATTTGCGATGTTATTGAGAAAGTCGGAGAACATCATCCCCAGGTCAGCCAGCGTCGGGTCACCGGAATGGAAGGCGTCCGAGGCGGCGCCATACAGCTCCTGGGAAATCAGCCCGAAGTCTTCGGTGCCGCGCGCTTCGAGCATGCGAATGACCATGCGGTACTCGCGGCACATGCGCCGCATGATCTGCCCGGCCGGGTTGAACTGGCCGAGCTGGCGGGTGATGTCGCGCTCGATGTTCTGGAATTCAAGCTTTTTCGCCGGTGCATCGAAGGCCAGCGGGCGACCTTCGTAATAGGCGCGATCAACATTCGGCAGCCGTTTGCCATTGTGCTTGAGGAATTCGTTGCGGATACTATCGTCCCACTTCACCGCGTCCAGGATACGAATCGGCGTTTGCGCCTCGACGATGCGGTCGGACAATGCCCGTACTCGCAGCTGATAGTCGTCCAACCCTATGTGACTGTTCATCGGCCCCTCATTGCCCCGCAATTTGACTCTATTGGCCTACGCGTTGATAACGCGCGACTTCGATAAATACGTCCGAGTTGGCCTGATCGTCCAGGTAAGCGAATACCTTATCCAGCGGGCTGGTGATCAGAGCGGCGTCGCCCAGGGGCGTGTCCACCACTGCACCTTCCAGGCTGCCTTGCTCCAGCTCCTGCAGCACCCGGTCGACGTCCAGGTTGTACAGCACCAGCTCGTTCTCGACCGTCAGTTCGAAGCCGGCGATGGCGAAATTGGCGCCTAGGCGTTTCGGCAGCCCGGCTGAAAGGTACCAGCGCTGGCCATGGTGGGCCACGGTGAAACCGAACTCTTCGACACTCTCGAGGTTGTCCGGATCGTCGACATAGGCCTTGGCCTTGTAGACGTTCGAGCCGGCGCGGCTGACCTGCAGATAGGTCTGCTCGCCCCACTCGTTCTTGCGCGTCCATTCGCCCAGCAGCGGAATCGGCGCGGGCTCGTTGGCCGGAATTGGGTCGTTGAAGGTAACCAGGCAACCACTCAGCAGCAGGAAGGACAAGGCGACCAGTACGCGCCAGGCTCTCATGGGGTTCTCCTTGTGAAATCGGTTCGCGCGTTATCCGCCAGCAGGTCGGCTTGGCTCATCCTCATGCAGGGCATCAGAGCCCCAGGACCAGATGCATGTAGCGCTTGAGAATGGCCAGCATATCTTCGTTATCCAGGTGTTCGACACCGTCGAGCAGGCCCTGATACTCCATCCGCGCAATAATCCCCGTCAATAGCTTGGCATCCTGCTCGGGTTGTTGCGAGCCCAGCACTTCAAAGAACTGCATCACGCCCTGCAGCACGATGCGCCGGTGCGCCCGCACCAGCCCGTGCAGGCGTGGGTTGAGCAACGCCTCCTGCTGGAAAGCCTGCTCGGCGAGCAGGTGATCGCGGCGGTTGAGCAACTGGTGACGCACGTACTCCACCGCCAGCCGGGCGATTTCATTGGCCAGATGGCGGCGTGCCGCAACGCTGCCGTCGAGGCGGCTGACCTGTTGCTGCAACACGCCCTGGGTGCTGCTCCAGAAATGTGCCATGTAGGCGGCGCTGCGCTCGACGAACAGGGCGAAAGTATCGGAGATCAGGACGTTGATGTCCTTGAAGTAATAGGTGGTCGCCGATAACGGCACCGCCGCCTCGCTGGCGACTGCACGGTGGCGTACGGCCCGCACGCCCTCGCGCACGATGATGCGCATGGCAGCGTCGAGAATCGCCTGACGGCGCTGCTCGCTGCCTTCTCTGCTGGCCTTGCGGCCCTGGTATTTGACGCTTCCGGCGAGCGCATGGGCGACGCCGGTAGCGGTTTCCTGGGTAGGCTTGGCAGTCACGGTGCGATCCTCCTCGGCGACTTGAATCGAAGCAACAGCAAAAAATTCGTCACGGCAGCACTGCAGACACGGTGCCTGCGGACAAGAAAAAGCCGCCCGGAGGCGGCTTCAGGACCGTCAGGCCTGCGGACGCATGTGCGGGAACAGAATCACGTCGCGAATCGACGGTGAGTTGGTCAGCAGCATCACCAGGCGGTCGATACCAATGCCTTCACCGGCGGTCGGCGGCATGCCATATTCCAGGGCGCGGACGAAGTCGGCGTCATAGTGCATGGCTTCGTCATCGCCGGCGTCCTTGTCCGCGACTTGGGCCATAAAGCGCTCGGCCTGGTCTTCGGCATCGTTCAGCTCGGAGTAGGCGTTGGCGATCTCGCGGCCACCGATAAACAGCTCGAAGCGGTCGGTAACGCTCGGATCATCGTCGTTGCGACGGGCCAGTGGCGACACCTCGAACGGGTACTGGGTAATGAAGTGCGGCTGCTCCAGCTTGTGCTCGACCAGCTCTTCGAAAATCATCACCTGCAGCTTGCCCAGGCCTTCGAAGCCGAGCACCTTGGCACCGGCCTTTTTGGCGATGGCGCGGGCGGTATCGATGTCATTGAGGTCCGCAGCAGTGATGTCCGGGTTGTACTTGAGGATCGAGTCGAACACCGACAGGCGCACGAACGGCTCGCCGAAGTGGAACACCTTGTCGCCATACGGCACGTCGGTGGTGCCGAGCACCAGCTGGGCCAACTCGCGGAACAGCTCCTCGGTCAGGTCCATGTTGTCTTCGTAATCGGCGTAGGCCTGGTAGAACTCCAACATGGTGAACTCGGGGTTGTGCCGGGTCGAAACGCCTTCGTTACGGAAGTTGCGGTTGATCTCGAAGACTTTTTCAAACCCACCAACCACCAGACGCTTGAGGTACAGCTCAGGTGCGATGCGCAGGAACATCTGCATATCCAGGGCGTTGTGATGAGTCTCGAACGGTTTGGCCGCGGCGCCACCGGGAATGGTCTGCAGCATCGGCGTTTCCACTTCGAGGAAGTCACGCTTCATGAGAAAGCTGCGGATATGCGCAATGACTTGCGAACGCACGCGGAAGGTCTGGCGCACGTCTTCGTTGACGATCAGGTCAACGTAGCGCTGACGGTAGCGCTGCTCGGTGTCGCTGAGGCCGTGGTGCTTGTCCGGCAGCGGGCGCAGCGACTTGGTCAGCAGGCGCACTTCGGTCATTTCCACGTACAGGTCGCCCTTGCCGGAACGGGCCAGGGTGCCGACAGCGGAGATGATGTCGCCCATGTCCCAGCTCTTCACCGCAGCCAGGGTCTCTTCGGACAGGGTCTTGCGGTTGACGTAGACCTGGATGCGCCCGGTCATGTCCTGAATCACCATGAACGAGCCACGGTTGAGCATGATGCGCCCGGCCACCTTGACCGGAATGGCTGCAGCTTCCAGCTCTTCCTTGGTCTTCTCGGCGTACTGCTTCTGCAGGTCCGCGCAGTAGTTGTCGCGGCGAAAATCGTTCGGGAAGGCATTGCCCTGCTCGCGCACGGCCGCAAGCTTTTCCTTGCGCTGGGCGATCAGCTTGTTTTCTTCCTGCAGCAGTTCGTGGTGGTCGAGTTGTTGATCGCTCATGGTCTTTGGTCTTTCCTGATAATCGTAGGTTGGTGCTGAGCGCAGCGATGCCCAACATCCGGCCACCAGGCCGGTCCTACGCAAATGCAGCGCCGCTCGTTGGGCCTGGCCGAGCTCTGCGGAGCGCTGCCAAGCCCAACCTACATTGCGTGTCGTTAAAGCCCCTGTTTGAGGCTTGCCACCAGATAGTCGTCTATGTCGCCGTCGAGCACGTTGACGCAGTCGCTGCGCTCGACTCCGGTACGCAGGTCCTTGATCCGCGACTGGTCGAGGACGTAGGAGCGGATCTGGTGACCCCAGCCGATATCCGACTTGGAGTCTTCCAGCACCTGCGAAGCCGCATTGCGCTTCTGCACTTCCTGCTCGTACAAACGCGCACGCAACATCTTCATCGCGGTGTCTTTGTTGGCGTGCTGCGAACGTTCGTTCTGGCAACTGACCACGGTATTGGTCGGCACGTGGGTGATACGTACCGCCGAATCGGTGGTGTTTACGTGCTGACCACCAGCGCCAGAGGAGCGGTAGGTATCGATGCGCAGGTCGGCCGGGTTGATCTCGATTTCGATGTTGTCATCGATTTCCGGCGAGACGAACACCGCGGTAAACGAGGTGTGGCGACGGTTGCCGGAGTCGAACGGGCTCTTGCGCACCAGGCGGTGCACGCCGATCTCGGTACGCAACCAGCCAAAGGCGTACTCGCCCTTGATATGCAGGGTCGCGCCCTTGATCCCGGCGACTTCACCGGCAGACAGCTCCATGATGGTGGCGTCGAAACCGCGCTTATCGGCCCAGCGCAGGTACATGCGCAGCAGCATGTTGGCCCAGTCCTGGGCTTCGGTGCCGCCGGAGCCGGCCTGGATATCCAGGTAGGCGTTGTTGGGGTCCATTTCACCGCTGAACATGCGGCGGAACTCCATCTTCTCGAGGATATCGCGCAGCCGCTCGACTTCGGCGGCGACGTCGTCCGCCGCAGCCTGGTCGTCTTCTTCGGCGGCCATTTGCAACAGGTCGCGGGAATCGCCAAGGCTGCTGTCGAGGTCGTCGAGGGTTTCGACGATCAACGCCAGGGACGCGCGCTCACGCCCCAGATTCTGTGCGTATTCCGGGTTGTTCCAGACGTTCGGGTCTTCGAGTTCGCGGTTTACTTCAACAAGACGATCATGCTTTTGATCGTAGTCAAAGATACCCCCGAATTGTCTGGGTGCGCTCGGACAGGTCCTTGATGCTATTCAGGATCGGGTTGATTTCCATGGCAGGCAGCACTCGCAGGTCAAACTTTCGGAAAAGCCGGGGAGTATACCCGAGTCGGACCGATGCTGGCAGGCGCAGTGGCCGTCGCCGCAAAGTGCCATCAGACCGGCGGCGCACTATACTTGGCGCACTCCCTTTCAGCTTGCCAAGGAACTACCGTCCCATGCGCCGATCGCACAGCCTGCGCAGCCGTTTCGCCATTCTCATCGCCCTGCTGGTAGGTGCGCTCAGCTGGCTGCTTGGCACCGTCATCAGCCAGGACTCCAGTCAGCGGATCCGCGAAGAGATCGGTCGCGACCTGGCGGAGGTCTCGTTCATGATGGTCGACCGCCTGGACCGTGACATGGAAGCCCGCGCCGGCATGCTTCAGGTGCTCGGGCAACTGCGCGCACTGAGCGACCCCAAGAACATCAGCGAGGTACGCGGCCTGCTCGACCGCTTGCAGGCCGAGTTCCCGAGCATCGCCTGGATCGGCTTCACCGACGCGGCAGGCACGGTACTCGCCTCCAGCAACGGCATTCTGGAAAACGTCAGCATCGCCCAGCGCCCGGTGTACCTCGAAGGCAAGCAGGGCCTGTTTATCGGCGACGTCCATGAGGCCGTGCTGCTGGCCAAACTGCTGCCTAACCCGACCGGCGAGGCGATGAAGTTCGTCGATATCAGCCTGCCGGTAAAGGCCCAGGACGGCAGTCTGGTCGGTGTGCTGGCGTCCCATCTGTCCTGGTCCTGGGCCGATGACGTGCGCCTGGCGATCCTGGAGCCCATCCAGAAACGGCGCAGCGTCGAGTTTTTCGTCATCGGTACCGACCGCACCGTGCTGCTCGCGCCCAAGGAGATGATCGGCCAGCGCCTGCACCTGCCGGCGCTCGACAACCTCAACAAAACCAAGAGCACCTGGGCGGTGCAGGAATGGCCGGATGGCAAGAGCTACCTGACCGGTTTTGCCCCGAGCCAGGGCTACAAGGACTATCCGGGCCTGGGCTGGACGATCATTGCCCGCCAGTCGGTGGAGGAAGCGGATGCACCGGTCCACGAACTGCAACAGATCATCCTGATCTGGGGCGCCGCGCTGGCAGCGGTGTTCGCATTTCTCGGCTGGGTGCTCACCGGCTACTTCACCGAGCCGCTCCGCAAGATTGCCAGTGCCGCCGACCGCTTGAGCGCGGGCGAACTCACTGAAATCCCGGACCTCGACGGCACCCGCGAAATTGCTCAGTTGAGCCAGTCGATCCGCCACCTGGTAGAGAGCCTGACCCATCAGCAAACAGCGCTCGGGCGAATGGAGACGCTCGCCCACCACGACCCGCTGACCGGCCTGCCCAACCGTGCTGCGCTGGAAAAATACATACCCCACGCCCAGCAGCGCTGCCAGTCGCAACACAGCTGCCTGGCGTTGCTTTACCTGGACCTGGACGGCTTCAAGCCGGTCAACGACAAGTTCGGCCATGCAGCAGGCGATCTGTTGCTGCAAGAATTCGCATCTCGCCTGCGCAGCTGCCTGCGCGATGGCGATTTCGTTGCGCGCCTGGGCGGCGATGAGTTCCTGATGGTGTTGCAGGTACCTAGCAGGGACGGCTTGGTCCAGGCCCAACTGGTCGCGCAACGTGCGCTGCAGTCCTTGCAGCAACCGATGCCCCTGAGCAATACCGAAGTGCAAATCGGCTGCAGCATTGGCGGCGCACTCTGGCCCATGGACAGCAGCAATATCGGCGAGACACTGGAGTTGGCCGACCAGGCGCTCTACCGCGCCAAGCACGCCGGCAAGAACTGCGCGGTATTTCATAGCCTGACCACCAAACGCCACTGAAGCCGCGTGCCCCTATCAGGGGTGGGCGCGGATCAACTGCGCGGCTTTCTCGGCAATCATCAGCACCGGCGAGCAGGTGTTGCCCGAGACGATGGTCGGCATGATCGAGGCATCGGCAATCCGCAGCCCCGGCACGCCGTGCACGCGCAATTGCGCGTCCACGACCGCATCGCCGCCCATGCCCATTTTGCAGGTGCCTGCCGGATGGAAGATGGTGGTACCGATCTCGCCCGCAGCGCGCTGGAGGTCCTCTTCGCTCTGATAGCTCGGCCCAGGCTTGTATTCCTCAGGCCTGAATGGCGCTAGCGCAGGCGCAGCAACGATGCGCCGGGTCAGGCGAATGGCATCGGCAGCCACCTCCAGGTCCCGTGCATCACTCAGATAATTGGGCTGGATCAGCGGAGTTTCGGCGCTGTTCAGCGAACGGATTTCGACCTTACCGCGGCTGTACGGCCGCAGGTTGCAGACCGAGGCGGTAAACGCCGGAAACGCGTGCAGCGGCTCGCCAAAACGTTCCAGCGACAGCGGTTGCACGTGGTATTGCAGGTTGGCCGACGGCTGCGCGGCGCTGGAGCGGGCAAACGCACCCAACTGGCTTGGCGCCATGGACAAGGGCCCGCTGCGGCTGAGCAGGTACTCCACACCCATGCCCATCTTCCCCCACAGACTTCCGGCGATCTGGTTCAGCGTCGGGACTTCGCTGACCTTGTAGATCAGCCGCAGCTGCAGATGATCCTGCAGGTTCTCGCCCACGCCCGGCAGCTCATGCCGCACGCCAATGCCGAGCCGCTGCAGCAGGCCGCGCGGGCCTATCCCGGAGCGCTGCAGCAGTGCCGGCGTGCCTATCGCACCGGCACACAGGACAATTTCACGGTGCGCCCTGATGGTCTGTTCGCGCCCTTGCCAGCGCACACAGAGAGCGTCCGCACGACCATCGGCGAGAACCACCCGCTGCACGTCGGCATCGGTCAGTACGCGCAGGTTGGGACGCTTGCGGATATCCCGGAGAAAGGCCTTGGACGCGTTCCAGCGAACCCCGCGCCGCTGGTTGACCTGAAAGTAGCTGCAGCCTTCGTTATCACCGGTATTGAAATCCTCGATGCTGGCAATGCCGCTCTGCCCAGCGGCCTGGCGAAAGGCCTCGAGCAAATCCCAGGTCAGCCGCTGCTGTTCGACCCGCCACTCTCCGGTACCGCCATGCAGGGCGTCACCGCCGCCGTAATGGTTTTCCGTGCGTTTGAATAGCGGCAGGACGTCCTGCCAGGCCCAACCGGAGTTGCCTGCGGCGGCCCAGCCGTCGTAGTCGCGCGCCTGGCCACGCATGTAGATCATGCCGTTGATCGAAGAACAGCCCCCCAGCACACGCCCACGCGGGTATTTCAGCGAACGACCGTTCAGGCCAGGCTCGGGCGCGGTGTCATAACACCAGTCGGTGCGAGGGTTGCCGATGCAGTAGAGGTAGCCGACCGGAATGTGAATCCAGGGGTAATTATCACGCCCACCCGCCTCCAGCAGCAGCACACTGACCGCCGGGTCGGCGGACAGCCGGTTGGCCAGCAGGCAACCGGCGGGCCCGGCACCAACGATCAGGTAGTCGTATTTCTCTTTAAGTTGATGCATTGGCAATCTCGCTTCGGCCATCGCGATTCGAATGGACACCAGCCTAGCCTCACTACAAGCCCTGGGGATGACCTTTTGGTCTGAGATAAGCATGCTGAATGATATGAGTCATGGCGCCGTCTCGGCCGTGCTCACCGCGCGCCACGGTCCCGGCGAGTCGCCGGCAAGAGCCGCCCAGTACCAGGCCGAGTTGTCGCTGAAGGTCCGACCGTTGGCGTCCTCGATATATTCGCAGACCCGCAACCGCACCCCATGCCCGTCCGCAACGAAGCAGCGCTGCAGACCAAAACCCTCGGTACGCTGTTCCAGACGCATGGCCTGAATGCGATAGCCCAGGCCGCGGTAACAATCGGCCGCCGGGTGCAATTTGCGCGTGGGCCGAGTGACATGGCGCAGTGTCACCAAGCGACCTCCCGCACTGAAACGAGCAATGGCGCCGGGAAATTGCGTGGCGAAGCGCTGCTCCACTGCCGACAGGGCCTGCGGCCGTAATGGCTGACCGGCGAAGCGAGTGGGCCATTCCACGAAATCGCCATAAGCCCGCTCGGCCGTCGCCGGCTGCTTCAGCAAAGGCCATAGCGCCAACATGGCGAATGCCAGCGCCATCCCGCACTGCACCGTAGGTTCTAGCGGCCGTCTGTACGCCGGGCTGGCAACCGGCGACCCAGGCCTAGCCCCCGCAGCGACATAGCGCAACACCAACACGCAGACTGCGACAAATACCAGCAAGCCGGTGCCCTCGTGCATCCAGGCGGGCCAATCCAGGCGCCCGGTTTCCTGCAGGATCAGCAGGCTATTACGCAGAATATTGCCGGCCAGTATCAACACCCCGAGCAGCGGCAAACGGCGCAGCAACTGGCGATCGCTCATTCGCAGCCAGGCTGCGGTAGCAAAGGCGGTGAAATAGGCGACCCAGGCCATCTGGATACCCGAACAGGGCGCATCGACCATCACCAACTGCCCGGCCACTTCCAGCGTACTGCCCTGGCGCAATACCTCCAGCCCGCCAGCGCGTAGCAACCAGGCGCTGACTTCGGCGGTCAGCAACCGCAGCGGATAACCGATAAAGAACTGCAAGGACGACATGATCGGCAGCGCCAGCAAGCCCAGTCCGAGCCAAGCCAGCAGCGCCTGGCTAGGCGCGCGTAGGGCCAACACTCCGGCGAACAACGCCAGCACCGCCACTACCGCGCGCAATAGCGGCGGCACCCCTGGCGCCAGCGCGGCCGCCGCGCAGAGCAGCAATGCCAGCAGCAACCAAGGCAATCGTGGCGCGGCCGACAACTGGCGACGTTGGCGCCAGAGCATCAGCAGTAACGCGAGCAGTGCGACTATGCCGAAGGGGTCGTCGGAGCCATCGCTCAATCGCCGTGCGCTCCACTGCCACACCGGCCACAGCGCCAATGCCGGTAGCAGCAACCACAACCAACTCGGCGGGTTGGCCCAAGCGCGCGGCCACGCCATGGGTAGCGCACGCATCATTTATGCCTGCTCCTGGCGAGCGTGCTGGCGCGCCAGCCAGCCCATGCCCAGGGCCGCGATCAGCAACATCAACCAGGCACTGGGTTCCGGCGTGCTCGACACTACCGCGCCAATTGCCTGATTGCTCACGCCCTGAGGCAGCGGCAACGCCTGCTTGACGCTGGCGGCAACGGCCGGATCGGGGTTGCGCACCCGTTCATCCACGGCGATAAACGAGGTGTAGGGCGTCAGCAGGCTGTATTTCAGGCCCAGATCGAGAATCGCCTGACTATGGACATAGCCGCCTTCGAGGGTTTCCTGATCGGTAAGGCTGGCGACCTTATGCCGTGCCCATAAATAGCCCAGTGCCTGATTGCCAGCGCTGGCCATCTCGGGCTTGATCGGCACCTCAACTCGATATGGCCCGGCCGCGCCCCGCCCTTCCCCTTGCAGGCTGCCGCGCGCCTCGCCGCGCCATTTGCCGAACACCACCAACGGCCGCTGGGCGAACAGGTCCGGCAAGGCCACGGGTTCGACGTCATAGACCTCCAAACCATCGAAACGCACCTGCGGGTTGGCCAGCACAGGCGCATCGATCATCTGCCGGAAGCGCTCGGCCTGCTCGTCCGCTGAAGCCTCGTTAAGAACGACGAAGGGCTCGCCCTGCCCGGCCCGCGCCAGGCCCTCGATCAGCTGGCGATTGACCGAACTGCCGATACCGAAGGCGAACATATTGGCTTTGTCCAGATTGTTGCGCACCAGTTCGAAGGATTCGCGCTCCACTGACACAAAGCCATCGGTAACCACCACAAAGCTGCGCGCCCGCTCGGGATCGCTCGGCACCGCCAGGGCCTTGCGCAACGCTGGCAGCAACTCGGTGCCACCCGAGCCCATCGTGGTGTCGAGCATATCCAGCGCAGTCGCGATATTCGCCGGGGTGGCCGCCTGGGACTCATCGGCGAGCATGGTGCTACTGCCGGAGAACAGCAGGACATTGAAGCTGTCGACCGGACGCAAACTCCCGACCAGATTCTTCAGCAGGCGCTTGGCGGTATCCAGCGGGAAGCCATGCATGGAGCCGGAAATATCCACCACGAAGATATATTCGCGCGGCACCAGCATCTTGCTTTTCACCTTCGCCGGCGGTGCGATCAAAGCCAGAAAAAAGTTCTCTTCGGCGCCCTTGGACAGCAGCACGCCACTCTTGAAACTGGCGCCGCTCAAGCGATAGTCGAGGATAAAATCGCGGTTATTGCTCTGCCCCGCCTCGGCACCCAGGCTGACCCGCGCCTGGCTCGGCGTGGTCTGTTGCAGCTCGATGTTGTGGCTCGGCGAGCGGATATCGGCCAGCGGCACCGGCGACTGCAACTCGACCGCGAGCGAAAAAGCGTCGCGCGTCGCTTCGCCCTCGGGCAGATAAGGCGTGCTGGCCCAAGATCCAGCCTTGTGGCTCTCGCTGCCAGCGCTGCCGTTGTAGCGCGGCCCGACCACGGTAGGGAAAACGAAGCTGTAAACGCCATCGGTGGGCAACAGCAACTCGGTATAACGCAGTTCCACGTCGACCACATCGCCGGGCAGGATATTGGCGACGTTCATCTGGAACAAGTTTTCGCGGTGCTGTTCGAGCAGGGCCGCGGTCTTGCCGGCACTCTTGGCTTCTTGGTATTCCTTCTGGGCCTCCTGCTTTTCGCGGATCTGCGCCCGCAGTTCGCGATCGCCCAGGCGCACGGTCATGCCATACACCGCCGCGCAGGTCGAACCGGGAAACACGTAACGAGCCTCAAGCGTCCGCGCGCCCTCATTGCGGTATTGCTGAACGACCCTTACATCGGCGATCACCCCGAGCACCCGCACCTCGACTTTAGTGGCCTTGAGCGGCAAACGATCCACTCTGGGGTCGCCGCTCTGCACCGCGAAATAAGGGCTTTCGCTATGCTCGGCGGCGGATTGCTCGCTGGCCAGCGCAGGCTGAGACAGAACCAAAGCGAGCAGCAGCACAAGCCAGCGGCCGAGACTGATCCTAGGAATAGATAAACAATGAAACATGGAGAAACTCCCCGTGAGTTATGCAAACACGGGGACCATGCTGAGGTTGCTTTGTGGTAAGAGTTTGTAGCTGCGGTGGCGATTGTGTGGAGTTTTACCTCCACACAATTTGCGTGGTCGGAGATCAGTTGGCGTCTGGCAGCAGTTTCACCTGAGCTTCCAGCTCGATTTTCAGAGCCGGATCAAGCTTCAGCTGGCGGGCCAGTTCTTCCAGGTAGGCACGCTCCATGAAATGTTCTTCATCGACCATCAACACGCTGGCGATATACATTTCGGCAGCCATTTCCGGTGTGGTTGCCGCGCGTGCGACTTCGGCGGGGTCGAGCGGCTTGTTCAGTTCGGCTTCAAGCCAGCGTTGCAGTTCGACGTCGTTGGTCAATTTGCCGATTTCGCCTTCGATCATCTCGCGTTCGCGGGCATCCACATGGCCGTCGGCCTTGGCCGCTGCGACCAGCGCCTTCAGGATGGCCTGGCTGTGCAGCTCGACCTGGGGCGCAGGCAAGCGATCCAGGGTTTGCGGCTCGCCTTGGGGAGCGTTGGCCTGCTGCGCCTGCCAATTACCGTAGGCCTTGTAGGCGATCACACCCAATGCGGCCAGCCCGCCGTAGGTCAGCGCTTTGCCGCCCAACTTGCGCGCGCTTTTGTTGCCAAGCAGCAGCCCCATGGCACCGGCGGCCAGAGCACCGCCCCCCGAGCCGGACATCAGTCCGCCAAGGCCGCCGGAACTGGAACTGCCGCCCGAGAGCAAACCACCCAGGCCACCGGCCGAGCCGCCGGACAATAAACCGCCCAGACCGCCCGCAAGCCCGCCGTTACCGGGTTTACCAGCGGTTTTCGAAGACTGCTTGTGCAGCATGTCCTGACCGGATTTGAGCAACTGATCGAGCAAGCCTCGGGTATTCATCGGGTATCTCCATAAGGGGAACTGGTCATAGAGACCGATTCTATGCGTCCACAGTTCTCGACCTGCCAACCAGAGTGCTTCGCGATATTGCGAGGTCTGCGCTGTTTCGCATTGGCGGGAACATTTTTCCCAAATAGCGTGCGGCGTCACAACGTGCCTCTGGGCGTTTAGTATTTGGCGTCGATAAGATGACTTCACCCAATTGTCCATAGGCCGCGGCTATCCACTGGCCCAAGCCGGATTCAGTCCATGCGCATTCTCTCCTCTTGCACATTTCGGCTGCTGCGCATTCTGCTTGCCAGTAGCGTGCTGCCTGGCGCTGCGCTGGCGGCCGAGCTGCCATCCGGCAATGGTGATGGCTTCAATCGCTCGCTGGGCGACATGCGCCTGAGCAGTTGGCATAGCCTGCTTGCGAATGGCGGCGATGCCGAAGACGGGGTTCTGCTGGAAAGGGTCAACCAATTCGTCAACCGCTCGGTCGCCTTTGCCAGCGATCAGGACGTATGGGGCGAGCACGACTACTGGGCAACGCCAGCCCAGGCGATCACCCGTGGCCGGGGCGATTGCGAAGATTTTGCGATTGCCAAGTACTTTGGCCTGCTGCAGCTGGGTGTAGCTGCCGAAAAGCTGCGCCTGACCTATGTGAAAGACCTGACCCGCAACCAGGCGCATATGGTTCTGGCTTATTACCCCAGCCCAAGCGCCCAACCGCTGATTCTCGACAACCTCGACTCACGCGTGCGAATCGCCAGCGAACGCCGCGACCTGCTACCGGTTTATTCCTTCAATAACCTGGGCGTGTTCCTTGCGAAAGCGCCGCAGCAGGTCAGCCAACCGGCGAATTTTCTCGCGCGCTGGAACGACCTGAGCGAGCGCGCTCTCGCCGACGGCTCCGCCAGCCTGCCCAACCGAAGCTGAGACGCGCGTCAGCGCGGCATCAGGTGGGCGATCAATAACTGCACGGTCTCCTGCCCGCGGTATTCGTTGACGTCGAGCTTGTACGCCAATTCGACCCAGCGCACGGTCGGGTTCGGCCAGACCTCGCGGTCCACGCCAAAGGCTATGCCGTCGAGTTGCACGCTGCCGCACTCGCTCTTCAACACTACTTTCAAATGCCGCTCGCCAACGATGCGCTGCTGCACCAGCTGGAACACGCCATGGAACATCGGCTCGGGGAAATGTTGGCCCCAAGGCCCGGCGTTGCGCAGCTCCTTGGCTAGGGGCAGATGAAACTCTTCGATCGCCAGAGCGCCATCGGACAACAGCCGGCCGGTGAGATCGTCCTCGCACAGTTGGCGGCGTACTTCGGCATCGAACGCGACGGCGAACGCGCCGAAATTTTCCTGACGCAGCGACAACCCGGCCGCCATCGCATGCCCGCCAAACTTGCTGATCAGCTGTGGGTGTTTGGCTGCCACCGCGTCCAGCGCATCACGGATATGAAACCCCGGCACCGAGCGAGCGGAACCCTTGAGCACACCATCCCCCGCATCGGCGAAGGCGATGGTTGGTCGGTGATAGCGCTCCTTCAAACGCGAGGCGAGGATACCGATCACACCTTGGTGCCATTCCGCATCGAACAGGCACAGGCCGAACGGCATATCCGCCAGGGGCAGGTCCTTGAGCTGGGCTAAAGCCTCACGCTGCATGCCCTGCTCGATGGCCTTGCGGTCCTGATTGAGCTGATCGAGCTGCACCGCCATATCGCGGGCCAGGGCTTCGTCTTCACAGAGCAGGCACTCGATACCCAGGGCCATATCATCCAGCCGCCCCGCCGCATTCAGCCGTGGGCCGAGGATAAAACCCAGATCAGTGGAGGTGATGCGCCGATGATCGCGCCCCGCCACTTCAAGAATTGCGCGTAAACCCGGCCGTGCCCGGCCGGCACGAATCCGCGCAAGGCCCTGATGCACCAGGATGCGGTTGTTGGCATCCAGCGGCACCACGTCAGCCACGCTGCCCAGGGCTACCAGATCAAGCAGCTCGCCGAGATTTGGCTCCGGACGCTGCACGGTAAACCAGCCCTTCTCACGCAGCCGCGCACGCAGCGCCAACAGCACATAGAACATCACCCCAACCCCAGCCAGCGCCTTGCTGGGGAACTCACAACCCGGCTGGTTGGGATTGACGATGGCATCCGCAGCCGGCAACTCGGCACCGGGCAAATGGTGATCGGTAACCAGCACGGCCAGCCCGGCAGCCTTGGCCGCCGCCACACCCTCGACACTGGAAATGCCGTTGTCCACAGTCAGCAGCAGATCAGGCTGGCGCTGCAGGGCCACGGCGACGATTTCCGGGGTCAGGCCGTAGCCGTATTCGAAACGATTAGGCACCAGATAATCGACATGCGCCGCGCCGAGCATGCGCAAACCAAGCACCCCCACCGTACTGGCGGTAGCACCATCGGCATCGAAATCGCCGACGATCAGCATGCGTTGGCCTTGCTGCAAACCCTGCACCAGCAGCTCGACCGCCGCATCCATGCCCTTGAGCTGCTGATACGGAATCAGCCGCGCCAAGCCCTTGTCCAGCTCGACGGCGGATTGCACGCCGCGGGCGGCATACAGGCGGGTCAACAGCGGCGGCAGAGCGCCAAGGTCAGGCAGGGTTTCAGGCAGCGGGCGGGACTCGATACGCATGTTTATTCTTTGTCATATAGGGCGGATGCAACCCGCCGGAATCAAAACGTAGCGGCCATTCAGATACGTAGCCCGGATGCAATCCGGGGTGTGATCGGGCCTCAACAGCCCCCGAATTTCATCCGGGCTACGGAAGCCGTCTCCCGCATAAAGCAGCGATTCAGCGCTCGCCAGCCAACCACTCGATGGGCAGCTCATGCTGGCCACGCTCATCGGTGACAAACAGTTCGCCGTCGCTGATCATCACGCTCCAGTTCAGCGAGCGCGGCATATCCAGAGCCAGTTTGGCCAGGGCTTCCTGGTCGAGGGCGACGACATTGATATTTTTCAGGCTGCGCACCGGATCGAGCGCCTTGGTCTGCCATACACGCAGATTGCCGTAGGCCACCAGGCTGAACTTCTCTGTACGCCGCGAGCACCAGGTGATGCGGTCGCTGTCCGGCTGGCCGACTTCGATCCAGTGCAGCACGCGGTCATCCAGGCTCTTTTCCCACAATGCCGGCTCGTCCACATCCGACAGGCCACGACCGAACGCCAGGTGCTCATGATAGAACAAGGCATAAGCCACCAGCCGCGCCGCCAAGCGCTCTTCGGTTTCCGAGGGGTGCTTGGCCACAGTGAAGCGCAGGCTCTCATAGACGCTGCGGTCCATGTCGGTGAGGTTCAGCTCAATTTTGTAAGTGGTAGACGGCAGGGCCATGGACGGGGCTTCTTGACTGGTCGAATAAGCCGGCAAGTCTACCCGATGCGGTTGACTCACGTTAGAGTCGCGGCCACAGCCTGATGGATGACAGCGCATGCAACAGCCCAGCAAACCCCTCGCCGGCCTGAAAGTGATTGAGCTTGGCACCCTGATCGCCGGGCCGTTCGCCTCGCGCATCTGCGCCGAGTTCGGTGCCGAGGTGATCAAGGTCGAGTCACCGGACGGCGGCGACCCGCTGCGCAAGTGGCGCAAGCTGTATGAGGGCACTTCGCTGTGGTGGTTTGTACAGGCGCGCAACAAGCAGTCGATCACACTAAATCTCAAGCATGAAGCCGGTCGTGAGGTGCTGAAGAAGCTGCTGAGCGAGGCGGACATCCTGATCGAGAACTTCCGCCCCGGCGTGCTGGAGAAGCTCGGCCTGGGCTGGGACGTGCTGCATGCACTGAACCCCAAACTGGTGATGGTGCGCCTGTCGGGCTTCGGTCAAACAGGCCCGATGAAGGATCAACCAGGCTTCGGCGCGGTGGGCGAGTCCATGGGCGGGCTGCGTTATATCACCGGCTTCGAGGACCGTCCGCCGGTACGCACCGGCATTTCGATTGGCGATTCGATTGCCGCGCTGTGGGGCGTGATCGGCGCGCTGATGGCGCTGCGTCATCGCGAGGTCAACGGCGGCAGCGGACAGGTGGTCGACGTGGCGCTGTATGAGGCGATCTTCGCCATGATGGAGTCCATGGTGCCGGAGTTCGATGTGTTCGGTTTTATCCGTGAGCGCACCGGCAACATCATGCCCGGCATTACGCCCTCCTCGATCCACACCAGCGGCGACGGCAAACATATTCAGATCGGCGCCAACGGCGATGCGATCTTCAAGCGTTTTATGCAGGCCATCGACCGCCAGGACCTGGCCGACGACGTGACACTGACCAGCAATGATGGTCGCGACGCGCGACGCGATGAGATTTATGGCGTGATCGACCGCTGGGTCGGCTCGCTACCGCTGGACCAGGTGCTGGCTACGCTGAATCTGGCCGAAGTACCGGCCAGCCGCATCTTCAGCGCCGAGGACATGTTCAGCGACCCGCAATACCTGGCTCGCGAGATGCTGCTTAGCGCGAAACTGCCGGATGGCAAGCCGTTCAAGATGCCCGGCATCGTGCCTAAGCTTTCCGACACGCCAGGCAGCGTGGAATGGACCGGTCCACAATTGGGTGAACACAACGAGCCTGTTCTCAGTCGACTGGGCTACAGCAGCGAGCAGATCGCCGCACTGCGTCGCGACGGCGTTATCTGATTCATGCTGGCAGTAATTGCATAGCCAGCGGGAAATTACCGACTTAAAGGTGTACGCCATACTTCGCGTAGATACGCTCGATAACGCCGTTACGCTTTAACTCGAGAATGGCTTTATCCAATCGGGACAACCAGGCTTTGTTGCGCGGATGAACACGCATACTCACATCAAACACGCTGATGGAGTTGCCGACTTCAAACTTCTGGTATTCGGGCACCTTCAGAATATTGTATTGCGCCACCGCCTTGTTGATGACGATCTGATCGAAGCGCGAGACCGACAGCATTTCCAACAGCTGCATCTCGCTCAGGCCGTTGCGTCGGTCGATTTGGCCGGCGTCGATCAGCGCGCGTAGATCGGGGTAGGCATAACCACGAACCAAACCCAATGCCTTGCCCCGCAGATCTTCCGGCTTGTTCACGGGAAATGCCTTGCCCGGGGCGAACACCATGACATCCACAATCTTGCCAAATGGCACCGAGAACTCTCCAGGCACCGGCTGCCCGCGCATCCATCCGGCATAAACACCCGGCTCGATATCCAACTCCCCACTATTGAACAACAGGCCGATACGCGGATACGGGTAATAACGCACGTTGAAAACGTCACCGAGCAACAGGCTTAACTCATCGAATATGTCTTTATAGATACCGCTGTTGTCATGCTCGATCATCATCGGCGGATAGTCATAGAAGCCGACTTCAAACGTGGCCGCTGCCGCTGGGCTTGTCATGCCTAACCAGCCCAGCACGCAGCTCAGAATGATTTTACTACCCCGTTTCATCACGCTACCTCAAGTTGCTCAACTTCAACGGCCTCACGATGACGACAACCCGACAATGATGAGCACCCTTAACCCGCACAACTGCTGCAAGCATAGCCCCATAAAAAAAGCCGGTACCTCACGGCAACCGGCTTTCTGATATTCAGACAGGCAGGCTTACAGCGGTTTGCCACGGTTGCCATGCTGACTGACGAAGTTCTGAACGGCACGAAGGTCATTGGCCACCACGGTGCAGCGCTCTTCACGCTCGAACAGATCTTCCAGGTGAGCAGGTAAAGCGAGCGCCTGACCAACCCCTGCCTTTTTAACCGCTTCAGGAAACTTGACCGGATGGGCGGTACCCAGAATCACCATCGGCACTGCCAGGCTGCGGCGGCACTCGCGGGCTGCACGCACGCCGATCGCAGTGTGCGGATCGAGCAACTCGCCGCTCTCCTTGAACACCTCGACAATGGTTTCGCAGGTTTGCGCATCGTCCACCGCAAGGGAGTCAAACAGTTTGCGCGCCTCGGTCCAACGGTCATCCTCCACGCTGAAACCACCGCCCTGCTTGAAGTTAGCCATCAGCGCGGCGATAGCGGCACCGTTGCGCCCGTGCAGGTCGAACAGCAAACGCTCGAAGTTCGACGAGACCATGATGTCCATGGATGGCGACAGAGTCGGGTGCAGATCGCCCTTCACATACTGATTACCGCTCATAAAGCGATGCAGGATGTCGTTACGGTTGGTGGCAACGATCAACTGACTGATCGGCAGCCCCATGTTGCGCGCCAGGTAGCCGGCGAAGATATCGCCGAAGTTGCCGGTCGGCACCGAAAACGCCACCGAGCGCGCCGGCCCGCCCAGCTGCAGGGCGGCGTGGAAATAGTAGACGATCTGGGCCATGATCCGCGCCCAGTTGATCGAGTTAACCGCAACCAGGCGCGTGCCCTTGAGAAAGCTCTGATCGGCGAAGCTGTCCTTGACCATTTCCTGGCAGTCATCGAAGTTACCTTCGATGGCGATGTTGTGAATGTTGTCGCCGAAAATCGTCGTCATCTGCCGACGCTGCACTTCGGACACCCGCTTGTGCGGATGCATGATGAAGATGTCGACATTGTCGCAGCGACGGCAGCCTTCAATGGCCGCCGAGCCGGTATCACCGGAAGTGGCGCCCATGATCACCACGCGCTCGCCACGCTTTTCCAGCACGTAATCGAGCAGTCGACCCAGCAGCTGCAAGGCGAAATCCTTGAACGCCAGGGTCGGCCCGTGGAACAGCTCCAGCACCCACTCGTTACCACCCAACTGGCGTAACGGCGCAATGGCGCTATGGGCGAACACGCCCTGTTCCGACGACGAATAGGTTTCTTCGAGAATCTTCTTGAAGTCGGCGTCGGGGATACTACCAACCACGAACGGGCGCATTACCCGAAAGGCCAGCTCGTGATAAGGCAAACCGGCCCAGGATGCGATTTCCTCCTGCGTAAAGCGCGGCAGGTTCTCCGGCACATACAAACCGCCGTCAGTCGCCAGACCGGCCAGGAGCACGTCTTCGAAATTCAGGGCCGGTGCCTGGCCGCGGGTGCTGATATAGCGCATGGGTACAAACCTTCGGTATGAGCCTCGAGCCTGCCTAGATGCCCGAAGCCGGTGAAATGGCTTGAGGATTGCGGCTTTGGCTCGACGCTGTTGTCGGTGAGAGCTGCTGTTATCGGTTAATTGAGTTGTTCGACGCGAATCCGCACAACATTGCCGACAACGTCTTCCAGGGCTTCGAGCGCACTGATGGCCTCGTTGATCTGCGCCTCGACCACCCGGTGGGTCACCAGAATCATCGGGACCAGGCCGTCATGCTCTTCGACTTCCTTCTGCATGATCGATTCGATATTGATTCCGCGCTCCGACAGGATGCTCGCCACCTGTGCCAGTACGCCGGGATGATCCTTGGCCTGGATGCGCAGGTAATACGCGCTCTCGCAGGCCTCGATCGGCAGAATCGGGTGATCGGACAGCGAGTCCGGCTGGAAGGCCAGGTGTGGCACGCGGTTGGTGGGGTCCGCCGTCAAGGCGCGGACCACATCGACCAGGTCGGCCACCACCGAGGACGCGGTCGGCTCCATGCCGGCGCCGGCGCCGTAGAACAGCGTGCTGCCGGCGGCGTCGCCGTTGACCATCACCGCGTTCATGACGCCGTTGACGTTGGCAATCAGGCGATCTGCCGGGATCAGCGTCGGGTGTACGCGCAGCTCGATACCGGCGTCAGTACGACGGGCCACGCCCAGGTGCTTGATGCGATAGCCCAGCGCTTCGGCGTAGTTCACGTCAGCAGTGGTCAGTTTGGTGATGCCTTCGGTGTAGGCCTTGTCGAACTGCAGCGGAATGCCAAAGGCAATCGAAGCCAGGATGGTCAGCTTGTGCGCGGCGTCGATGCCCTCGACGTCGAAGGTCGGATCGGCTTCGGCATAACCCAGCGCCTGCGCCTCGGCCAGTACGTCTTCGAAGGTGCGACCCTTCTCGCGCATTTCGCTGAGGATAAAGTTGCCAGTGCCGTTGATGATACCGGCCAGCCAGTTGATGCGGTTGGCCGCCAGGCCTTCACGAATCGCCTTGATCACCGGGATGCCGCCGGCAACGGCCGCTTCGAAGGCGACGATCACACCCTTCTCACGGGCCTTAGCGAAGATCTCATTGCCGTGCACGGCGATCAGTGCCTTGTTGGCGGTGACCACATGCTTGCCATTCTCGATGGCCTTGAGCACCAGCTCCTTGGCCAGGGTGTAACCGCCGATCAACTCGATAACGATATCGATCTCGGGGTTGTTCACCAGCTCGAAGGCATCGCTGGTCATGCTAATACCGGTCGTGTCGTACTGCGGCTTGGGCGAGCGAATGGCAATCTGGACAACTTCAATACCACGCCCTGCGCGCCGGGTAATTTCCTCGGCATTTCGCTTGAGTACATTCAACGTACCGCCACCAACGGTACCCAGCCCACAGATGCCTACTTTCACCGGTTTCACACTGAACTCCCCATCTGCACTGCGTAAAACGGCCGGAGCAAGCTCCGGCCGTGGAAAAAGAGCCGCACCATACGAAGCGGCTGTTTATTAGTCAATCCAGCGCACTGCGCGACTAGTTGGACTCCAGGGCGATTTTCGCCAGTTGCGCGGCAGGCTGATAGCCGGGAATGACCTTGCCATTCGCCAGCACGATGGCTGGGGTGCCGCTAACGCCAATCATCTGGCCCAGGGCAAACTGCTTGGCGACCGGGTTATCGCACTCGACGTCGGCGACGCTCTGCTGCGTTTTCGCGCGGTTCATGGCCTCCTGGCTGTCCTTCGCGCACCAGACATTGGCCAGTTCCTTGGCGGCCTGGCTCTCCAGACCCTGGCGCGGGAATGCCAGGTAGCGCACCTCGACACCCAGGCGGTTGAGCTCGGGCACTTCGCTGTGCAGCTTCTGGCAGTAGCCGCAATCGGTGTCAGTGAACACGGTGATGTGTGTTTTCGGCTGCTTACCGGCAAACACCACCATTTCCGAGACGGGAATGGCGTTGATGGTTTTCGCGACGGCCACACTCTCGGCTTGCTCGGTGAGATTCACCGCCTGACCATCCTTGAACTGGAACAGATAGCCCTGCATGACGAACTGACCGTCTGCGCTGGCATACAGCATGCGGCCGCCCTTGAGCTGCACCTGGTAAAGCCCCGGCATCGGACTTTCAGCGATGGCTTCGATAGGCAGGTCCGGCTGCAGTGACTGCAGGGTTTTACGAATGGCCTCGTCGGCATCGGCAGCCAAGCTGAGGCTGCTGACAAGACTCAAGGCCACAGCGGCGAAAATACGGTTAAAACCCATGAAAACTCCTATCGAGCGATGAATGTCTTGCAGACGGTGGCAGCGCTGGGAGCGCGGCTCGCAGCCATGTTGCAGCGGTCTTTTAGCGGTTGGCGAAGCCTATCATAGAAGCGCCCAAAGGCCGACGACAGGAGCCGGACGGCCAACTCAGCCGCGCGGATGGTGCTGCGCATGCAACGCCTGCAAGCGCGCGCGGGCGACGTGGGTGTAAATCTGCGTGGTAGACAGATCACTATGACCCAGCAGCATCTGCACCACACGCAAATCCGCGCCGTGGTTGAGCAGATGAGTCGCGAAGGCATGGCGCAAGGTATGCGGCGACAGGCTCTTGGCGATTCCGGCGACCTTGGCGTGGTGCTTGATACGGTGCCAGAACGTCTGCCGCGTCATCTGCTCGCCGCGCAAGCTGGGAAACAACACGTCGCTGGGGTTGCCGTTGAGCAACAGCGCTCGCGCCTCCTTGTTGTAACGCTCGACCCAGGCGATCGCTTCCTCCCCCATCGGCACCAGGCGCTCCTTGCTGCCCTTGCCGAAAACCCGCAGCGCTCCCTGGCGCAAATTGACCTGCTCAAGCGTCAGCCCGATCAATTCGCTGACCCGCAGGCCGCAGGCATAGAGCACCTCGAGCATCGCGCGATCACGCAGACCGATGGGGTCGTCCAGATCAGGCGCAGCCAGCAAGGCCTCGACATCCGCTTCCGACATGGATTTCGGCAGCGACCGGCCGAGCTGGGGTAAGTCTACCTGCACGGTTGGATCGGCAGCGATCACGCCTTCACGCAGCAGAAAGCGATAGAAGCCGCGCAAGCCGGAAATCAGTCGAGCCGTCGAGCGAGCTTTGTAGCCTTCGTTCATGCGCCAGGCGAGGTGATCGAGGATCAGCTCGCGCCCCGCACTTGCCAACTCCAGATTACGCCCCTGCAGCCAGCCGTTGAACAACGCCAGATCGCTGCGATAGGCACTGCGGGTATGTACGGACAGGCCTTTTTCCAGCCACAAGGCATCGAGGAAGCGGTCAATCAGCGGGTGGTCTATGGCGGGCATCGTTCAGCCTGGCGGTAGTCAATTGCGCGAGTGTCCCATGGCGGTAGCACCGGACAAAATTCGCTGTCAGCGGCTCGCGGGCAAGGGATAGTCCGCCAGCACCGGCACGGGTTTCTGCTTGTCGTCGATCGCCACGAAACTGAACACACCACTGATGGCGCGCTCGCGACCATCCTGGTACATGCTCTCAACGAAGACTTCGACTTCAACCTTTAGGCTGGTGTTGCCGACCTTGATTACTCGCCCGACAAGTTCGACGATCGACCCGGCCGGAATCGGATGATTGAAGTCGATGCGATCAGACGAAACCGTCACCAGCGGCAGGCGACAGAAACGTGTGGCGGCGATGAAGGACACTTCATCCATCCAGGCCAGAGCCGTACCGCCGAACAGGGTATTGTGATGATTGGTGGTGAGTGGAAACACCGCCTTGGTCACCCGGGTTTCCGACAAGGCGGCGCGCCGCTGGATTTCTTGCTCTCGGGGAGTCATGTCTTTTTCCTGTCTGAAGCTGTCACGTGATGCCGCGCAGCTGTGTGTCTCTCTTCACCAGCACAAGCCAGTACGACAAACCTGCTGGACAGCCTACCCCAGAAACGAAAAAAGCAGCCCGAAGGCTGCTTTTTTTCAAGAAAGCGTGGCTTATGCCAGCTTTTCCTTGATACGTGCTGCCTTACCGGACAGGTCACGCAGGTAGTACAGCTTGGCTTTGCGCACATCACCGCGACGCTTGACGGCCAGGCTGTCGACCAGCGGGCTGTAGGTCTGGAAAGTACGCTCAACGCCGACACCGTTGGAGATTTTGCGAACGGTGAATGCACTGTTCAGGCCGCGGTTACGCTTGGCGATTACAACGCCTTCGAACGCCTGCAGACGCTGACGATCACCTTCCTTCACCTTAACCTGAACGACGATGGTGTCGCCTGGTGCGAAAGTCGGGATTTCTTTGCTCATCTGCTCAGCTTCGAGCTGCTGAATAATCTTGTTGGTCATGCTGCGCTCCTAAGACAAACCGTCTGGCCTGTCATCGATACGTTAACTATCGTCCCGCTGGCGGATGTATTCCTCCAGCAGCTTCTTCTCTTCTCCAGAAAGCGAGCGGCTTTCCAGAAGATCAGCGCGGCGTTGCCAGGTCCTACCAAGGGACTGCTGTAAACGCCAGCGCCGGATGTGTTCGTGGTTGCCGCTAAGCAACACGTCAGGAACACGTTTATCCGCATACACCTCCGGGCGGGTGTAGTGCGGGCAGTCGAGCAAGCCATCCGTAAAGGAGTCTTCCTCGGCCGAATCTGCATGACCCAATGCACCAGGCAAAAGGCGCGTTACCGCGTCGATCAGCACCATGGCCGGCAGCTCACCGCCGGACAGGACGTAGTCCCCAATCGACCATTCTTCATCGACATGCGCCTCAATAAAGCGCTCATCAATGCCTTCGTAGCGGCCGGCAATCAGGATTAATGCCTCCTCATTGGCCAACTCGCGTACTGCTGACTGCGTCAGCTGGCGACCTTGCGGCGACAGGTAAATCACCTTGGCCGCACCACCTGTAGCCTGCTTCGCCTCACGCAAAGCGTCTTCGAGTGGCTTGATCTTCATCACCATACCGGGGCCACCACCGAACGGCCGGTCATCCACTGTGTGATGACGATCCGAGGTGTAGCTACGCGGGTTCCAGCAGGTCAATTGCAACAAACCCTGCTTCACCGCCCGACTGGTAATGCCGTAATCGCTGATTGCGGTGAACATTTCCGGGAACAGCGTAATGACTCCAACGCGCAGATTTGGCATCAGGCTTAGAAGTCCGCATCCCAGTCGACCCGCATTTCGCCAGCGGCCAGATCAATCGACAACACGCATTGCTCGGTATAGGGCAACAGTCGTTCACGATCATCCAGGCTGCCGGTGCAGGGCTTGACCACAATCACATCGTTGGCGCCGGTCTCGAACAGATGATCGACTGTGCCGAGCAACTGCTCTGCCTGATCAATGACTTTGAGACCTTCCAACTGATACCAGTAGAACTCGCCTTCGCTGAGTTCCGGTAACTGCCCGCGGGGTACGCAAATCTCGAAGCCGGCATAGGTACGTGCCACTTCGCGATCATCGAGCCCCTTGAGACGCGCTACCAGGACCTTGCCCTGCAAGCGCCCACTGGCTATTTCGACTTGCTTAACCTCGTTGTCGCGCTTGAGCGTCCAGCGAGGGTAATTGAGCACGTTGGTTAAAGGCTCGGTAAAGGAAAACACCTTCACTTCACCCTTCACGCCATGCACCGAGACAATCTTGCCGAGAACTACAAGGTCCTCGGCGGGAGCTGGCGTCATGCTCATAATGCTTAGGCAGCAGCCTTAGCAGCTTCCTTGAGCAGCTGAGCAACGCGCTCAGACGGCTGTGCACCCTGGCTGAGCCAGTAAGTAGCACGCTCTTGGTCAACGGACAGCTTGATTTCGGCACCCGAAGCAACGGGGTTGAAGAAACCGATACGCTCAACGAAACGACCATCGCGCGCATTGCGGCTGTTGGTCACGGTGAGGTGGTAAAACGGGCGCTTTTTAGAGCCGCCACGGGCAAGACGGATGGTTACCATTGAACTTCGTTCCTGTAGTCGGTGCTGCAAAACTGAAATGCACGCATAGGGCACTAGGCCCGAAAGGCCGCATATTCTAAGGATTATCGGGGCTTTTGCAAAGCCTTTTTCCGAATGATGGAAATGCCTGACCTAAAGGCACTGAGCAGCACATGCAGAGCCCCGCTCATGCGCCTTACATCTTCGGCATGCCGCCCGGCATCATGCTGCCCATACCGCGCATCATCTTGGCCATACCGCCTTTGGCAGTGAATTTCTTCATCATTTTCTGCATCTGCTTGTGCTGCTTGATCAAGCGCCCGATGTCCTGCACCTGGGTACCGGAACCCATGGCGATGCGGCGCTTGCGCGAGCCGCTGATGATTTCCGGGTCGCGGCGCTCCGCGGGCGTCATCGAATTGATGATCGCCTCCATCTGCTTGAATTGTTTCTCGGCAGCGCCCTGGGCATTGCCCATCTGCGCCAGGTTGACGCCACCCATCTGCGGCAGCTTGTCCATCAGGCCGCCAAGGCCGCCCATGCTCTTCATCTGTTGCAGTTGGTCGCGGAAGTCTTCGAGGTCGAAGCCCTTGCCCTTCTTCAGTTTCTTGGTGAGCTTCTCGGCCTTCTCGCGATCCAGGGTCTGCTCGGCCTGCTCGATCAGGCTGAGCACATCACCCATGCCGAGAATGCGCGAGGCAATCCGGTCAGGGTGAAAGGGCTCGAGCGCCTCGCTCTTCTCGCCCATACCGATGAACTTGATCGGCTTGCCGGTGATTGCCCGCACCGACAATGCCGCACCGCCGCGCGCGTCACCGTCAACCTTGGTCAGCACCACGCCCGTCAGCGGCAGCGCATCGTTGAAGGCCTTGGCGGTGTTGGCGGCGTCCTGGCCGGTCATGGCATCGACCACGAATAGCGTCTCGATTGGCTTGATCGCCGCATGCAGCGCCTGGATCTCTTCCATCATTTCAACATCGATGGCGAGGCGTCCGGCAGTATCGACGATCACCACGTCGATGAATTTGAGCTTGGCTTCCTTGATCGCCGCCTCCGCGATCGCCACGGGTTTCTGGCTGATATCGGAGGGAAAGAAGGTCACGCCAATATCATTGGCCAGGGTTTCCAGTTGCTTGATCGCTGCTGGACGATAGACGTCGGCAGACACCACCAGTACGGTCTTTTTCTTGCGCTCTTTAAGGAAGCGCGCCAGCTTGCCCACGGTGGTAGTCTTACCCGCACCCTGCAGGCCCGCCATCAGCACCACGGCTGGCGGTACGGCGTTCAGCGCCAGGTCTTCGTTGGCCGCGCCCATCAGCTCTTCGAGTTCGGCACGGACGATCTTCACGAATGCCTGGCCCGGAGTCAGGCTTCTCGACACCTCGGTGCCGACCGCGCGCTCCTTGACCTTGTTGACGAAATCCTTGACCACCGGCAGCGCGACGTCAGCCTCAAGCAAGGCCATGCGCACTTCACGCAGGGTGTCCTTGATGTTGTCTTCGGTCAGCTTGGCCTTGCCAGTGACATTTCGCAGGGTTTGCGAGAGGCGGTCTGTCAGATTTTCGAACATGCGCGTTCCTTTCAGGCCTATTGAGCCAGGGGTGGGCTTGCAGCAGGTCGCGGATTATAGCGAAGTGTCCGCGGCACCGACACCGCCAACGGTCTTTCGTGAAACAACCTGGTGTGACACACTCAGCGCCTTTCGGGCCCGCTCAACAAGGACTTATGCACCCTCTGCTGCCTAGCCTGGCTGCCGCCTTTCTTTACGCCGGCGCCGCCCTCTATCAAGGCCTGCGCCTCAGCCAGCGCGGCACCCCGGATAAACGTCTGCTGGCGCTGCTCGGCGTGTGTGCGCTGTTCTTCCACGGCGGCAGTCTGTTCATGCAGATGCACAGTGAAGCCGGCCTGAGTCTGGATTTCTTCAATGCCGCCAGCCTGATTGCCTATGCCGTAATCCTGCTGACGCTGCTGTCCTGCATTCGCATCCCGGTTGAAAACCTACTGATGCTGCTTTTCCCCTTAGGCTGTCTGACGGTGCTGCTCGCGCAGTTCATGCCGACCGGCACCAGCCAGCCGATCATGGAGCAGCCCGGCATCCGCCTGCACATCCTGCTCTCGGTCATCGCCTACGGCATGCTCACGATCGCCGTGCTGCAATCGCTGCTGGTACTGCTGCAGGATCACCAGCTCAAGCACAAGCACCCGTCCGGGCTGATCAAGAACTTCCCGCCGCTGCAAACCATGGAGAGCCTGCTGTTCGGTTTCCTGTGGGCAGGCTGGCTGATGTTGTCGCTGTCGCTGCTGTCCGGAGCGTTGTTTATCGAAAACCTGTTCGCCCAGCACCTCGCGCACAAGACCATCCTTTCGTGCTTCGCATGGGTGGTTTTCGCCGTGTTGCTGTGGGGTCGCCATCAACTCGGCTGGCGCGGACACAAAGCGATTCGCTGGACCCTGGCAGGCTTCTGCCTGCTGATGCTGGCGTATTTCGGCAGCAAGCTGGTCCGCGAATTCATCCTGCATATCTAGCTTCAGGCATATACCGTGGACAATGCACACCCTGGTTTTCTGATCGGCCTGCTGATTTTCCTGCTTGCCTGTTCGGCATTCTTCTCCAGTTCGGAAACCGGCATTCTCAGCCTCAACAGGTATCGCTTGCGTCACCTCGCCAAAGAGGGGCACCGCGGGGCCAAACGCGTCAGCGACCTGCTGAGCCGACCGGACCGGCTGCTGGGCACCATCCTGATCGGCAACAACTTCGTCAACATTCTCGCCTCCTCGATCGCGACGGTCCTGGCTCTGCAGATATGGGGCGAAGCGGGCATTGCCATCGCCACCATTGGCCTGACCCTGGCGCTGTTGATCTTCGGTGAAATCACCCCAAAAACCCTGGCCGCACTGCGTCCGGAGCTGGTTGCCTATCCGTTCAGCCTGCCCCTGTTGCTGCTGCAAAAGCTGTTCTACCCGCTGGTGATCCTGCTCGGCTGGATCAGCAACGGCCTGCTCCGGCTGCTTGGCCTTGATCCGGCCAGCAAGAACGACGAAAGCCTGACGACCGAAGAACTGCGCAGTGTGGTGCGTGAGTCCGGCCACGACTTGCCGAAGAACCGTCAGAACATGCTGCTGGGCATTCTCGATCTGGAGCGAGTGACGGTGAACGACATCATGATCCCGCGCAACGAAGTCACCGGCATCGACCTGGAAGATGACCTGGAAACCATCATCAACCAGTTGACCACAACGACCCATACCCGCCTGCCGCTGTTCCGCCACGATATCAACCAGATCGAAGGCATCGTCCACATGCGCCAGATCGCTCGGCTGCTGACCCATAACCAGCTCAGCAAAGAGGCCCTGGTTGGCGCCTGCAACGAACCCTACTTCGTGCCGGAAAGCACTCCGCTGTCGACCCAGCTGATCAACTTCCAGAAGCAGAAGCGCCGCATCGGCATCGTCGTCGACGAGTACGGCGACGTCATCGGCATCGTGACACTGGAAGACATCCTCGAAGAAATTGTCGGCGACTTCAGCAATCAGGACACCCTGCGCAGCCCCGACATCCATCCTCAGGAAGACGGTACCCAGGTGATCGATGGCGCAGCCTACATTCGCGAGGTCAACAAGTCGCTTGACTGGCACCTGCCCTGCGATGGCCCGAAAACCCTGAACGGTCTGATCACCGAAGCCCTGGAAAGCATCCCGGACAGCGCGGTGTGCCTGAAGATTGGGCCGTATCGCCTGGAAATTCTGCAGTCCTCGGAGAACCGGGTGAAAAGCGTCAGGGTCTGGCAGGCGAGCACGAAGGCGAAGCCGGAACCGACTGCAGAATAATTGCCTGACTGAGGCCCTCGGCCCACAGCTGGTAGCCCAGGCGTGACGGGTGGTAACCGTCAGGCGCCAGATAATCCGCAGAGAAACGCACCGCTACCTCGCAGTGACTGGCGCCGAGCACGGGCGCTATGCGCTGCAGTTCACGGTCGAGCAACTGCGCCCGCGCGCCCAATAACCAGCGCAACACCCAGGGCAACGCGCTGAAATGCCGGATCGGCGGCACGGCGCTGAACACCACCTGAGCGCCACGGGCTGAGAAATGCAGCGCCATGACGCTCAGTGCTTCCCGCCAGCGGCGTAGCGAACTGAGCGCCGTGCTGTCGTTCACGCCGAACACCAGCAGCACCAGATCAGCCGGCTCGTTCTCGACGTGCGGAAGCAGACGCCGACAGGCTTGCGCCGCGGTGATGCCGTTTTCGCCACAGGCCCGCCACCTCACCGGACGGTTATGACGAGCTGCCAGGGCGCCAGCCAACTGACCGACCAATGCGTGCGCCTGGCAGGCCACTCCCACACCGGCAGCAGTCGACTCGCCCAGTACCAGCAAGCGCAGCGGCGTGCCGGCCAGTTCGGCGCCCGCCACACCGGATTGCGGTCCACCCGCGACAGGCATGCGTACTGTTTTCCGGCGCGTCAGCAGCGCCAGCGGTAACGCCAGCGGCAGCGCCGCCAGCAAGATCAACCACCAGCTCCAGCTACGCAGCGAGCTCACAGCGTGACATTTACCGCCTGGGCCGAACGGGTCGCCTTGGCGCGCGCCGCCTGCAGCGACTCATCGCGCGCCAGGGCAACGCCCATGCGCCGTTGCCCGCTGACTTCGGGCTTGCCGAACAGGCGCAGCGCCGTATCCGGCTCGGCCAGTGCCGCGCCCAGATTGCCGAAGCTGACCTGCTGCGACTCGCCCTCGACCAATATCACCGCAGAAGCCGATGGGCCGAACTGACGAATCGCCGGAATCGGCAAACCGAGAATCGCCCGCGCATGCAGGGCGAATTCGGACAGATCCTGAGAAATCAGGGTGACCAGGCCGGTGTCATGCGGACGCGGCGATATCTCACAGAACCACACCTGATCACCTTTGACGAACAGTTCAACACCAAACAGCCCACGCCCACCCAGCGAACCGGTAACCGCCAGAGCGATGCGCTCGGCTTCGGCCTGAGCCTTGGCGCTCATTGGCTGCGGCTGCCAGGACTCTTGGTAATCGCCCTTGACCTGGCGATGACCAACAGGCGCACAGAACGTGGTGCCGCCAGCATGACGTACCGTCAACAGGGCAATCTCGTAATCGAAGTCGATAAAACCTTCGACGATGACCCGACCCTTGCCTGCACGACCGCCCGCCTGGGCGTACTCCCAGGCCGCTTGCAGATCATCCAGACTTTTCAATACCGACTGCCCTTTGCCGGAGGAACTCATAATCGGTTTGATCAGGCAGGGAAAACCAATCGCCTCCACCGCCGCGTGGCACTCGTCGAAGGAGTCGGCAAACCGATAGGGCGAAGTCGGTAGGCCCAACTCTTCGGCGGCCAGGCGGCGGATACCTTCGCGATTCATGGTCAGTTGCGCCGCACGGGCGCTGGGAATCACGGTAAAGCCTTCATTCTCCAGCTCGACCAGGGTCGCGGTGGCGATGGCTTCAATTTCCGGCACGATATAGTGCGGCTGCTCCAGCTCGATCACCGCCCGCAGCGCGTCGCCGTCGAGCATGTTGATCACATGGCTGCGATGGGCCACCTGCATAGCCGGGGCATTGGCGTAGCGATCCACGGCGATCACCTCGACGCCCAGACGTTGCAACTCGATCACCACTTCCTTGCCCAGCTCGCCAGAGCCACACAACAGCACACGGGTCGCGCTCGGCGACAAAGGGGTTCCGACACGGGGCATGGTGAATCCTCAAACTGATCAAGAAAGTTACAGCAGAATGCCTTTAGCTTTCGCGCGTGTATGGCAGAGCACCAGCACCTCACGGCGCTCGGCGTTGTCCATCAGACCCCAGCGGGTGATTTCGGCGACCGTGCGCTGGCAGCCGATACAGATATCCTCATCGTCCAATGCGCAGACATGCACGCAAGGCGAGGCGACCGGACGCTCCTGCGGCTGCGTCAATCGCCCTGCTCCTGCAGATCACGGGCGTAGCGCTGGGCGTTGTGCACGTAATGGGCGGCGCTGGCTTCGAGCATCTTCTTCTGCGCCTCGGTCAACTCGCGCACCACCTTGCCGGGCGAGCCAACCACCAGCGAGCCGTCGGGGATTTCCTTGCCTTCGGCGATCAACGCGTTGGCGCCGATAATGCAGTACTTGCCGATCTTGGCACCGTTGAGCACGACCGCATTGATACCCACCAGGCTGTAATCCCCCACCGAACAGCCATGCAACATGGCGTTATGGCCAATGGTTACGCCCTTGCCGACGTTCAGCGCAAAGCCCATGTCGGTGTGCATCACCGTGCCATCCTGCACGTTGCTGTTCTCGCCGATATGGATCAGCTCGTTATCGCCGCGCAGCACGGCATTGAACCAGATGCTCGCGCCGGCATCGAGCTTGACCTTGCCCACCAGCGTGGCATTGGGCGCGACCCAGCTTTCGGGGTGCAGTTCGACATGGGAGGAACCCAGGCGATAGTTCATTCGGTGACCTCTCGGAAAAGTACGGCGCCTTACCTGAGCGTGACGAAATGCTCGGGCGGCACATGCATATCGATGGCGGTATCGTCGTAAATCAGATTGACCAGCTCAACCAGCATGATCGCGGTAAGCCCCCAGATCTTGTATTCGCCGAAGCGGTAACTGGGCACGTACCAGCTCCGCCCGAAGTAGTCGATGCGGTGCGTAGCCTCGCGCGGATCATCGCGAAAAAACGCCAGCGGTACGCTGAAGACGGCGGCGATCTCACCGTCGTTCGGTTGATACTCGACGAAATCCGGCACCAGACCGACATAGGGCGTGACCTGAATGCCGTGCAGCGAGATCAGCGTGCTCAGCGGGCCGATGACTTCGACCAGACCGGGCGGCAGGCCTATTTCTTCCTCGGCTTCGCGCAGCGCCGTATGAATAAGGTCCGCATCTTCCGGGTCGCGTCGACCGCCCGGAAAAGCCACTTCGCCACCATGGGTCGACAGGCCGCTGGCGCGTAATGTCAGGACCACTTCTGGCTCATCGCCGCGGGTGATGGGTATCAGCACCGCCGCTTCCGGGTAGCTGCGTTCTGCCTCCAGAAGGCGCGGGCTATAGTCCCGCATGCGATGGATCAACTCGTCCAGCATGGGCATTCTCAAGTCTCGATTCTGGGTCAGATGATTGCACGAAAGCGTCGCGCGGCCCAAGTCCCGAGCCAAAGCACATCGCGCAAAGCACCGATCATTCGCTTGCCGGAGGGCCCATTGGCGCGCAAAGATATCTGGCCAGCCACGAGGAACCGGCATGAAATTCTGTAGCCACTGCGGCAACCCCGTTTCCCAACTCGTCCCACCCGGCGACAATCGCCTGCGGCATGTCTGCGGCCATTGCACCACCGTGCATTACCAGAACCCGCGAATCGTCGCCGGCTGCCTGCCGGTATGGGGCGAACAGGTTCTGCTGTGCCGCCGCGCCATTGAACCGAGGCGCGGTTACTGGACGCTGCCGGCAGGCTTCATGGAAAACGGCGAAACCCTCGAGCAAGCCGCCGCCCGTGAAACCGCGGAAGAAGCCTGCGCCCGGGTACGCGACCTGAGTCTGTATACGCTCTTCGATCTGCCGCATATCAATCAGGTGTATATGCTGTTCCGCGCCGAGCTGGTCGACCTGGACTTCGCCGCAGGCGAGGAAAGCCTCGACGTACGGCTGTTCCTCGAGTCGGAGATCCCTTGGTCCGAGCTGGCTTTCCCGACCATAGGCCGTACCTTAGAATGCTACTTCGCCGACAGGCAGCAGCACGTCTACCCGGTTCGCAATGAACCGCTCGAAGCCCTGCGCGCCCATTATCGAAACACTTCTAACTTTGTGGGATAACGCTCCAATGCGCTGGTTGTTCGCACTCATCTGTTTTTCCGTTGCGGGCGCCGTTTCGGCAGCCGCTACGCCAGGCCTGGAAACACGACAGGTCGATAAAGTCCTGGTGGTCAAATCCGAACGTACCCTGCAACTGCTGAGCCGCGGCCAGCCACTGAAATCCTATCGAATTTCCCTGGGCAAACAGCCCGACGGAGCCAAGGAACGCGAAGGCGACCTGCGCACACCAGAGGGCCTGTATTGGATCGACTGGCGCAAGACCAGTGAGAAATACCAGCTCTCGCTGCATATCTCCTACCCCAACGCACGTGATCAGAGTAAGGCCCGCGCTAAGGGCGTACCGGCAGGCGGCATGATCATGATTCACGGCACGCCGCTGGATGACGAATACCCCGAATGGTTCTTCCATACTCTCGACTGGACTGAAGGCTGCATCGCCATGAAAAATGCCGACATGCGCGAAGTCTGGGGTTTGGTGAAGGACGGCACGCTGATCGAAATACGGCCCTGAGGGCCAACACCCGGACATAACAAAGGCGCCCTTGGGCGCCTTTGCTTTTCTCGCACAATAGCGATCAGAACTGGATATCAGAGAGCCGCCATACCTCAAACGCCGGTGTCTCGTAGGGATGGCTGTTTTTCAGCGCCTTGACGGATTCGTGAATCAGCTCATCGGCCACCACCAGCTCGACTTTCCATTCCGCCGTCTGCTTGATGGCACCCACCTGACCGATAAAAGGCTGGCTGCCCTCAAGCGGTCGGAACTGACCCTGGCCCAGGGTCTGCCAGCAGCAACTGTCGTAGTTGCCGATGCGGCCGCCGCCAGCAGCGAATACGGCTTTTTTGACCTCGTCCAGATGAGTTTCCGGGACGTAGAAACACAGTTTGTACATCAACATCTCCGCAGGCAGGAAAACTAGGCAGCTGACTAAGCATGCCACAAAATAATGGCATTTTGCCCCCACCCTTAGTAGTGGCGGGCATCACAGCCTGAAGTTTTCGACTCGCCAGGGGCGCGCACGTTCACTTGCACTACAGCTGCAAGCGACAGATATGGGCGACAGATGCGCTCAGTCGGACCGGCTGTTCAGCCATGCCAAAAGCGTCGCCACCTGTCCTTGAAACCGCTAGCGGGCGGTGCATGGCTGCCATCGCAATAAGGCAAGCGAGCGGACTTGGCACAGCGACAGAGCAGGAGCAACTGTGGCCGAACAGGTCTGAGTTCACACCCATCAGCGCACGGAGCCAGACAATCGGGGAGCCTGGGCGAACGCCCGCAGCGACACAACAGCAGAGAATCGCCAGGCTGGACCTGGCGCACCTCGGGCAGGATTGGCGCCGGCTGATCAGGCATCAGCCGGCGCACCGACCATCAATCCACCCAGACACGGGCATTGCGGAACATCCGTAGCCAGCCGCCATCTTCCTGCCACTCGTCCGGCTTCCACGAGTTCTGCACGGCGCGGAACACCCGCTCCGGGTGCGGCATCATGATGGTCACGCGGCCGTCACGGCTGGTCAGGCCGGTAATCCCGCGCGGCGAGCCGTTGGGGTTGGCCGGATAGGTTTCGGTGACCTTGCCATGGTTGTCGATGAAGCGCATGGACACGCAACCCGACAGGTCGGCTTCCAGCAAGGCTTCTTCGCTTTCGAACTCGGCATGGCCTTCGCCGTGGGCAATCGCGATCGGCATGCGCGAACCGGCCATGCCGCGCAGGAAGATCGAGGCCGACTCCTGAACCTGCACCATCGCCACTCGGGCTTCGAACTGCTCGGAACGGTTGCGCACGAAATGCGGCCAGTATTCGCTGCCGGGAATCAGCTCGTGCAGGTTGGACATCATCTGGCACCCGTTGCACACGCCAAGGGAGAAGCTGTCCTTGCGCTCGAAGAACGCCTGGAAGCCCTCGCGAGCGCGGCTGTTAAACAGGATCGATTTGGCCCAGCCTTCGCCGGCGCCCAGCACGTCACCGTAGGAGAAACCGCCGCAAGCGACCAGGCCCTTGAATTCGTCCAGGCTGACACGGCCACTGAGAATGTCGCTCATATGCACATCGATGGCGTTGAAGCCGGCACGGTCGAAGGCCGCGGCCATTTCCACCTGGCCGTTGACGCCCTGCTCGCGCAGCACCGCAACCTGAGGACGAACGCCCTTCTTTATATAGGGAGCAGCGATGTCCTGGTTGACGTCGAAACCGAGCTTGATGCTGAGGCCCGGATTGTCCTCCTCGAGCAGCACATCGAATTCCTGGTCCGCGCACTGGGCGTTGTCGCGCAGGCGCTGAATGCGGTAGCTGGTTTCACTCCACTGCCGCTGCAACAGGCGACGCTGGCCAACAAAGACCGGCTTGTCGTTGAAGTGAATCGCCACTTCATCGTTGTTCACCGGCTGGCCGATCACGGCGACGCAATCCAGACCTGCTGCGCTGAACTGGGTCAGCACTTCAGGCGTTGCGTCCTGGTGCACCTGGATCACCGCGCCCAGCTCTTCGTTGAACAACACCGCCGCCAGCTCTTCGGCGCTGCCCGCCAGCGAGTCAAGCGCCAGGTTGAGGCCACAGTGGCCGGCAAACGCCATCTCCAGCACGGTGGTCAGCAACCCGCCATCGGAGCGGTCGTGGTACGCCAGCAAACGACCGTCGGCGTTCAAGCCCTGGATTACTGCAAAGAAGGCTTTGAGGTCTTCGGCGTCGTCGACATCCGGCGCTTTCTGGCCAAGCTTGCCGTAGACCTGGGCGAGGATGGAGGCGCCCATGCGGTTCTGCCCGCGACCCAGGTCGATCAGGATCAGGTCGGTCTCGCCCTTGTCCATTCGCAACTGCGGGGTCATGGTTTTGCGAATATCGCTGACCGGCGCAAAGCCGGTGACGATCAAGGATAACGGCGAGGTGACGCTCTTCTCCGTACCCTCTTCGCTCCACCTGGTCTTCATCGACATCGAGTCCTTGCCCACCGGGATGGTGATGCCGAGCTCAGGGCACAGCTGCATGCCGACCGCTCTCACCGTGTCGTACAAACGGGCGTCTTCACCCGGGTGGCCGGCAGCGGCCATCCAGTTGGCGGACAGCTTGATGTCGGAAATCTTCTCGATCTGCGACGCAGCCAGATTGGTCAGGGTTTCGCCAATCGCCATACGCCCGGACGCCGCAGCGTCCAGCAGCGCCAGCGGGGTGCGCTCGCCCATGGCCATGGCTTCGCCGGTGTAGACATCGAAGCTGGTGGCGGTAACCGCGCAATCGGCCACCGGCACCTGCCACGGGCCTACCATCTGATCACGGGCAACCAACCCGGTGATGGTGCGGTCGCCGATGGTGATCAGGAAGCTCTTGCTGGCCACGGCAGGGTGATGCAGAACGCGGGTGACGGCTTCATCAATGGCCACTTCGCTGGCATCGAACTCGTCGCCCAGCTCGGCTTCACGGGTTACCGAACGGTGCATGCGCGGCGGCTTGCCGAGCAGCACTTCGAGCGGCATGTCCACCGGCGTGTTGCCAAAATGGCTGTCGGTAACGGTCAGTTGCGGCTCTGCAGTGGCTTCGCCAACCACGGCAAACGGGCAGCGCTCACGCTCGCAGATGGCCTGGAAGCGCTCGAAGTCGACGGCGCTGACGGCAAGCACGTAACGTTCCTGGGATTCGTTGCTCCAGATCTCGTGCGGGGCCATGCCTGGCTCGTCGTTGGGCACGTTGCGCAGCTCGAAACGTCCGCCACGGCCGCCATCGTTGACCAGTTCCGGGAAGGCGTTGGAGATGCCGCCAGCGCCGACGTCATGGATGAAGGCGATGGGATTCTGGTCGCCCATCTGCCAGCAGCGGTCGATGACCTCCTGGCAGCGGCGTTCCATCTCCGGGTTCTCACGCTGTACCGAGGCGAAATCCAGATCCGCGGAGCTGGCGCCAGTGGCCATCGACGAAGCGGCGCCGCCGCCCAGACCGATGAGCATGGCCGGGCCACCGAGCACGATCAGCTTGGCGCCGACGGTGATCTCGCCCTTCTGCACGTGCTCTTCGCGGATATTGCCCATACCGCCGGCGAGCATGATCGGCTTGTGGTAGCCGCGCACCTCTTCGCCGTGGGGCGTGTTGATCGCTTGTTCGAAGGTACGGAAGTAACCGGTCAGGGCCGGACGGCCGAACTCGTTGTTGAACGCGGCACCGCCCAGCGGACCCTCGATCATGATGTCCAGCGGCGTGACGATGCGCTCGGGCTTGCCGTAAGGCTGTTCCCAGGGCTGCTCGAAACCTGGGATGTTCAGGTTGGAGACGGTGAAACCGGTCAGGCCGGCTTTCGGCTTGGCCCCACGACCGGTAGCACCTTCGTCGCGAATCTCGCCGCCGGAACCGGTGGACGCACCCGGGAACGGCGCTATGGCCGTCGGGTGGTTGTGGGTTTCCACCTTCATCAGGATGTGCACCGGCTCCTGCACCGCGCCGTACTGGCGGGTTTCAGGATTGGGGAAGAAACGCCCGGCGGTGTGGCCGACGATGACCGAGGCATTGTCCTTGTATGCGGACAACACGCCTTCGCTGTGCATCTGGTAGGTGTTCTTGATCATGCCGAACAGGGATTTCTCCTGGTTCTGGCCGTCGATGTCCCAGCTGGCATTGAAGATCTTGTGCCGGCAATGCTCGGAGTTGGCCTGGGCGAACATCATCAGTTCGATGTCGTGCGGGTTGCGCCTGAGGCCCTGGAAGGCGCTGACCAGGTAATCGATCTCGTCTTCGGCCAGGGCCAGGCCCAGCTCGACGTTGGCCTTTTCCAGCGCAGCGCGACCACCGCCCAGCACGTCCACAACGGACAGCGGCTTGGGCTGAGCGTGGCTGAACAATGCCGCTGCGTCTTCCAGCTGGCCGAGCACCAGTTGGGTCATGCGGTCATGCAGCAACGCTGCCACCTGCTGCGCATCCGCTTCGCTCAGCTCGCCACTGACGTAATAGGCGATGCCGCGCTCGATGCGTTGGATCTTCGCCAGCCCGCAGTTGCGGGCTATGTCGCTGGCCTTGCTCGACCAGGGCGAGATGGTGCCAAACCGCGGGACCGTCAGGAACAACCGTCCGCTGGGTTCCTGCACTGGCACACTCGGGCCGTACTTCAGCAACCGGGCCAGCACCTGCTCTTCATCGGCGCCGAGCACACCGGTCACCTCGGCAAAATGCGCAAACTCGGCATACAGCCCGGTCACAGCGGGTACGTTGCTGGTCAGTTGCTCAAGCAATTTACCGTGGCGGAAAGCAGAAAGGGCGGGAGCGCCGCGCAGGATCAACATCGGAGACAGCCTCTGGGAAGGGGGTGTACTTTGAGGCCGCGTATTCTAGCCTAAAGCGTTCGCCGCGGCACCCGTGACAAGGATCAAACCCCGCTGCGGCGCTAGCAGAGAAGCCATCCGCTGTCGAGATATGGCACATTGAAAGCTT
Organism: Pseudomonas cistanchae; assembly: GCF_054483635.1. Lineage (NCBI taxonomy): Bacteria > Pseudomonadati > Pseudomonadota > Gammaproteobacteria > Pseudomonadales > Pseudomonadaceae > Pseudomonas > Pseudomonas cistanchae. The sequence goes on along the minus strand of NZ_JBTLWN010000004.1, from coordinate 238,188 downwards.
TGCGTATACTGCGCCAATGTTTGCCCAATCCGTGTTCCGCTTGCGCTGCGCCCTCTGGCTGTCGGCGGTCGGAATCCTCCTGCTGCTCGGCGCTTGTGCTGAAGAACCCAGTGCAATCGAGCGCGTACAGGCGGAGGGTGTACTGCGGGTGATCACCCGCAACAGCCCGGCTACATACTTCCAGGACCGCAACGGCGAAACCGGTTTCGAATACGAGCTGGTCAAACGCTTCGCCGACGACCTCGGTGTGGAACTGCAGATCGAGACGGCTGACAGTCTCGACGAGCTGTTTTCCAGCCTGAACCGGGAAAACGGGCCGGCACTGGCAGCCGCAGGACTGGTTGCAAGCGAAGGCCGCAAGCAATCCGCGCGCTTTTCCCTGCCCTATCTGCAAGTCACCCCGCAAATCATCTACCGCAACGGCCAGCCCCGACCGACCCGCGCTCAAGACCTGCTCGGCAAACGCATTCTGGTGCTCAAAGGCAGCAGCCACGCCGAACAGCTCGCTGAGCTGAAACGCGACCTGCCGGAACTGCAATATGAGGAATCCGCCGCGGTGGAAGTGGTGGATTTGCTGCGCATGGTCGATGAAGGCCAGATCGACCTCACCCTGGTGGATTCGAACGAGCTGGCGATGAACCAGGTGTACTTCCCCAACGTGCGGGTGGCCTTCGACCTGGGCGATTCGCAGGCCCTGGGCTGGGCCGTGGCGCCCGGCGAAGATGCGTCGCTGCTCAATGAAGTGAATGCATTCATCCGCCGCGCCCATGAGAACGGCGTACTCGATCGCCTCAAGGCGCGCTATTACGGCCATGTCGATGTCTTGGGTTACGTTGGCGCCTACACCTTTGCCAAACACCTGCAGCAACGCCTGCCCCGCTACGAGAAGTTCTTCCGCCAGGCCGCGCAGAAAAATGAGCTGGACTGGCGCCTGCTCGCGGCCATGGGCTATCAGGAATCGCTGTGGCAGCCGACTGCCACGTCGAAGACCGGGGTCCGCGGGCTGATGATGCTGACCTTGCGAACCGCCCAGGCCATGGGCGTCTCCGACCGCCTGGACCCTAAGCAAAGCATTGATGGCGGCGCGAAATACATCGTCCATGTAAAGGCGCAATTGCCGGAAAGCATTCTGGAGCCAGACCGCACCTGGTTCGCGCTGGCCGCTTACAACATCGGCGGCGGCCACCTGGAAGATGCGCGCAAGTTAACCGAGGCCGAGGGCCTGGACCCAAACAAATGGCTGGATGTGCAGAAGATCCTGCCCCGCCTGTCGCAAAAGCAGTGGTACAGCAAAACCCGCTACGGCTATGCCCGCGGCGGCGAGCCCGTGCACTTCGTGCGCAACATCCGCCGTTACTACGACATCCTCACCTGGGTCACGCAACCTCAGCTCGAGGGCGGCCAGGTCGCCGTCGGCAACATGCACGTGCCCGGCGTGAACAAGGAAAAACCCGACGAGCAGCTGCCGCCGCTGTAAGTCGCGCTCGCCCGCTAGGGCTCGCGCTGCTCGCGCCGCGCCTTGAAGAACTCGCTCAGCGCGGTGCTGCATTCCTGGGCCAGTACGCCGCCTTCAACCAGCACCCGATGATTGAGAAACGCCTGACTGAAAAACTCGCCACGGCTCGACGCCACACCGGCCTTGGGCTCGGTCGCGCCGTATACCACGCGCGCTACCCGCGCATGCACGATCAACCCGGCGCACATGCTGCAGGGTTCAAGCGTGACGTACAGCGTGCTGCCGGGTAGCCGGTAGTTGTCAACCGCCAGTGCCGCTGCCCGGATCGCCACCATCTCGGCATGGGCGCTGGGATCATGGGTGGAGATCGGGCAGTTGAACCCGCGCCCGATGATCGCGCCCTCCCGCACCAGCACGGCGCCGACCGGCACCTCGCCAAGCACCGCGCCTTCGGCGGCCAATGCCAGCGCCTCGCGCATGAAGTGCGCATCCTGGCTGCGGTCGATGATCTGAGGTCTTTTCATGACTCGACTCCGTCGAGAGAAATACCGCGAAGCCTGCGCAGAGCCAGCACCCTACGCCACCTCGATGGAGGCCATCAGGCCGGTTTCCATATGGTCAATCACGTGGCAGTGAAACATCCACACCCCCGGATTGTCGGCAACCAGCGCTACCTGGGCGCGCTCGTTCTTGCCCAATAAATAGGTGTCGGTGAAATAAGGAATGATCGTCTTGCGATTCGAGCGCAACACCTTGAAGGTCATCCCGTGCAAGTGGATCGGGTGCTGGTACTGGCTCAGGTTGCGCAGCTCGAAGATATAGCTCTTGCCCAACTGCAGTCGCGCAATCGGCCGGTCGGCGCACGTCTTGTCGTTGATGTCCCAGGCCTCGCCGTTGATCTGCCAGAAGCTGTGGGCCGCACCTTGCGCCAACCCGGTGGAGACGGCGCCGGCCCATTCGAAATTGAACCGCAGGGTTTCGGCACTGGCCAGATCGGGCTCGGCAATCGGGTTGGCCGGCAAAGCCGGCGGCCACTCGGCGGGCGTGGTATCTGCGCCGACTGCGCGCAAGGTGGCCAGGCGCAACGGCCCGTTGCGCAACGACAGCTGCGTGCCCGCAGCCGGCACCTTCAGCCCGAGCTCGATGCGCATGCCGGGGCCCAACCAGTAAGCCTCGCCCAACGGTCGCGGCGCCACCGGATTGCCGTCCAGGGCGTAAATGCGGGCATCGGCGTCCGGCAGGTTGAGGCGATAGGTCCAGGTATTGTCCAGGTTCAGCACGCGCAGGCGCACCACCTGCCCGGCAGGCAGATCAAGTGTGGGCGCATGCTCGCCGTTCACAGTGCTAAGGCGCCCCGGCGTACCACCGCGGGCCGCCTCGCGCGGTACGCTGAAATCAGTGAATGCACCCTGCGAGTCGATATGCCAGCTCTTCAGGTTGAGCGTGCGCTCATGCTTAAAACCGCTGGGCTCACGCTCCTCGACGATCAAGGCACCGACCAACCCGCGGCCCAGTTGCTCGCCACTGGCGACATGCGGGTGATACCAGAAGCTGCCCGCATCCAGCGTCTTGAACTGGTAATCGAAATACTCGCCGGGCAATACCGGCGCTTGGGACACGTAGGGCACGCCGTCCATTTCCAGCGGCAACCGAATACCGTGCCAGTGAATGGTCGTGGGCACATCGAGCCGATTGATGAAGCGCACCCGCAGCCATTCGCCCTGCCTGGCCCGCAGCTCGGTGCCCGGCGCCTGACCACCATAGGCCCAGGCTGGCGTGATGTGGCCAGGCACCAACTCCAGATCGAGCGGCGCAGCGATCAGCTGGTAATCGTATTCGGCCGCCACCAGCGGCCGGCCCAGCCAGTACCGAGCACCGCCAGCGCCCAGACCAACCACGCCCAGCCCCGCCAGGCCGGCAAGAATCTGTCTGCGGGTAAACGGCATACGTCTGCACCTCCTGCCGATAAATCGAGTGCGCTCGCGCTTGCTGAAGACTGTCGGCGCCAACAAACGCAACAGTTTCTCATCAACTGACGGACCAGCGCCAACCCCTTCCCGCCCGAACCCGGCTTCGCGCCGCCTGACCGAGAGATTTAGTCGCAACTCCGCTGCCAGCGCGGCGGTCTATCCAGCATCTACCCCGTGGCCAATCAAGAGAGCCAAGATATGCCCGAAGGTCCCAGTATCGTCATCTTGCGCGAAGAAACCGCGCAGTTTTCCGGCCACAAAATCCTTCGCGTCGAGGGCAACAGCAAGGTCGATCTCAACCGACTGCTTGGCCAGACCGTGCGCTCGCTGCGCAGCTGGGGCAAACACTTCCTGATTGAACTGGAAGACGCTTCGGTTCGCATCCACCTGCTGCTGTTTGGCAGCTACCGCATCGACGAACGCAAGGAAGCCACGCCACGCCTGAGCCTGGGCTTCGATAACGGCGAGCTGAATTTCTATGGTTGCTCGGTCGAGCTGATCGAAGAGCCGCTCGAGCAGCGCTACGACTGGCGCACCGACATCATGTCCGAGCAGTGGGACGCCGGCCGCGCACTGGAAAAACTGCAAGGCATGCCGGGGACACTGGCATGCGACGCGATCCTCGATCAGCAGATATTCGCCGGCGCCGGCAACATCTTCAAAAACGAGGTGCTGTTTCGCATCAAGGTGCACCCGATGACCAAGCTTGGCGCGTTACCCGCCGCCAAGCTGCAGGAGCTGGTCACCGAGACCCATCAATACGCCTTCGACTTCCTGAAATGGAAGAAGGCGTTCGTGCTCAAACAACACTGGCAGGCGCACCGGCAGGGGACGTGTCCACGCTGCCAGATCCCATTGGTAAAAGCCAAGCTGGGCCTGACCAACCGGCAAAGCTATTTCTGCGAAGGTTGCCAGAAGCGCTACATTGCAAGCGACGACTGAACTGGCCAGCCACGCACTTTACCGGCAGTGCCGAACACGTCCATTGGCGTGTTCGGCGGAGGTCCCGAGCATCTAGATTCGGCGCATGACGATCAGCGCACCACGTGCAGGTAATATCGGTGGCGCTCGTACTGATCGAGAATGTCGCCGATCACTCCATCACGGCTCCAGCCCATGATGTCGTAGTCCTGTCCGCCCTCATTAAGGTACACCTCGGCCCGGAAATACTTGCGCGCCTCCTCGTCGGGATTGGCGTCGCGCAGGGCGAAGCTTGGCTGGGCGAATGCGCGTGGACGCACGGCATACAGGAAATCCAGCTCGCTGCCGTGCTGAACCTGCAGGCTGACACGGCCGTCATCGCCGCGACTGAGGGTGACCTCGAAGCCCTGCTGGCGCAGCTCATCCGCTACCGCATCGCAGGCGGGCTGCACCACCTCATTGAGAAAGGTCGTCACGTCGGCCCGTCGCGGCATCATCACCATGCTGCGCAAGCGCCGCTGCCAGCCTTCCGTCGAGCGTCCTTCTGGCCGCGACAGGCTAATCGACTGGAAACGAATCCCGCGCTTGGTGGCGTCCAGCTTGAGTGCCTTGAACAGGCCCCAGATCGCAACCAGGATGATGATCGAAAACGGCAAGGCGCTGGCAATGGTCGCGGTCTGCAGCGCCGTCAAACCATCGGCGAGCAACAGTGCGATGGCCACCACGCCCATCAATGACGACCAGAAGATGCGTTGCCAAACAGGCGTCCGGTCCTGCCCGCCGGAGGCTAGCAGGTCCACCACCAGGGCCCCGGAGTCCGCCGAGGTAACGAAAAACACCACCACCATGGCGATGGCGATCATCGACACCGCACCGCTCAGGGGAAACTGTTCGAGAAAGGCGAACAGCGCCAGGGAACTGTCCTGGTTCACCGTGTCGGCGAGGCTGCGCACGCCGTCCACCAGAATCAGGTGCAGCGCGCCGTCACCGAACACCGTCATCCACAACAGGGTGAAGCCGGCCGGCACCAGCAGCACACCGCTGATGAATTCGCGAATCGTCCGGCCTCGGGAAATCCGCGCGATGAACATCCCCACGAACGGCGACCAGGCGATCCACCAGCCCCAGTAGAACAGCGTCCAGCCGCCGATCCAGTCGGTCGGTTCGTAGGCATACAGGTTGAAGGTCTTGTTGACGATTTCCGACAGGTAAGCGCCGGTGTTCTGCACGTAGGCCTGCAGCAGAAACACGGTTGGGCCGAGAACCAGCACAAACAGCAGCAGGATAAGCGCGAGCACCAGATTGCCTTCGGACAGCAGGCGAATGCCCTTGTCCAGGCCGCTGGCCACTGACACGGTGGCCAGCAGACAGGTGCCGATGATCAACCCCACCTGCACCGTTACGCTCACCGGCAGGCCGAACAGATGGTTCAACCCGCTGTTGATCTGCGACACGCCCAACCCCAGCGAGGTGGCCACGCCCAGTACGGTGCCGATGATCGCGAAAATATCCACCGCATGCCCAATCGGCCCGTAAATGCGCTCGCCGATCAGCGGATACAGCGCGGAGCGCAAGGTCAGCGGCAAGCCGTGGCGGTAGCTGAAGAACGCCAGGATCAGGGCGACGATGGCGTAGATCGACCAGGCGTGCAGGCCCCAGTGAAAGAAGGTGATCTTCATCGCCTCCTTGGCCGCGGTAACCGTTTCCGGGTCGCCCCTTGGCGGATCGATGAAATGCATCACCGGCTCGGCGACGCCGAAGAACATCAGGCCGATGCCCATGCCCGCGGAGAACAGCATGGCGAACCAGGTGAAATTGCGATAATCCGGCTCGCTGTGGTCAGGGCCGAGTTTGATATCGCCATAGCGACTGACCGCGAGGAACACCACGCTGAGCAGAATGATGGCAACGGTCAAGATGTAGAACCAACTGACGTTGGCGATGATCCACGCCTGGATCTGGCCGAACAGGCTCTGCGCCACCTCAGGCGCGGCGGCGGCGAAAACGACCAGGACCAGAATCAAGGCGGCGGCGGTGTAGAACACCGGTGGGTTGATCGTACGTGGGCGGGCGCCGTTGGCTGCCTCCATCTGCGTTCTCCTTTTCAAGCGGTGCGCCTCAGGCGCAGAGCCGACGTTGGCTGCTGAAACAAGTCCGTCGGCTTACCGGGTAGCTGACAGTCCATGGCGGGGTTAATTCAGCTTCACGACAAACCGCTTGGGACGGAAGGCGCGCAACGAGCTGCTGCGCATGAGCACTGCGGCGGGTCGGATCGCGACTTCGGCGCGTCCTGGGGCGTTCAATATGGCGCTGCAGTCGCCCACCAGCAGCCGCAGCGGCCCATAAAAAAACCGGCCTAAGCCGGTTCTTTTATCTGTCACCCAGGATCATTCCCATTCGATGGTCGCGGGCGGCTTGCTCGATACGTCGTAGGTAACGCGGGAAATGCCGTCGATTTCGTTGATGATGCGACCGCTGACGGTTTCCAGCAGCTCGTAAGGCAGGTGCGCCCAACGGGCAGTCATGAAGTCGATGGTTTCAACCGCACGCAGGGCCACGACCCAGGCGTAACGGCGACCGTCGCCCACCACGCCAACCGATTTCACCGGCTGAAACACGACGAATGCCTGGCTGACCTTGTGGTACCAGTCAGCCTTGCGCAGCTCTTCGATGAAAATATGGTCGGCGCGCCGCAGCAGGTCGGCGTACTCCTTCTTCACTTCACCAAGGATGCGCACGCCCAGGCCCGGACCCGGGAATGGGTGGCGGTAGACCATGTCGTACGGCAGGCCAAGTTCGAGGCCGAGGCGGCGCACTTCGTCCTTGAACAGTTCGCGCAGCGGCTCGACCAGCTTCAGGTTCATCTCTTCCGGCAGACCGCCGACGTTGTGGTGCGACTTGATCACGTGGGCCTTGCCGCTTTTCGCGCCAGCCGACTCGATCACGTCCGGGTAGATGGTGCCCTGGGCGAGGAACTTGATGTTGTCCAGCTTGCTGGCCTGGGCATCGAACACGTCGATGAACGTGCGGCCGATGATCTTGCGCTTCTTCTCTGGATCGGCTTCGCCGGCCAGGTTGTCGAGAAACTGCTGCTCGGCGTTGGCGCGGATCACCTTGACGCCCATGTTCTCGGCGAACATGGCCATTACCTGCTCGCCTTCATGCAGGCGCAGCAGGCCGTTGTCGACGAACACACAGGTCAGCTGATCGCCAATCGCCTTGTGCAACAGCGCCGCAACGACCGAGGAATCCACCCCGCCCGAAAGGCCAAGCAGCACATTGGCGCTACCGACCTGGGCGCGCACGCTGGCGATGGCGTCCTCAACGATATTCGACGGCGTCCACAGCGCTTCGCAGCCGGCGATTTCCAGAATGAAACGCGACAGGATGCGTCCACCCTGCTTGGTGTGGGTCACTTCCGGGTGGAACTGCACACCGTAATAAGCTCGCGTGTCATCGGACATAGCGGCGATCGGGCAGCTCGGGGTGCTGGCGAGGATGTGGAAACCTTCCGGCAACGTGGTGACCTTGTCACCGTGGCTCATCCACACATCCAGACCAAACACGCCGTCGTCATCGATATGGTCTTCGATGCCTTGCAGCAGACGGCCCTTGCCGACCACATCGACACGGGCGTAACCGAATTCGCGCACATCCGAACCCTGCACCTTGCCACCGAGCTGCTCGGCCATGGTCTGCATGCCGTAGCAGATGCCCAGCACCGGCACGCCGAGGTCGAACACCACCTGCGGCGCGCGGGGGCTGTTGGCTTCATGCACCGACTCCGGACCACCGGCGAGGATGATGCCCCGCGGAGCGAAAGCGCGAATGTCCTCGTCGCTCATGTCGAACGGATGCAACTCGCAATACACGCCGATCTCGCGCACGCGACGGGCGATCAGCTGGGTGTACTGGGAACCGAAATCCAGGATCAGGATGCGGTGGGCGTGGATGTCTTGGTGAGCCATGGCCGTCTCTCGTAGCGGAATTGCAAATGAATCGGGGCTGCCCTGTAGGAACAGCGACAGCCCCGTGTTTCATATCAACTGATCAAAAATCAACCAACGCGATAGTTCGGTGCTTCTTTGGTAATTTGAACGTCATGCACATGGGACTCGGCCATGCCGGCGCCGGTGATGCGCACGAACTCGGGCTTGGTACGCATGTCTTCGACGGTCGCGCAACCGGTGTAACCCATGGACGCACGCAAGCCGCCCATCAACTGATGCACGATGGCGCTCATTGCGCCCTTGTACGGCACGCGGCCTTCGATACCTTCGGGCACCAGCTTCTCGGCACCAGCGGAGGAATCCTGGAAGTAACGGTCCGAGGAGCCCTGGGCCTGGGACATGGCGCCCAGCGAGCCCATGCCGCGATAGGCCTTGTAAGAGCGGCCCTGGAACAGCTCGACCTCGCCCGGCGCCTCTTCGGTACCCGCCAGCATCGAGCCGATCATCACGCAGGACGCGCCCGCGACTATGGCCTTGGACAGGTCGCCGGAGAAGCGGATGCCGCCATCGGCGATCAGCGGAATACCGGTGCCGGCCAGCGCTGCGGCAACGTTGGCCACGGCGGAAATCTGCGGCACGCCGACGCCCGCGACGATCCGCGTGGTGCAGATCGAGCCTGGGCCGATACCTACCTTCACCGCATCGGCGCCGGCTTCAGCCAGTGCACGGGCGGCATCGCCAGTCGCGATGTTGCCGCCGATCACCTGGACGTCCGGGAAGTTCTGCTTGACCCAGCGCACGCGATCGATGACGCCTTTGGAGTGACCGTGGGCGGTGTCCACCACCACTACGTCGACGCCAGCGGCAACCAGCGCGGTAACCCGGTCACCAGTATCGGCGCCAGTACCGACCGCCGCGCCAACGCGTAGGCGACCCTGGTCGTCCTTGCTGGCCAGCGGGTAGGCCTTGGCTTTTTCGATGTCCTTGACGGTCATCATGCCCTTGAGATGGAACGCCTCATCGACGATCAACACCTTCTCGATGCGATGCTTGTGCAGCAATTCGCGCACGGTGTTCTTGTCGGCGCCTTCCTTGACCGTGACCAGACGCTCTTTCGGCGTCATCACTTCACGCACGGTGGCATCCAGGCGGTTCTCGAAACGCACGTCGCGGGAGGTGACGATGCCGACCAGGTCGCCATCCGACAGCACCGGTACGCCGGAGATGTTGTGCAGACGGGTCAGCTCGAACAGGTCACGCACGGTGGCGTCTGCTTCGATGGTGATGGGGTCTTTGACCACGCCCGCTTCGAACTTCTTGACCTTGCGCACTTCGGCCGCTTGCTGCTCGATGGTCATGTTCTTGTGGATGATGCCAATGCCGCCTTCCTGGGCCATGGCAATCGCCAGACGGGCTTCGGTGACGGTATCCATGGCTGCTGAAAGCAGCGGGATATTCAGCTCAATGCCACGGGTAAGGCGAGTCTTGAGGCTGACGTCCTTCGGCAGAACTTCGGAATAACCTGGAATAAGTAGAACGTCGTCGAAGGTAAGAGCTTCTTGACTGATACGCAGCATGGCGGGGGCTCCCGGGCGGGAAATTGGAAGCGCGCCATTATACTCAGCCAGGCCCACCCACTCAATGCAAACTATCGACCTGCCCGCGCCGTGTTGCGGAAACGGGCGGGCCGGCTACAGATCGACCCGTACCACCGAGACCGGATAGCCCAGCCGGGCGGCGAACTCATCGAGAAATGCGGGTTTGAAAGACGCCTGCGCCCAGTTGTTGAAAATGAAACCCAGGTTGGAAAAACCGCAGGGTTGCAGGAACAGGAAGCCATTGATGTCGTCTTCATGGCCACATTGAGGGCAACTGAAGTTGTCGCTGTGGCCCGGCATCCATTCTTCCAGGCTGTCGAACAGCGCCTCGCCAACCTCCTGCCTGCACTGCGGACAACCGGCCTCCTCCAGAAACCCGCTGGTCGGCGTAAAGATGCAGCGCTTGTAGACGATTTCCAGCCCGTTGACCGGCTGATTGAACGGCAGCAGCTGCGGCTGCTCGACGACTGCTCGCGCGCCAGGAGCGATGGCGTGGCCCATCTGCTTGAATGTGCGGCCGCAGGTGCTCAGTTGGGGCTCGATGATGTTCTGCTGGACCAACCAACGCACCACCACCCGCGCCCTCGCCTCATGGCCGGGAAAGCTCGAGATCTGCGGCACGATGATGGCTTGCTGTTCGCTCATGACAGGCTCGATTGACGTAAAAGGCGCGCAGCTTAGTCCAGTGGCCCTGTCCGTCAAGGCAAACAACCTATGGTCCGCCTGGCAAAGCCTTTATCATGCGGACCATGATCAAAGACCCTTTCCAACGGCTCAACCTCGACCGCGAAGTCCTCAGCGTCAGCCAGTTGAACAACCGTGCGCGCTTATTGCTCGAAGAAGTGTTCGGCGGCATCTGGGTCGAGGGAGAGATTTCCAACCTGGCCAAGCCGGCCTCGGGCCACGTTTATTTCACCCTCAAGGATAGCCAGGCCCAGGTGCGCTGCGCGCTGTTCCGACAGAACGCGGCCAAGGTTCGCCAGGCGTTGCGCGACGGTTTGTCCGTCAGGGTGCGCGGCAAGGTCTCGCTGTTCGAGGGCCGCGGCGACTACCAGCTGATTATCGATGCGGTCGAGCCGGCGGGCGACGGCGCGCTGCGCCTGGCCTTCGAAGCCCTGAAGGAAAAGCTCAGCGCTGAGGGGTTGTTCTCTACTGAACGCAAGATCGCCCTGCCCAGCCACCCGAAGCGCATCGGCATCGTCAGTTCGCCCACCGGCGCGGTGATCCGCGACATCATCAGCGTATTCCGCCGCCGCTCACCGCATGTTGCACTGACGCTGATACCCACCGCCGTGCAAGGTCGCGACGCCGCCGGGCAGATCGTTCGCGCCCTGCAACTGGCCGACCGCCAGGGCTTCGATGCGTTGATCCTGGCGCGCGGCGGCGGCTCGCTGGAAGACTTATGGAGTTTCAACGAGGAAATCGTGGCCCGCGCAGTCGCCGCCTGCGAGACGCCGATCGTCTGCGCGGTGGGCCACGAAACCGATGTATCGATCAGCGACTTCGTCGCCGACGTGCGCGCGCCTACGCCCTCCGCCGCCGCCGAACTGCTTGCACCCGACAGCTCTGACCTGGCCCTGCGCCTGACCAGCCTGCGCCGACGCCTGGTACTGCGCATGCACAACCATCTGGAACGCGAACGCATGCGCCTGGATGGCCTGAGCCGCCGGGTACGTCACCCCGGCGAGCGCCTGCGTCAGCAGGCGCAACGCCTCGATGACCTGGAGATGCGCCTGCAACGCGCCTTCGAGCGACAGCTCAGCACCCGTCGCGAACGCCTGGAGCGGCTGCACACCCGCCTCAGCGGCCAGCATCCAGAGCGCAATCTGCGGCTGTTGCGTCAGCGCCTCGACAGCCTCGCCGAACGCCTGCCCCGCGCAATGCGTGAAGGGCTGAAAACCCGTCGCCTGCAGTTGCAGAATCACATGCAGACGCTGAACGTGGTCAGCCCATTGGCTACCCTGGGGCGTGGCTACAGCATTCTGCTGGACGAGCGCAACCGCGCCATCCGCAGTGCCGCTGACACCCAGCCGGGGCAGCGCCTGACCGCGCGCCTTGGCGAAGGCCAACTGGAGGTGCGCGTCGAAGACAACCACCTTGCGCCCATCACCCTTTCGTTGCTGGATTGACCCATGTCACGCTTGCTTACCCTGATGCTCGTGTTTTGCCTCGCCGCGCCCGCCCAGGCCGAGGGCTTCATCAGCCGCCTGCTGAACAAGCCGGTGCCTGGCGGCGTTGCCGTGGTCGACCTCGGCCCGGCCACGAGTGCGCCAACCGTGCGCTATCAGAATAAGCCGGTGCTGGTGATTCACGAAGACGGCCAACGCTGGATCGCCATCGTCGGCCTTCCACTGACGACCCGTCCGGGGCCGCAGGAAATCACGCTCAATGGCACCACCACGCTGAGCTTCGAGGTGGGCGCCAAGCATTATGCCGAGCAGCGCATCACGCTCAAGAATCAGGAGCAGGTCACGCCCAACCCGCAGAACCTCAAGCGTATCGAGCGCGAGCTGGCCGAGCAGACCCGCGCCTACCAGCAGTTCAGCGCTCGCCAGCCGAGCAACCTGCTGTTCGACAAACCGGTCAAGGGTCCGTTGTCGAGCCCGTTCGGCCTGCGCCGCTTCTTCAATGGCGAGGAACGCAATCCGCATTCAGGGCTGGATTTCGCCGCCAACAGTGGCACGCCGATCAAGGCGCCAGCGGCCGGCAAGGTAATCCTGACCGGCAGTTACTTCTTCAACGGCAATACCGTCTTCGTTGACCATGGCCAGGGCCTGATCAGCATGTTCTGTCACCTGTCGGCAATCGACGTGAAGGTCGGCGACGAGCTGCAACGCGGCGCGGTGCTCGGCAAGGTCGGCGCAACAGGCCGGGCCACTGGCCCCCACCTGCACTGGAACGTCAGCCTCAACGATGCACGGGTCGACCCGGCAATCTTCATCGGCGCCTTTACCCCATGACATCGGCGAAGGGCTCGACCGCACGCATCAGCGCGACAGCCTCCACGCTGCTGATCATTGACATTCAGACCCGCCTGTTCCCTGTTATCGCCAACAGCCAGGCACTTGCTGACAACAGCCTGTGGTTGCAACAGGTGGCGCGGCGCCTGGCCGTGCCGGTGCTGTTGACCGAGCAATACAGCCAGGGGCTCGGGCAGACCATTGCATCGCTGCGTGAAGGGCACGCGCCCTCCGCCATCATCGAAAAGCTGCATTTCTCGGCGGTCAGCGAAGGCGAGCTGCTCAACCGCCCCGGTGGCGAACGCGAGCAGTTCGTGGTGTGTGGCAGCGAAGCCCATGTATGCGTACTGCAAACCGTGCTCGACCTGCTCGCGCTCGGTCGCCAGGTGTTCGTGGTCGAAGAGGCGATCGGCTCGCGCAAGCCAAGTGACAAAAACCTCGCGCTGGCCCGGATGCAACAGGCCGGCGCGGTGATCGTTTCGCGCGAAATGGTTGCATTCGAGTGGCTGGAACATGCAGGCACCGATCTGTTTCGTGCAATCAGCCTGGAATTTCTGCGATAGCGTCGACCAGAAATCCTTTGGCGCAATTTAATCTCACCACACTGTTATAACGCGCAATTTATTTTCGGATTTACTCCCTACGAGCGGGTTATCACCATTTTTTTAGCATTGCTTGCCACTTTTCTCCACCCTGGTTAGGGTTGATGCATGAACAACTTCCACACCCTGATTCTGCTGCGGCAACACGCAAACCTCTGCCTGGTCAGCCAGCGACTGCGTAACTGAAGCCCGCGCCCTCCTCGATTAGTTATTCAGCCTGGCCGTCGCATTAACGGCCGCTGTCAGAAGGAATGCCCCATGAGCATGCTTAAAGACCCATCTAGCAAATACCGCGCGTTTCCAGCTATCGACCTGCCGGATCGCACCTGGCCATCCAAGACCATCACCGAAGTACCGATCTGGTGCAGTTCGGATCTGCGCGACGGCAACCAGTCGCTGATCGAGCCGATGGACGCTGAAAAGAAGACGCGCTTTTTCAAGACCCTGGTGCAGGTCGGTATCAAGCAGATCGAAGTGGGCTTCCCCTCGGCTTCGCAGACCGACTTCGACTTCGTTCGCGAGCTGATCGAGGGCGGCCATATCCCTGACGACACCACCATCCAGGTGCTGACCCAGGCCCGCGAGGACCTGATCACCCGCACCTTCGAATCGCTGGTCGGGGCGAAAAAAGCCATCGTGCATGTCTACAACGCCACCGCGCCGAGCTTCCGCCGTATCGTCTTCAATCAGGACAAGGCCGGCGTGGTGAACATCGCTGTTAACGCCGCGCGCATCATCAAGGCACTTGCAGCCCTGCAGCCGGACACCCGGTGGACTTTCCAGTACTCGCCAGAGATCTTCACCTCCACCGAGCTGGAATTCGCCGTGGAGGTCTGCGATGCGGTGCTCGATGTCTGGCAACCGACGCCGGCCAACAAGGCGATCCTCAATCTGCCGGCGACCGTGGAAGTGGCCACGCCGAATGTCTATGCCGACCAGATCGAATGGTTTGGCCGCCATATCAGCCGCCGCGACAGCGTGTTGATCAGCCTGCACACCCATAACGACCGCGGCACCGGCGTGGCCGCCAGCGAGCTGGGCCTGATGGCCGGCGCCGACCGCGTCGAAGGCTGCCTGTTCGGCAACGGCGAGCGCACCGGCAACGTCGACCTGGTCAACCTGGCGCTCAACCTCTACACCCAGGGCATTCACCCGGGCCTGGATTTTTCCGATATCGACACCGTGCGCAAGGTGGTCGAGGAGTGCAACCAGATACCGGTGCACCCGCGTCACCCTTATGTCGGCGACCTGGTGCACACCGCGTTTTCCGGCTCGCACCAGGATGCGATCCGCAAGGGCTTCAGCCAGCAGGATCCGAACGGCATCTGGGAAGTACCCTACCTGCCGATCGATCCGGCTGATATCGGCCGCAGCTACGAGGCGGTGATCCGCGTCAACAGCCAGTCCGGCAAGGGCGGCATCACCTACCTGCTGGAGAAGGAGTACGGCATCTGCCTGCCGCGGCGCATGCAGATCGAATTCAGCCAGGTAGTGCAGAAGGAAACCGACCGCCTCGGCCTGGAGATGAGCGCTGGGCAGATCTACCAGCTGCTCGACCGCGAATACCTGCAGGCCACCGCGCCCTACGCCCTGAAAGGCCATCGCCTGCAGGAAGAAAACGGCACCAGTGCGGTCGACGTCGAGGTGCTCAGCGGTGGCGAAAGCCAGCACTGGCGCGGCATCGGCAAAGGCCCGTTGGAAGCCCTGGTGGCGGGCTTGCCGGTGGCCGTGGAAATCATGGATTACAGCGAGCACGCCATCGGCGCCGGCAGCAATGCCAAGGCTGCGGCCTATATCGAGCTGCGGGTCAATGGCGGCCGCGCCCTGCATGGCGTCGGCATCGACGAAAACCTGACCACGGCAAGCTTCCGCGCCCTGTTCAGCGCCTTGAACCGCGCCCTGAATCAGGCCGATGCTCAGGCGGCCTGAACCAAAACGATAAAATCCGCCATGGGCGGGTTTTGATTGAGCACAGCGTGGCCAGACGACCCACCTAGCTCCCTTCAGCCCTGCTGTTGCCAGTGACTGCGGCCCCATGCGCACATGGCCTCCAGCACGGGCTTGAGGGTCATGCCGTGCTCCGTCACCCGGTATTCCACACGCGGCGGGACTTCGGCAAACACCTTGCGACTTACCACGCCGGCACGCTCCAGCTCACGCAGCTGCTGGGTGAGCATCTTCTCGGTGATCTGCGGCACCAGTCGCTTGAGTTCGGAGAAACGCAGCGGCCCAGTCATCAGGTGGTAGACCAGCAGCGCTTTCCACTTGCCGCCAATCACGTCCAGCGTGACCTCGACCGGGGTGTTGAACACCTTATCGCCGACGACCAGACGCTTGTCCTCGACTGTCAATGGCACGGGTTCATTCATGAGGTTACCTATGGATGAGAAGGTCGACCAGCAAACGCCAGCAGCTCGCGTTGCGGCGCCTGGTCGAGTGTGGGGTGCTCGCGTTACTGCTCGCTAAACTCGAACGGATCGGCATCCTGGTAAGCCGGGAAGCGCTCGCGATACGCCGCCAGGTCGGCCGCCTTGAGCGTTATGTGAAACACGCCTGACGCCGCGCCCGCATTCAGCAGCGTCTCGCCCTGATAATCCAACACCTGGGAGTCGCCACTGTAGCCATGCCCCTTGCCGTCCTCACCCACCCGATTGACCGCTGCCACATAACACAGGTTTTCGATCGCCCGCGCTGGTAACAGGCGGTTCCAGTGCTGCCGACGGGCGGCGGGCCAGTTGGCGGTGTAGAGCAGCAAGTCGGTGTGCTGCGAATCGCGGCTCCATACCGGGAAGCGCAGGTCGTAGCAGATCAGTGGACGAATCTGCCAGCCCTTGAGTTCCAGCAACTGCCGTTGCGTGCCTGCACGGTAATGCTGGTGTTCGTCTGCCATGCGAAACAGATGGCGCTTGTCGTAGTGCGCCATGCTGCCGTCCGGTCGCGCCCATAACAGGCGGTTCCGGTAGCTGCCATCCTCAGCCTGGATGATCAGGCTGCCTGCAATGACGGCCCGCAATTCGGCGGCCTGCTCCAGCATCCATTCGCTGGTCGGGCCGGACTCCGGTTCGGCCAGGGCGGCTGAATCCATGGAAAACCCGGTGCTGAACATTTCCGGCAGCACGATCAGATCAGCGCCACTGGCCTGCGATATCAGCTGTTGAAAATGCGCCCGGTTCGCCGCCGGGTCCTGCCAGGCCAGCTCGCTCTGCACGAGCGCCAACTCAAGGTCAGGCAACTGGCTCAGATCGCGCATAATTTCTCCGCTGCCAGCCGCAGGGTGTCTTCGCGCTTGGCGAAACACAACCGCACCAGGCGCAGGCCTTCCGGCGGCCGCTGATAGAACACCGACACCGGGATGCTCGCTACGCCATGCTCGCGGGTCAGCCATTCGGCCATCGCCACGTCGTCGAGGTCATCGCGAATCGCCGAATAGTCGACGAGCTGAAAGTAGGTCCCCGCCGTACGGGTAAATGTGAACCGGGAGCCGTCGAGCAGATTGCAGAACAGGTCGCGCTTGGCCTGGTAGAACGCCGGCAGCTCCTCGACATGGCCTGGCTGCTCGGCCATATAGTCGGCCAGCCCCCACTGCAGTGGCGTCACGCCACAGAAGCTGACGTATTGGTGGACCTTGCGCAGCTCCGCGCTCAAGGCTGGCGGCGCGACCACATAACCGGTCTTCCAGCCAGTGACGTGATAGGTCTTGCCGAAGGAGCTGACCACGAACGCGCGCTGATACAGCTCCTCGTGGGCGAGGACGCTGGCGTGGGCAACGCCATCGAACACCAGGTGTTCGTAAACCTCGTCGCTGAGCAGATAGATGTCGCGATCGCGGATCAGCTGCGCCAACTGGTCCAGTTCGGCGCGCGAGATAAGCGCGCCGCTGGGGTTGTGCGGGCTGTTGATCACGATCAGTCGCGTTTTGTCGCTGACGGCATCCGCCAGTTGCTGCCAGTCGATGGCGAATCCCGGTGGCGCGAGTGGTACGTGGATGCAGCGTCCTCCGGCCAGCTGCGTAGCAGGCTCGTAGCTGTCATAGCAGGGATCGAAAACAATCACTTCATCGCCAGGCTGGATCAACGCATGGATGGCGCAGAAGATCGCCTGAGTCGCGCCTGGCGTTATGGTGACCTCGGTCTCCGCATCGAGCGCACGGCCGTAACAGCGGGCAATCTTGGCAGCCACTTGCTCGCGCAGTGCCGGTAGGCCGGTCATCGGGGCGTACTGGTTATGGCCCGCGGCGATATGCCGAGCCACCGCATCGCGCAAACCTTGCGGGCCATCGAAATCAGGAAAGCCCTGGGACAGGTTGAGTGCGCCCGTTTCGGCAGCGAGCTGCGACATGCGGGTAAAGATGGTGGTGCCGACGTTCGGCAGTTTGCTGAGCATGGTGACTCCAACGTGGTGACGCCAAGCGAGTCGGCCGTTTGGGGCCGCGTTCGCCTCGGCAGAAAAGCCTAGGACCGGAGCATGCAACGATGCGGCAGGATAGCCGATCGACCAGAGACGCAAAAGGCACCCGAAGGTGCCTTTGCAGAGCGATCAATCCCGCCTCAGCGCTTGTCTTTGCGCTTCTTTTCGGCCTTCTTGTGGTGGCTCATCAAGCGACGCTTCTTGTTCACCTGGCGGTCCGTGAGGGTGTTCTTGTTACCCTCGTAAGGGTTTTCGCCGCCTTTGAATTCAATCCGAATCGGCGTGCCGACCAGCTTGAGTACGCGCCTGTAGGTGTTCTCCAGGTAGCGCACATAGGACTTGGGCACCGCCTCGACCTGGTTGCCGTGAATCACGATCAGCGGCGGGTTGGCACCACCCAGGTGGGCATAGCGCAACTTGATGCGGCGATTGTTGACCATCGGCGGCGCGTGATCGCTGACGGCGTCTTCAAGAATCGTGGTCAGACGGTTGGTCGGCCAGCGAGTGATCGCCGACTTGAACGAGGCCTGCACCGACTTGTACAGGTTGCCCACGCCGGTGCCGTGCAGCGCCGAGATAAAGTGGATATCTGCAAAGTCGACGAAGAACAACCGGCGTTGCAGCTCGACCTTCACGTAGTCGCGCTCACTCGGCTCCATGCCGTCCCATTTGTTCAGGGCGATTACCAGAGCGCGGCCGCTTTCCAGCACGAAGCCGAGCAGGTTGAGGTCATGGTCGACCACACCCTCGCGGGCGTCCATGACGAACACCACGACGTTGGAATCCTGGATCGCCTGCAGGGTTTTTACTACGGAGAACTTTTCCACCGCTTCGAAGATTTTGCCGCGGCGGCGCACGCCGGCGGTGTCGATCAGCGTGTACTTCTCGTCATCGCGCTCGAACGGAATGTAGATGCTGTCGCGAGTGGTGCCGGGCTGATCATAGACGATCACCCGGTCTTCACCGAGCATGCGATTGACCAGGGTCGACTTGCCAACGTTCGGCCGACCGATGATCGCCAGCTTGATACCGTCCTTCTCGCTGGGGCCGGGGATGCGCTTGGCTTCCTGACCTTCGAGGACGATTTCCTCTTCCTCGCCCTCTTCCGGCTCGGTGGCATCCTTGGGGAAGGAACCCAGCACCGCTTCGAGCATCTGGGTGATGCCCCGACCATGGGCGCCGGCAATCGCCAGGGATTCGCCCATGCCCATGGAGGCAAACTCGGCGCGGGCCAGGTCGGCGTCGATATTGTCGACCTTGTTGATGACCAGGAAGCTGCGCTTGTTGCGCCGACGCAGGTGCTCGCCAATCATCTGGTCCGAAGCAGACAGCCCGGCGCGAGCGTCGACCAGAAACAGCACAGCATCGGCCTCTTCGATGGCCTGCAGCGACTGCTCGGCCATTTTCGCGTCGATACCTTCCTCGTCGCCGGAGATACCACCGGTGTCGATGACGATATAGGTGCGGCCCTGCCACTTGGCCTCGCCGTATTGGCGATCTCGGGTCAGACCGGACAGGTCGCCGACAATCGCGTCGCGGCTTTTGGTCAAGCGGTTGAACAGCGTGGACTTGCCCACGTTCGGGCGGCCCACCAGGGCAATTACGGGAACCATCAGGCTCTCCACTTCGTTATTTCAGAAAATACAAAGGCCGCTGCATAGCAGCGGCCGGGATCGTTGCACTGGCCCCGCTGCACAGCGTGAATGCTGTGCAGCATAGCCAAGGCGTCAGCCTGGGGTCATTTGATGGTCATCGCCACCAACTTGCCGCCGTTACCGTAGGCGTACAGCCAGTCGCCCACGACCAGCGGACGGGCACGCAGGCCGTCGCTGTCAACACGCTCGCGGCCGACGAAACGACCGTCCACCTGGCTGATTAAGTGCAGATAGCCTTCCAGATCGCCAAACGCGACGTAGCTGGAGAACACTTCCGGCGCCGACAGCTGACGGCGAGCCAGCGCATCGTTGCTCCACAGAGCCGAAGCGGAACGCTCGTCGATACCCTCGACGGTGCCGTTGGCCAGGCTCACGTAAACGCTGCCATAGCCCTGGGCCACGCCGACCGAACTGGAGGCTTCGCGCTGCCAGAGAATACGCCCGCTTTCCAGGTCCATGGCGGCCACGCGACCCTGGTAGCTGACCGCATACAGCGTACCGCCCGACAGCAGCAGACCGCCGTCGATGTCCACGACTCGCTCAAGCTCGGAACGACCCTGCGGAATAGCGACACGCTGCTCCCAGACAGGGATGCCACGCTGGGCGTCGAGGGCGATGACCTTGCCGCTGGACAGGCCGGCAATTGCCAACCGGTTGGTCAGTACCGGGCTGCCGGTACCGCGCAACGTCAACACGGCCGGGGTGTTTTCGAACAACCACAGCTGGCTGCCGGTATCAGAATCCAAGGCAACCAGGCGATCATCCTGGGTCTGTACCAGCACGATATCGCCATTTATCGCAGGGGCTGCGAGCACTTCGCTTGGCACCCGAGCGCGCCATTTCTCTTCGCCAGTGCTGGCGTCGAGGGCGATGACCTCGCCTTTCAAGGTACCCAGCACCACCAGGCCGTAACCGGCAGCGACCGCACCGGATACCGGCGCCTCAAGATCCTGTTTCCAGAGCACTTTGCCGCTCATGCGGTCGAGCGCCACGATCAGACCTTCGACGTCGGCGGCGAAGATGCTGTCGCCTTCTACTGCGGGCACCAGCATGTTGAAGGTTTCGCCCTGGCCTTCGCCAATCGAGCGGCTCCACTCTTTCTGCAGTTGCACCTCGCGCTCGAACTTCGGCAGCTCGGCGGGTGGCAGTTCTTTCTTGCTGTTGCTGCTGCAACCCACGGCCATAACGGCGAGGGCCAGCAATGCGGCATTTTTCCAACGCATCACGTCATGCATCCCCTTTGGCCAGGTCGTCGAGCTTCATTTGCAGGCCGCCGACCGCGGCGTCCTCGGACAGTGCGGCTTTGGCCTTGAGGTAGGCGGCATGGGCGTCATCGCTGCGACCAAGCTTGACCAGCAGATCGCCTTTGAGCTCCTCCCGGCTGGCGACATATGCCTTATCGGCGTCGCCTTCCAGCAGTTTCAATGCCTCTTCCGCTTTGTCCTGAGCAGCCAACACGCGGGCCAAGCGCTGACGAGCGAGTTCTGCCAGGGTCGCATCGGCCGGCTTATCGACAATGACCTGCAGCTCAGCGGCTGCATCGTGCAGTTTGCCGGACTCGACCGCCACCTTGGCCACGAACAGATTGCCGTACTGGGCGTAGTGAGTACCGCCAAATTCGTTTTTGAGCTTTCCAGCCAGCTCGGCCACCTTGGCCGTATCGGGCTTGCCACTCGGGTTCAGCGCGGTTTCCAGCAATTGCTGGTAAACCGCCGAGGCGCCCTGGGCTTGATTGGATTGATAGGCCTGCCAGCCCTGCCAGCCGAATACCGCGATCAACGCCAATACGCAACCCACCAGCAGCGGCTTGCCGTTGCGCTGCCACCATTCCTTGACTACGGCCAGCTCTTCATCATCGGTACGCGAAACCACCCCAATACTCCTATCCGCTAATTCGGTTTGTATGCGTTAAGCCTGCTCGAGGCAGGTTGCCAGACGCTCGGCTAGAGCGCTCCAGACGATGCTCTGTTGTTCACCCCGGTCCCGCAGCGGCTTGCAACCTACCACTTGCTGGGCCAGTTCGTCTTCACCCAATACCAGGGCATACAAGGCGCCACTCTTATCGGCCTTCTTCAACTGGCTCTTGAAGCTGCCGGCACCCGCATTGACCTGCAGCCTTATGCCCGGCAATTGATCACGCAAATGTTCAGCCAGGGCCAACGCAGCCAACTCCGCGGGTTCGCCCAAGGCGCACAGGTAGACGTCGACCTGACGGGCGATTTCTGCCGGCACTTTACCCAAGGTTTCGATCAACAGCACCAAACGCTCGATGCCCATGGCAAAACCGACGCCGGTAGTAGGCTTGCCGCCCATCTGCTCGACCAGACCATCGTAACGGCCGCCGGCGCATACGGTGCCTTGCGAACCGAGCTGATCGGTGACCCACTCGAAGACGGTCTTGCTGTAGTAATCCAGACCGCGCACCAGCTTGGGGTTGATCACATAGGGAATGCACGCAGCATCCAGGCGCGCTTTGAGCCCGTCGAAATGCATGCGCGACGCTTCGTCCAGGTAATCCGCCATCTTCGGCGCGTCGGCCAGCAGCGCCTGAGTTTCTGGTGACTTGCTATCCAACACCCGCAGCGGATTGCTGGTCAGACGTCGGCGGCTGTCTTCATCGAGTTGATCGGCACGGGCCGACAGATATTCGACCAAGGCGTCGCGATACACGGCGCGTGCTTCACTGGTGCCCAGGCTGTTCAATTCCAGCGTCACCGCGTCGCGAATGCCGAGCAGGCCCCACAACCGCCACGTCAGGACAATCAGCTCGGCGTCGATATCCGGACCGTCGATATTGAACGCTTCCACGCCAATCTGATGGAACTGGCGGTAGCGTCCTTTCTGCGGACGCTCGTGGCGAAACATCGGCCCGATGTACCACAGCTTCTGGGTCTGGCCGCCGCCGGACAGACCGTGCTCGAGCACCGCTCGCACGCAGGCCGCCGTACCCTCGGGGCGCAGGGTCAGCGAATCGCCGTTGCGGTCTTCGAAGGTGTACATCTCTTTTTCGACGATATCGGTGACCTCACCGATCGAGCGCTTGAACAGCTCGGTGAACTCAACGATCGGCATGCGAATCTGCCGGTAGCCATAGCCATCCAGCAATGCGCTGACCTTACCTTCGAAGTAACGCCAGAGCGGGGTCTGCTCAGGCAGGATGTCGTTCATGCCACGAATGGCTTGCAGGGGCTTGCTCAATTCAATTCCTTAACGGCACTAGCTGCGTACGATCAGGGCAGCGTCTGCCGCAACCTTCTCGGCCGCTTTCTGGCGAATCAGCTTTTCCAGCTCATCCACCAGGTTGACGTTGTTCAGCTTCTGGGAGGGTTTGCCATCGATGTAGATCAGGTTATTGGGCGAGCCACCGGTCAACCCGATATGAGCCTCCTTGGCTTCACCCGGACCGTTGACCACACAACCAATCACCGCGACGTCCAGCGGCACCAGCAGGTCTTCCAGACGCCCTTCAAGGTCGTTCATGGTCTTGACCACATCAAAGTTCTGCCGCGAGCAGCTCGGGCAGGCAATGAAGTTGATGCCACGGGAACGCAGGCGTAACGACTTGAGGATGTCGAAGCCGACCTTGATCTCCTCGACCGGGTCGGCAGCCAGGGAGATGCGAATGGTATCGCCAATCCCGTCGGCCAGCAGCATGCCCAGGCCCACCGCCGACTTCACGGTGCCCGAACGCAACCCACCAGCTTCGGTGATGCCCAGGTGCAGCGGTTGCTCGATCTGTTTGGCCAGCAGGCGATAGGCCTCGACCGCCATAAACACATCAGAAGCTTTGACGCTGACCTTGAAGTCCGGGAAGTTCAAACGGTCCAGGTGTTCGACATGGCGCAGCGCCGACTCGACCAGCGCTTCGGGAGTAGGCTCGCCGTATTTCTTCTGCAGGTCCTTTTCCAGCGAGCCGGCGTTGACCCCAATGCGAATCGAGATTCCACGGTCACGTGCGGCTTCCACGACGGCCCGCACGCGGTCCTCGCGACCGATATTGCCCGGGTTGATGCGCAGGCAGTCGACACCCAGCTCAGCGACCCGCAGGGCGATCTGGTAATCGAAATGAATATCCGCGACCAAGGGTACGCTGACTTGCTGCTTGATGCGGCCGAATGCCTCGGCGGCGTCCATATCGGGCACCGAGATGCGCACGATGTCGGCGCCAGCATCCTGCAGCCGACGGACCTGGGCGACGGTTGCTGCCACATCGTTGGTATCGGTGTTGGTCATGCTCTGCACAGCGATGGGTGCATCGCCGCCTACCGGTACCGAGCCCACCCAGATCTGGCGAGAAACACGACGTTTGATCGGTGATTCACCATGCATCTTATTGCCCACCCAACTTGATGCGCGCAGTTTCGCCTGTGACAAAGGGCGCCACGTTCACCGGTTCGCCGTTATAGCTGACCTGGGCCCCGCGAGCGAACCCAAGGCGCAGCTCCAGCGGCGCCTTGCCGACCAGGCGCAGATTTTCGCCTTCACGCTTGAGACCACTGAAAACCACCTTGTTTGATGCATCGCGCAGTTGTACCCAGCAGTCCGCAGTGAACTGCACGGCCACCAGCCCTTCTCCTGCTGCGAGTACAGGCGCTGCCTCAGCTACAGCTGGCTCTGCAGGCATATCAGCTGATGAGGCCGCCGCGTCGGTTTCGCCGGCATCTACCGCTGCTTCCGGCGTCGATGGCGTTGACTCGGCGGTAGCCGCAGGCTCACCCGCCGGCGTTTGAACAATCCCGGGCTCGAGCGGAGCGGATTCATCACCAGGCGCAGGCGCAGCGGGTTGCGGCTGTGCGGCAACCTCAGCAGAAACGCTGGGCAAATTCAGCTCGGTGCCCACCTGGGCATCAGCGACAGCCTGATCCTCGGGTTCGTCGAGCACGTGAATCTGGGTCGCGCCATCGGCGCCCTCCACTTCGACGTGGCCAATGCTGGTCGCAGACTGCTGCGCCTGATTGCTCGACTGCCCCTGCCACCAATAAAAACCGATACCAGCCAGGGCAAGCAGCAAAATGAAACTGACAAACCGCAGGATGCCCTGCGAATAGCGAACCGGTTCTTCTATCCGTCCAAGGCTGTGCACCGAGCTTCCCGCAGCGTCGCTGCCGGTCAGCTGGTCGAACTCCATGACCAGGCGATTCTGGTCCATACCAAGCAACTTGGCGTAGGTGCGGATATAACCACGGGCAAAGGTGTGCCCCGGCAATTTGTCGAACGCGCCGGCTTCGATCTGCCCCAAACGCTGAACGGTCAGGTTGAGCTGGCCTGCAACTTCGGCAACTGTCCAGCCTTTGCTTTCTCGGGCCTTGCGCAGGGATTCACCGGGATTGACGCGAGGGGCTGTGGCAACTTCAGGGGGCGCCGCTTTCATCATTGCTCCGAAAGGTATTGCTGATATTCCGGCGTACCGGGATAAAAACGCTTCAACTGCAAGCCGATGCTGGCGGCTTTGTCGCGGTCGTCGAAAATTTTTGCCAAGCGAGCGCCCAGCAACAGGCTGCGAGCATTCTGCGCAGCTACGGCGCTGTAGCTCTCGTAATAGCGACGGGCCGGTACGTAGTCCTTGTCAGCGAAGGACAGCAGGCCCATCTGCAGCAGCGCGATCGGCTGGCGACTATCGAGGCGCAATGACCGTTCGAAATAGGCTTTTGCCTGCGCGGGCTGATTGAGCTCCAGCGAGGTCAGCCCGAGGTTCTCGAACACCCGCGAACGTTCGGGGTAGAGGGTATCCTGCGAAGCTTTCTGGAAGCGCTCGAGTGCCTCCTGGTAACGCTTTTGTTCGTAGAGAAAGCTGCCGTAGTTATTCAACAGCCTGGCGTCGTCGCTCTTCTGCGATAAGGCTTTGCGAAAGTGTTCATCGGCCAGTTTCGCTTCCATCTCGATCTGGAATACCAATGCCAATGCCGCATGAGCATCCGCGCTGGACGGATCAAGCTCCAGGGCTTTCTTCAACGGCACCTTCGCCCGTGCGGTCGCACCCTGCTGGACGTAACCAATACCCAACTGTACGTAAGCGTCATGCGCCTCATCTCGGCCTTTATCGGTTTTCATCGGATCAACATCGCCAGTTGATACGCAGCCCGCTAACAGACTGACGACAATAAGCAGGAAAAGCGCTGGGCGCAGAGTCATGGGTATCCTCCCTTAAGTTCGATTGGCGGCGGAACTCGGCGTCTCGGCCTCGCTACTCAATTCACGCACAGCAATATAGCGCTCGCTACGGCGGGTACGGTCCATAACCTGACCGACCAACTGGCCACAAGCCGCATCAATATCCTCGCCCCGCGTAGTGCGCACGGTGACATTGTGCCCGGCTTTGTGCAGCAGGTCCTGGAATCGGCGAATGGCATTGTTGCTCGGACGCTCGTAGCCGGAGTGGGGGAAGGGATTAAACGGAATCAGGTTGATCTTGCAAGGCACATCTTTGAGAAGTGCGATCATTTCCTCAGCGTGCTCAGTCTTATCGTTTACATCCTTGAGCAGGGTGTATTCGATTGTAAGCACGCGCTTTTCGCCAAGACGCGAGACATAACGCTTGCACGCTGCCAGTAGCATTTCCAGCGGGTACTTCTTGTTGATCGGTACCAGTTGGTTGCGCAACTCATCATTGGGCGCGTGCAGCGACAGCGCCAGGGACACGTCAATCACTTCACCGAGCTTGTCGATCATCGGCACCACGCCGGACGTGGACAACGTCACCTTGCGCTTGGATATGCCATAACCGAGGTCGTCCATCATGATTTTCATGGCGGCGACGACATTGTCGAAGTTCAACAGCGGCTCGCCCATGCCCATCATCACCACATTGGTGATGGCGCGGTCGATCTTCGCTGGCACGCTGCCGAACGACTTGTTGGCGATCCAAACCTGACCGATCACTTCGGCAGCACTCAGATCGCTATTGAAACCTTGTTTGCCAGTCGAGCAAAAACTGCAATCCAGCGCACAGCCGGCCTGCGACGAGACACAAAGCGTGCCGCGCGAGCCCTGGGGGATATACACGGTTTCCACACAACTGCCCGACGCCACTCGCACCACCCACTTGCGCGTGCCATCGGTGGAGATATCTTCGCTGACCACTTCCGGGCCACGGATTTCAGCACAGGCCTTGAGCTTTTCGCGCAAGGCCTTGCTGACATTGCTCATGGCATCGAAATCATCGACGCCAAAGTGGTGAATCCACTTCATCACCTGACCGGCGCGGAAACGTTTTTCCCCGATACGCTCGAAGAACTGCTCCATTTCTACTTGGGTCAGACCCAGCAGATTGGTTTTACCGGTAGTTTCAGTCATGGCTTCACCCTCACCCGATTCGCTTAGCGAATGCGAGCGCAGACTTCGGTGGAAGCGAAGAAGTAAGCAATTTCGCGAGCAGCAGAAGCTTCCGAGTCGGAGCCGTGAACAGCGTTTTCGTCGATGGATACGGCGAAATCAGCGCGGATGGTACCGGCAGCAGCTTCTTTAGGATTGGTAGCGCCCATCAGCTCGCGATTCTTGGCGATGGCGTTTTCACCTTCCAGAACCTGAACAACTACCGGACCGGAAGTCATGAAGCTAACCAGATCCTTGAAGAAGCCGCGCTCGCTGTGCTCGGCGTAGAAACCGGCCGCTTCGCGCTCGGAGAGCTGAACCATTTTCGACGCTACGACACGCAGACCGGCTTTTTCAAAGCGGGTGACGATTTCGCCAACAACATTTTTAGCGACAGCGTCTGGTTTGATGATGGAAAACGTACGTTGAACAGCCATGTGAAACTCCAGAAAACATAGGATTAAAGCGAAAAATTAAACCCGCGAATTATACGCGGGTTCTGATTAAATGCGTAGGCCAGGGCCGGAACGCGCCTGGATCAATCAGCTTCCTCGATCCACGCGGCCTGTATGGCCTCAAGTACTTTCTCACCGCCGCGTTGCGGGTCATCGGAGAAATCCGCCAGCCCAACGACCCAGCGGTGCAGGTCGACAAAATTAACAAAGCGCGGATCGACTTCGGGTTTTTGCTCTGCCAGTTGAATGGCAATTTCCAAAACGTCAGCCCATTTCAGACTCATGACAGCTCCCTGAATCAGTGCGGCGCTTCGGCAGCGTGGTTGAGCGAGTACTTGGGAATCTCGACCGTCAGGTCCGTATTCCCGACAATCGCCTGGCAGGCCAGACGCGATTGCGCTTCCAGGCCCCAGGCTTTGTCCAACAGATCCTCTTCCAACTCGTCGGCCTCATTCAGCGATTCGAAGCCTTCGCGCACGATGCAGTGGCAGGTGGTGCAGGCGCAGACACCGCCGCAGGCGCTTTCCATCTCGATATGGTTGTCATGCGCAACCTCAAGAACGGAGACGCCAGGCTCGACGTCCACGACCAGCCCATCCGGGCAGAACACGGCATGGGGCAAAAAAATGATTTGCGGCATGTTTATTCCTCGATCTCGTTAAGACGGCGACCTGCCAGCGCGGCCTTGACCGTGGCATCCAGACGACGCGCCGCGAACGCATCGGTCACCTGGGTCAGGCGCTTGGTCGCCTGCTCGATGGACTGCCCGTCGTTCCCCGCCATCAGCTCGCGCAATTGCTGCATCTGGGCATCAATCGCCAAACGCTCGTCGCCATCCAGTAGGCGCTCGCCATCGGCCAGCAAGGCGGCTTCGACCGCTTCCAGCAGACGCTGCGCGTCCACCTGCTGCTCGCGCAGCACTCGGGCTTCTTTGTCATCGCCGGCGTTCTGAAACGAATCCTGCAACATCCGGGCAATTTCCCCATCGGTAAGGCCATAGGATGGCTTGACCTGAATGCTTGCTTCCACACCCGATACAAGCTCACGAGCCGCCACGCTGAGCAGCCCATCGGCATCGACTTGAAAGGTCACGCGGATTTTGGCCGAGCCTGCAACCATCGGCGGGATGCCGCGTAATTCGAAGCGCGCCAGGGAGCGGCAATCGCTGATCAGCTCACGCTCGCCCTGAAGAACATGCACCAGCATGGCCGTCTGACCATCCTTGTAGGTGGTGAAATCCTGGGCACGCGCGACCGGAATGGTGGTGTTTCGCGGGATCACCTTCTCCATCAGCCCGCCCATGGTTTCCAGGCCGAGCGATAGCGGGATCACATCCAGCAGCAATAACTCTTCGCCTTCGCCGCGCTTGTTGCCGGCCAAGGCGTCGGCCTGGATCGCCGCGCCGATCGCGACGACCTGATCGGGGTCGATATCGGTCAGCGGTTCACGCCCGAACAGCTCGGCGACAGCTTGGCGCACCCGCGGCACACGGGTCGAGCCGCCAACCATGACTACCGCCTGGATGTCTTCCAGTTCGATACCAGCATCGCGAACAGCCCGACGGCATGCCTTGAGGCTGCGGGCGACCATGGGTTCAACCAGCTCATCGAAGCTTTCGCGGCTGAGTTGACCTTGCCAGCTCCCGTAACTGAGCGACGCTTGCGCACTCGCACTCAACACCTCTTTGGCCGCGCAGGCAGCCTCAAGCAAAAGCCGTTGCTGCGTCGGATCCAGGTCGGCGGAAACCCCGGCTTGCTGGACGATCCAGCCAGCAATGGCATGATCGAAGTCATCACCGCCCAGTGCGCTATCGCCGCCAGTGGCAAGCACCTCGAACACGCCGCCGGTCAGGCGCAGGATGGAAATATCGAAAGTACCGCCGCCCAGGTCGTAAATGGCCACCAGTCCTTCGGCATGCTGATCCAAGCCATAAGCGACGGCCGCAGCGGTTGGCTCGTTGAGCAGACGCAACACGTTCAAACCGGCCAGGCGCGCGGCATCTTTGGTGGCCTGGCGCTGCGAATCGTCGAAGTAGGCTGGCACGGTGATGACCGCCCCTACCAACTCGCCACCCAGCGCAGCCTCAGCGCGCTGACGCAGGACCTTGAGAATTTCGGCAGAAACCTCGACGGGACTTTTCGGCCCCTGCACCGTCTCGATGAACGGCATGTGCGATTCGCCACCGACAAACCGGTAAGGCAGCTGTTCGCCAAGTTGCTTGACGTCCGCCAGGCCTCGCCCCATCAGGCGCTTGACCGAGAGTACGGTATTCAGCGGGTCGCTCGACGCGGCGACCTTGGCGTCATCGCCCACTTCGACGTGCGCTGCGTGATAACGCACTGCTGACGGCAGGATGACACGACCGAGGTCATCCGCAAGCGGCTCGGACAACCCGCTGCGCACTGCAGCGACCAGCGAATTGGTGGTGCCCAGGTCTATCCCGACCGCCAACCGACGCTGGTGTGGCTGTGGGCTTTGTCCGGGCTCAGCGATCTGCAGTAGGGCCATGATTAATCAATGCTTATCTGGATATCTGGCACGCCACGGGGAGTGCCAGCGTTAATCGTCGAGGCGCTCTTCCAACTGGCGAACCTCGTGAGAGAGCTTGTCGAGAAACTGCATGCGGCGCATCAGGCGCTCGGCCTCTTCGCGTCGCGCTGCGTCATCCCAACAAACGGCAAAGCGTTCATTCAGCTCGTCCTGAGCGGTTTTCAAGCGACGTTTGAACACCGCCACCCCGGCCACGTCAGCGCTGTCCTGCAAGTCTTCCAGCTCTTCGCGCAGCTGCATCTGCTGCATCAGAAAATCCGGGTCTTGCACCGTGACTTCCAGCGGTAGCTCCGGGCCACGCAAGGCCAGCAGGTAACGGGCGCGCTGCGGAGCATTCTTCAGCGTGCGATACGCCTCATTGAGACTGGCGGACTGTTCAAGCGCAATGCGCTGTTCGCGCTCACTGGCATCGGCAAAGCGGTCCGGATGGACGTTGCGCGCCAGTTCGCGATAGCGCACGGCCAACTGCTCGAGATCCAGGCGGAAGCTCGGCTGCAACTCGAACAAAGCAAAATGACAAGGACTGCCCACAACGCGCCTCAGATATTGAAGCTCTCGCCGCAGCCACATTCGCCACGCACGTTGGGGTTGTTGAACTTGAAGCCTTCGTTCAACCCTTCCTTGACGAAGTCCAGCTCCGTACCGTCTAGGTAAACCAGGCTTTTGGGATCGATGATCACCTTGACGCCATGGCTTTCGAACACCTGGTCCTCGCTGGCGGTCTCATCGACGAACTCCAGCACGTAGGCCAAGCCAGAGCATCCGGTGGTGCGTACGCCCAGGCGAATGCCCTCGCCCTTGCCGCGCCCGTCGAGGGAACGACGAACATGTTGAGCGGCAGCTTCGGTCATGCTGATAGCCATCGAGACCTCCTTAAATCAGACCTTTCTTCTGCTTGTAGTCGCGAACGGCCGCCTTGATGGCGTCTTCAGCGAGTACCGAACAGTGGATTTTAACCGGCGGCAATGCCAGCTCTTCAGCCAGCTGGGTATTCTTGATGGTTTCCGCTTCGTCCAGTGTCTTGCCCTTCATCCACTCGGTAGCGAGGGAGCTGGAAGCAATCGCGGAGCCGCAGCCGTAGGTCTTGAACTTGGCGTCTTCGATCACGCCCAGCTCGTTGACCTTGATCTGCAAGCGCATCACGTCGCCGCACGCCGGCGCACCGACCATGCCGGTGCCGACATCGGGATCTTCCGCGTCCATCTTGCCGACGTTGCGCGGGTTTTCGTAATGGTCAATAACCTTTTCACTGTAAGCCATGCTGGTATTCCTTCCTCATCAGAGAATCGCTCTTCGGCGACTACTTAGTGCGCCGCCCACTCAATCTTGGAGATGTCGACGCCGTCTTTGTACATGTCCCAGAGCGGCGACAATTCGCGCAGCTTGGTGACCGCCTCGCGCACTTTCTGCGCGGCGTAATCAACATCATCCTCGGTGGTGAAGCGACCGAAGGTGAAACGGATCGAGCTATGGGCCAACTCGTCGTTGCGGCCCAGAGCCCGCAACACATAGGACGGCTCAAGCGAGGCCGAGGTACAGGCCGAGCCCGAGGACACCGCCAGATCCTTGAGCGCCATGATCAGCGACTCGCCCTCGACATAGTTGAAACTCAGATTGAGGTTGTGCGGCACGCGTGCACTCATGCTGCCGTTCACATACAACTCTTCGAGACCGTCCACCTGTTTGAAGAAGCGATCACGCAAAGCCTGGATGCGCAGGTTCTCCTGAGCCATTTCCTCTTTGGCGATGCGGAACGCCTCGCCCATGCCAACGATCTGGTGAGTTGCCAGGGTGCCGGAGCGCATGCCGCGCTCATGGCCACCGCCATGGGTCTGGGCTTCCAGGCGAACACGCGGCTTACGGCGCACGAATAACGCACCGACGCCTTTCGGACCGTAGGTTTTGTGCGCCGAGAACGACATCAAGTCGACCT
Organism: Pseudomonas cistanchae; assembly: GCF_054483635.1. Classification (NCBI taxonomy): domain Bacteria; kingdom Pseudomonadati; phylum Pseudomonadota; class Gammaproteobacteria; order Pseudomonadales; family Pseudomonadaceae; genus Pseudomonas; species Pseudomonas cistanchae. The sequence continues at coordinate 206,420 of NZ_JBTLWN010000004.1, read as the reverse complement.
TGAGCGATTCCAGGTCGATGGCCACCTTGCCCGTGGACTGCGCAGCATCGACATGAAAAAACACGCCGCGCGAGCGGGTGAGCTCACCAATGGCAGCGATGTCATTGATGGTGCCGATTTCATTGTTCACGTGCATGATCGACACGAGAATCGTGTCTTCGCGCAATGCTGCCTCAACCATCGCTGGGGTGACCAGACCGTCTTCGCCGGGCTCGATGTAGGTCACTTCGAACCCTTCGCGCTCCAACTGGCGGGTGGTGTCCAGCACCGCCTTGTGCTCGATCTTCGAGGTGATGATGTGCTTGCCCTTGCTACTGTAGAAATGCGCGATGCCTTTGATCGCCAGGTTGTTCGACTCGGTGGCCCCAGAGGTCCAGACGATCTCGCGAGGATCGGCATTGACCAACTCGGCAACCTGGCGACGCCCGTTCTCTACCGCTTCCTCGGCTTTCCAACCGAACACATGGGAGCGCGATGCAGGGTTACCAAAATTGCCGTCAACCAGCAGGCACTCGCTCATCTTCTGCGCCACACGCGGATCAAGCGGCGTGGTAGCGGAGTAATCCAGGTAAATCGGCAACTTCATTGGTTCTCTCCTATCAGGTGTGGCCATGGAGGCCGGCGCCCTATATCAATCGATGGTGGACGCTGCAATTTTGTCTAGCTGGGGCGTCCTGCCGTTGTGACGACGCTGATCCTGAGAATGTGCGATTTCCTGCACTTCGCGTCGAGTCACCAAATCGGCCAGGCTGATGCCGCTTAGAAATTCATGAATCTGATGACTGAGGTCGCACCACAGATGGTGCGTAAGACAGGTATCGCCCGAGTGGCAATCACCCTGGCCCTGACAACGCGTGGCATCAACCGACTCATTGACCGCGTCGATCACCTCGGCCACCTGGATGCCCTGCATGGCCCGCGACAGCTGATAGCCACCTCCCGGACCGCGCACACTGGACACCAGATTACCGCGACGAAGCTTGGCGAACAGTTGCTCGAGGTAGGAAAGAGAGATGCCTTGCCGCTCGGAAATATCGGCAAGAGACACCGGCCCATGCTGCGCATGCAACGCCAGGTCGAGCATGGCGGTGACGGCGTAACGGCCTTTGGTTGTCAGTCGCATCGAGGATTACCACGGGAGCACAATTTGACGCGAGTATCCTATTCCCGAGTAATTAAGTCAACTATTAGACCTATCGTTTTACTCGGGATTGGCGGCTTTGAAAGGCGCGCAGCATAGCAAACTGCCGGCAAGCACGCATCAGCCAGCGGGCTTGCTGTCCACCTCTTTGACCACACCCGCGAAATCCTCGTTACGCAGTTGCGGCAGGTCTTTCGCGCAATAGTCGCTGCCCAACGCCTTCAGGGCGCCACACATGCCTTCCAGGCGCCCGTCCACTGCGTGCAGATGGTCAAGCAACTGACCAATGGCGCGGGCGACAGGGTCGGGCATATCCTGACTGACGCCGTAGGCGTCGAAACCAAGCTTCTCTGCGATCGCTTGACGCTTTGCCTCCTGCTCGTCATCAATCTTGACAATGATTCGCCCGGGGATACCAACCGCTGTCGCGCCTGCGGGCACCGCCTTGGTGACCACGGCGTTCGAGCCAATCTTGGCCCCTGCGCCGACGGTGAACGGCCCTAACACCTTGGCGCCAGCCCCCACCACGACGCCGTCCTCCAGAGTCGGATGGCGCTTGCCTTTATCCCAACTGGTACCGCCAAGCGTTACGCCCTGATAAAGGGTGACATCATTGCCGATCTCAGCAGTCTCACCGATAACGATACCCATGCCGTGGTCGATGAAGAATCGCCGCCCGATTTTTGCTCCAGGATGGATCTCAATTCCGGTCATCCAGCGGCCGAAATTCGACACCAAACGAGCGAGCCACTTCCAGCCCGAAGACCAGAGCCCGTGAGCGATGCGATGCAGCCACACCGCGTGCAGACCGGGATAGCAGGTCACCACCTCCAGCGTATTGCGGGCAGCAGGGTCACGGTGAAAGACGCTCTGGATATCCTCTCGCATACGCTCAAACATCTGACTTCCCCTGCTTATGGTGCTCACCGCGCGCAGCCTTGACGGTTTCAGTCAAAATCCCGCGCAAGATATTCATTTCCAGTTTGCTGACCGCACTGCGCCCGTACAGGCGCCGCAAGCGGCTCATCAAGTGCCGCGGCTTGGCGGGATCGAGAAAGCCGATCTCGACCAAGGCAAGCTCAAGGTGTGCGTAAAACGACTCAAGCTCGTCTGCCGTGACGGGCTGAGAGCTGTGAATCGCCGTCGTCTCCAGCTTGAGCGTCTTGGTGGGCTGATCCTGCGCTGCCAGCCAGGCCATTCGCACCTCGTACGCGAGCACTTGAACCGCCGCAGCCAGATTAAGCGAGCTGAATTCGGGATTGGACGGAATATGCACATGGAAATGACAACGCTGCAGTTCCTCGTTCGTCAGACCCGCATATTCGCGACCAAACACCAGCGCAACCTCGGCGCCCTGCATGGCCTGCTCGCAGGAGGTAACACCACACTCGCGCGGATCAAGCAATGGCCACGGAATCCGCCGATCACGCGCACTGGTGCCAAGTACCAGCGTGCAGCCGACCAGCGCCTGCTCAAGTGTGGCGACAACCTCGGCGCTGTCTAGAATGTCCGTCGCACCTGAGGCCCGCGCAACTGCATCGGCACTCGGGAAATCCAGTGGGTCAACCAGTACCAGCCGCGACAAACCCATATTCTTCATGGCACGCGCAGCGCCACCGATATTGCCGGGATGACTGGTATTGACTAAAACGACGCGAATATTTTCCAGCAACGCAGACACTCACACAGACACCGGAGGGGGAGCAAATCTTACAGCCCCCCCCTCAGTAATGCCATGCAGGACACAGACGGCACTTCATCAGGAAGGGTTTTCTGCTAACATGGCCGGCTTTCTTTAACGACCCAGGTGAAACATCCATGCAGCCTATGCTGAATATCGCGCTGCGCGCAGCCCGTAGCGCCGGTGAAATGATCTTCCGCTCGATCGAACGCTTGGACGTCATCTCGGTCGACGAGAAAGATGCCAAAGATTATGTGACCGAAATCGACCGCTCGGCCGAGCAGTTGATCATTCAGGCACTGCGCAAGGCGTACCCCAACCACGGCTTTCTCGGCGAGGAAGGTGGCTTGATCGAAGGGAGCGGCGAAGGCGCCGACTACCTGTGGATCATCGACCCGCTGGACGGCACGACCAACTTTGTTCGCGGCGTTCCCCATTTCGCAGTCAGCCTTGCGTGCAAATACCGTGGTCGTCTAGAGCACGCCGTGGTCATCGACCCGGTACGTCAGGAAGAATTCACTGCCAGTCGCGGTCGCGGTGCGGCGCTAAATGGGCGCCGCCTGCGCGTCAGCACCCGAAAAAGCCTGGATGGCGCTTTGCTGGGTACCGGCTTTCCTTTCCGTGACAGCCAGATGGATAACCTGGAAAGCTACCTGGGCATGTTCCGCAATCTGGTCGGCCAGACCGCAGGCATCCGCCGCGCTGGCGCCGCCAGCCTGGATCTCGCCTACGTCGCTGCCGGGCGCTACGATGCGTTCTGGGAGTTTGGCCTGTCCGAATGGGACATGGCGGCTGGCGCTCTGCTGATCCAGGAAGCGGGCGGACTGATCAGCGATTTCAGCGGTGGCCACGAGTTTCTCGAGAAGGGCCAAATCGTCGCGGGCAACACCAAGTGCTTCAAGGCCGTCCTAACAGCTATACAACCACACCTGTCAGGGTCATTGAAACGCTGATTCGAACCCATAAAAAAAAGCGCCCCTCGGGGCGCTTTTTTTTACGCGATTTAATCAGTCTGCCGACTTAGCCAGAACCAGCTTGCCGTCTTTCACGGGAATCTGACTGCCTGGATCGCTCTCCATACGAACCTGGCCAACCTTGCCATCCAGCTCGTATTTCACGTCGTAACCGACCAGCTTTTCACTGGTGTCAGTCACAGTATTGCAACGCGTTTCGGTCGTTGTGTACGTATCACGGGACTGCATATTCTCCTGCACTTTGTTGCCAGCGTAGCCGCCGCCAACCGCACCCGCGACAGTGGCCAGCTTCTTGCCGTTGCCGCCACCGACCTGATTACCAAGCAAACCACCCACTACCGCACCGATGGCCGTACCCGCAATCTGATGCTGGTCCTTGACCGGACGCTGCCGGGTAACGGTTACGTCCTGGCAAACTTCGCGCGGAGTTTTGATGGTTTCGTTAACCGGCTTCACCGCGAGTACTTCAGCATACTCAGGGCCGCCAACCAGGCTATACGTTGCAACAGCGCCACCCGCCGTAACTGCTACCGCACCGAGCACGGCACCCACAATCATCGACTTGTTCATAACAACCTCCTGAATTAGCTTTCCCTGTGCCTAGGACCATAAATCCATTCGGAAAGTTCAGCTTATCTACCTAACGAGTTATGGACGATCATCCACTTCTTCGGCGACGACGGGCGGAATCAGGTCATCCACGTTCAGGTTGAGCCAGACCAGCACAACGTTTGCGATATAGATCGATGAATAGGTACCGACCAATACGCCGACAAACAGCGCGATGGAGAACCCAAACAGATTATCCCCAGCGAAGATCAACAGTGCGCCAATGGCCAGCAGCGTCGAAATCGAGGTCGCCATGGTCCGCAGGAGAGTTTGGGTCGTCGAGATGTTGATATTGTCGATCAGGCTGGTCTTGCGCAGCACGCGGAAGTTTTCCCGAACGCGGTCGAACACCACGATGGTGTCGTTCAGCGAATAACCAATGATGGCCAGCAATGCAGCCAGTACGGTCAGGTCGAAAGTGATCTGGAAAAACGACAGCACACCCAGGGTCATGATCACGTCATGCACCAGGGAAACGAAGGCGCCCATGGAGAACTTCCACTGAAAGCGGAAGGCCAGATAGAGCATGATGCCGCCAAGCGCCAGCAGCATGCCGAGGCCGCCCTGATCGCGCAGCTCTTCCCCTACCTGCGGCCCCACGAACTCGACCTTCTTCACCTGCAACTTGTCGCCTGACTGCTGCAGCACAGCCGCAACCTTGTTGCCCAGGTCAGGATCATCGCCCTGCATGCGCACCACCACATCGGTGGTAGCACCAAAGCTTTGCACGACCGCGTCGCCATAATTAGCTTCGGCCAGGCGCTGGCGAATCTTGCCCAGATCCGCAGGCTGCTCGTACCCCAGTTCGATCTGGGTACCGCCCGTGAAATCCAAACCGAAGTTCAGACCCTTGGTTGCCAGGCTACCCAGCGCGATAACAGTCAGTAATACGGTGATGGCGAACGCAATGTTGCGCGTGCCCATAAAGTTAATCGTACGCATCATCTGAGTCCTTATATCCACAACTTCTTCAGGTCACGCCCGCCGAAGCTCAAGTTGACCATGGCGCGCGTCACCAGAATGGCAGTGAACATCGACGTCAGAATGCCCAGCGACAGGGTCACTGCGAAGCCTTTGACCGGGCCGGTGCCCATGGCAAACAGAATCCCGCCGACGAGCAACGTGGTGAGGTTGGAGTCGACGATGGCCGAGTAGGCACGGTCGAAACCCTCATGAATGGCACGCTGTACCGACATACCGTTGGCGATTTCCTCGCGTATCCGCGAGAAGATCAGCACGTTGGCGTCCACCGCCATACCCATCGTCAGAACGATACCGGCAATACCCGGCAGCGTCAGCGTGGCGCTGAGTAGCGACATCAACGCCAGCAGCAGGACCATGTTGAAGCCCAGCGCGATGGTCGCCAGAACGCCAAATACGCGATAGATGGCAATGATGAACAGGGACACGAACAGCATGCCCCATAGCGACGCATCGATACCTTTGGCGATATTGTCGGCACCCAGGCTTGGGCCGATGGTGCGTTCCTCGGCGAAGTACATCGGCGCTGCCAGGCCACCGGCCCTCAGCAGCAACGCCAGCTCGGTCGACTCGCCCGGACCATCAAGGCCGGTGATGCGGAACTGGCTACCCAGCGGCGACTGGATGGTCGCTAGGCTGATGATCTTTTTCTCTTCGACGAAACTCTGTACCGCGACCTCTTTCTCGACGCCGTCAACGACCTGACGCATGTAGCGCACGGTCGGCTTCTGCTCGATAAAGATCACCGCCATGCTGCGCCCAACGTTGCTGCGCGTCGCCCGGTTCATCAGCTCGCCGCCATGGCCATCCAGACGGATGTTGACCTGCGGGCTGCCGTTTTCATCGAAGCTGGCCTGGGCGTCGGTAACCTGGTCACCGGTAATGATCAGCTCGCGCTCCAGTTGCGCAGGAGGTCGACCCTCCTCACGGAACTCAAAGGCTTCGCTGCTGGCGCGAGATGCGTCCGGCGCTGCCGCCAGACGGAACTCCAAGTTGGCCGTTTTGCCGAGAATCCGCTTGGCTTCGGCGGTGTCCTGAACGCCCGGCAGCTCAACAACGATGCGGTTGGCGCCCTGGCGCTGCACCAGCGGTTCGGCCACACCCAATTCATTGACCCGGTTACGTACCGTAGTCAGGTTTTGCTTGATGGAGTATTCGCGAATCTCCGCGAGCTTCGCCTGGGTCAGAGCGAGGCGCAGCACTTGCAAGCCACTGCGCTCGGCAGCGCTCAGCTCAAAGTCAGTGAAGTCCTTGCTGATAAGGCGACGGGCCTTCTCCAGGGTTTCTTCGTCGGTGAACCCCAGCTGGATCGCCCCATCGACCTCAGGCAGGCTGCGATAGCGCACCCGCTCCTTGCGCAGCAGGCTCTTGACCTCGCCTTCGTAAACCTTGCGCCGAGCATCCAGCGCTTTGTCCATATCCACTTCCAGCAGGAAGTGCACGCCGCCGGACAAATCCAGACCCAGCTTCATCGGACCGGCGCCGAGGTTGCGCAGCCACTGCGGCGTGGTTTGCGCGAGGTTCAAGGCCACCACGAAGTCTTCGCCGAGCGCTTTGCGCACAACGTCTTTGGCCGGTAACTGATCAGCCTGGTTGGTCAGGCGCAGCAATCCAGCGCGGCCTTGGGCGGCTACGCTCGACCCCTTTACCGCAATGCCGGCTTCCTGCAACGCACGACTGGCGCGATCGAGGTCAGCCTGCTCGACCTGCATGGCCGTGCTGTTGCCACTGATCTGGATCGCCGGGTCGTCCGGGTACAGATTGGGCGCAGAATAAATAAAGCCGATCGCCAGCACAGCCAGGATCAGCAGGTACTTCCAGAGGGGGAATTTGTTGAGCATGACGCCGCCCGTTATGACGCGGGGCGCATTAAGCGCCCCGTCGAATGGTGAAGAGTGGAACTTAGATCGCTTTCAGCGTGCCTTTAGGCAGCGTGGCGGCGATGGCAACCTTCTGGATTTTCAGCTCGACCGTGTCGGAGACTTCGATGACCACGAAATCATCGCTGACCTTAGCGACCTTGCCAGCGATACCGCCGCTGGTTACCACCTCGTCGCCCTTCTGCAGGTTGCCGATCAAGTTCTTGTGTTCTTTGGCGCGCTTGGCCTGGGGGCGCCAGATCATCAGATAGAAGATGACCAGAAAGCCAACCAGAAATACCCACTCAAAGCCGGTACCTGCGGGGCCAGCGGCCGGGGCAGCTGCATCAGCGTACGCAGCGGGAATCAAAAAGCTCATGTAACACTCCTGTTCAAAGGTCGTTAAAACGTAGATCAATCAGTTGAGCGGCGGCACCGGAAGCCCGCGCTTGGCATAGAAGGTATCGACAAAGGCGGCCAATGTACCCTGTTGAATAGCCTCGCGCAAACCAGCCATCAGGCGCTGATAGTGACGTAAGTTGTGGATTGTATTGAGCATGCTGCCGAGCATCTCGCCGCATTTATCCAGGTGGTGCAGGTAGGCGCGGGAGAAGTGTTTACAGGTGTAACAATCGCAGGTCGAATCCAGCGGAGCATCATCCTGTTTATGGAATGCGTTGCGAATTTTCAGCACGCCCGTGTCCACGAACAGGTGGCCATTTCGCGCATTGCGCGTTGGCATCACGCAATCGAACATATCGACGCCGCGGCGTACGCCCTCGACCAGATCCTCCGGCTTACCCACACCCATCAGATAACGCGGCTTGTCCGCCGGCAGTTGCGCCGGCAGGTAATCGAGCACGCGAATCATCTCGTCTTTCGGCTCGCCAACAGACAGGCCGCCAATCGCCAACCCGTCGAAATCCAGTTCGTTCAGACCTTCCAGCGAGCGCATGCGCAGCTCTTCATGCATACCGCCCTGGACGATGCCAAACAACGCAGCGCTGCTGTCGCCATGGGCTTCCTTGGAACGCTTGGCCCAGCGCAGCGACAATTCCATGGAGCGCTTGGCCACATCGAACTCCGCCGGATACGGCGTGCACTCGTCAAAAATCATCACTACGTCAGAGCCGAGGTCGCGCTGAACCTGCATCGACTCTTCCGGCCCCATGAAGACCTTCGCGCCATCGACTGGCGAGGCGAAGTACACGCCCTCCTCCTTGATCTTGCGCATGGCGCCAAGGCTGAACACCTGGAAACCACCGGAGTCGGTGAGAATCGGACCCTGCCACTGCATAAAGTCGTGCAGGTCGCCGTGACGTTTGATCACCTCGGTGCCTGGGCGCAACCAAAGATGGAAGGTATTGCCCAGAATCATCTGCGCGCCGATCGCCTCGATGTCGCGCGGCAGCATGCCTTTGACCGTGCCATAAGTCCCCACCGGCATGAACGCCGGGGTTTCCACCACCCCACGTGGAAAGGTCAGACGGCCGCGGCGCGCCTTGCCATCGGTCGCCAACAATTCAAAGGACATGCGACAGCTGCGCGACATACTCAAACCTCTGGCCCGCGCGGTGCGGGATTGCGGGTGATGAACATGGCATCACCGTAACTAAAGAAGCGATAACCCTCGGCAACCGCAGCCCGATAGGCCGCCATGGTTTCCGGGTAACCGGCGAACGCCGACACCAGCATCAACAAAGTCGACTCCGGCAAATGGAAGTTGGTCACCAGCGCATCGACCACATGCAGCGGTCGGCCGGGGTAGATAAAGATATCGGTGTCACCACTAAACGCCTTGAGCACGCCATCGCGCGCGGCGCTTTCCAGAGAACGCACACTGGTGGTGCCGACGGCAATCACCCTACCGCCACGCGCACGGCAAGCGGCCACGGCATCGACCACATCCTGGCTGACCTCCAGCCACTCGCTGTGCATGTGGTGGTCTTCGATTCGCTCGACCCGCACCGGCTGGAAGGTGCCCGCACCGACATGCAAGGTGACGAAGGCGCTTTCAACGCCCTTCGCGGCAATCGCGGCCAACAATGCCTGATCGAAATGCAGGCCGGCAGTCGGCGCCGCTACGGCACCGGCGCGTGCGGCATACACCGTCTGATAACGCTCGCGATCCGCGGCATCATCTGCCCGATCTATATAAGGAGGCAAAGGCATATGGCCGACGCGGTCGAGCAGCGGCAATACCTCCTCGGCAAAGCGCAACTCGAACAGCGCCCCGTGGCGCGCCACCATCTCGGCTTCGCCACCGCCGTCGATGAGAATGCTCGAACCGGGCTTGGGCGACTTGCTCGAGCGCACATGCACCAGCACCCGATGGCTATCGAGCACGCGCTCGACCAGCACTTCAAGCTTGCCACCAGAAGCTTTCTGGCCAAACAAACGCGCCGGGATCACCCGGGTGTCGTTGAACACCATCAGATCGCCCGGGCGAAGGTATTCCAGCAGGTCGCCGAATTGGCGATGGGCAAGTTCACCGCTGGCGCCATCGAGCACCAGCAAACGGCTGGCACGGCGTTCGGCAAGCGGATGGCGAGCGATAAGGGCGTCAGGCAGCTCGAAATGAAAGTCGGCAACGCGCATAGCGGAAGGGGTCGTCTTGCAGGGCGGCAAAGCTTACCGGAAAACATGCATGCTGACCACGCAAGTGCATTGACCTGCCCCAAAGGCATCCCTATACTGCGCCGCCATTGTGCCCCGGTGGCGGAACCGGTAGACGCGGCGGATTCAAAATCCGTTTTCGAAAGAAGTGGGAGTTCGAGTCTCCCCCGGGGCACCATAGATTCAAAGAAAGGCCTTGATCATCAAGGCCTTTTTTGTGGGCGATAGAAAAGTGAATACGCACCTCTTCTGACGCTCTCGACCACCTGAATCGACCTGCGACTTCTCGATTTCACGACCCATTCTGCGGGCTCGAATTGGGCATTTTTGGCGACGCCGATCGCGGCAAAAATCTGCTCCGCCCACGTGCGCCATACCCTATCGTCAACCATCCAAAAAACCTGCCGTAATGGCTTGAAACGCAGGCTTTCCGGGGGTTGGCATTTGCCTTTGAGTTGGCGTAGAGTTTTCGCAACTGTGTTTGCATGGGTCGCCGTAAATCGTGACCTGGTGCAGTAGATCGTCAAGATCCGCTACATCCCGCTCGACTTCGTATAACGCCTTGCAACCAGTGTCTCAGCCTCTCCCGTGGAGGCTGTCATCAACTCAAGTTTCAGGGAAATACAGACATGTCGAATCGTCAGAGCGGTACCGTCAAGTGGTTCAACGATGAGAAAGGTTTTGGTTTTATCACCCCCGAAAGCGGTCCCGACCTCTTCGTGCATTTCCGCGCGATCGAAGGCAGCGGCTTCAAAAGCCTTAAAGAAGGGCAAAAGGTCAGCTTCATAGCGGTGCAGGGCCAGAAAGGCATGCAAGCCGATCAGGTTCAAGTTCAGGAATAAGCCTGTTATTGCGAAGAACCCCCGATGGTGACATTGGGGGTTTTTTTATGCCTGCGGATGTTCCAAGCTGCGCGCCCGCTTTTTTAAAGCCGTGAGCCCATCATGCCAAAACACTTACTGCGCCCCCAGGGAGACTTTCCCACTGCCGGCCTGATTCGCCGTCTGGCGGCCATGTTTTATGACTTTCTGCTGTGCGTCGCCCTGCTGATAGTCGTGACCTTCGCCTACAAGCTCGTGCTAATGGGGTTTTACGGCGAGCAACAGCTTCGCCAGCTGTCCGACTCCGGCGCGCTGGATGGCGATCCCGTGTTGTCCACGGTGCTGTTTCTCAGCCTGTTCGCCTTCTTTGCCAAGTTCTGGACGCACAGCGGCCAGACGCTCGGCATGCAGGTGTGGGGCATCCGTATTCAAAACGCCGATGGCACGGCCATCAGCCTGTGGCAGGCCGCCCTGCGCTTTCTGGTCGCGATCGGCTCATGGCTTATCGTTGGGCTCGGCTTTCTGTGGGTGCTATGGGACAAGGAGAAGCGCAGCTGGCACGACATCTACTCCGAGAGTCGGACCGTGCAATTGCCGAAGAACATTCACAAGAAATAACGAGCAGAAAAAAGCCGGCTTCACCTACAAGGCGAAGCCGGCTTTTTATTACCCAGGATTTGCGCTCAACCGGCCCTGCGCAGCAACCAGCAACCCGCCAGGGCGCAGATTCCCGCTGGGATCAGCACGGCGAGCAGCGGCGAAAAACCAAATACGAGGCTCGACGGCCCCAGCAAGTCCTGAGTGATCTTGAACGCAAAGCCCACCAGAACGCCGGTGAATACCCGCTGGCCAAGCGTGACCGAACGCAAAGGGCCGAAGATGAAGGAAATTGCCATTAACACCAGCGCAGCCGTGACCAGCGGCTGGAGCACCTTGGTCCAGAATGCCAGCCAGTAGCGACCGTTGTTCAGCCCCTGCTCGGCCAGGTAATGGGTGTAACGCCAGAGCCCGGACATCGATAATGCATCGGGCTCCAGCACAACGGTGCCGAGCAATTCCGGATTCAACTGCACATCCCAACGCTCGCTGGCGGCCTTGACCACCTCGGTACTGCCCTCGCCAAACTGGGTGGTCGCCACGCCTTCCAGCTGCCAGTGGTCGCCCTGGTATTCAGCACGCCGGGCGAAACTTGACGACAGCAGGCGGCGCTGCTCATCGAACCGATAGCGGGTCACACCAAACAGCACGCCATTGGGCTGCACTGCGTTGATGTGCACGAATTCTTCGCCTTGCCGGTGCCAGAGGCCGCGCTTGGAGCTTTGTGCTTCACCGCCGCCCTGGGCCATGGCCCGGTTTGCCTGCGCCTTGTTTTCGCTGAACGGTGCCAGGTATTCGCCGATCAGAATGCCGGCCAGCATCAGCACCAGCATCGGCTTCATTACCGCCCAGACGATTCGGCCTACGGACACGCCCGCTGCGCGCATCACTGTCAGCTCGCTGCTGCTTGCCAGGCCGCCCAGACCGATCAGGCAGCCCACCAGTGCGGCCATCGGCAGCATCTCGTACAAGCGCCGCGGCACGGTAAGCAACACATACCAGGCCGCGTCCAGCAGGCTGTAACTGCCCTCGACGTCGCCCAGCTCGTCGATAAAGGCGAATAGCAGCGCCAGGCCGACAATGATGCCAAGCACGGCCAGAATGGCGGTGACTATCTGCCCACCGATGTATCGATCCAGCTTAACCACGGGCGACCTCCTTGGCGTAACGACGGCTGGCGAGCTTCAGGCGCAGCGTTTCCCAATAAAGCAGCACCAGCCCGATCACGATGAATATCCCGTGCACCCACCACAAGCCCAGAGCCGGTGGAATGCTGCCTTTCTCCATCGCGCCGCGGGCGGCAATCAACAGCGCCAGATACGCCATATAGAGAAGGATTGCCGGCAACAGCTTGAGGAATCGGCCCTGGCGTGGATTGACCCGCGAAAGTGGTACCGCCAGCAAGGTCACCACCAGCACCAGCAGCGGCAACGACAGGCGCCACTGCCACTCCGATTGCAGGCGCAGGTCCTCGCTGCCGATCAGCTCACGGGTCGGGATAGCCTCGCGCTCACTGACATCGCCACTGACCGAAGGCTTGGGCAGCAGAACGCCATAGGTGTCGTACTGAATCGCCCGGTAGTCGGCCTGCCCTGGGTTGCCGTCATAGCGATAGCCGTTCTGCAGAATCAGGTAGCGACTGCCATCGGGCTGGATTTCCTGCCGACCGGATTCGGCGACCAGTACGGTGATGCCGCGCTCTTCCTTGTCTTTCTCGGACAGACGCTTCTCTGAAATGAAGATGCCGCTCAGCTCGCTGCGGTCGTCCGCCAGCTCCTGGGTATAAGTCACCCGCGAACCGTCGCGCATCGATTGAAAGCGCCCAGGCACCAGGGTGTCGAATTCGGTCAGCGCGTCCTGCTCGTTGAACACCTGGGTGACTCGCTCCAGCCCTTGCGGGGCGAGGCCCATGCTCAGCCACGCGACAAGCAGCATCACCAGCAGCGCCGGTGCCATGCTGTAACCGAACAGGCGCTGTTGGCTCATGCCCGTGGCCGAAAGCACCGTCATTTCGCTGTCGAGATAGAGGCGACCGTAGGCAAGCAAGATGCCGAGAAACAAGCCCAGCGGCAGAATCAGCTGGAGAAACCCCGGCAGGCGAAACGCCATGATCAAGAACAGTACGCCTGGGTCGAGCAGGCCCTGGGCCGCCTGCGCCAGGTACTTGATGAAACGGCCACTCATGATGATCACCAACAGCACGGCGCTGACCGCGCTCAGGGTGAGCATTACCTCGCGAGACAAATAACGGAAGACGATCAAACCAGACACTCCAGGGTTGTCAGGCTCAGGCGGCTACGATCAAACTAGCCGCACTGCTTGCCGGTTCACCGGATAGATGAACCATCGGAAAAATGACCGGCATTATCCTGCAATACCGACTCGTTGTCTTGGGGACTCCACGCAATGGAATTTATCGTCAAAAGCGCTCGTCCAGAAACCTTGAAAACCGCCACCCTGGTCATCCCGGTGGGTGAAGGTCGTACCCTCGGCGAAATCGGCCAGCTTATCGACAGCGTCAGCGCGGGCAATATCAGCGCAGTGCTCAAGCGCGGCGACCTGGCCGGCAAGCTCGGCCAAACGCTGCTGCTGCACAGTGTGCCCAACCTCAAGGCCGAGCGCGTGCTGCTGGTCGGCATCGGTAAGGACGCCGAGCTCGGCGACCGACAGCTGCGCAAGCTGAGCACTGCCATCTATGGCGTGCTGAAGGGCCTGGGCGGCGCCGATGCGGTACTGGCCCTGCAGGACGTGGCTGTCAAAGGTCGCGACACCTACGGCAAAACCCGCCTGATGGTGGAAAGCCTGGCAGACGCCACCTACGTATTCGACCGGTTCAAAAGCCAGAAGGCCGATGCCAGCGCGCTGAAGAAACTCACCCTGCTCAGCGACAAGGCCAGCCTGGCCGAGGTCGAGCGCGCGACCGGCCACGCTCAGGCAATCGCTGCGGGCATGGCGTTTACCAAGGACCTCGGCAACCTGCCGCCGAACCTGTGCCACCCCAGCTTCTTGGCGGAAGAAGCCAAAGCCATGGGCAAGGCCCACAAAAATCTTAAAGTCGAGATACTCGACGAGAAGAAGCTCAGCGAACTTGGCGCGGGTGCTTTTCTCGCCGTGTCCCAGGGCAGCGAGCAGCCGCCACGGCTGATCGTGCTGAACTATCAGGGCGGCAAGAAAACCGACAAACCCTTCGCTCTGGTCGGCAAAGGGATCACCTTCGATACCGGCGGCATCAGCATCAAGCCAGCCGCCGGGATGGATGAGATGAAGTACGACATGTGCGGCGCCGCCAGCGTGTTCGGCACTCTGAAAGCCGTGCTGGAGATGCAGCTGCCGATCAACCTGGTGTGCCTGTTGGCCTGTGCCGAGAACATGCCGAGCGGCCGCGCCACCCGACCTGGCGATATCGTCACGACCATGAGCGGGCAGACCGTGGAGATTCTCAACACCGACGCCGAAGGCCGTCTGGTGCTGTGCGACACGCTGACCTATGCCGAGCGCTTCAAGCCGCAGGCAGTGATCGATGTTGCCACCCTGACCGGCGCCTGCATCGTCGCCCTGGGCAGCAACACCTCGGGCCTGATGGGCAACAACGACGCCCTGGTGCAGCAGCTGCTCGCTGCGGGTCAGACCGCCGACGACCGCGCCTGGCAACTGCCGCTGTTCGACGAATACCAGGAGCAGTTGGACAGCCCGTTCGCCGACATCGCCAACATCGGCGGGCCGAAAGCCGGCACCATCACCGCGGGCTGCTTCCTCTCGCGCTTCACCAAGAATTACGCCTGGGCGCACCTTGATGTGGCCGGCACGGCCTGGGTCAGCGGCGGCAAGGACAAAGGCGCAAGTGGCCGCCCCGTGCCGCTGCTGACGCAGTACCTGCTGGACCGGGTGCAGTGAGAATCGAGTTTTACGTATTGTCGTCGGCGACTCCGGCAGACCGCCTGCGCGCGGCCTGCCAGCTCGCCATGAAGGCGTGGCGCGCCGGCGTTCCGGTGTTTCTGCGTGGCAGCGATGCTGCGCAATGCAGCGAACTCGACGAACTGCTCTGGAGCTTCAAGGCCGAAGCTTTCGTTCCCCACGATCTGCACCAGGAAGACCCCACGGCGCCCGTGGCCATCGGCCTCGACGATGAACCCGGGCATGCCCACGCTGTCTTGATTAATCTGAGCAGCACGATTTCACCTCAGGTTGAGCGCTTCACTCGCGTCATCGAGATCGTCAATCAGCAACCTGAGCTGCTCAGCGCGTGCCGAGAAAATTTTGTCAGTTATCGCCAACGTGGCTATGACCCGAAACGAGTCGAACTCTAGTTCCGCACCATGGATAACCCGAAACCGCCCCAACAACCCGCCCAACTGCTGAACGACCTGGAGTCGATCCGCGAACTGCTGGGCGAAGGTTCGCTCGAACCGCCCGTGCTGATGGACTCGCTCGATCCCGACACCATCCCGCTGCTCTCCGACATCGTCACCCCCGCAGCCAAACCGATACCCGGCCACCACACCGTAGCAACGCCGCAAACCTCGGCACCGATTGGCGCCCAGTTGCGCAGCACACTCACCAACGAGGTAAAGCACCTCGATGGAGAATTGCGCGCCGCCGCCCAGCTGATTCTGCAGGACGTTATCGACGATTTCGTTCCGCAGATCGAAGCCGAACTGAAACGCCGCCTGGAAGCGCGCCTTACGCGCCTGCTACCGCCGCGCAAAAACTAACAGGTAGGGCGCGCCGCGCGCACCAAAACATCTGCAGCGGCCGCAAGTGCGTCTGCCCCCCTAAAACCGGCCGTCTTTGCCGGCCTTATGGCTGACGACGCAAGGCGTTATACTCGCCGGCTTTTCCGTCTAGCCGTCATAAGGGTCCCGCCGCGCATGGACAAGACCTACCAGCCGAACGCCATTGAAACCGCCCTGTACCAGAACTGGGAGGCGAACAACTACTTCGCCCCACAAGGTTCCGGCGAGCCCTACACCATCATGATCCCGCCGCCGAACGTCACCGGCAGCCTGCACATGGGCCACGGTTTCAACAACTCGATCATGGACTGTCTGATTCGTTTCCGCCGCATGCAGGGCCGCAACACCCTGTGGCAGCCGGGCACCGACCACGCTGGTATCGCCACCCAGATGGTGGTTGAGCGCCAACTGGCCGCCGACGGCATTGGCCGCCACGACCTGGGTCGCGAGAAATTCCTCGAGAAAGTCTGGGAATGGAAGGAGCAGTCCGGCGGCACCATCACTCGGCAGATCCGTCGCCTGGGTAGCTCGGTGGACTGGTCGCGCGAGCGCTTCACCATGGACGAAGGCTTGTCCGAAGCAGTCAAAGAAGCCTTCGTGCGTCTGCATAAAGATGGCCTGATCTACCGCGGCAAGCGTCTGGTCAACTGGGACACCAAATTCCACACCGCCATCTCCGACCTCGAAGTGGAAAACCACGACGAGAAAGGCAGCCTGTGGAACCTGCGCTACCCGCTGGCCGACGGCAATAAAACCGCCGACGGCAAGAGTTACCTGATCGTCGCCACCACTCGCCCGGAAACCATGCTCGGCGACAGCGCCGTGGCCGTGCACCCGGAAGACGAGCGCTATAAAGCCCTGATCGGCACCTTCGTCGAGCTGCCACTGGTTGGCCGCCGTATCCCGATCATCGCCGACGATTACTGCGACCCCGAGTTCGGCACCGGCTGCGTGAAGATCACCCCAGCCCACGACTTCAACGACTATGAAGTCGGCAAGCGCCACAACCTGCCGCTGCTGAATATCTTCGACAAGAACGCCGCCGTGCTCGCACAGGTCCAGGCGTTCAATGTCGATGGCAGCGTCAACAGCCAGATCGACTGCAGCCTGCCGGCCGAATACGCCGGCCTGGATCGTTTCGAGGCACGCAAGCAGATCGTTGCCGCCTTCGAGGCCGCAGGCCTCTTGGAAAGCATCGACGCCCACGCCCTGAAAGTGCCGAAAGGCGACCGCTCCGGCACCATCATCGAGCCGTGGCTGACCGACCAGTGGTACGTCAGCACCAAGCCGCTGGCGGATAAAGCCATCGCCGTGGTCGAGAGCGGTGAAATCCAGTTCGTGCCCAAGCAGTACGAAAACATGTACTTCAGCTGGATGCGCGACATCCAGGACTGGTGCATCAGCCGCCAACTCTGGTGGGGCCACCGTATTCCGGCCTGGTACGACGATGCCGGCAACGTCTATGTCGGCCGCGACGAGGCAGAAGTACGCGCCACCCACAACCTCGGCGACGCCAACCTGCGTCAGGATGAAGACGTGCTGGACACCTGGTTCAGCTCCGGCCTGTGGACCTTCTCCACCCTCGGCTGGCCGCAGCAGACCGCCGAACTGAAGACCTTCCACCCCACGGATGTTCTTGTAACAGGCTTCGATATCATCTTCTTCTGGGTTGCCCGGATGATCATGCTGTCCACCCACCTGACCGGGCAGATCCCGTTCAAGACCGTGTACGTGCACGGCCTGGTGCGCGACGGCCAGGGTCAGAAGATGTCCAAGTCCAAGGGCAACGTGCTTGACCCGCTGGATATCGTCGATGGCATTACCCTGGACGAGCTGCTGGAGAAACGCACCAGCGGCATGATGCAGCCCAAGCTCGCCGAGAAGATCGCCAAGCAGACCCGCGCTGAGTTCCCCGAGGGCATCGCCGCCTATGGCACCGACGCCCTGCGCTTTACCAACCTGGCGCTGGCCTCCACCGGTCGCGATATCAAGTTCGATATGGGCCGCGTCGAGGGTTACCGCAACTTCTGCAACAAGATCTGGAACGCCGCCAACTTCGTATTGGAAAACACCGACGGCCAGGACACTGGCGTCAATGGCGAGCCGGTTGAGCTGTCCCCAGTAGACCGCTGGATTATCTCCTCCCTGCAGCGTTGCGAGCAGGACGTGACCCGCCACCTCGACGCCTTCCGCTTCGACCTGGCCGCGCAAGCGCTCTACGAATTTATCTGGGACGAGTACTGCGCCTGGTACCTGGAGCTGGTCAAGCCAGTGCTGTGGGACGAAACCGCACCGATCGAACGCCAGCGTGGCACCCGCCGCACGTTGATCCGCGTGCTGGAAGTGGCGCTGCGTCTGGCCCATCCGTTTATGCCGTTTATCACCGAAGAAATCTGGCAGCGCATCAAGGCGCAAGCAGGTGTCACCCAAGGTGAAAAGCAGGGCGAGACCATCATGCTGCAGGCCTGGCCGGTGGCTAATGAGAGCCGCATTGATGCCGCCGCCGAAGGCGATATCGAGTGGGTCAAGCAGCTGATGCTCGGCCTGCGGCAGATCCGTGGCGAGATGAAAATCTCCATGGCCAAGCGCATCGATATCATCCTGGCCAACGCCAGTGACGAAGACCGCCGCCGCCTGGCCGACAACGCGCCGCTGCTGAACAAGCTGGCCAAGCTGGAGTCGGTACGCGTACTGGAAGCGGGCGAAGAAGCGCCGATGTCCGCCACCGCTCTGGTTGGCGATATGCAGGTGCTGGTGCCGATGGCCGGGCTGATCGACAAGGACGCCGAGCTGGCGCGCCTGGACAAGGAAATCGCCCGCCTCTCCGGTGAAGTGCAGCGCGTCGGCGGCAAGCTGAGCAACGAAGGCTTCGTCGCCAAGGCGCCGGCCGAAGTGCTCGACAAGGAGCGCGCCAAGCTGGCCGAAGCCGAACAGGCGCTCGGCAAGATGGCAGAGCAGCGCGAGAAGATCGCCAACCTGTGATCCAAACCAAGCCCGCCGTCGCAAGACAGCGGGCTTTTTCTTATCTGCCGCAACCGCTCCAGGGCGGCGGCAGATAGCTTGCAAGCATGCGGGACCCCAAAACAATAACAGCCACGGAATGACTTCATGTATGCACTAATGGCTCTACTTTTCGTCGTCGGCTATCTCTGCATAGCCCTGGAACACCCCCTCAAAATCGACAAGGCCGCTTCGGCCATCCTCACCGCGGTGGTCTGCTGGACCGTTCTGGTACTGGGCGCCGACAGCATCCTGCCGGCGCTGCAAGGCAGCGAAGGCCATGGCGTCAGCGGTGAGCTGCGCCATCATCTCGGCGAAATCTCGGAAATCCTGTTCTTCCTCCTGGGCGCCATGACCATCGTCGAGCTGATCGATGCCCATGAAGGCTTCAAGGTGATCACCGACCGCATCCGCACGAGCAAGCGCGTGCATCTGCTCTGGATGATCGGTTTCATCACGTTCTTCCTGTCCGCCGCGCTGGACAACCTGACCACCACCATCGTCATGGTTTCGCTGCTGCGCAAATTGATCAGCGAACAGCAGGAGCGCTGGTTCTATGCGGGCATCGTGGTGATCGCCGCGAACGCCGGAGGCGCCTGGTCGCCGATCGGCGACGTGACCACCACCATGCTCTGGATTGGCAGCCAGATCACCGCCAGCGGCATCATCACCCAGCTGTTCATCCCCAGCCTGGTTTGCCTGCTGGTGCCGCTGATCTTCCTCAGCTTCACCATGAAAGGCGAATTCGTTCGGCCCGAACTGGTTGAAAGCGAGGAAGAACGTCGCGACCCCACCACCCCGTTCGAACGCAACCTGGTATTCGTGCTCGGCATCGCCGCGCTGCTGTTCGTGCCGGTGTTCAAGACCGTGACCCACCTGCCGCCGTACATGGGCATCCTGTTCGGCCTGGGCGTGCTCTGGGTCGTCACCGAGGTGCTGCACCGAGGCAAGAATGACGAGGACAAGCACCCGCTTTCGGTGGTCGGCGTCTTGCGTAAAGTCGACACCACCAGCGTGCTGTTCTTCCTCGGTATCCTGCTGGCAGTGTCCAGCCTGGCGACTGCGGGCCACCTGACCCAGGTCGCCACCGCGCTGAAGGAAAGCCTGGGCAATGTCTATGCGATCAACATCGCCATCGGCCTGCTGTCCTCGGTGGTGGACAACGTACCGCTGGTCGCGGGCGCGATGAAGATGTATCCGCTGGTCAGCCCCGAGGCGCTGGCAGTCGTGGCGGTCGGCGAAGACAGCGCCTGGCTGAGCAACTTCGTGGTCAACGGCACTTTCTGGGAAATGCTCGCCTACTGCGCGGGTACCGGTGGCAGCTGCCTGATCATCGGCTCGGCGGCCGGTGTGGCGGCCATGGGCATGGAGAAAATCAACTTCATCTGGTACCTGAAGAAGATCACCCTGCTGGCATTCATGGGCTACATCGCCGGCGCGGCCACCTATATCGGCCTCGCCACGCTGGCATGACGATAAACCCGCCAGCGCCGATCGAACTGCGCTTCGAATCGACCCTCAAGGCCAGCCCGGACATCGTCTGGCGCTGGATCACCGATGTCAGCTGCCTGCGCGCGGAGATGCGCCCGCTGCTGTGGATGAGCATGCCGCGAGAGGTGCGCAACCTCGAGGATGTCGACGTAAAGCCCGGCCAGCCGCTGTTCACCAGTTGGCTATGGCTGTTCGGTTGCCTGCCCCTGGGCACCTCGCGCCTTACCCTGCTCGAACTGCACCCAGGGGTCGGTTTTGTCGAGGAGTCGCCCATGACCGGCATGCGCCTGTGGCGACATCAGCGGCGCATTGAAGCCCAGGGCGGCGGCACGCGGGTGATCGACGAGCTGAGCGTCGATCCGCTGCTGCCTGCCCTGGTGGTGAAAACCTTTCTCCGTCTGTTTTTCTCCAGCCGACACCGCGCGCTCCGGCGCCGCGATGCCAGCCGAACCTGTTGAGCCGAGGCGCGAATGGACATCAGCAAGACCAAAACCAGCTTCTACCGACGCCTCTACGTAGCCTGGCTGATCGACAGCGGCAGCGCCGTCAGTGTCGCCGCGCTGATGGACGCCACCGGCATGCCAAGGCGCACCGCCCAGGACACTCTGGCTGCCCTCGCCGACCTGGATATCGACTGCGCCTTCGTGCAACACCCCGGCGAGCGTAACAACGCCGGCTACTACATGATCCGCAGTTGGGGCGCTATCGACCGCCACTGGATCACCGCGCACCTGCCGCAGATCCGCGCGACCCTCGGCTACCCCTGACCTTGCCCGTGGCCTGGGTTGAGCAACGCGATACCCGGGATGATTTCTGCCCAGACACCTCGGCCCCCTGCAAAGCGCTCGCTGCTATGGGAACATGAGCGCTTTCCCGACGACGATCAGCCCCGCATGTCCACACCTCGCCACCGTCCGCAGCAAAAGCACGGCGCCCCCAGCAGCGCAAAAGCCGAAAAAGGCCAGCTGCACCCGCGCAACCGTCATCAGGGCCGCTACGATTTTCCCGCGCTGATCAAGACCAGCCCGGAGCTGGCGGCGTTCGTGATCATCAATCCGTATGGCAAGGAGAGCATCGACTTCGCCAACCCGGCGGCGGTCAAGGTGTTCAATCGAGCGCTGCTCAAGCAGTTCTACGGCATCCAGTATTGGGATATTCCGGCGGATTACCTGTGCCCGCCGATCCCTGGTCGCGCCGATTACCTGCATTACCTGGCCGACCTGCTGGCCAGCAGCAATGGCGGCGAAATACCGCGTGGCACCCAGGTGCGCGCGCTGGATATCGGCGTGGGCGCCAACTGCATCTACCCGCTGCTGGGCCACCGCGAATATGCCTGGCGCTTTCTCGGCACCGATATCGCCGCGAACGCCATCGCCTCGGCCAGCGCCATCGTCCAGGGCAACCCAGGCCTGGCGGATGCCATCGAGCTGCGCCTGCAACCCGACGCTCGACAGATTTTCCAGGGGGTACTGCACGCCGATGAGCGTTTCGAGGTCACCCTGTGCAACCCGCCCTTCCACGCCAGCGCGGAAGAGGCCAGCAGCGGCAGCACACGCAAATGGCGCAACCTGGGCAAGCTCGACCCCAAGCGCAAGCTGCCGGTGCTGAATTTCGGCGGTCAGGCGGCCGAACTCTGGTGCCAGGGCGGTGAGGCGGCGTTCGTCAGCCGCTTGATCAAGGAAAGCGCCGAGGTCGGTCAGCAGGTGTTCTGGTTCACCAGCCTGATTTCCAAGGCCAGTAACCTGCCCGGCGTCTACAGCGCCTTGAACAAGGTCGGCGCGCTGGACGTGCGCACCGTGGAAATGGCCCAAGGCCAGAAGCAAAGCCGCTTCGTTGCCTGGACATTTCTCACCCCCGAGCAGCAGCAGAACTGGCGCCGCAACCGCTGGTGATACGAGCAAACTGTGCGCGCCGAGGTCTTGCGCGAGCGTTTGGCTGCCCTTGAAGTGCGCTTTGGTAGGGTGGACATGGCGCAGCCTTGTCCACCATCGCGGCGCCCCTGGTTACCAGGGCAACCAGCCGCCCAGCCCCAGCCACAGGCCGGCCAGGGTCATGCTGAGCAGCGTCACCGGCAGGCCGCTGCGCGCGAAGTCGGCAAACCCCAACACCACGCCCTGGCGGCGAGCGCTTTCGGCAACAATCAGGTTGACCACGCTGCCGATCAGCAGCAGGTTGCCGGCCAGGGTCGACATGATCGCCAGGCCGATCAGCATCCCCTCGGAGGCATCCGGCACGATGCCCAGCAGCAACATGACGAAGGGCACGTTGCCGATCAGGTTGCTTGCCACCAGGGACGCAGCGGCAAGCGATACCATGCCGCTGGGCAGCATCCCGGCCTCAGCCAGGTCATTCGTCAGCCCGGCCACTTCTGGCAGGCTCAGCGCCGCGCCGGTCACCACGAACAGCCCGGCGAACAGTAACAGCAGGTTCCAGTCCACCCGGTGCACATAGTCGCGGCTGTCGACGCGGCGGGAGATCATCACCAGCGCAGCGATCAGCAGCGCGGAGAGCTCGCGCGGCAGATCGGTGGAAAACAGGCCCAGCAGCACCAAGGTCGCCAGCAGCGGCTTGAGATAACTGCGCCTGCCGTAGATACGCGCCACCGGGGTTTCATCCGCCACCAGTGGCTTGGCCACGCCCCAGCGAGTGCGCCACTGCAGCCAGATGCAGACATAGATGACCGCCAGGGTCACCAGCGCCGGTGGTAGCGCGATCAGGCTGTAAGACCAGAAATCCAGGCCGCCGGCCTGGCCGATCAGGATGTTTTGCGGGTTGCCGATCAGGCTGGCACAGGAGCCGGCATTGCAGGCCAGGGCCAGCGCCAGCAGAAACGGCCGCGGGTCGAGGCCGCGCGCCAATAGGCTGTGGCACAGCAAGGGAGTCAGGGCGAACGCGACTATGTCGTTGACCAGCACGGCGGACAACACCCCGCCCAGCAGCACCACACCGAACAACACCAGCGCCGGCCGCTCGGCATAGCGGCTGAGGCGCTCGTTGAGCCAGGCGTAGACGCCGGAAAACTCGAACTGCGCGGACATCAGCATCAGGGCCAGCAACAGCAACAGCGCGCCGGCATCCAGATGGCTGGCAACGGCACCTGGCGTTTGCGCGCCGCTGATCAGCAACAGCACCGCAGCGGCCGCGGCGATCCAGCTGCGATCGACACGCAGGCCACGGATGCCGCCCGCGGCCATGCCCAGGTAGGTCAACACGAAACAACCCACCACCCACCACGACATCGCCGCCATCTGGCCCTCTCCGCTCACGCGCCCTCAGCGATTTCGCTGTGCGCCGGCGCACTCTAGCGGGCCACGGGCACGAGGAAAAGCGCCCACTAGTCTGCAGCGCTGCCCAGGGGAGAGACACGGCGCTGCAATTGCTCGAACAGGCTGTCGACCGTCATCGCAAGGAGGCCGATCAGGATCGCGCCCTGCAGGATGAACGCGCTATTGCCGGTGACCAGCCCGGAAATCACCGGGTCGCCCAGGGTACTGGCGCCGATGGTGGAACCGATGGCGGCGGTGGCGATATTGATCGTGACCGAGGTGCGCACGCCCGCGACTATCACGGTGAACGCCAGCGGCAGTTCGACCCGACAAAGCACCTGCAACGGTGACATGCCCATGCCGCGCGCCGCCTCCAATACTGCCGGGTCGATTCCGCGCAGCCCCACCAGGGCATTGCGCAAAATCGGCAACAGCCCGTAGAGAATCAACGCGAACAGCGTCGGCAGGTTGCCAAAGCCAAGTGCCGGCACCGCCAGGGCGAGCACCGCCACCGGCGGAATGGTCTGGCCGATCGACGCCACCTGCCCGGCAAGCGGCAGAAAGTCTTCACCCCAGGACCGGGTCACCGCCACCGCGGCCGCAACGCCGATCAGTGTCGATACGCCAGCGGCAAGCGCGACCAGGCCGAGGTGACTGCCCAGCAGCTCGATAAACGGCGCGCGGTTGTAGATAACTGTGCGGGAATCCGGCTCGAACAGGCGAAACAGCGCGTCCAGTTCACCGAGGCCGAATGTCGCCGCGAGCAGCACCGCCAACCACAGCAGCGGCTGCCACCCGCCGCCCTGGCGCCGCGCGGCAGGCATGGCGGATGCGCTCAGCACTGGTCGTCTTCCAGCAGCGCGCCGAGGTGCAGCACACCGATCTGCAATCCGTCGCCATCAACCACCGCCAGGCGTTTGCAACGGTGCCAGAGCATCACCGACAGCGCCTGACGCAGGCTGGCAGCGGCGTCGACACTCGCGCCTACGGGCGCTGGCAGCGCCTTCGGCAGGCGCTGCATCAGGCTGCTCACCTGCAGCAGACCAGCCTGCTTCAGGCCGCGCTCCTGGCCACCCAGCAGAGTTTCGACAAAGGCATTGGCCGGTTTGGCCAACAGTGCCTGTGGGCTGTCCTGCTGCACGATCCGCCCCTTGTCCATGACCACGATGCGGGTCGCCAGCTTCAGCGCTTCGTCCATGTCGTGGGTGACGAACACGATGGTCTTGGCCACCTGTTGCTGAATCCGCAGCAGCTCGTTCTGCAGGCTGTCGCGGGTAATCGGATCGAGCGCACCGAAGGGCTCGTCCATCAGCAGAATATCCGGATCGCCGGCCAGCGCCCGCGCCACGCCAACCCGCTGGGCCTGCCCGCCCGAGAGCTGGCTGGGGTATTTGCCGGCAAACTCGGCTGGCTCCAGGCCGAGCAGGTGCAACAGCTCGTCGACCCGCGCCTGAACCCGTGCGGCTGGCCAGCCGAGCAGGCTCGGCACCACGGCGATATTGCGGGCCACCGTCCAGTGTGGAAACAGGCCGGTGCTCTGAATCACATAGCCGATGCGCCGTCGCAGCTGCTGCGGGTCGATGCGATCGATGTCCTCGCCATCGATACGGATGCTGCCGGCCGAATGCTCGATCAGCCGATTGATCATGCGCAGGCTGGTCGACTTGCCGCAGCCCGACGTACCGACCAGCACGCACAGCTCACCGGGTTGCACGGTCAGGGAAATCGAATCCACCGCGCGAATCGAGCCAAAGGTTTTACTGACATTGTTCAACTCAATCATCACCGCTCGCCTCCCGCGTAGCGCCGCGCCAACAGACTGAACAGGGCGTCCGCCAGCAGCGCCAGGACGATAATGGGCAGTGCGCCGAGGATCACCAGATCCATCGCCGCCTGGCCCAAGCCCTGGAAAATAAAGGTCCCAAAACCGCCCGCGCCGATCAGCGCCGCCACGGCAGTCAGGCCGATCGCCTGGATGGTGGTGATGCGCACGCCCTCGATGATCAACGGCATGGCCAGCGGCAGACGCACCTGCACGAACACCTGCCAGGGGCTCATGCCCATGCCCTGCGCGGCCTCGATCACCGCAGGCGGCACGTCGTTCAGGGCGACGCAGCTGTTGCGCACGATGGGCAACAGGCTGTAGGCGACCAGCGCCAGCAGCGCCGGCGCCCAGCCAATACCGCCGATGTTCAGCGTTTGCAGCAGCGGGTAGCGCGCGGCGAGGTAACTGAGCGGCGCGATCAGCAAGCCGAACAGCGCCAGGCTGGGAATGGTCTGGATCGCGTTCAACATGCCGATGCTGCTCTTCTGCGCAGCCGGGAAACGGCTGATCACCAGGGCGATGGCGAACCCGAGCAGCAGGCTCAGCCCAACCGCACCGCCCACCAGCGCCAGGTGGCTGGACAAGGCAGCGGCGAACTGGCTTTCTCGCGCAGCGTATTCGCGTAGCAAGGCCAAGGGCTCCAGCCATTGCTGAGCAACGATCCACGCCGTCGCGAGCAGCAGCGTCGCGGCGATCACACCCAGCCACAGCCGCGGCAAGCGCACGCGCTGACGCACCTCGATCAGCAGCAGGCCGAGCAGAAACACCAGGCTCCAGAACCCCGCGCCGAGTGCAACTCGCCCGTGGGGCAAGTCACCATCGATATGCCGCTCGATGGCCCAGGCCAGGCCGAACGGCAACTGCACGGCCAACAGCGCCAGGGCGAGCATGATCAATCCGTATCTCGGCGTCTTCCAGGCGAGCGCTGCGCAGCCCAGCAGCAGGCCGCTGAGCGTCAATGCCCAGCCGAGACTCAGGGCAGCCATGAGCCCCACGCCCCTCCCCGGGGCGATGCGGTTGGCGTGCACGCTGATGAAATCCAGGTTCCACAGCAACGCCAGCGCCATCAGCGCCAGCAACGGGATCACCGTATTGACGGGTCTCATGCGGGCATTATTGGCCCAGGCTGTCGAGGAAGGTTGCCGCCACCTTGGCCGGCTCCGCGCCCTCAACCGCCACCTCACCGTTCAGGCGTTGCAGGGTCTGCAGGTCCAGCGCGGCGAAGACCGGCTGCAGCAGCTCGGCGATCTGCGGGTGGGCCTTGAGCACGTCCTCGCGCACCAGCGGCGCCGGCTGGTAGACCGGCTGCACGCCGCGGGTGTCTTCCAGCACCAGCAGGTCCAGCGCACTGAGGCCTCCATCGGTGCCATAGGTCATGGCCGCGTTGACGCCGTTGGTCTGTAGCGACGCGGCGCGAATCGTGGCGGCGGTGTTACCGCCCGCGAGAATCAGTAACTGGTCGGCGTCCAGGGTGAACCCATAGGCCTGCTGAAACGCCGGCAGCGCAGTGGGCGACTCGACGAACTCGGCGCTGGCAGCAAACTTGAAGTCGCCGCCGTCCTTCAGGTAGCGGGCCAGATCATCCAGGGTTTTCAGCCCATGCTCGCGTGCCAGATCGCCGCGCACGCTCATCGCCCAGGTGTTGTTGGCATTCGCCGGTTGCAGCCAGACCAGTTTATTGGCGGCCAGGTCCAGTTCCTTGACCTTGGCGTAGCCCCGCTCGGCGTCCTTCCACACGCCACTCTCGGCGCTGTCGAAGAAGAACGCGCCGTTGCCGGTGTATTCCGGGTAGATGCCGATTTCCCCGGCGATCAGCGCGTTGCGCACGATGCTGGTCGCGCCCAGCTGGGTGCGGTCTTCGACCGGCACGCCACCGCGCTGCAACGCCTGATAGATCAGCTGCCCCAGCACTGCGCCTTCGGTGTCGATCTTCGAGCCGACCACTACCGCTTGCTGTGCCTGCACGCCACCGACTGCCGAACACAGCGCCAGCACCGCGAGCAGGCGCGCGAATTTGCTACCCGATAAAGACATGGCTTACCCACCTTATTGTTTTGCCAGTGTTGTTTTGCCACAAGCCTAGAGGATGTCGCGCGTGACAAACGCGCACAAGCCAATCAACGGCCCGCGTGTTCAGCAGGATGCCATCGCACGGCGCCTGCGTTGCAGTGGTAACTGTCAGGGGATATGACAACGCCAACCGCGAAGGTGCGGTTGGCGTATCGGCATTGCGCCGATTGTCAACGAACGTGGCGCGTCGTCGACGCGCCAGAGGGCTTACTCGACCAGTTCGAACAGCGCGACGTTGCCGCTCTTTTCCAGGCCGGTAACCAGGAAATGCCGGCCTTCGTGCTCGACATGGGACAGCCCTTCAGGTGCCAGGTCGCCGGAGCCCGCGCCCTCGCCCGCACCCACCACCTGCAGCACTTTGGGCTGCGCCGGTTGCTGCAGGTCGATCAACGCCAGGGCGTCGGCACGCTCCAGGGTTGCAACGGCCAGGCGCTTGCCAAACGCGTCGAAACTCACCACGCCTTCCGGCTCGCTGCCCTTGTTCGGGCTGCGCCCATCGGGATAGACGCCCGCCTTGGCCGCCATCTGGTCCAGCTGGCCGCCGGTATCGCCGAGCAACTCGCCGCTGTCGGCCGCGAACACGCTGATCGTGCGTCCGCCACCGCTGGGCAGGCCGGCCTTGGTCTTGGCGATTTTCGGGTCGGTGTCGCCTTCGTCGGCAGTCAGCAAGTAGCGGCCATCCGCACTGACACTGAGTGCATCCGGCTCGCGCAGGGCGAACAGCTCGCCATTCGCCGCATAGGCGCCGTCGTCCTCGATATCCGCTGCGTGACGCACTGTGCCCACACCGAACACCTTGGCCAGCTTGCCTTGCAGCACGTCGACCACAGCAATTGCGTTGTTTTCCTGCAGGCTGACATACGCCTGCGCGCCATCGGGGCTGAAGGTCACGTATTCCGGCTCGATATGCTCGGGGCTGGTGCCGAACGGAATCTTCATTTCCTCGCCGTCGATCACCCGCTCCAGCAGGCGCTTGTGCTCGGACTGGGTGGTGCCTGCGACACCGGCCAGATCCGGCAGCTGGATCAGCGTGTGGGTGGCGCTCGCCACGCCCTGACGCAGGTCGATCAGGCTGATCGAGCCTTCACCGCTGCGAAAGCCGTCGCCGTCGCGCACATAGCCTTCGCCTTCGTTGGCCACCACGACGAAATCGCCGGTGGGCGAAAAGGCCAGGCTGTCCGGCCATACGCCGATTTCCACGCTGCCAAGCAGCGCACCGTCAGCTGCCGCGCGGAACTCGACCCGGCCGTTCTTCAGGCCGTCGCGGTCGCGTACGCAGATCGCGAACAGGTCGTCGCTGGGGTGGAAGATTGCGGAGGTGATTTCGCCTGTGCCTTTCTCCACCAGCGCATGGCGGGCAATCCGGCTCAGATCGCCGGCCGGATCGAGCTTGAGAATATCCACCAGGCCTTCGGCGCTGTTGGACACGATCACGCGCATGCTCGACGCCTGCACGTTGACGATTTCGGTTCCACCCGAAAAGCCGCTGCGGTAAACTGCCAGCGGTTTCAGTTCGAGCGCCGAGGCCAGTGGCGCCAGGGCGAAGAGCGCACACAGCGCGGGAATACGCAGCATTGGCAAACATCCTTATACAGAGAATGGAAACGGGCAAAACCGCAGCAGTCTCCACAGCCAAAGTGACGGTCTGATGACGCATTTATGGCACTTCGACGGGGCCGTCGTGACGCCCGACGCATCTCCACCGGTGCCCAACTACACTGTCATCATCGCTTCCACGCCACAGGGTTGCGCTTGCCGGCCCGCCGCCCGAGATGCTCCAATCGAGGCCCGCATCCTGGGCGCCTCGCCTTTGTCAGCACGGCTGCATCCGACCGAGGAAACCGCATGAGCAAACGACTGATCGCCAGCCTGTGTCTGCTGCTGTGCCTGGGTGCCCAGGCGAGCGAGAAGCAGACGCTGACGATCAGCGTCGGCGATTGGCCGCCCTATCTCTCCAGCGCGCTGAAACATAACGGCGTGGTCGCCCACCTGATCAGCGACCTGCTGGCCGACGAAGGCTATCAGGTCAGCTTCCAGTTCCTGCCCTGGCCACGCGCCTATGCAGCAGCCGCCGCGGGAAAGTTCGACGCCAGCGCGATCTGGATGCACAAGGCCGACCGTGAGGCCGAATTTCTCTTCAGCGCGCCGCTGCTGGACGAACAATTCGTGTTCTTTCACCTGAAGAGTCTGCCGTTCGACTGGCGCCGCTTCGACGACCTGACCGGCATGACCCTGGGCGGCGGCCTGGAGTACAGCTACGGACCGGCATTCGACGCATTTCTCGCCAGCGGCAAGGTCAAGATTGAGCGCGTGTCGTCGGACCAGCAGAACTTCGAGAAACTGCTCAAGGAACGCGTTGTGCTCTACCCACAGGAACTCAACGTGGGTTACGCCGCCCTGCTGCGCCACTTCAATGCCGAAGACCGAGCCAAGATCACCCACCATCCCAAACCGCTGCTGGTCAACCACAGCTACCTGATGCTGCCGAAAAGCCTCGCCGGCAGCCCGGCGCTGCTCAAACGCTTCAACCATCGCCTGCAGCACTATCGCGACAGCGGCCGCTATCAGCGCTACTTCGACGACCTGCAACAGGGCAAATACCAGCTGGACGCTCCCGCCGCGGTGGCGCCTGCAAGCGCGCTGTAGCCGCGTCAGCGGGACGCGATCCGCGCGTCCAGCAAATCCGCCAGGGGCAGGGGCACGCCCAGGCGGCTGAGGTTCCAGTAATGCCCCTCAAGGGTGCGATTGACCAGCAAGGTCGCCGCCGCAGGCTGCAGGCTACCAAGGGCGCCAAACACGTCCGGCAACAGCTTCTGCACCTGTTCATGCAGGGCGATTTCAGCGAAATCCCAGGTGGCGCCCGGTTGCAGCAGCGGTCCCAGCAGGCCGTGCAACTGGCGGTACAGACCGTAGGGCGTGGGTGACTCCGGCTGGCGGTTGCCCAATGCCTGGAAGGCCTGCTCCAGCCGTTCACCATCGCGTGCCTGCAGGGCCTGATAGGCCCGCACATAGGCATCGAGCAGGACCGGTGACAGCTCCTGCACACAGCCGAAGTCATACACCACCAACTCACCCGCAGCGCTGTAGGCGAAATTGCCGGGGTGCGGGTCGGCGTGCAGCACGCCCAGGTCGAACGCCTGGGCGCTCAGCCAACGCACCAGGGTATGTGCCAGGCGTTCGCGCACTTCAAGGCTGGCCTGGCCCACATCGGCGAACGGCAGCCCGCGCTCCTCGCTCAGTGCCAGCACGCCGGGGCGGCACAGGTCTTCCTGCGGCTGCGGCAATCGCAGGTCGGGCCAGGCGGCAAAATGCGCGCGGAACTGCTGCAAGCGGCGCAGCTCGGCGGCGTAATCCAGTTCCGCGGCGATCACGCTGGCCAGCTCCTGATACACCGCTTCCAGCTGCGCGGCCGGCGCCCGGAACAACCGCCCCAGCGGCAACAGCCGACGCACCTGACGCAGGTCCGCGGCGCAGATGTCGGCGATGCCGGGGTACTGCACCTTGAGCACCACGGTGCGACCGTCCAGCGCCACCGCGCGGTGCACCTGGCCCAGCGATGCGGCGGCGAACGGCTGCTCGTCGATATGCTGGAAAAACTGCCCCAGGTCAGCGCCATAGACCTGTTGCAGATGGCTTTGCAGGGCACTGAACGGCAACGCCGGTACGCGGTTCTGCAGCCTCGCCAAGGCTTGTGCGACCGGCTCCGGCAGCACGCCCTGCCATTGCGAGGCCATTTGCCCGAGTTTCAGCACCGGGCCTTTCATTTCCCCCAGCACCTCGCTCAACAGGTCGCCGACCGGCTGCCAGTCGACTGTCGCTTTTCCTGGCAACAACCGCTGCCCCAGCACGCTGCCGCCGATGCGTGTCGCGGTGCCAGCCAGTTTGAAGAAACGACCAAGGGCAGAAGCGGACGGTGGAGCCGGGGTTTTGGGCATAAGGGTTGCTCGACGGGGCAAGTGGCGATCATGCGCCGCCAGCGGACCCGCGCCAAGCAGCGCGCGACGACTCGCGGGCTTTGCAGCGCCCCGGGCGGCTACGCTGTGCGCAAAGGGCGGCAATACCGTCAACACGATCCTGGCAAAGTCGGACGCCAAGGTCAGCAGCCTAATCGGTGACCGCGAAGCGCTTATCCAGCCCGCTGTAACCCATGCCTAGTCCCTTGTGCACCTTGAGCTGCACCGGGATGCGCTCCTTGAGCGCTTCGATATGGCTGATCACGCCGATCATCTTGCCGCTGGCGTTCAGGCTGTCCAGCGCATCCAGCGCCACTTCCAGGGTTTCGCCATCGAGGGTGCCGAAGCCCTCGTCGAGAAACAGCGAATCGATGCTGGTCTTGTGGCTGACCAGATCGGACAGGGCCAGGGCAAGCGCCAGGCTGACCAGAAAACTCTCACCACCGGACAGGGTCTTGGTGTCGCGGGCCACGTCGGCCTGCCAGGTATCGATCACCTCCAGCTCGAGTTCGCCGCTGCCTTTGCGCGTCAGCTGATAGCGACCATGCAGCCGCGCGAGCTGCTGATTGGCCAGGTAGACCAGGTGGTCCAGGGTCAGTCCCTGGGCGAACTTGCGGTACTTGGCGCCGTCAGCGGAGCCGATCAGGCTGTTGAGTTGCTGCCACAGATCGTAGGCGCCCTGCAGGCTGGCGATCTCGGCAAACAGGCCCTGCTGGGCCTGCCGGCGCGCCTGGTCGCCATGCAATTCGGCGCGCAGTTCGCCCTGGCGCTGACTGAGGACTTTCAGCTGGCCGCCAACCGCCTGCAGCGCGTCATCAAGCTGCTCGCGGCTCAGGCTGCTGGCCGGTGCGTCCTGCAGCGCTGCCAGTTGCTGCTGCGCCGCCACCTGCAACGCCTGGGCTTCGGTCAAGCCCTGGTGCAGACGCTCCTTGAGCTGGGTCAGCGTCAGCCGCTGCGGGTCGTCGAGCAATGCGGCCTGGAACGCCGCCTCGTCGGTAAACGGGCTCGCGGCTAGCGCGGCCTGCCAGCGCGCAGTACTTTGCTGCAGGTTTTCGCGCTCGCGCTGCAGCTGCTCGGCTTGTGTGCGTGCGGTGCCCTGCAATTGCTGCTGGCGGCTCTGCGCATCGTCGAGCCGCGCCTGGCAGTGCTGCAGCGCCTGCAGCGGATGGCCAACCGCAGCCAACGGCGCCAGCTCTTCATGGTGCGCCGCCACCCAGCGCTGTTGCCACTGCGCCTGCAGCGTGCGGGCACTGGCAAGTTCATGCTCCAGGCGCAGTGCCTGCTCCTCCAGGTGCTGGCGCTGCAGCTGCGCCGCTTGCCAGGTGCGCCATTCGTCACGGCGCTGGTCCAGCCACTGCGCGCTATCGGCCGGCACGCTGTAGCCGAACTCAGCCAGCGCCTCGGCCAGACTCTGTTCGCATTCGCTGCGCTGGGCGAGCAGCTGGCGTGATCGCTCGCCGATCTCGCCGAGTTGCGCCTGCTGATGCTGCAACTGCTGAGTGCTCAACGCCTGCTGCTGGTGGCTGGCGGAATGCGCCTGCTCGATCTGCTGACGCGCCAGCCGCGCCCGTTCATGGGCGCTTTTCAAGCCCTCGAGCTGCTCGAGCTCGCGCTGCAGCGCCTGCAGGTCGGCGGCGTGCTGCTGCGCGTAACTCGCCAGTGCTGCAGCGTCGGCCAGCTCGCTGGCGAGTTGCCGGCTCAGTTGCTGCCAGCTGGCGGTGTGCTGGCTGGCGGTTTGTTCACAGCGTTGGTGCTGCTGTTGGCCCTGTTCCAGCCGCGAGGCCAGCTTGGCCAGCTCCCCCGCCAGTTGCTGACCCGTGTTGGCCAGCGCTTCCAGTTCGGCCTTTTTCGTCTGCAGCCGCTGCTGACTGGCCGACACGTCGAGCGACTGATAGGCCTCGACTGCCGGGTGTTGATGGGAGCCGCACAGCGGGCAGGCTTCGTCGGCCTGCAGCTGGCTGCGGTAGCTTTCCAGGGCCTGGATGCGCTGCTCCTGCTCCAGCAGCTTTTCCTGATCGCGCACCTGCTGCTGCAGGTCCTTGTATCGGGCACGCAATGCGCCGACCTCCAGTTCCTTGCAGGCGTGCTGATCGCCCAGCTGTTTCGCCTGGGTCTGCAGCGCCTGTTGCTCGGCGGCCAATTGCTCACGGGCGCTGGCTAGCTGCTGCAACTGCACCAGCACAACGCCGCGACCATGCAGCTGCTGCCAGTGCTCGCGCAACGCCGCCTCGCTGCGCCCGGCCAAAAGCGCATCGAGCTGCTGCAGGTGCTCGCTTTCAAGCTGTTGCGCCGTCAGCAGCTGCGTCTGCTGCTCATCCAGCTGCGCCTGTTGCTGGCCCAGTTGCGCGGCGAGGGCCTGCGCATTCTGCTCGGCCTGGCGCTGGCGGTCGGCCAACATCTCGATCTCGGCAGTCAGTTGCTGCAAGGCCTCGAGCCGGCTGGCCCAGACACCGAGCTGCTCGCCCAGTTGCCCATGCCGGGCCTTGGCTGTCAGCTGCTGCTGTAACTGCTGGCGTTGCTCGGCCAGCGCAGCGGCGGCCTGCTCGCAGGCTTGCAGTACCTGCTGGCTAAGCTGCCGGGCCTGCCACAGGCCGTCGACGATCTGCCGCGCGGTCTCCTGCTGTTCGGTTCGTGTGGCGCCATGGGCATGCTCGCACTGGCTGAGCGCCTGCTGCGCCGCCTGGCATTCACGGTACAGCGGCTGCAATCGGGCAGCCGGCTCGCTGGCCGCCAGTTGCGCCAGTTGCGGTTGCGCGGCCTGCAGCTGCTGCTGCGCCTGTTGCACGGCCAATGCAGTGGTCTGTAGCTGCTGCTGCGCCTTGCTCAGTTCCTCGCACCAGCCACGCTGGCGCTGCAACTCGGCCTGCTCGGCGAGCAGGCGGACCTCATCGACACCCAGCCGCTCGGCTTCATCGCTGAGCGCCGCCCGCTGCTCGTCGCTCAGCAGCTCGACCCCAGAGGCCTTGGCGCGCAACTGGTCGAGGGCCGCCTTCACCTCACGCGTGCGCTCGAACACGCGCTGGGAAATCTGCCCGTAGATATCGGTGCCGGTCAGCTCCTCCAGCAACTCGGCGCGTTGATTGGCGTTGGCCTCGAGAAAGGCGGCGAACCCACCCTGGGCCAGCAGCATGGACTTGGTGAAGCGTTCGAAATCCAGCCCGGTCAGCCGCTCGGTCTCGCGCAGCTTTTCGTTAATCTTGTCGCTGATGATCTGCCCGTCGGCCGCCGCCAGTTCCACCTTGGGCGCCTGCAGCGCGCCATCGGCCTTGCCGCGGGCGCGGCGCTGGCTCCAGAACGCGCGATAGGCGACGCCCTTGACCTCGAATTCGACCTCGGCCAGGCAGTCGGCAGTGTGCCGAGTCATCAGCTCGTTGCTGCTCGCCGACAGCGTGCTCATGCGCGGCGTGCGGTGATAGAGGGCCAGGCAGATGGCGTCGAGCAAGGTGGTCTTGCCCGCACCCGTGGGCCCAGTGATGGCGAACAGACCGTTGTTCCTGAACGGCTCGGCGGTGAAGTCGACCTTCCACTCGCCCTTCAGCGAATTGAGGTTTTTCAGACGCAGGCTGAGGATTTTCATCGCGCAGGGTGGGCTCGCAACAGGCGGTTTGCCGGACCCGCTATCCTAGCCGAAGCAGCCGAGTCCGGCTGCCCCATGGCAATGTCGTACCACAGACTGGGTTTTACAGCTCAAGGCATAAAGACCGCGCGCATGCAGCTTTCCGACTTCTCCTTGAACAGCTCGTAGCCCTTCGGCGATTCCTCCAGGCTCATCGGGTGGGTCAGCAGGTAGGCAGGGTCCAGCTCGCCTTTCTGGATATGTTCGAACAGCTTGCCGGCATAGCGTTGCCCCGGTTGCTGGCCAGAGCGCAGGGTCAGCGCCTTGTTGACGATCGCGCCCATGGGGAATTTGTCCAGCACGCCGCCGTACACGCCGATCACCGAAACCGTGCCGCCTTTGCGGCAGGCCCGAATGGCCTGGCGCAGCACCGTGCCGCGCTCGGTATGCAGGCGCAGCATCTGCTTGGTCTTGTCGTAGGCGTAATCGAGCTCGGTGCCGTGGGCTTCCATGCCGACGCAATCGATGCAGCGATCCGGCCCGCGGCCGCCAGTCAACTCCAGCAGCGCCTCGTGCACGTTGGTGGTTTCGTAGTTGATGGTGATGGCGCCGGCCCGTCGCTCGGCAAGTTCCAGGCGATCGGCAAAGCGGTCGATCGCGATCACCCGTTCGGCGCCGAGCAGGTAGGCGCTGCGAATCGCCATCTGGCCAACGCCGCCGCAGCCCCACACCGCAACGGTGTCGCCGGGCTGGATTTCAGCGATATCGGCGGCGAAATAGCCGGTGGGCGCCGCATCGGAAACGAACACCGCCTGCTCGTTGCTCACCCCGTCCGGCACCTTGAACAGGTTGACGTCGGCATAGGGCACGCGGATGTAGGTGGCATGGCTGCCGGCGTAACCGCCGAACGCATGGCTGTAGCCGATGATCCCGGCGCACGGCTGGCCGTACGCCAGATCGGTCGCCTCGGGGTTGGGGTTGGAGTTGTCACAGCAGGAAAAATCGCTGCGCTTGCAGTGCTCGCAATCACCACAGCCGATGATGGAAATGCTGATCACCCGGTCGCCCTTGGCGAAACCGCTGATCGCCGAGCCGGTTTCCACCACCTCGCCGAGGAACTCATGGCCGATGATGTCACCAGGCTTCATCGCCGGCACATAACCGCCAAGCAGATGCAGATCGGAGCCGCATACCGAGGACATGATCACTTTCAGGATCACGTCGCGCGGGTTGATGATCGAAGGGTCAGGTACGGTGTCCACCTGCAGCTTGTTCGGGGCCTGCCAGGTCAAGGCTCTCATGGGTGCACCTCCCATTGCGGCTCGGCGTCGATGCGGGCCTGGGCGGCTCGCTCGGTCGGCGCGCTCTGCTTGATCTGCGCGGTGGAGACTTCGCCGGTTTCCAGGTACTGCTTGATCCGGCGCAGCTCGCGCATCAGCAGGTTGCCGGACAGCTTGCTCAGCAGCGAGGCGGCGCCATAGCCCAGGGCTCCACCGGGTGGCGCGCAGGCCAGCAGCACCCGTACTTCGGTGCCACGACCGTGCGGCGCATCGGCGAAATTCAGGGTGCAACGGTGCGGCAGCATGGCATCCGCCTCGGACACCCAAACGATCTGCTGGTCGCTTCTGGAGTGATCGAGGTAGGCGATACAGTGCACCGGTTTGCCAAGCGGGCCGGTGGCCGTCCAGCGAAAGCGCTTGTTGTCCATCTGCTCGATACGCTCGACGCGGCCCAGCACCTGCGCCAGCTTGGCCGTGTCGCTGAACAGCGCGAACACCTCGCTGCGGGGTTTGCCGATGGTCACGGTGCGCATGCAGGCTTCGACGGTGTGCCAGCCGTATTCCTGTCGCAGCTGCTGCTCCCAGGGCGACGGCGTGATGGCCTGCTTGAGCCGACAATGGCCGCTCGCACCCCGCGCCGCGATCAGCGAGCCGAGGCCGACCTGAAACCAGCCGAGCGCGCCGCGCTGACGCAGGCCGTTGGCCAGCAGCATGCCGCCGCCGACCAGGGACAGGGTGCGTTCGGTGCTGGTGAGAATGCCGGCGTCGGCCGTGCTGTGGGTGGCCGCGAGCGGCTGATCGAACTCAGACATGCTGCTCTCCTATGAAGGTGTTCATAGGTGACCGGTGCTGCGGTACGCGCGTTCAGCCTTTCACCGCGGGCAACCGACGAAGCGCATGGCCTGCGCCAGCTAGTCGCGCAGCTCGGCGAGGGTCTGTCGGTAGAGTTGCTGCAGGCGTTGCTGCAAGGGTTCGTCCAGCGCCTCGCTGGCCAGGCGGCGGGCGAATACATCGTCGGTGGTCAGCTCGTCGAGGGTTTCCCGGGTCGCGGAACTCAAGGACGCACTTGCCGCACCTCGCTCGCGGCGGATGCGCAACACCTCGACCGGCAAGCCTTCGCACAGCGCGGCGACGCGCACATGCAGGTCGCTCAGGTAATCATCGGTGCTGACCAGCACTTCCAGCCACACCGGCTGCGCCGCACTGCCCTGCTCGGCCGCCGCGCGAATCGCCTGCTGCAGTGTGTCCAGCGAACCGCGCAGCGACAGCAGCGGCTGAAAGCAGGGCACCGCCAGTGGAGTAACCGCCCGCAGGCCAGCGCTATCCAGTTCGACCAGGAGCACCTCCTTCTGCTGCCTGGCTTCATCGAAGCTCAAGGGAATCGGCGAGCCGCAGTAGCGGATGTGTTCCAGCCCGGCGACTTTCTGCGGCCGGTGGATATGCCCCAAGGCGATGTAAGCAGCGGCCGGGAAGGCATTGCTGGGAAAGGCCTCCAGGCTGCCCACGTAAATCTCGCGGACCGAGTCGCTGGCCGTGGCGCCAACGGTGGTGAGGTGGCCGGTGGCGATGATCGGCAGCGCGCCGCCCAGCGCATCGCGCTTCGCTTCGGCCAGGCCATGCAGGGCCTGATAGTGCTGCTGAATCGCCTGTTGCAGCGACAGCTGCTTGTCTTCAGCGCTCTGCCCGGCCTGGCTGTGCAGCACATCGCGCGGGCGGATGAATGGGATGGCGCAGAGGATCGCGCCGGGCTGGCCGTCGCGCCCGTGCAGCACCAGCAGTTGCTCCTCCAGCGCGTCGGCGCTCACGCTCGGGATCACCCGCGTATCGAGCTGCGCCAGCAGCGCCTTGCTCTCGCCGAGCATGGCCACCGAGTCGTGGTTGCCGGCCAGCACCACCAGCTCACAGCCGGTGCCGCGCAGCTCGACGATAAAGCGGTTGTACTGCTCACGGGCATAGCTGGGCGGCGCACCGGTATCGAAGATGTCACCGGCGACGATCACGGCATCGACCTGATGCAGGCGCACCTGCTCCACCAACCAGCTGCAGAACGCCTGGTGTTCGGCCTGGCGCGTCTTGCCCATGAAGTGCTGGCCAAGGTGCCAGTCGGAGCTGTGCAGAATGCGCATCTCGCATCGTTTCCCGCTGAAGTGTGATTCGGCAACCTTGCCTGTTCGGCCCGGTCGAAGCAATGCGCGAGCGCCGCTCAATTGTCGTCGCTTCTGTGTTAAACAATCGCCTCGCCTGCCAGGAGCCCCAGCTTATGACCCCAGTCCGTTCCATCGATTTGCTGATCTGCGACTGCGACGGCGTATTGATCGACAGTGAAATCATTTCCGGTCGCGTGCTGCGCGAGTCGCTCGCCGAGTACGTGCCGCTGGAGGAACTCGAGGTGTTGCTGAACGGCACGTTCGGCCTGCAAAGCCGCGACATCCTGGCACGGGTCGAGGCGCATTTCGGCATTCGCCTGCCGGAGGATTTTCACCCGCAGCAACGGGCGCGCAGCGAAGCGGCCATCCACCGCGAGGTCAACGCCATCGCCGGGGTGCGCGACGCCCTACTGAGCATCGACCTGCCGCTGGCCATTGCCTCCAACAGCCGTTACACCGCGGTCGAGCATGCGCTACAACGCAGCGAACTGCGCGAACGGGTGGATATCGGCATCTTCGCCGCCGAGCAGGTCGAGCGCCCGAAACCCGCGCCGGATGTCTACCTGCTGGCGGCGAAGGCCGCAGGGGTTGCCCCGCAGCGCTGCCTGGTGGTGGAAGACAGTGCTACCGGCGCCACTGCCGCACTGACCGCGGGCATGCAGGTGATCGGCTTTCTCGGTGCCAGCCATATTCCGCCGGAGCACGGCGAAACGCTGCGCCAGCTGGGTGTCGAGCATCTGATCGGCGATATGCGCGAGCTGCCGGCGCTGGTGAGGCGGCTGAGCTACCTGCCGGCGGCCGACGTCCTGCCTTGAACGAAACGGGCGGGCATCACATCGACCAGTCTTTCACCACCATGTGGGTTTTCACCTTCTGCATGCCGGGGAAGTTTTCGATGTGGCCGCGAATTTCACTGATGCGCTGCATGCTCGCCGCTTCGATATACACCAGCATGTCGGTCTCGCCACTGATGCCACTGCAGCGCCGCACCTCGGCGAACGCGCGCATGCGCTCGACGTAGGCTTCGCAGCGCCCACCCTGGTAGAACAGTTCGAGATAGGCCTTGATCAGCGTGGCGCCGGGCGAGCTGACCTGGGCGTGATAGCCGCTGATCACGCCGTCCTGCTCCAGCTGGCGAATGCGCTCGCTTACCGCCGAGCGCGACAGGTTTATCTGCCGGGCGATCTGGCTTACCGCCAACCGGGCATCGGCGCGCAACAGCGCGAGTATCTGCTGATCGAACTTGTCCACTCGGGTTTCTCACGCAAAGAACAGAGTGACGGCGAATGCCGCCATTTTGCCGGCCAAAGCCGGCATTTCGCCGGCGCCGCACACCCCGCCGGCGACCTAACATGGA
Organism: Pseudomonas cistanchae; assembly: GCF_054483635.1. Taxonomy (NCBI): domain Bacteria; kingdom Pseudomonadati; phylum Pseudomonadota; class Gammaproteobacteria; order Pseudomonadales; family Pseudomonadaceae; genus Pseudomonas; species Pseudomonas cistanchae. The sequence continues at coordinate 166,463 of NZ_JBTLWN010000004.1, read as the reverse complement.
GGCGCCAATCAGGGCTGCACGAGCATACATCATGAGTCGCCTCAATCAGGAACTGGGTCTGCTGCAGGGTATCGGCCTGCTGAGCACGTCGCTGCTCGGCACCGGCATTTTCGTTATTCCCGCGCTGGCCGCCACCGCTGCCGGGGCAGCCTCGTTATGGGCCTGGATGGTCCTGATCGCTCTGGTTCTGCCAATCGCCTTCACCTTTGCTCAGCTGGGGCGCCGCTTTCCCCACGCGGGCGGTGCACCGCACCTGATCGGCAAGGCCTTCGGCGCACGCTCCGAGCGGCTCAGTGCGCTGCTGTTTCTCGCCGTACTGCCGGTTGGCCTGCCGGCGGCGCTGAATATTGCCAGTGGCTTCTGGCAGGCACTGTTCGCCTTGCAGTCCGGCCACGCGCTGGCCATCCAGCTTGCGACCCTGGCGGCGATTCTGCTGCTCGGGCAGCGCCCGGCAAAGGCATCCGGCCTGGTGCAGAGCGCCATTGCCCTGGCGATAGTCGCGACCGTCGGCCTGATCTGGTGGCTCGGCGACCTGCCGGCCAGCGGGCAACCGCTGCTGCCGCCCATCGACGGCGCCTGGCAACCACTGGCGGCTGCGCTGGGGGTGATGTTCTGGTGCTTCGTCGGCATCGAAGCCTTTACCCATATGGGCGAGGAATTCAAAAACCCCGAGCGCGATTTTCCCCTGGCGTTACTGTTCGGCGTGTTGCTGGCCGGGCTGGTGTATTGGGCCTGCTCGGTGGCGGTGCTGACGTTCGGCGCCTACGGCGATGTGCGCAGCGACGCGGCTTCGCTGCCGCGCATGCTCGACCTGCTGCTGGGCGAGCACGCGCGCTGGCTCAGTGCAGTGATCGGCTACCTGGCCTGCTTCGCCTCGATGAACGTGTACATGCAAGGCTTCGCCCGCTTGCTCTGGAGCCTGGCCGACGAAGGCAAGCTGCCGTCGGGTCTGGCCGCGCGCAACCGCAACGGCGTGCCCGCCCGCGCCCTGCAGGTGGTGGTCGTGACCTGCGCCTTGTGCACCAGCCTGATCTGGCTGCTATCGATCCCATTGGATCAGCTGATCCGCTATGCCAATGGCAATTTCATGGTGATCTACCTGCTCAGCATGGCCGCCGGCTGGGTGCTGCTGCGCGGAGCGTGGCGCTGGGTGGCGGCGTTCAGCGCATTGCTCTGCGGTGCGGTACTGCTGACCCTTGGCGTCGACGCCTGGTACGCGCTCGGCCTGCTCGCGCTGACCGCGTTGATCGATTATGGGCGCAGCCTGCGTGGTCGCCGGCTGACCAACCGGCCAGCCGCCTGACATGCTGCCGGCAGCCGCAGACGTGTCGGCTGACAACTGCGACGGGCGACCTTGGGCAAGGCAGTCAGGTAAACTGCGCGGCATTGCAGGCCGGCCCGGCGACGTCGTCCGGCTGCGTTTATCGCCCGCTTTTCAAGAGACCCGCCATGCCGATCCGTCATTGCATCGTCCACCTGATCGACAAGAAGCCCGACGGCACCCCGGCCGTGCTGCATGCCCGCGACACGGAACTGGGCGCCTCGCAGGCCATCGAGAACATGCTCGCCGACCTCAACGAGAGCTATAACGCCAAACAGGGCAAGGCCTGGGGCTTCTTCCACGGCGAGTCCGGCGCCTACCCGTTCAGTGGCTGGCTGAAGCATTACCTCGATGAAGGGCAGGACTTCGCTGCATTCAGCCGCCAGGCGGTTGAGCATCTGCAGAAGCTGATGGAGGAATCCAACCTCTCGGTCGGCGGCCATGTGCTGTTCGCCCACTACCAGCAAGGCATGACCGATTACCTGGCCATCGCCCTGCTCCATCACAGCGAAGGCGTGGCGGTAAACGATGCGCTGGATGTGACCCCAGCCAAGCACCTGGACCTCGGCCAACTGCACCTGGCTGCGCGCATCAATATTTCCGAGTGGCGCAACAATGCCACCTCCAAGCAGTACATCTCCTTTATCAAGGGCAAGAACGGCAAGAAGGTCTCGGAATACTTCCGCGACTTTATCGGCTGCCAGGAAGGCGTCGACTCGCCCAGCGAAACCCGCACCCTGCTCAAGGCCTTCAGCGACTTCGTCGAGAGCGAGGACCTGCCGGAAGAGCAGGCCCGCGCCAAGACCGACACCCTGGTCGACTACGCCACCAGCCAAGCCAAGATGGGCGAACCCATGGGCCTGCAGGAACTGTCGGGGCTGATCGACGAAGAACGGCCGCGGGCGTTCTACGACCATATCCGCAACAAGGACTACGGCCTGTCCCCGGAGATCCCGGCGGATAAGCGCACGCTGAGCCAGTTTCGCCGCTTCACCGGCCGTGCCGAGGGCCTGTCGATCAGCTTCGAGGCGCACCTGCTGGGCTCGAAGATCGAATACGACGAAAGCCAGGACATCCTGACCATCCGCAACCTGCCGACCCAACTCACCGACCAGCTGAAGCGCCGCAAGAACTAGCCCGGCACACAGTAAAACGCCCGGCGGAAGCCGGGCGTTTCAGTTGCAGCGCGCGACGGGCTAGCGCGCCTCGATACGGAAGCCGAACCGCGGGAAATGCACATGCAGCGTGCCGGCGCGTGGGTCCTCACGGCGCAGGATCAGTTCCTCGCTGCCGCTGAACAGCAGTTCGCCCTCGACCGCATCGACGCCGTAATCGACCGCGGAGATGGCCACCCGCTGGCCAATCGCGAAGCCGTTCGGGTCGGTCAGCGATCCCGCTGGCAGCTCCGCAGGGGTTGCGTCACGGGCGACGTCGATGGCCTCTTCGCCGCTCATTGCACTGGACGAGCCGTGGCCGAAATCCAGGACCCGCGCCAACCAGGCGGCCACCGCCGGGTAGTCATCCACCAGCGAAGCGGTGACGGGCGTACCGCGCAGGAACCAGAGCGGATGGGCCATGGCGAAGTCGGCAATGGATGGCTCGCCAAACAGGTAGTCGCCCTGCTCGCGCTCAAGCTGCTGCTGCAATCGCGCCATCAGCGTCGGCCACTGGTGCTTGGCTTGCTCCAAGGGCACGCGGGTGGCCAGGCCGCCGGAGAACAGCGTCGAGCGGTCGGCAATAAAGGTCTTGAGAAACTCCGGCGGCAGCTTGCCGAAGCGTGCGGCGATGGATTCCGGCTGAAAGACCAGGCTTACCGCGTGCAGAAACATTTGCGAGTCGGCCCACTGGGCAAAGCTGGCGACATTGAAGTCCTGACCTTCGGGGAATAGCGCCGGGGTCGCTTTTTCGGCTTCGAGACGGCGGGCGATCAGGGCCGTGTCGCAATAAATGTCGGCACCGACCTGCAGCACCGGGGTCTTCCGGTAGCCGCCGGTCAAGGCGGTCAAGTCAGGCTTGGGCATGATCGGCGGGATCGTTACCGAGCGCCAGGACAGCTGCTTGAAACCCAGCAGCAGGCGGGCTTTTTCCGCGAATGGCGAGGTCGGGTAATGGTGCAGGATCAACTCGTGCATGTCAGGCTCCGCAACGATTAGGTAGACCCGCAGCTTAACCGCGCGGCGCGTGGCGGCCTACCCGCCTAGCCTGATACTGCGCTATCAACCGAACCGATAGCCAGTCGCTGCGACCAGTGCTTCCTTGGCAGCCTTGGTCATTGCCTTGATCGCTCGTTCGCGCCGCAACGCATCGCCTTTATCGATGCAGGCTTCGATATAGACCAAGGCCTGCGCCGGGCTGGAATGGAAGAAGCGCGCGCCCTTGCCGCTCTGATGCTTGGCGAAGCGCTTGTGCGGATCGTCGCTGATGCCGCAATAGAGCGCGCCGTTGGCTGCCCGGACCAGGTAGACGAACCAGGGTTTAACGGGCTTTTCGCAGGCGATGGCAGCGTTGTTATCAGGCATGACGGACGGCTTGGCGGCAGGTGGCGGCGAGCTTAACAGAGGCTCAGATGAAAGGCTCAACGTCCCGCCTGAAAAGCCGCCAGGCCTTTCGCCGCCTGGGCGCGAATGGCGCTCTGCACCAGCGGCGTCCAGCCCAGCAGCGCGCCTTTGAAACCCAGCGCCTGACTGGACCAGCGCCACAGGTCGAAGCGGTCCCGATGCTCGATGATCTTGCCGTCGCGAAAGCGGAAGCTCGCCTCGATGCGGTTGACCACCGTATTGCCGGTCTGGCTGAACACATAGGTCGCAATCCAGCGTGCCGTACCGGAATGCTCATCCGCTGCGACTCCGTCAAAGGTCAGGGAAAAGTCCTTGGCCCGCGCGCAGAGCATGCGCCACATATCACCTGCGTCCTGTCCACGCAGATCAGTGAAAACCGGATCGCTGAAGTGCACGTCGGCGGCATAGCAGCGACACATGGCTTCGGCATCCAGTTGCTGGAAGGCCTGGTAAAAGCGGGTGATCAACTCGGCGTTGGCGGGGTGCATGACGGACTCCTGATTGGGCTGCAATCAGTATTGCGGCAAATGAGCCATTCGGCGATTGGCGTAAAAGACAACCTTGTGTCAATAATCGCCACAGAGGAAGCCCGCCAATGATCACCATCGCGCTTTATGTCTGCCCGCAAACGGTCTGCTCCAGCCTGGCGATGGCGCAGGACGCCTTCGCCCTGGCCAATCGCCTGGCCGCATCGGCGGAATTCGTCCTGCAGCGTGTCAGCCTCGACGGGCAACCGGTCGACCTCGACTTCGCCCGGATTCAGGTCGATGGCGATCTGACACTTGCCGAACGTGCCGACCTGATCCTGCTGCCGGCAACCGGTAGCGCGGTTGCGACAGCGCTCGAGGCGAATGCCGCCTTGCTGCCGTGGTTGGCCAAACGCGGCGCCGCCCAGCCGGTCGCCAGCCTGTGCAGCAGCGCCTTTCTACTCGGCGCCGCAGGCTTGCTCGATGGCCGCAAGGCAACGACGCACTGGGCGCTGGAGGCGCAGTTCCGCCAGCGCTTCCCGGCGGTCGAGCTGTGCATCGATGCGTTGCTGTGCCATGACGGCCACCTGCTCAGCTCAGGTGGCGCCCACGCCGGCCTGGACCTGTGCCTGTACCTGATCGAATTGCATGCCGGCGAGTGGCTGGCCAAACAGGTGGCCAATACGCTGGTGTTCGAGACGCAGCGCGGCGGCCAGGCGCGCTTCGCCCCGCTGTTACCGCAAGCGGCGGAGAATGCCGCGCAGCTCAAACCGCTGCTGCGCTGGATGGAACTTCACCATGGCGAGGTCATCGACATGCAGCGTCTGGCCGCCCAGGCCAACTGCTCGCCGCGCACCCTGCTGCGACGCTTCAAGGTCAGCACCGGGCTGACACCCAACGATTACCTGCAACGTCTGCGCATCAGCGCCGCGCAGCGTGCCCTGGGCAATCCTGCCCGTTCGCTGGAGCAGGTCGCGGCGCAGGTGGGGTACGCCGATCGGGCCACCTTCGCCAAGCTGTTCAAGCAACTGTGCGGGGAAACGCCGGGCGCCTTTCGCCGTCGGATGCAGCGACCACCAGCGGCCGAGTTGCATGGCCCATAACACGCCACAAAAAACATGCATAAAAAAGGGAGCCCGAAGGCTCCCTTTTCAACTGCCAAGCGTGATCAGTGCAGGATCTGACTGAGGAACAGCTTGGTGCGCTCGTTTTGCGGGTTGGTGAAGAAGGTGTCCGGGTCGGCCTGCTCGACGATCTCGCCCTTGTCGAGGAAGATCACCCGGTTCGCCACGGTGCGGGCAAAGCCCATCTCGTGGGTCACGCAGAGCATGGTCATGCCGTCTTCAGCCAGGCTCACCATGGTGTCCAGCACTTCCTTGACCATTTCCGGATCGAGCGCCGAGGTCGGCTCATCGAACAGCATGATCTTCGGTTTCATGCACAGCGCGCGGGCAATCGCCACACGCTGCTGCTGGCCGCCGGAGAGTTGGCCTGGGTACTTGTGGGCCTGTTCAGGAATGCGCACGCGCTCGAGGAAGTGCATGGCAATTTCCTCAGCCTGACGCTTGGGCATCTTACGCACCCACATCGGCGCCAGCGTGCAGTTCTGCAACACGGTCAGGTGCGGGAACAGGTTGAAGTGCTGAAACACCATGCCGACTTCGCGGCGTACGGTTTCGATGTGCTTGAGGTCGTGGGTCAGCTCGGTGCCGTCCACCACGATGCGCCCCTGCTGATGCTCTTCCAGACGATTCAGGCAGCGAATCGCCGTGGATTTGCCCGAACCCGAAGGCCCGCACAACACGATACGCTCGCCCGCTTCGACACTCAGGTTGATGTCCTTGAGTACATGGAACTGGCCGTACCACTTGTGTACGCCCTGCATCAGGATCATCGGCTCAGCGCTGGTTTGTTTATTTGCTTCGGACATGGTTATGACTCCTAACGCTTATGGCCGGTGTCCAGCTTGCGCTCCAGGTGTACGGAGTAGCGGGACATACCAAAACAGAAAATCCAGAAAATCAGCGCGGCAAACACATAGCCTTCGGTCGCCATGCCGAGCCATTCCGGGTCGGTGGTGGCTTGCTTGATGCTGTTGAGCAAGTCGAACAGACCAATGATGATCACCAGGCTGGTGTCTTTGAACAGCGCGATAAAGGTGTTGACGATGCCGGGAATGACCAGCTTCAGGGCCTGCGGCAGAATCACCAGCCCCATCACTCGCCAATACCCCAGGCCCATGGCTGCGGCTGCTTCGTACTGACCCTTGGGAATCGCCTGCAGCCCGCCGCGTACCACCTCAGCGATATACGCCGACTGGAACAGGATCACGCCGATCAGCGCCCGCACCAGCTTGTCGAAGGAAAGACCTTCGGGCAGGAACAGCGGCAGCATTACCGAGGACATGAACAGCACCGTGATCAACGGCACGCCGCGCCAGAATTCGATGAAGGTGACGCAGATCACCCGAATCGCCGGCATGTCCGAGCGCCGCCCCAATGCCAGCAAGATGCCGAGTGGTAGTGCCCCGGCGATTCCGACTGCGGCAATCACCAGGGTCAGCATCAGACCACCCCAGCGGCTGGTGGGCACCGTGGACAGGCCGAGGAAACCACCGTGCAGCAGCCAATAGGCGACCAGCGGGTAGATCACCAGGAACGCAATGCCATACATGGCTTTGCGCGGCATCTGCGGCACGAACAGCGGCGCAGCGCCGATGATCGCCAGCCACAACGTCAGGTCCACGCGCCAGCGCAACTCCGTCGGATAGAAGCCGTACATGAACTGGCCGAAACGCTGTTGCACGAACACCCAGCAGGCGCCGCCGCTGGTGCAGTCGGCCCGGGTTGTACCTACCCAGTCCGCATCGATGAACGCCCACTGGATCAGCGGCGGTACCATCAGCCACACCAGGTAGACGGCGAACAGCGTAAGCAACGTGTTGAACCAGCTGGAAAACAGGTTGGCCCGCAGCCAGCCCACCACCCCGACGCTCATCGCGGGTGGCGGCATATCAGGTTTGAACGTATGAGTTTGCATGGCTGCTCCTTACCGCTCGATCAGCGCGATGCGCTTGTTGTACCAGTTCATCAGCATGGAAATGCTGATGCTGATCGCCAGGTAGACGCTCATGGTGATGGCAATCACCTCGATCGCCTGACCGGTCTGATTGAGCACCGTGCCGGCGAACAGCGAGACCATGTCGGGGTAACCGATGCCCGCCGCCAGCGATGAGTTTTTCGCCAGGTTGAGGTACTGGCTGGTCAGCGGCGGAATGATCACGCGCAGGGCCTGGGGAATGATCACCAGACGCAACGTTTTGCCTGCCGGGAGGCCCAGGGAGCGCGCTGCTTCGGTCTGACCATGGCTGACCGCCTGGATACCCGAGCGCACGTTCTCGGCGATGAAAGCCGCGGTATAGATGGTCAACGCTAACGTCAGCGCCATTAGCTCGGGGATCAATACCCAGCCGCCGCGGAAGTTGAAGCCGGTCAGCTCAGGGGTGCTCCACTGCAGCGGGTTGCCGGTCAGCAGAACCGCCAGTCCGGGCAGGATCAGCAGCAGCGGCACAGCACCCAGCGACACCGGAAACAGCTTGCCGGTTTTCTCGAACCGCGCCTTCGACCAGCGCGACAGCAGCACCACGCCGACGATGGCGATTATCACCGCGCCGATAAAGGTGACAAAGCTGTCCGAGGGACTTGGCGCCGGCATGTACAGGCCACGGCTGTTGAGAAAGAACATGTCTGCAATGCCAAGGCTCTGGCGTGGCCCTGGCAGCGCCAACATGACCGCGAAGTACCAGAAGAAGATCTGCAGCAGTGGCGGGATGTTGCGGAATATCTCGATGTAAACGGTAGCGAGTTTGCTGACCAGCCAGTTTGGCGACAGCCGCGCCACGCCGAGCAGGAAGCCCAGAATCGTTGCCAGCACGATACCGATCGCCGACACCAGCAAGGTATTGAGCAAGCCGACCAGGAAAACCCGCCCGTAGGAGTTGCTCTCGTCGTAATCGATCAGGTGTTGGGCAATACCGAAACCGGCGCTGTTGTTAAGAAAGGAAAATCCGGAGGTGATGCCTCGCTTCTCAAGGTTGCTCTGGGTGTTGTCGAACAAAAACCAGCCGAGCGCCACGACGGCGATGACGGCAATGATTTGGAATAACCACGCACGCACCTTGGGATCGGTCCATACCGAACCACCAGGGCGAGAGGCGTTTGCAGTAGTTTGCATAGGAGCCCTCATAGAACTCCTATGCCCGCAGAAGCGGGCATAGGGCTCGTATTGTCAGAACACTGCGAGCATCCCAGAACGGGATACTCGCAAGACGATCAACGCACTGGCGGTGCGTACTGCAGACCACCTTTGTTCCACAGGGCGTTGAGGCCGCGCTCGATCTTCAGCTCGCTGCCGCTACCGACGTTGCGCTCAAAGCTCTCGCCGTAGTTGCCCACTTGCTTAACGATCTGCACTGCCCAGTCTTTCGGCAGCTTAAGGTCCTTGCCGAATTCACCTTCAGCACCGAGCAGACGCGCGATGTCCGGGTTCTTGGTCGACTTGGCCATTTCTTCGACGTTCTTCGAGTTAACGGCGAGCTCTTCGGCGTTGACCATGGCGAACAGCGACCAGCGGACAATGTCGAACCACTCTTCGTCACCCTGACGTACGACCGGGCCCAGAGGCTCTTTCGAAATCACTTCCGGCAGTACCACGTAGGAATCCGGGTCGGCCAGTTTGATGCGCTGTGCATACAGCTGCGACTGGTCGGAGGTCAGCACGTCGCAACGACCGGCTTCAACCGACTTGGCGCTCTCGTCAGAGGTATCGTAGGTGATGGGGGTGTACTTCAGGCCATTGGCGCGGAAGTAGTCGGAGAGGTTCAGCTCGGTGGTGGTACCTGCCTGGATGCAGACAGTCGCGCCATCGAGTTCCTTGGCGCTGGAAACGCCCAGCTTCTTGTTAACCAGAAAGCCCTGGCCGTCGTAGTAGTTGACGCCAGCGAAGTTCAGGCCCAGACCCGCATCGCGCGAGCTGGTCCAGGTGGTGTTGCGAGACAGGATATCGACTTCGCCGGACTGCAGAGCGGTGAAGCGTTCCTTGGCGGTCAACGGGCTGAATTTCACCTTGGTTGCATCGCCGAACACGGCAGCCGCTACAGCGCGGCAAACGTCTACGTCGAGGCCGAAGTAGTTGCCTTTTTCATCGGCGTAAGAGAAGCCTGGCAGACCATCGCTGATACCGCACTGAACGAAACCTTTCTTCTGTACCGCGTCTAACGTAGCGCCTGCTTGTGCGAAGCCGCTAACACCAAGAACAGCAGCTGTAGTGAGCACAGCCAGGGTGGATTTCACCATCTTCATTAAAACCTCCAGTGTCTTTTGTTGTGTTGGAGTCTCGGCCCTTTCGCCTTACCCTTGTGGGGCACGTTGATTGCTTCGAAGCGAGACAATCATCAGCGAATAAAACCTTAGCGTGAGTCTAGTTGCCGATAACCTCATCAGCCATAAACTTGCACCCGCCCATTGTTTGATGGACTAGAGACGGCTCGTCAATCACTAATCGCCCAGAGATTAAACACCGCTTGGCGAACCTGTTGGAACCAAGGGTGGTTCCAGTCTGTTGAGTGCCCAGTTCGATGGCAGTGTTACCGCCGCCAGGCTACATCATCAGTCCCGAAGATATGTAGCAAAGGCCGTACCAGAGGCAATTTTTTAGCCCTGAACAAACAGGTCAATAGCAAAACTTGCAGCCTTGCGACATCTTCTTCACATATCCAACACAGCGCGAAAAAACCGGCGCACTGAATCAGCGCCATCGCCCCATTCTGGAGCTACACATGAGCGAACCATTGATCCTTCAGCCCACACTCGGTGCAGACGCTTGCGTCATTTGGTTGCATGGGCTGGGGGCCGACCGGTACGACTTTCTGCCCGTTGCCGAAGCGTTGCAGAGCGTTCTGCCGACTACCCGCTTCGTCATGCCCCAGGCGCCGACGCAAGCCGTCACCATCAATGGCGGTTGGGAAATGCCGAGCTGGTACGACATCCTCGCCATGAGCCCTGCTCGGGCAATCAACAACGAGCAGCTGGAAGCTTCCAGCCAGCAGGTGATCGCGCTGATCGAAGCGCAGCGCGATAGCGGCATCGACCCCGCGAGGATCTTTCTCGCCGGATTCTCCCAGGGTGGCGCGGTGGTTCTGCACACCGCCTTTCTGCGCTGGCACGGTCCGCTAGGCGGAGTGCTTGCGCTGTCCACCTATGCGCCAACCTTCAGTGACGACCTGCAGCTCGGTGCAGACAAAACACAGCTGCCGGTCTATTGCCTCCACGGTACTCGCGACGACGTGGTACTGCCAGCAATGGGTGCAGCGGCCAGGGACTGGCTGGTGAAACGCGGCGTCGCAGTCGACTCGCAGCACTATCACATGGGGCATGAAGTGTTACCCCAGGAGGTCCGCGATATCGGCACCTGGCTGAGCGCAAAACTGGCTCCCTAACACCTCCGACCCACGCGAAAACGCGGTTTTGTGACTGGGTGTTCATATATGGCAGCCACTGGTCGCTCGACCTGGCGCCATCATTGTCAGCACCAAACCGCGGGCATACTGTCCATTGCGGTATCGTCCAAACGACACGGAGTGTTCAAGATGCCCTGTATTGCCTACCGTCAGCACCGTCTGCCGCTGTGATGAAGACCGCACAATGGCAGGCTGACCTGCAGGTGATTCGTCAAATGCGACTGTTCCGCAACGTCGCCCCCAGCAATCTGAATTCATTGCTGCGGGAATTTCGCGCGTGCGATTTGGATGAAGGCGAAATCCTGCTGTCGCCCTTCAACCGCAATCAGTTTCTCTACCTGCTGCTCGACGGCCAGCTCAAGGTCTATCTCGGCTCCCTCGACAGCCAGCCGGTGATCACCTTGAAGCCGGGCGACTGCACGGGTGAAATCAGCTTCATCGACAACGAGCGGCCCTCGGCCTATGTCGTTGCGACCGAAGCCAGCAGCGTACTGCGCCTGCACCGCGAGTCGCTGGTCGGCCTGCTCCAGCAGTCGCCGCAGGTGATGCAGAATCTGCTCGGCCTGTTGTGCGAGCGGGTACGTCAGGGCAACCAGCTGATCATCAACAGCGAGCAGAATGCCAACATCGACCCCCTCACAGGCGCGTTCAATCGCCGCTGGCTGGAGCACGTATTCGAGCGTGAAAGCACGCGCTGCGCCTTCAACCAGCAGCCGTTGTGCATGCTGATGCTGGATGTCGATCATTTCAAAGCCTACAACGACAAGCATGGCCATCTTGCTGGCGATTATGCCCTGTGCCTGGTTGCGCACACCCTGCGTAATCAACTGCGGCCGAAGGACAGCATGGCCCGCTTCGGTGGCGAAGAATTCGTCATCCTGCTGCCCGAAATGAGCGACGAAGAAGCGCGCAGCATCGGTGAACGGCTGCGCAATAGTCTGGAAAGCGTCAGCTCGTTCTATGCCCCGGTCGGTGTTCTGCCAGGGGTTACGGTGTCCATCGGCCTTTCCCAGATGCGCCCGAAAGACAGCCTGCAAAGCCTTATCGCCCGGGCCGACAGCGCGCTCTACAAAGCCAAGCAGCAGGGCCGTAATCGCCTTTGCGGCTGAGCCAAACTGCGACGAGCCGTTTTATCCACTTCAATTGCCTCACTTTGTCGCAATCGCTTGCTAGAGTTCGCCCATAACAACGGCCCTGGACGGTTTCTATGCGCAAACTCCTGCTGACCTTGCTGGTCCTCATTCTGCTTGGTTGCGGCACAGTGTTCGCACTGCCCTCGCTGCTTGATCGGCGGATGAACAGTGTTGAATTTCCCGCACCCTACCCTGCCAGCGAACCTGCCATACAACTGCATGACAGCCTGTTTGTCGCCGACTTGCATGACGATGTCCTGCTGTGGGAACGCGACTTGCTCAAGCGCTACGACTTCGGCCACTCCGACCTGCCGCGCATGCTCGAAGGGCGCGTCGCCCTGCAGGTTTTCTCCACCGTGACCAAGACGCCACGCGGCATCAACTACGAGCGCAACAGCGGCGAAACCGACAACATCACCCTGCTGGCGATGGCCCAGCGCTGGCCCCGGGCGACCTGGGACAGCCTGCTGCAGCGAGCCCTGTACCAGGCCGAAAAACTCGAGCAGGCCAGCGCAGCCAGCGATGGCCGTTTGACCCTAATCAGAAATCGCGCTGACCTCGCGACCTTTATCGACACCTGGCGGCAGGACCCGCGGCGCACCGCCGCCGTGCTTGCCACCGAAGGGCTGCACCCGATCGAAGGACAGCTGGCGAATATCGACCGCCTGTACGAAGCCGGTTTTCGCATCACCGGGCTGACCCACTTCTTCGACAACGAAGTCGGCGGCTCGGCCCACGGCCTGGAAAAAGGCGGATTGACGCCGCTCGGCCGTCAGGTGATCAAGCGCCTCGAAGAAAAATTGATGGTGATCGACCTTGCCCATGCCTCGCGCCCGCTGATCGACGATGTGCTGGCGATGGCCACACGCCCGGTGCTGGTTTCCCACACCGGCGTGGAAGGCACCTGCCCAGGCACGCGCAACCTCAGCGACAACCACCTGCGGGCAATCGCCGCCACCGGCGGCGTGGTGGGCATCGGCTATTGGGAGACGGCCGTTTGCGCCACCTCGGTCGAGGCCATCGTCAAGGCGATCCGCTACACCGCAAACCTGGTTGGCGTGCAGCATGTCGCCTTGGGTTCGGACTTCAACGGTACCGTGCATACGCCATTCGATGTGACAGGCCTGCCGCAATTGACGGAGGGCTTGCTGAAGGCCGGGTTCAGCCGGGACGACATCGCCGCGATCATGGGCGGCAACGTGCAGCGCCTGCTGCTGGCAAGCTTGCCGCAGCGCTAGCCATGAGGATCGGTCATGCCAGCCTGCGCGGCACTTCGCCGCGCCGGTTTCTTGCTTTACACTGGCGGCCGTTCACTCCTTAACCAATTGACGAGATGACCGTGCTCAAAGCACTCAAGAAAATATTCGGCAAAACCGAGGGCGAGCAGCCCAGCCCAGCAAGCCCGCCCGCAACGCCACGCGCCAACTCCAGCGAACCCCGCAGCCGCAATACACCGCGTCAGGCAGCTGGCGAGCCCAGCCCCGCTTCCGACAGCGCTGCCAGCGCCGAGAAACCCGCGCGCAACACCCCGGAAAAGAAAGTTCGCCGCGAACGCGCCGCCAAGCCGGTCGATACTTGGACGCTGGCCGATTTCAAGGTCGAGCCAGCCGAAGGCAAGACCCGCTTTCATGACTTCAAGCTCGCCCCCGAGCTGATGCACGCCATCCACGATCTCGGCTTTCCCTACTGCACGCCGATTCAGGCCCAGGTGCTGGGCTTCACCTTGAAGGGGCAGGATGCCATCGGCCGCGCCCAGACCGGCACGGGCAAGACAGCAGCGTTCCTGATCTCGATCATCACCCAGCTGCTGCAAACGCCACCGCCGAAAGAGCGCTACATGGGCGAGCCACGGGCATTGATCATCGCCCCGACCCGCGAGCTGGTGGTGCAGATCGCTAAGGATGCCGCGGACCTGACCAAGTACACCGGCCTCAACGTGATGAGCTTCGTCGGCGGCATGGACTTCGACAAACAGCTCAAGCTGCTTGAATCGCGCTTCTGCGACATCCTGGTGGCGACGCCGGGCCGCCTGCTCGATTTCAATCAGCGTGGCGAAGTGCACCTGGACATGGTCGAGGTGATGGTTCTCGATGAAGCCGACCGCATGCTCGACATGGGCTTTATCCCGCAGGTACGCCAGATCATCCGCCAGACGCCCCCGAAGGCCGAACGGCAAACCTTGCTGTTTTCCGCAACCTTCACCGAAGACGTGATGAACCTGGCCAAGCAGTGGACCACCGATCCGGCCATCGTCGAGATCGAGCCGGAGAACGTGGCCAGCGACACCGTCGAGCAGCATGTGTATGCCGTGGCCGGTAGCGACAAGTACAAGCTGCTGTACAACCTGATCGCGCAGAATGACTGGATCCGAGTGATGGTATTCGCCAACCGCAAAGACGAAGTCAGGCGCATCGAAGAACGCCTGACCCGCGACGGCATCAGCGCCGCGCAGATGTCCGGCGACGTGCCGCAACACAAGCGGATCAAGGTGCTGGAAGGCTTCCGCGAAGGCAAGATTCGCGTGCTCGTGGCCACCGACGTGGCCGGCCGCGGCATCCATGTCGACGCCATCAGCCACGTGATCAACTTCACCCTGCCGGAGACCCCGGATGACTATGTGCACCGCATCGGTCGTACCGGTCGGGCCGGCACCAACGGCACGTCGATCAGCTTCGCCGGTGAAGACGATGCCTACGCCCTGCCGGCCATCGAAGCGCTCATGGGCCGCAAGATCGCCTGCGAAATGCCGCCCGATGAGCTGCTCAAGCCGGTGCCGCGCAAGCACTGAGTCGCACGGGAAAACAGCGAAGCCCAGGGGCTTCGCTTTTTTTTGCGCGCTTCTGCAGATGGTATGCAAGAGCTCGTCCACAGGCGCATCAAGCGTATGCGGAGCGCGTGTTCGGGAATCGCTGTGCCGGAGCGACGCCAGACTGCGTCAATCAGCTAACCACCCTTCGCCGTGGAGATGAACGATGACGCTTAAAATCGACGATACCGACCTCGCCCGCGCCGTGCAGGCAGGCGTGTTGCAACCCGGCCAGGACCACGCCCTGCTGGCATTTCTGCGCCAACAGGCACCGCAACTGGTCGGCTTTCAACTGGCTCACGTCGCCTATTACTTTGGCGCCCTGCTGATCATCGGCGCCATGGGCTGGATGCTGACCGAAGCCTGGATGCGAGTCGGCGAAGGCGCGCTGCTCCTGGCCAGCGCTGCCTATATGGCGCTGTTCAGCCTCTGCGCCCGCTCACTTTGGCAGCGTGGCCACATCATCCCTGGAGGTCTGCTCGGTGCGGTGGCCGTGAGCCTGACGCCGCTGTTGGTGTTCGCCTTGCAACGCCTGCTCGGTCTGTGGCCGCTCAATGATGCGCAAGCCGACTACAACGACTACTACCGTTACGTGCAGGGCGGCTGGCTGGCGATGGAAGCCACAACCGTTCTGGTGGGTTTGCTGATGCTGCGCATGCTGCCCTTCCCCTTTATCGTCATGCCGATTGCCGTGGCGTTGTGGTTCATGTCGATGGACGTGAGCGAAGCGCTGTACGGCAGCAGCTTCAGCTGGGAGGAGCGGCGCTGGGTATCGCTCTGGTTTGGCCTGGTGCTGTTGCTCGCAAGTCTCTGGGTCGACGGGCGTAGCACGCGGGATTTCGCCTTCTGGGGTTATCTGGCCGGGCTGACCGCATTCTGGGGCGGCCTAACCGCCATGGACAGCAACAGCGAGCTGGGCAAGGCCCTCTATTGCCTGATCAACCTATTGCTGATGGGCGTCGCCGTGCTGCTGCGACGCAGCGTGTTCATGGTCTTTGGCGCATTGGGAGTGGCGGCCTATATGGGCTATCTCGCCCATCAGGTGTTCGAGGATTCGCTGCTGTTCCCAATCATCGTCAGCCTGATCGGCCTGGCGGTGATCGGCCTGGGGCTGTGCTACCAGAAACGCCGCGACAGCATTTCCGAAACCCTCCGCAACCGGCTGCCCGCCAGCTGGCTTGCTTTCCTACCGGCATTGCGCCGCTGAGCGGGTCTCCCTAGGGCTGCTACCAGCGCTCGGCGGCGGCCTGATCGCTGCAACGTCCTTCAACCCAGCGCGGCCCTTCGGCGGTGTCCTCTTTCTTCCAGAACGGTGCGCGGGTTTTCAGGTAGTCCATCACGAAGTTGCAGGCATCAAAGGCTGCCTGACGATGGGCACTTGTGGTGCCGACAAACACGATCGGCTCGCCCGGCTCCAGGCGCCCGACCCGGTGGATGACCTCGATACCCAGCAGCGGCCAGCGCTGTTGGGCTTCCTCGGCGATCTTGGCCAGGGCCTTCTCGGTCATGCCAGGGAAGTGTTCGAGAAACATGCCGCCGACTTCGCGCCCGTCATTGAAGTCACGCACATAGCCGACAAAGCCGACCACCGCACCAATGCCCAGGTTGGCAGCATGCAAGGCGTTGAGCTCAACGCCCGGATCGAAGGGTTGCGACTGAACGCGAATGCTCATGCTAGCCACCGGTCACAGTGGGAAAGAATGCTACTTCATCGCCGGCCGCCAATGGCTCATCAAGGCTGCAGAGCTCCTGATTACGCGCACACATCAGGTTCTGCTCGGACAACACCTCCCACACGCCGCCGCGGCTCAACAGGTGCTGGCGCAGTTGATCAAGGCTGCCGAACTCGCCGCTAAGCTGCTCACCGTCCAGGCCCAGCGCCTCGCGGTAACGGGCGAAATACTGCACGCGGATCATGCATCTTCTCCCGCGACAAAGTGGCCACTTTTCCCGCCGACTTTCTCTAGCAGGCGCACGCTTTCGATCACCATGCCGCGGTCCACCGCCTTGCACATGTCATAGATGGTCAGTGCGGCGACACTGACGGCGGTCAGGGCTTCCATCTCCACCCCTGTCTGCCCGGTCAGCTTGCAGCGCGCGGTGATGCGCACGGCATCCGCACCGTCAGGCGTCAGTTCAACCTTAACGCTGGTGAGCATCAGCGGGTGGCAAAGCGGGATCAGATCGCTGGTTTTCTTCGCCGCCTGAATGCCGGCGATACGCGCCACGGCGAACACATCGCCCTTGGGGTGATCGCCTTGGGCAATCATCTGCAAGGTTTGCGGGCGCATGCGCACCATGGCTTCGGCCACGGCTTCACGGACGGTCAGGGCTTTATCGCTGACATCGACCATACTGGCGCGGCCTTGGGAATCGAGATGAGTTAGCACGAGCAGACTCCTGATGGATGTCCGCCGAGTGTAAACCCGCGAGTCAGGTTTCGGCACCTGCGATTGCCGAACGATCATCGTAAACGGATGCCTGACAACCCCGCCCTGCAGCGAAATATCTGCGGGGCGGGGGTCACGCAGAAAGCTACATGTGGGTTTCGGCGTACTCCGCCAGGATCGAGCGCGGCACCCCTTGCAGGGTGATATGCACGCCGTGGGAGAAATCCTTGAAACGCTCGGTGAGGTAGGTCAGGCCTGAACTGGGCGCCGACAGGTAGGGGGTATCGATCTGCGCCAGGTTACCCAGGCACACCACCTTGGAACCGGTGCCGGCACGGGTGATGATGGTTTTCATCTGGTGCGGCGTAAGGTTCTGGCATTCATCGATGAGGATCAGGCTCTGCTGGAAGCTGCGCCCGCGGATGTAGTTGAGGGATTTGAACTGCAACGGCACCTTTTGCAGGATGTAGTCGACGCTGCCGTGGGTGTTCTCGTCGTCCATATGCAGGGCTTCGAGGTTATCGGTGATGGCGCCAAGCCAGGGCTCCATCTTCTCCGCTTCGGTGCCGGGCAGAAAGCCGATCTCCTGATCAAGGCCCTGCACGCTACGGGTAGCGATGATCCGCCGATAGCGCTTGCTGACCATGGTCTGCTCGATGGCCGCCGCCAGGGCCAGGATTGTTTTGCCCGAGCCCGCCGCGCCGGACAGGTTGACCAGGTGGATATCCGGATCAAGCAAGGCATACAGCGCCAGCGACTGATAGATGTCCCGCGGCCGCAGGCCCCAGGCCTCCTGATGCATCAAGGGTTCCTGATGCAGGTCGAGAATCAGCAGTTCGCCCTCCTTGATGCCCTTGATCCAGCCGACGAAGCCCTGCTCGTCGATGATGAATTCGTTGACATGCACCGCCGGCAGGTTGTCGGTCAGTTGCACGCGGTGCCAGGTGCGCCCGTGATCCTGGCGGGTCTCGACCTTGCTCACGCGGTCCCAGAAGGAGCCGTCCATGTTGTGATAACCCTGGGACAGCAGCGATACGTCGTCGACCAGTTGGTCGGTGTGGTAATCCTCCGAATCGATGCCGCAGGCACGCGCCTTGAGGCGCATGTTGATGTCCTTGGTCACCAGCACCACATTGAGCCCGGGGCGGCGGGACTTCAGCTCGACCAGCTGGTTGATGATCTTGTTGTCGTTGAGGTCTTCCGGCAGCCAGGTGATCGGCGCTGCGCTCTTGCTCATCAGGATCGACAGGAAACCGCAGGGGCCGCTCTTGTCACGCTGGATGGCGACGCCGTGCTCCACTTCCTCCGGGTTGGCGCTGCCGAGAATCTTGTCGATCAGACGGATGGCTTGGCGGCACTCTGCGGCCACGCCCTGCTTACCGGTTTTCAGCTTGTCCAGTTCCTCCAGTACGGTCATCGGGATGGCAACATGGTGCTCCTGAAAATTCAGCAGCGCGTTGGGGTCATGGATCAGCACATTGGTATCGAGGGCGTAGAGGGTTGGGGCGGTGGGCTTGGCGCGTCCGTGGTCATCCATACTCGGTCACCTTCTTGTAGGAGCCAAGCGACGGAATGCCAGAGCAGCGCTCCGCCGCGGTAAACCGTCGACTTCTCAGGCGGGGGCTGAGATTGGCTGCAAGTAGGTGAGGGCCAATGGCCGCCACCTGTCTGCAGGGTTCGGCGGTCTTACTTTTTAATACTCCAAAACAGGTAACAGAAAAACGTTTTTTTCGGCCGCTGCCGATTTATTTTTCAGCACGGCAAATAGCGCTTGGCGCTCAGCCCTACCGCCGTTAAAGTCGGAAGTCACATCGGCGTTCACGCCACAGAAAACTTCGCTCTAATAGCAACACGTCAATCCGCAGCGCTGCCATATCGTGATGAACCTCGTCTGAATCAACTATGCCAATCGAGCTTATAGGTGGTCTTGCTCGCGCCCTGCTTCTAGAATCCGACCACGATTTCAGGAGCAGCTCATATGTTGATGGTGATTTCACCCGCCAAGACCCTTGATTACGAAACCCCACCGGCTATCCAGCGCTACACCCAGCCCGCCCACCTGGACCATGCCCAAGACCTGATCAACCAGTTGCGCGACCTGAGCCCAGCTCAGATTGCCGAGCTGATGCATCTGTCGGACAAACTCGCCGGGTTGAATGCCGCGCGCGTCGGGAGCTGGAGCCGCACATTCACGCCCGAGAACGCCAAGCAGGCGCTGCTGGCTTTCAAAGGCGACGTTTATACGGGGTTGAAAGCCGAGGACTTCAGCGAGGCGGATTTCGATTTTGCCCAAGATCATTTGCGCATGCTGTCAGGCCTGTACGGCGTGTTGCGACCGCTCGATTTGATGCAACCATACCGACTGGAAATGGGTACCAAACTAGCCAACCCGCGCGGCAAGGACCTGTATGCGTTCTGGGGTGAACAAATCAGCGGCTGGTTGAACGAGGCGCTGGCGGCACAAGGTGACGACACCCTGATCAACCTGGCATCCAATGAGTACTTCGCGGCGGTGAAACGCCATGCGCTGAACGCGCGGGTAATCGATACCGAATTCAGGGACCTGAAAAATGGCCAATACAAGATCATCAGCTTCTATGCGAAGAAAGCTCGGGGCCTGATGGCACGCTATGTAATCAAGGAGCGCCTGATCGACCCGACGGGCCTAAAGGACTTCAACGATCAGGGCTATGCCTATTCTTCAGCGCTATCGACACCAAACAAGCTGGTTTTCCTTCGTGACGAAGACAAGCAGAGTAATTAAGTTGAACTTAATTAACAGCCTAACTGCCATGTGATTGGCGCCAAATAAATAACTCAACTATAAAAGAGGGCACTTCGCCCTCCTTCTGTCTTACAATTTAATGACTCATCGGCCTTGATGCGCAACTAACTGCTCAGCCGCTCAAACATTCCCAGACGAATAATGGCCAACTGCAATTGTTGGCGTTTTGCCTAATCGCTCACACTCTAAAAAAAGAGGATGAATGGTAGGAACTATTCGAAACCAAGCCCACTCTTACACCGCGTAACATCTTTCTTCACGCCTCCTTGCGCGTGAGTTAAACCTGCCCAGACATACCGGATTCAGTCCGACGGGCAGGCTTGCCCGATCGAAAATGTTAACGGATTAAAGGAGCACTTTCCGTATACGCAATTGATATGTGAAACCCTCTAGCCAGAGCCTCTTAAGCGCTCGGCCGAGTTCTCCGAAGGGCACGCTTCATATTACAAGCCCACATCGGCACTTAATTAAGTGTCCGACTACTTTCATGCCAAATTTTAGTGCAACTGCGCTTATGCAGTGCATTTAACAAACGGCAGTGGCCGCAAGGTCACGCTTTTAATGCGCAAAAAATGGACGAGGAAAGTGCAATGCGAATCAGTATTTTTGGTTTAGGTTATGTTGGCGCGGTGTGCGCAGGTTGCTTGTCTGCTCGTGGCCACGAAGTGGTAGGCGTGGATATATCGGCTACCAAGATCGACCTTATTAACAACGGCAAATCGCCAATCGTTGAACCCGGCTTGGAAGAGCTGTTGCAGCGTGGCTTAAGTACTGGAAAGTTGCGCGGCACTACTGATGTTGCAGCCGCTGTTAGAGACACCGACGTCTCCTTCATCTGCGTCGGCACGCCGAGCAAGAAGAACGGCGACCTGGAACTCGACTATATCGAAGGCGTTTGCCGTGAAATCGGTTTCGCCATGCGCGACAAGGCCGAACGCCATACCGTAGTGGTACGTAGCACGGTTCTGCCGGGCACCGTGAAGAACGTGGTCATCCCGCTGCTGGAAGATTGCTCCGGCAAGAAAGCTGGCGTCGACTTCGGCGTCGCGGTCAACCCGGAATTCCTGCGCGAAAGCACCGCGATCAAGGACTACGACTTCCCGCCGATGACCGTGATTGGCGAGCTGGAAAAAGCCTCTGGCGACCTGCTGGAAAGCATCTATAGCGAACTCGACGCACCGATCATCCGCAAGGACATCGATGTCGCCGAAATGATCAAGTACACCTGCAACGTGTGGCACGCCGCCAAGGTCACCTTTGCCAACGAAATCGGCAACATCGCCAAGGCGGTAGGTGTTGACGGTCGCGAAGTGATGGACGTGATCTGCCAGGATCACAAACTCAACCTGTCCAAGTACTACATGAAACCCGGCTTCGCCTTTGGCGGTTCCTGCCTGCCGAAAGACGTGCGCGCCCTTTCCTACCGCGCCAGCTCGCTGGACGTTGAAGCGCCGCTGATTGGCTCGCTGATGCGCAGCAACACCGTTCAGGTGCAGAACGCCTTCGACATCATCTCCGGCTACGACAAGCGCAAGGTTGCCCTGCTCGGCTTGAGCTTCAAGGCCGGCACCGACGACCTGCGTGAAAGCCCGCTGGTGGAACTCGCCGAGATGCTGATCGGCAAGGGTTACGACCTGAGCATCTTCGACCGCAATGTCGAATACGCCCGCGTCCATGGCGCCAACAAGGAATACATCGAGTCGAAGATTCCCCATGTGTCCTCGCTGCTCAACAGCGACTTCGATGCGGTAGTCGCCAATGCCGACATCATCGTCCTGGGCAACAGCGACGAGCATTTCGCCACGCTGGCGCAGCATGCTCTGGAAGGCAAGCAGGTGGTTGACCTGGTGGGCTTCATGCCAACGGCTTCCCGTGCGGGCGCCGAAGGCATCTGCTGGTAAACCTGGTTTCAAGCCTTAACAACTCGAACCGACTGGGACGATGACGCGTGTGCGCATCGTCCCGAGTCGTGTTCTGCAGCGCTGACGGAAACAAACTATGGATAGGCTAAAACGTGGCCTTCTCGAGGCCAGTGGTTGGCTCTTTTACCTCAGCTTGCTGGGCGTAATGGCGTTAGCTTTACCCGGTTCGGTGTTCGACCCGGACTCGAGAAACTATTTGCTGTTGATCGGTGCAATCGGGATATGGCGCTACTCCATGGGTGCCATCCACTTCGTACGCGGCATGCTGTTCCTCTATGTCGTCTACCCGATGTATCGGCGCAAGGCGCGTCTGCTAGGGCCTGCGGCTGATCCCTCGCACGTCTATCTGCTCGTCACCAGCTTCCGTATCGATGCGCTGACCACCGCTCAGGTCTACAGCTCGGTGATCCAGGAAGCGATCAGCTGCGGTTACCCGACCACGGTGGTGTGCTCCATCGTCGAGATGTCAGACGAGCTGCTGGTGAAAAGCCTATGGGCCAAGTTGAACCCACCCGAACACGTCAAGCTGGGATTCGTACGAATCGCCGGTACCGGCAAACGCGATGGGCTGGCCTATGGCTTCCGCGCCATTTCGCGCTACCTGCCTGACGAACGCGCGGTCGTGGCGGTGGTCGATGGCGACACCGTGCTCAGCGCCGGTGTGGTGCGCAAGACCGTGCCCTACTTCCAGCTGTTCCCCAATGTCGGTGGCCTGACCACCAACGAATTCTGCGAAGTACGCGGCGGCTACATCATGAGCGAGTGGCACAAGCTGCGCTTCGCTCAGCGGCACATCAACATGTGCTCGATGGCGCTGTCCAAACGCGTGCTGACCATGACCGGACGCATGTCGGTATTTCGCGCCAAGGTGGTCACCGACCCAGGCTTTATCGCCGACGTCGAAAGCGACCACCTGAATCACTGGCGCCTGGGGACGTTCCAGTTCCTTACCGGCGACGACAAATCCAGTTGGTACAGCCTGATGCGGTTGGGCTACGACACCTTCTACGTGCCCGATGCAACGATCAATACGGTCGAGCATCCGCCGGAGAAGAGCTTCATCAAGGCCAGTCGCAAACTGATGTTCCGCTGGTATGGCAACAATCTGCGGCAAAACTCCCGCGCGTTGCGTTTGGGCGTTCGGCGTCTGGGCTGGTTTACCAGCGTGGTGCTGTTCGACCAGCGCGTCTCGATGTGGACGTCGATCCTGGGGCTATCGGTGGCGCTCATCGCCAGCCTCAAGTACGGCATCGTTTTCATGATGGTGTACCTGCTGTGGATAGGCCTGACCCGCCTGGTTCTGACCCTCCTGCTGGCCTTCTCGGGCCATCGTGTAGGGCCTGCTTACCCGGCGATCCTTTATTACAACCAGATCGTCGGTGCGTTGGTGAAGATCTACGTGTTCTTCCGCCTTGACCAGCAGTCATGGACACGCCAGGACACCAAGCTCGACCGCGGCCTCAGAAGTTTCCAGCGTTGGTTCAACACCTGGTCTTCCCGCGCGATGACTTTTTCTGCCGCCAGCGTCTTCGTAGCCGCGCTTTTAGCGTTGGTTTGAACAGAACCTTGATAGGGAATTTGCAAGCATGAATACAGCCGTAAACCTCAATATGGTCCACGAAGCCGAAGCCCAGCGTCAGCATGCGCGGGTCAAACTGCCCTGCATGGTGCACTTCCAGACAAAGAACAACGAATTCGTTGAGACCCGTCTGCTTGACCTGTCCGCAGGCGGCTTCAGCTTCGCCACCAACAAAGTACCGGTGCAGGTGGGTGACTACTATAAAGGTCGCCTGCAATTCCAACTGGACAGCCTCGACCTAGGCATCGACATCGAATTCCAGGTACGTGTCGTCGACAGCGAAAACAACCGCATTGGTTGCCAGTACCACAATCTCAAGGCCCGCGAGCAATCCACCCTGCGTTACCTGATCAGCGCCTATCTGGGCGGCGAGCTGGTAACCGCTGGCGACCTGCTCAGCACCCTGCAGCGCGACAACTTCACCAAAGCGCGCAAGACCAAAGCTGGTGGCGGTGGCATGGGTTCGGTCGATCGCCTGCGCGCGGTCACCTTCAGCCTGGCGATCTTCCTGGTCGGTCTCGCGGCATTCGGCATGATCTCCAAATCGCTGTATGACCTGTACTTCGTCACCCACGCCGAAGCAGGCCATGTCTCCGTGCCGAGCATGCAGGTGACCATGCCGCGTGAAGGCACCGTGACCAGCCTGGTGCCGGAGAACGGCGTCATCGCCAAGGGCGCACCGATTGCGACCTTCTCGGCGACCATGCTGGAAATGCTCAAGGGCAGCCTGACCGACGAGCAGCTGACCGCCGAGAACATCGAACTGTTCTTCGGCAAGCAGCTGACCGGCACCCTGACCAGCCCGTGCGATTGCACCGTGATCCAGCAGCGCGTGGCCGACGGCCAGTTCGCCAGCAAGGGCTCGGTGATCTTCGAACTTGCACCGCGTGACAACAAGGCCATGGTCGAAGCGCGCTTCCGCTACCGCAACTTCGAAAACGTTCGCCCTGGTACCCCTGTGACCCTGAAGGTTGCCGGTGAAGACGGCGCCCGCACCGGCACCATCGTCAACAGCAGCCTGCATGAAGGCGGCCTCTCGTCCGACATTCGCGTGACCATTCAGCCGGATCAGGGCCTGAGCAACGAACTGGCAGGCCGTCCGGTCGAAGTGACCATTTCCCGTGGTCCATCCTTCGACGGGTTGATCAACAAAGCCGTCGCGGCTGGCCTCTAAGGGACATGGCCGTGATCAGGACTCAACCTACTCTGCTGCTCGCCGCCGCCATTGCCCTGGGCATGGCGGGCTGCGCAGGCCTGCCGGACCAGCAACTGGCCCGCGAAGCCTATGAGGCTGGCGACATTGCCACTGCCGAGCGTCATTTCCGTCAACTCGCCGAGCTTGGCTACAGCGACGCTGGCGTCGGCCTGGCCGACATTCAGGTTGCCAGCGGTGACCCGGAAAAAATGCGCCTGGCTGAACAGACCTATCGCGCTGCGGCCGTTGACTCCCCGCGGGCGCAAGCACGCCTGGGCCGCCTGCTGGCCAGCAAGCCAAACGCCACCGAAGCTGAACGGCGTGAAGCCGCTCAGCTGCTGGAAGCGGCGATGGCGGCTGGCGAACCCAGTGCGCTGATGCCACTGACCATGCTGTATGTGCAGTACCCACAGCACTGGCCGTCGATGAATGCCCAGCAACGGGTCGACCACTGGCGCGCCCAGGGTTATCCGCAGGCGGACCTCGCGCAGATTCTGATCTATCGCACCCAGGGCACCTATGCCGAGCACCTGGATGAGATCGAGCAGATCTGCCAGAAAGGTCTTCAGCAGATGGACGTGTGCTACGTCGAACTGGCAACGGTCTACCAGATGCGTGGCCAGGCGGAACAGCAACAGGCCCTGCTCGAGCGTCTGCGCAGCAGCTATCAGTTCGGCTCCGTGCCGGCGGATCGGCTGGAGAAGGTTGCCCAGGTGCTGGCCGATGCCGAACTGGGCAAGCCGAACGAAGAAGCCGCGCAAGGCCTGCTCGAACTGATCACGCCGAACTACCCGGCTGCCTGGGTCAGTCTCGCTCGTCTGCTCTACGACTACCCGGCGCTGGGCGACAGCGAAAAGATGTTCGAGTACCTCAAGCGCGGTCAGGAAGCCTCGCAACCGCGGGCCGATCTGCTGCTGGGTCGCCTGTATTACGAAGGCAAGTGGGTCGCTCAGGATCCGGAAGTGGCCGAAGCGCATCTGCTCAAGGCCACCGCCACCGAAAACAGCGCCCACTACTTCCTCGGTCAGCTGTATCGCCGCGGCTACCTCGGCAAGGTCTACCCGCAGAAAGCCGTCGATCACCTGCTGATCGCCGCCCGCAGAGGCCAGACCAGCGCCGACTTCGCCCTGGCGCAGCTTTATTCGCAAGGTCGCGGCATCAAGGTCAACCGAGTCAACGCCTATGCGTTCACCAAGCTGGCCCTGAAAACCGAGAACCCCCATGCGAGCGAGCTGCTCAGCGTGCTCGAAACACAGATGAGCGCCGCAGAAAAGCAGCAAGCCGAGCAGGTATTGCAGCGCGAGCTGAATGATCGGGGCCTGAACTGGCAAGCCGGTCAAAGCGATCTGATGGCAACCGAACAGGACAACAAGGTACAGGACACCCTATGAAGCTGAATCAATGGATGGGCACTGGTCTAGGTTTATCGCTGCTGGCCAGCAGCCCTGCATGGGCCGTGCAGATGACGGACATGGACTTCGGCACCGATATCAAGATCACCGCGCAGTCGGAAGCCGACCGCGACCTCGGCACCCGCGAAGAGGGTGAAGTTGAAGGTATCGGCGTGGATGTTCGCCCCTGGGCTTTCGTCCAGAGCGGTGACTGGAGCGCCTTTGCCATGGGTCAGGCCGTAGCGGCCACCGACACCATCCAGACCGACACCCTGGACTCGGACGCCAGCCAGACCGACGGCCAGACCGGCAGCCGCGAAGCGGACAAGAGTTACCTGGCAATGCGCGAGTTCTGGGTCGATTACGCCGGCCTGACTGCCTACCCGGGCGAAAGCCTGCGTCTGGGCCGCCAGCGTCTACGCGACGACGATGGCCAATGGCGCGACACCAACATCGAAGCGCTGAACTGGACCTTCGACACCACCCTGCTGCGTGCCAGCACCGGTATCGCCCAACGCTTCAGCGACTACCGCACCGATTACGACGACCTGGCGCCGGAAGACGAAGATCGCCTGCACCTGTTCGCCGACGTGTCCACTCAATGGCGTCCAGGCCAGTGGGTTGGCGTGCGTGCGCACCACTCCCGTGACGACGGCGATATCGCCGATCCGACGCAGCCGATCGACGAACTGGACAAGCGTGCCAATGGCGACCTGACCTGGCTCGGCGTGCAGGCCCACAGCGATGCGTACAACTTCCGCAACACCAACACCGTGAATTACTGGGCCAGCCTGACCCTGCTCAGCGGCGACCGCGACAGCCTGGTTTCACCGGCTGCGGGCGGCCTCGAAGAAGACAGTACCGACGTCAGCGCCTGGGCCACCGACCTGGGCATCCGCCTGCGTCTGGACCCGAGCTGGCAAGTTGGCGCTGCCTATGCGCGCGCCAGTGGCGGCGGTGGCAGCGACGGCGACGGTACCGACAATTTCCGCCAGACCGGCCTGGAAACCAACCGTTCGAACTTCACCGGCACGCGCACCAGCGTCCACCGCTTCGGCGAAGCCTTCCGTGGCGAGCAGAGCAACCTGCAGACCGCCACCCTCTTCGGCTCCTGGCAGATGGGCGAGGACTACGACGCCAGCCTGGTCTACCACAAGTTCTGGCGGGTCGATGACCAGCAGCAGATCGGTGGCAGCGGCGTCAACGCACGCTTCGACGATCCGAATTACACCGGCGGCGGCTCCATCCCGCAGGTGGCATTGGTGGATGGCGAGAAGGACATCGGCCAGGAAGTCGACTTCGTGGTGACCCGCTACTTCAAGCAGGGCTTGCTACCGGCTTCGCTCAGCCAGTCGTTCGAAGAGCCTTCGGCGCTGCTGCGCTTCCGCGGTGGCGTATTCAAGCCGGGCGACGCCTATGGCAGCGACACCGACTCGCTGATGCACCGCGCCTTCATCGACGCCATCTGGCGCTTCTAAGGCCGGCAAACGGGGCAGGACACTATATGAACGCCACATCGCTTACATGGATCACCGGCTTGTTGATCGGGGGGCTCTCCATCGCCTCTTCGGTCAATGCCGAAACGGACGCCGCGGCCACCACGCCCGAGCTGGCCGCGTTGCAGCTGCAGGAACCTACGCCGATCCAGGAGTTACGTACCACCGACAACTACACCATCGTCAGTGCGCCAACCGAGCCGCTGCACATGGACCCGCCCAAGCTGCCTGACATCTCGCAATTCACCGCTGCCGCGGTGCAGGCGAAGATCGATCGCAAGCGTACCGGGCGTGCCGGCATGGAGCGCATGCTCCAGCAGGATACGTTGAAGGAGTTCACCGGCGGCGACGAACGTCTGCGTGAGTGGGTCAAGCGTCAGCGTGAAATGCCCCAGGCGATCTTTATCGAAGGGGGTTACATCACCCCGCGGGAAATTGCCAAGCAGGTGCCTTCCCGTTATTTCGAAGAAACCGCGCCGGGCGTGTTCATCGCCCGGGTGCCGGTCATCGTCGGCAATGACTCGACGCTGCACATCGACGAGAAGGTCAAGGATTTCCGCCTGTCCCAGGACCGCGGCAGCTTTCTGATCAACGACGGCAAGCTGTTCATTACCGACACCAAGCTGACCGCCTGGAACGAGGCCAAGAAGGCGCCTGCCTGGTGGAAAAAGGCAGATACGGGCAAGTTCCGGCCTTTCCTCAACTCCTGGGGTGGCACCGAGACCTACGTGGTCAACAGCACCATCACCAGCCTGGGTTACAGCGGCAGTAAGTCGTACGGTTTCTCCATCTCCCAGTACAGCCCGAGCATGGCGCCGAAGATGAAGCGCGGCCACCCGACCGGCTGGTTGCTCAACTCGACGTTCGATGACATGTGGTACGGCTTCTACTGCTATGAGGCCGACGACGTGGTGCTGCTGGGCAACACCTACAAAAATAACATCGTCTACGGCATCGACCCGCACGACCGTTCGAAGCGCCTGGTAATCGGCCACAACACCGCCCACGGCACGGTGCAGAAGCACGGCATCATCATTTCCCGGGAAGTGAACGACAGCTGGATCTTCAACAACCGCAGCTACGACAACAAGCTCTCCGGCATCGTGATCGACCGTAGCAGCGTCAACAACGTGATTGCCTACAACGAGAGTTACCAGAACTACTCCGACGGCATCACCGTTTACGAGAGCGGCTCCAACCTGTTCTGGGGCAATCAGGTGATGAACAACATGCGCCACGGCATCCGTGTGCGTAACAGCACCGACATCAAGCTGTACGAGAACCTGTCGATCGGCAACCAGCTGACCGGCGTCTACGGCCACATCAAGGACCTCACCGGTACCGACCGCGACATCGAGCTCGACCCCTTCGATACCCAGGTATCGCTGCTGGTGGTGGGCGGCAAGCTGGCCGGTAACGGTTCGGGGCCGATATCGGTGGACTCCCCGCTCAGCCTTGAAATGTACAAGGTCGAACTCCTGGCCCCGACCAAAAGTACCGGCATCACCATGGGTGGCGTACTCGGCCTCAACCAAGAATTGATTCTCGACATGTTGATCCGCAAGCAGCAGGCCGTGCTGATCGACCCAGTCGAAAGCCAGCAGGAGCTTTTGCAATGACAGATGTACGCGCCAACGTTTTCCGCAGCCCATTCGTGCGTGGCGGGCTCGCCTACTCGCTGCTCGGTGCCGCTCTGCTGCTGAGCACCTCCGCGCTCAAGGCCGAAGAGCGGGTATCGGACTTCACCGCCGAACCCTGCTGCCAGCTGTGCCCTGCCGCCCTCAACCCGGCGGCTTACAACACCAAGTACCTGGACTTCTTCACCACCCTAGTGGAAGCCGACAACGACTGGTTGTTCCGTACCGAGAACGACCTGCGCACCGAGTTCGGTCCTTCGCCTTACGGCTACGAACAGCTCGGCCGCCTGCGCGACCTGCTGAAGGCTAAGGGTACCGAACTGGTCATCGTCTATCAGCCGACCCGCGGCCTGGTGCACCCGGACAAGCTGCGCCCGGAAGACCGCAAGCACTTCGACTACGAACGCGCGCGGGCCAACTACAGCGCCGCCCTGAAGAAATTCCGCGACCAGGGCATCTGGGTTCCGGACCTGACTCCGCTGCTCGCCGAAAAGAGCGAACAGCCCTACTTCTTCCGCGGCGACCACCACTGGACGCCCTATGGGGCCGAACGCACCGCGCTTCAGGTGGCCGAAACGGTCAAGCAGATACCGGCTTTCGCCGACGTACCGCGCAAGGCCTATGAAAGCCGCATCGCCGGCTTGCTGGGCAAGCGCGGCACGCTGCACAAGGCTGCCGGCAATATCTGCGGCACCAGCTACGCCGACGAATACGTCGAACGCTTCGTGACCGAACCAGTAGGCGAGGAAGTGAGCAGCGACGACCTGTTCGGCGACCAGAGCGATCCGCAGATCGTGCTGGTGGGTACCAGTAACAGCGGTGAGGCCTACAACTTCCCTGGCTTCCTTCAGGAACACCTGGGCGCCGACCTGCTCAATGTCTCGTTCGCCGGTGGCGGTTACGACGGCTCGCTGATGCAGTACCTGTCGAGCGAGGAATTCCATACCGCGCCGCCGAAGGTGCTGATCTGGGAATTCGAAACCCACTACGACCTGGCGCAGGAGAAATTCTATCGCCAGACCATCGCCCTGCTGGAAAACGGCTGCGAAGGCCGCGAAACGGTCGCCCTGAGCAACAGCGTACCGGTGCGGGTGGGCATGAACGAAGTGCTGGTCAACGGCAAGCACAAGCAGTTGCAGGATATCCGCGGCGGTGACTACCTGGTGGATGTGCGCTTCAGCGACCCATCCGTGCACGAGTTGCGTGCGGTGATCTGGTACATGACCGGCCGCCGCGAGCAGTTCAAGGCCGATCAATCCTCCGCTGTTCAGGATGGCGGTCGCTTCGTCTTCAACCTGCGCAACGCCGCCGACTGGGGTGATCTGACCTTCCTCTCGCTGGAAGTGCAGAGCCCGGAAGTCATGCCGGAAACCCCACTGACGGTCGAAGCCAAGCTGTGCAAGCGCGGCACCCTGGGCCAGCTGACCGCCCATGCAGACTAAACGGGAGTTCGCCATGCGCCACCCTCTTACCCTATGCCTGCTGAGTGCCGCGCTGTTATGCGGCACTGCCCAGGCAGACAGGCTGGTTCCACCAGCGGGTTATTACGAACCGGTGCGCCAGGACGACGGCAAACCCGAGCGCTGCGAAAGCGTTCCGCCCCCCTACACCGACAAGCTGGTGTTCCCGAGCAAATACAGCGGCTCGGATGCGGCGCGCGCGACCCTCAACGTGGTCGCCGACAAGCACTACCGGCGCATGACCGGCGACATCCGGGAGATGGAAAAAGGCGTCAGCGAGCTGGTGTTCCACTACATGCGTCACGGCCATCGGGAAGAGCTCGAGTGCAGCCTGAAATGGCTCAGCACTTGGGCCGAGGCTGGCGCGCTGCTGTCCGACGAGTACAACCACACCGGCAAGTCGATGCGCAAATGGGCCCTGGGCAGCATGGCATCGGCGTACCTGAAGTTGAAGTTCTCCGAGTCGCAACCGCTGGCGCCCTACAAGCAGCAGACCGAGGTGATCGAAGCCTGGTTCGCGAAGCTCGCCGAGCACACGGTGAAAGACTGGAGCGACCTGCCGCTGAAGAAGATCAACAACCACAGCTACTGGTCCGCTTGGTCAGTCATGGCCACTGCGGTCATTACCGACCGGCGCGACCTGTTCGACTGGGCAGTGGATCAGTACCGGGTCGCCGCGAACCAGGTCGATGAGCAGGGTTACTTGCCCAACGAGTTGAAGCGCAAACCGCGGGCGCTGGCATACCACAACTACAGCCTGCCGCCGCTGACCATGCTGGCCGCGTTTGCCCAGGCCAATGGCGTGGATGTGCGCGGCGAGAACGACGGTGCCTTGCAGCGCCTGGTCAGCCGCGTGATGGAAGGGATCGAGGAGCCGGAGCTGTTCGCCGACAAGGCGGGCGCCGAGCAGAACCTCGAAGACTTGCAGAAGAAGAGCAAGTTCATCTGGCTGGAACCCTACTGCACGCTCTACAGCTGCTCCGCGCAAACCATGGAGTGGAAGGCATCGCTGGTGCCACTGAAAAGCTTCCGCCTGGGCGGCGACATCAGTGCGGTGTTCGAGCCCGAGGAGACCGAGCAGAACTGAATGAAAGACGGCGCCTGCGGGCGCCCGGCCGCAAGGCAACCCACGACCGCCCGCTTAGAGGTGGCCGGGTAGAGGGGCTGAATTTGCAATTCGGGGTAAACGGCGGGCCCACGGTGGGCCTGATAACAGTTTCGTAAGGGACACAGGCAATGGTCTTTTCATCCAACGTATTCCTGTTCTTATTTCTGCCGATATTTCTCGGCTTGTACTACCTGAGCAGTAATCGCTATCGCAACTTGCTGATCCTAATCGGCAGCTATGTGTTCTATGCCTGGTGGCGGGTGGACTTCCTCCTGCTGTTCGTGGCCGTCACTCTGTGGAACTACGGCTTCGGCTTGCGCATCCACCGCGCCGGCGTGCGGACCAAGGCCGCGCAGCGCTGGGTGCTATGGGGGATAGTGGGCAACCTGGCGACCCTGGCCTACTTCAAGTACGCCAACTTCGGTGTGGAGAACATCAACAAGGTCCTTGAGGGGGCGGGCTTCGAGCCGTTCCTGCTGACCCATGTGATCCTGCCGATCGGCATCTCCTTCTACATCTTCCAGTCGCTGAGCTACCTGATCGACGTGTACCGCGGCGACACCGAGCCGACCGAGAACCTGATCAACTTCGCCGCCTTTATCGCCCTGTTCCCGCAGCTGATTGCCGGGCCCGTGCTGCGCTACAAGGACCTGGCCGACCAGTTCACCGACCGCACGCACAGCATCGACAAGTTCTCCGAAGGCGCCACGCGCTTCATGCAGGGCTTCGTCAAGAAGGTGTTCATCGCCGACAGCCTGGCGCCACTGGTCGATCACTGCTTCGCGCTCAGCAACCCGAGCACCGGCGACGCCTGGCTGGGCATGATCGCCTACACCGCGCAGCTGTATTTCGACTTCTCCGGTTACAGCGACATGGCGATCGGCCTGGGCCTGATGATGGGCTTCCGCTTCATGGAAAACTTCAACCAGCCCTATATCAGTCAGTCGATCACCGAGTTCTGGCGGCGCTGGCACATCAGCCTGTCGACCTGGCTGCGCGATTACCTGTATGTGCCCCTGGGTGGCAACCGTAACGGCACCTTCAACACCTACCGCAACCTGTTCCTGACCATGTTGCTGGGTGGTTTCTGGCATGGCGCCAACTGGACCTTCATGATCTGGGGCGCCTGGCACGGCACCTGGCTGGCCATCGAGCGCGCGCTGGGCGTGAACGCTGCCCCCAAGGTTCTCAACCCACTGAAATGGCTGTTCACCTTCTTCCTGGTGATGCTGGGCTGGGTGATCTTCCGCGCCGAGAACCTCGACGTGGCATGGCGCATGTACAGCGCGATGTTCAGCTTCAACGGCTGGCAGCTCAGCGAACTCAACCGCGCAAGCATCACCGACCTGCAGATCGCCACCCTGGTGCTGGCGTACGTGGTTCTGGCGTTCTGCGGTCTGCGCCAGTTCTACCGGCACAACGCTGCTGACGCCCGTGCCAACGGCCCGGCGACCGATCAGCCGCGCATCGTCAAAGCCGTACCGGGTGACGAGCCTGGTCTGGTAGTCGGCAGCGGCGGCGTGCTGGTGCAACAACCGACCTGGAGCGTGGCGATTCCCCGCTACCTGGTTCGTGGTGCGCTGTTGCTGCTGTTCTGCGTGTCGGTGCTGAAGCTCTCCGCGCAGAGCTACTCGCCCTTCCTCTATTTCCAATTCTGAGTAGGCCGACCATGACGCGTCCATTACGCAAACTCTATGTCGCACTGTTCCTCGGTGTGCTGCTCCTGTTGTTCGTGTGGTCCATGCGCGGGGTGCTGAGCTACGACGCACCCAAGCAGTTCACCGTGCTTGACGGCGGCTTGGCGAAAACCTTCGAAAGCCATTACGACAAGCAGTTTCCGGTTAAGAACATTGGCACCAATGTCTGGGCTGCGCTGGATTACCTGCTGTTCAACGAGGGCCGCCCTGGCGTGCTGATCGGCGAACGCGAATGGCTGTACTCCGACGAAGAGTTCGACGCCGTGGCCGACGGCCAGCAGCAGCTCAACGACAATATGGCGCTGATCAAAGGCGTGCGCGACGAGCTGGCGGAACGTGATGTGCTGCTGGTGCTCGCGATAGTGCCGTCGAAATCGCGGCTGTATCCCGAGTTCGTTGGCGACAACCAGCTCAGCAGCATTCGCGAAAACCTCTATCAGCGCTTCCTCGACGAAGCCCGCAATGCCGGCATCGCCGCACCCGACCTGCTGAGCATCCTGCAGGCGGGCAAGAGCAATGGCCCAGTGTTTTTGCGCACCGACACGCACTGGACGCCCCTGGGCGCCGACCTGGTGGCACGTCAGCTGAGCGAAACCGTCAACCGCGCCACCACGCTCGACGGCGAGCCGCAGGTGTTTGTCACCGAAGCTGAAGGCAGCGCGCCATACATGGGCGACCTGACCCGCTTTCTGCCGCTTGACCCGCTGTTCGCCAACCTGATGCCGGCGCCGGATCAGCTGCAGAAGCACGTTACCCGTGCACCTGAACCGGCTGAGGGCGCCGATGCCCTGTTCAGCGACAGCGAGATTCCGGTAGCACTGGTGGGCACCAGCTACAGCGCCAACCCCAAGTGGAATTTCGACGGCGCATTGCGCCAGCACCTGCAGCGCGACCTGAGCAACCACGCCGAAGACGGCCTGGGTCCAATCATTCCGATGCTCAAGTTCCTGCAGAGCGACGAACTGAAAAATACCCCACCGCAGTTGGTGATCTGGGAATTCCCCGAGCGCTACCTGCCGATGGCCAACGATCTGAGCGGCTTCGATGCCGAATGGATCGCTGAACTGAAACGCAGCACCAACGGTCAACGACTGGCCAGCGCGGCGAATCGCTGAGCGTGCTTCGCACGTTTCGGTTACCGCCCCGATCTTGTTAATTCAGAGGAGTTTTAGGTATGCATACATCCATCAAACGCTGGTCTTCCTGCATTGGTGCCATCGCCCTGGCAGTCGGCGCGCTGCAGGTTCACGCCGACGAGGCCGCCCTGTACGGCCCAAGCGCACCGAAAGGCTCCGCATTCGTCCGTGCGTTCAACGCCAGCAACAGCGAAGTGAGCGTCACCGTCGGCAACACCGACCTCGATGACATCGCCCCCCTGGCTTCCAGCGACTTCAGCTTTCTGCCTGCGGGCAGCTACAGCGCCCAGGTCGGCAGCAGCACGCTGCCGGTGAAACTGGATGCCGACAGCTACTACACCCTCGTCAGCCAGCCGGGCACTGCGCCGAAGCTGGTCGAAGAAGCGCCGTTCAACAACAAGCGCAAGGCTCTGCTGCGCGTACAGAACCTCAGCGACAGCACCCTCAGCCTGAAAACCGCCGACGGCAAGGCTGCGGTGGTCGATGCGGTCAAGCCGGACAGCAATGGCGAGCGCGAAGTAAACCCGCTCAAGGTCAACCTCGCGCTGTTCGATGGCGACAAGAAGATCAGCGACCTGCAACCGGTCACCCTGGCCCGCGGTGAAGTGGTCTGCCTGTACATCACCGGCAGCGGCGACAAGTTGTCGCCAGTCTGGGTCAAGCGCCCGCCGCGTCTGGACTAACCAAACACGAACAACAAGAAAGGGCCGCTCGCAGGCTGATCACGGTGGCAACGCCGCTGGAGTTTCGAGCGACCCGCACGGTCGGCAGCTAGACCGACGTAGCAGCGTCTTCATCAAGGAGGCGTTTTGGAGTGATGCCCCCAGTGCTGTTGCAGCCTGGGCAACTGGGCCCTCCCCCGCCTGAACCGGGGGACGCCAAACCAAACGCATAAGCGCTTTAGGAGTGCAGAGATGATTCCAGTAATTCTTTCCGGTGGTAGTGGTTCGCGTCTGTGGCCGCTTTCACGCAAGCAGTACCCCAAGCAGTTTCTCGCCCTCACGGGCAAGGACACCCTGTTTCAGCAAACCATCAAGCGTTTGCAGTTCGACGGCATGCAGGCCCCGGTACTGGTGTGCAACAAGGAACACCGCTTCATCGTCCAGGAGCAGCTGAAAACCCAACAGCTGACCACCCAGGCCCTGTTGCTCGAGCCGTTCGGCCGCAACACCGCCCCGGCCGTGGCCATTGCGGCAATGAAACTGGTCGGTGAAGGCCGCGACGACCTGCTGCTGATCCTGCCCGCCGACCACGTGATCGACGACCAGCAGGCATTCCAAAACGCCCTGAAAGTAGCCACCACGGCCGCTGAAAAAGGCGAGATGGTGCTGTTCGGCATCCCCGCCAGCCGTCCGGAAACCGGTTATGGCTATATCAAGTCGGTAGCCGACGACGAACTGCCAGAAGGCGTGGTACGCGTCGAGCGCTTCGTCGAGAAGCCCGATGAAGCCCGTGCGCGCGAATTCGTCGCCTCCGGCGAATACTTCTGGAACAGCGGCATGTTCCTGTTCCGCGCCAGCCGCTTCCTCGAAGAACTCAAGGTGCATGACGCCGACATCTACGACACCTGCCTGCTGGCCCTGGAGCGCAGCAAGATCGAAGGTGACCAGATCACCATCGACGCCGCCACCTTCGCCTGCTGCCCCGACAACTCCATCGACTACACCGTGATGGAAAAAACCACCCGTGCCTGCGTGGTACCGCTCAACGCCGGCTGGAACGACGTGGGCAGCTGGTCGTCGATCTGGGACGTGCACAACAAGGATGAGAACGGCAACGTGATCAAGGGCGACGTGGTGGTGCATGACAGCCACAACTGCCTGGTGCACGGCAACGGCAAGCTGGTTTCGATCATCGGTCTGGAAGACATCGTCGTGGTGGAAACCAAGGACGCCATGATGATCGCCCACAAGGACCGCGTGCAGGACGTCAAGAAGGTCGTCAACCAGCTCGACGCCCAGGGCCGCAGCGAAACCCAGAACCATTGCCAGGTCTACCGCCCATGGGGCTCGTATGACTCGGTGGACATGGGCGGCCGCTTCCAGGTCAAGCGCATCACCGTCAACCCGGGCGCGACCCTGTCGCTGCAGATGCACCACCACCGTGCCGAGCACTGGATCGTGGTTTCCGGCACTGCTGAAGTGACCTGCGACGACAAGGTGTTCCTGCTCACGGAAAACCAGTCCACCTACATTCCGATGACCGCGGTCCACCGCCTGAGCAACCCAGGCAAGATCCCACTGGAAATAATCGAAGTGCAATCCGGTGGTTACCTTGGTGAAGACGACATCGAGCGTTTTGAGGATGTCTACGGCCGTAGCGACGTAGCCGCACGCGCCCTCGCTACAAACTGAAACTGAGTCGGCCGTGCCCTCGTCCTGAGGACCTGGTTACGATTTAGCGAGCTAGAGCCAGACAAGGCAAAAGCAGCCAAGGAAGCGGAGTTTACGTGCTGTAAATGAGCATTCCGAGGCTGCTTTTAACGCCGGATGGCCAAAGCGCAGCAAATCGTAAGCTAGGTCCTGAGGGTACGGCGATACTCAAAGCACATGCCCACCCGCCTAGCCTTGTGTAGGATGAAATCCTGTTCATCGGCCGAGGCCTTCGCTCCATGTTATTTGGTGCCATTCTGCTGCTCAGCTGGCTGGTCCTGCTGATCCGCTACCCCAGTAAAGCCTTGCCCGTTTCCCTCGCTGCCCTGATCGGCCTGGGTCTGGTCACCACCTGGGTGCTCTGGCAGGAAAGTCGCGAGAACCGCCACCTTGCTCATCTGCAGTTGCGCATCAGCTACGACGAGCAACGCTGCCCGCCGCCGCAACCCCTGGCATTGACCCTGACCAATGGCAGCCCCGCCGCCCTGACGGAATTGCGCTGGCAGATTGCGGCCTACCGCCCTGGCGACAATGTCAACCTGGCCGAGCGCCTCTACGAATCGCCCCGCTACAACGGACCCGGCAATCTGCTGCCGGGCGCCACCTGGCAGGACTGCCTGCCCCTGCCGACCCTGCGCAGCGGCTACCGCGCCAGCACCCTGGAGTTTCGTGCAGAGCGCCTTCACGGCACCTTCAGCCGCTAACCGGCCATTGAACACTTTCATCTACCCGAAGGAATCCTTCATGACCCAGCTCACCGCCCTGATCACCGGATGCTCCAGCGGAATCGGCCGCGCCCTCGCCGACGCGTTCAAGGCGGCGGGTTATCAGGTGTGGGCCACCGCGCGTAAAGCCGACGACCTCGCCGTGCTGGAGGCCGCCGGCTTCAATGCGTTGCAGCTGGACGTCAACGACGCGGTGGCGGTCGAACAAATGGCCTCACAGCTCGGCGAGCAGATCGGCGGGCTCGATGTGCTGATCAACAACGCTGGTTATGGCGCCATGGGTCCGCTGCTCGACGGCGGCGTCGAGGGCATGCGCCGGCAGTTCGAGACCAACGTGTTCGCCATCATCGGTGTGACCCGCGCGCTGTTTCCCTTGCTGCGGCGCAACCGGGGCCTGGTGGTGAATATCGGCAGCGTTTCCGGGGTGCTGGTCACACCGTTCGCCGGCGCCTACTGCGCCTCCAAGGCTGCGGTGCATGCGTTGTCCGATGCGCTGCGCCTGGAGCTGGCGCCCTTCTCCATCGAGGTGATGGAAGTGCAACCGGGCGCGATCGCCTCCAGCTTCGGTGCCAATGCCAGCCAGGAGGCCGAGCAACTGATCGACGAACGCTCCGCCTGGTGGCCGCTGCGCGACAGCATTCGCGCCCGCGCCAACGCCTCGCAGGACCACCCGACCCCCGCCAGCCATTTCGCTCGCAACCTGCTGGCCGCCGTGCAAGGCAGCAAGCGCCCGCGCCTGCTGCGTCTGGGCAATGGCAGCCGCGCGCTGCCGCTGATGGCCGCACTGCTGCCGAAAGCCGTACTCGAAGCGGTGCTGAAAAAGCGCTTCGGGCTGAACCGCAGCCTGTAGGAGAGCCGCAATGACAACGCCGCTGAACAGCGTGGCAATTGGCCGATTGGCCCTGGGTGGCGTGGCCGCAGTTGTCGTGCTCAACCTGCTGCTGCGCAGCCTGGTAAAACTCGGCGGCCCGCTGGCGACGCTGGTGATCGCCCTGGTGGTCGCCGGCGCCATGGCGTTGTGGTTCGCCTGGCGCCAGGGACGCGCGCCGCTGCCAGGCGAGCGGCGCCAGTTGCTCGGGTGGTACGGCGGCGTACTGGCGCTGCTGTACGGCGGGTTGTTGCTGATGATGCTGTTCAAGGACGAACCCAGCCCAATGGGCCTGTTTATCTTCGCCCTGCACTACCTCTGCTACCCGCTCGCCGCATGGCTGATCTTCACCCAGCTGGCTAAACGCTGACGGCCCCAGCGCCTGAGCTCAGCTTCGCCTAACGAGCCGTCAGCGGAGTGCCTGCAACTGGTTCGACCTTTGGCTTGCGAAACACCAGCACGTTGCCAAGCATCACCAGCACCAGACCGAACAACGCGGTGAGCGTCCACTGATAGTCCTCGACGAACACCGAAATATTCAGCGCCACCACCGGGAACAGCACGGTGCAGTAGGCGGCGCGCTCCGGGCCCATGCGCCCGACCAGCGTCAGGTAGGCGGTGAAGCCGATCACCGAGCCCGGGATCGCCAGGTACAGCAGCGAGCCGATGTAGCGGGTATTCCATTCGAACCCGAACGGCGTACCGCTGACCAGACAGATCGCCACCAGCATCAATGCGCCATACAGCATGCCCCAGGCATTGGTCGTCAGCGGCTTTAGGCCGGCCTTCTGCTGCAGGCTGGAGAGCATGTTGCCCGCAGAAAAACACAGGGTGCCGAGCAGTGCCAGGGCAATGCCCATCAGCGTTTCCCGGCTGGCCTCATGGCCAGCCAGCTCGGGCCAGAAGAGCATGCCAAGGCCGGCCAGGCCTAGAGCGCCGCCGCCGAGCACATTCAACGAGGCTTTCTGCTTGAAGAACAGCCGGGCGTTGATCGCATTCCACAGCGTAGCCGTCGAGAAAATCACCGCAACCAGCCCGCTGGGAATCCATTGACTGGCGGTGTAGAAGCACATGAAGTTGATGCAGAACAGGCACAGGCCCTGAGCCAGGCAGATCAGCTGGCCGCGGCCGTCGAGCTTTTGCAGACGGCCGCTGAGCAACAACACGACAAACAACACCGCAGCCGCGAGGGCGAAGCGGTAGGCGATGGACGCAGCTATTGCGACCTCGCCGAGCTGCAGTTTCAGCGCGATCCAGGTCGTGCCCCAGATCAGTACGGTAAGCAGATAAAGCGACAGGTTCATCGGACAGCCCCCAGTGGATCACTGAAGTCTGTACCTCGCCTCGGGTCCGCGCTTGCATAAAGTTGCGGACTTTAGAGGCAGCGAATCCTTCCCGTATCGCTATCAGCGCTAGCACTTAATTGCCGCCACCACCTACTGCGCCGCCTGTAGAGCCACCGCCCGCGCCGCCGGAGCTGGATCCACCGCCGGTCCCACCTGTACCACCGCCAGAACCGGACGTGCCGGTGCTGCCCCCTGTTGCACCACCACCTGTAGCACCACCCGATGCGCCACCTGTTGTGCCACCCCCTTGGGTGCTACGCGAACCTGAGCTGTTGCCGGTCGCGGGTGCCGTGGTCGACTGACCCTGGCCGGTGGTCGAGGTACCAGGGGCAGTGGTCGATTGGCCTTGGCCGGTGGTAGACGTACCTGGCGCAGTGGTCGATTGCCCTTGACCTGTAGTCGATGTGCCGGGGGCGGTGGTCGACTGGCCCTGGCCGGTGGTGGACGAACCTGGAGCCGTGGTCGATTGACCTTGACCCGAGGTGGCGTTGCCCGTGGCATTGTTCGGCTGCCCCTGGCCAGAGGCACCTGAATTATTGGTCTGCCCCGACTGCTGGCCGTTGTTGCCAGCTGCGGGTGCGTTGGAATTCTGCGATGACTGGGTCGCCTGACCGGCGTCAGCGCTATTGATCGTTGGCTGGCCGGTGCGCTCGCGGACCATGTTTTCGCCGATCTGGTCGCGCTGCTGTTCAAGGGTCATGCCGCCGCTGTCTGCCAGCGCCGCCTGGGATACCACTACTGCCAACACCAGCATCGGGAATTTGAGCCTGTTCATCTCTGTCTCTCCAAAGGGTTATGGGCTTGCCTAGCGGTGGACCGCTGGCGCTGCGGGCACGTTCAGCAAATCACTCGGCCTGGTTCCTGGGTTCCGGATATGCGGTTAGCGCATACGCGGCGAGCCAGCGTGGAGGAACTTTGTGCCGCCGCGTCTATTCCCAACCCTATGCAAGCCGCCGCATGGACGCCGCCGCTGCCAACAGACACTAATTAGGAGTGGACCGATGCGCGCGCCGACTGAGCCCCAGGAGCAGCCGCAACAACTGCTGTTCGACAGCGACGACATGATTCCCAATAGCCCGCTGCCGGTATTGATCTATCGCCAGGTCGAGCTCGACGGCGATCTGGCTGCCGCGTTCGAGCGGGTGTTCGCTGCCAACGGGTGGCCACCCCAGTGGCGCGACGGCATTTTCGACTATCACCATTACCACTCCAACGCCCATGAAGCGCTGGGAGTCGCGGCGGGCAGCGCGCACGTCATGCTTGGTGGCGAACATGGCCAGGCGCTGCACCTGCAAGCGGGCGACTTGGTGATCCTGCCCGCAGGCACCGGCCATTGCCGCCTCGAGCAGAGCGATGATTTCTT
Organism: Pseudomonas cistanchae; assembly: GCF_054483635.1. Taxonomy (NCBI): domain Bacteria; kingdom Pseudomonadati; phylum Pseudomonadota; class Gammaproteobacteria; order Pseudomonadales; family Pseudomonadaceae; genus Pseudomonas; species Pseudomonas cistanchae. Next base: position 125,191 of record NZ_JBTLWN010000004.1, on the reverse strand, counting down.
GGTAGTTGGTGCGTACCCGGTGGGCCAGGAGGATTACGATATCCAGCGCGCCGATGCCAGCACCCTTGCCGCCTCGCTGGAGCGCATCGCTCGGGTAGAGACGCCGCAAGCCGATCCGCTGTTGGGCAGCCAGGGTGCCCTTGCCCGCGCCTGGGGCAGCCGGGCGTGACCGGCAACCCACACCTTCACCTGGAGAACGCCATGAGCATGACCGCTGAATACCTTGCCAGCGAGCCGACCCGCGAGGCGCTCGACGCGCTGTCCGGGCCGACCCTGATCGAGTTCGGCACACCCTGGTGCGGCCATTGCCAGGCGGCGCAACCGCTGCTTGCCGAGGTATTCGCTGGGCACCCTCAAGTGCGTCACCTGAAGATCGAGGACGGCAGCGGCCGTCGCCTCGGTCGCTCGTTCAAGGTCAAATTGTGGCCGACGCTGATCTTCTTTCACGACGGTCAGGAAGTAGCGCGGCTGGTCAGACCGACCAGCGTCGGTCAGATCGAGCAGGCGTTTCTAACCCTCCCCACGCCCTGACCCGTTCGCGGCGAGCGCAGTCGCCGCGCGCAGCACTTGTCTAAACTTGCGCTTATTCGCCAGCCGAGGGCTGGCAGATGATCGAGGGCGCGCTAGCATGGGCGCGGCGTAAGGAGAACTCATGTCGCAGCTCGATCAAAGTCAGGTATTCCAGGCCATGGGCAGCTCGCCCAACTCCAGGCTGCTGCACAGCGCCGAACTCGGTGACGGGCTGGCGGCTGCGATCTGGAGCAACCGCCACGACACCCGCGATTATCAGGCACCGACCCATCACACCCTGTCCTGCTACCTGGCGGGCGGCACCGGCACCTTTCGCCGGGAACGGCCGCAACGCAAAGGCGCGCCGGACAAGCTGTGCATCCTGCCGGCGGGGCATCAGTCCGCCTGGGTGATCAACGGCGAAATCCACCTGGCCCATCTGTATGTCAGCGAAGCGCAATTCGCCCTGGGCGCGGTGCGTCTGCTCGACCGTGAACCGCGCGAGCTGCAGCTGCACGAAACGACCTTTCTCGATGACTCCTGTCAGGCCCAGCGCTTCCGTCAACTCAGCCAGCTCAACTGGCAGGAGCCCGGCGAGCGACTGCTCACCAGCAGCCTGGCCCATGACCTGCTCGACCATGCCCTGCTCTCGCAAGTCCGCCGACGCGACAGCCTGCGCGTGACCGGCGGCCTCGCACCGGGGCAGCGCAAGCGGCTGCGCGACTTCATCGAGGCGCACCTGGCCGAGCCGTTGAGCCTTGGCCAGTTGGCCGGGCTGTGCGCGCTGTCCGAATACCACTTCGCGCGCATGTTCAGCCTGAGCTTCGGCGTGCCGCCGCACCGTTATCTGCTGGCGCGGCGCCTGGAACGCGCGCGTCATCTGCTGCAACGTAGCCCGTTGCCCTTCGGCGAGATCGCCCTGGCCTGCGGCTTCGCCAGCGCCAGCCATTTCAGCAACCGTTTTCGCCAGGCCATCGGCGCCACGCCGAGCCAGTACCGCCAGGCATTCGCAGGCTGAGCCGCACCCGCGTTACAGGCTGCTAATCCACCAGCGCTGTGCCAGAATCAGCGGCTTTCCCTGATTTGGTCCTGGCATGTCCGACCTCGCTTATATCGCCTTACGAGCCGCCCGATGACGCTGGAGATCTTGCGCCTGCGCCAGGCCGACTGGCGCGCCGCGTTCGCCGAGGGCGCCCTCACCCGTGGTCAGCAATATGCCGAACAGGGCCGCAGCACCTTGCTCAGCATCAAGGACGGCACCCTGCTCGCCAGCTGCCGCGGCTCGGGCGCCAATACCTACCAGCAACGCATCCTGCTAACCCCGGCCGCGGACAGGTGGCACGTCGCCGGCCACTGCAATTGCCCGGTGGGGCGAAACTGCAAACACGTGGCCGCCGCCCTGCTCGCGCTGCAAAGCCAGCAGCAGGCCGGTATCGACCTCAGCCCATTGATAGAAACCCGCGCGGAAGTCGTCGAGCAGCGTCTGGAAGGGGTGCAGCCGAAACCGATCCTGACCCTTGGCAGCCACGTGCGCGTGCATTTCGATGCACGCAAGGGCCGCATGCACGAACAGCCCCAGCACCGCGCCGCCCTCGCTTTCGCTTACCAGGGCCATCGCACCTTCGGCAAAACCGTCAAGGACCTGCTGGTACGCCAGGCCGATAACCACAGGCTGCGCATCATCCGCGATGCCGAGGCAGAGGCGGCATTGCGCAAGCGCCTGCTCGACACCGGTTTGCACAGCGCGTTGCGGCAGAGCGATGCGCTACCCGAGGACGCCGGCGAGCCGTTCGAACTGAACGGCGAGAGCGCCTGGCTGGCTTTCGTTAACGGTCAGTTGCCACTGCTGCGCGAGCAGGGCTGGCAGGTGCACATGCAGCCGGATTTCCAGTTCAACCTGGCCGAGGTCGAAGACTGGTACGTCGAGATCGACGAGCCGGAGGAAGCGGGCTGGTTCGATCTGGAACTGGGCATCGAAGTCGACGGCCAGCGCATCAGCCTGCTGCCCATTCTGCTTCAGGCGATCCGTCGCACGCCCTGGCTGCTGACCAGCGATGCGCTGGCCCAGCGCCAGGAAGGCGAGGTGCTGCTGGTCAGCCTGCCGCAGAGTCACAAACGCATCGCCCTGCCCTTCGCGCGTCTGAAGCCGCTGCTCGGTACCCTGGGCGAGCTGTTCTTCCGCGACCCGGACGAACTCGCTCAGGGCCAGGGCCTGCGCCTGCCCCGCGCCGACGCCGCGCGTCTTTCCGGGTTGGCGGGCGGTACCTGGCTGAAATGGCAAGGCGGCGAACAGCTGCGCGAGTTCGGTCAACGCCTGCAGGCCCAAGGCGAGCGGCAAGTGGAGCCGCCTCCAGGTTTGCACGCCGAGTTGCGGCCGTATCAGCTGCAGGGCCTCGGCTGGATGCAGGCACTCGGCGAGCTGCAGGTGGGCGGAGTACTGGCCGACGACATGGGCCTGGGCAAGACCCTGCAGACCCTGGCCCATATCCTTGGCGAGAAACACGCCGGACGCCTCACCCAGCCCGCGCTGATCGTGATGCCGACCAGCCTGATCCCGAACTGGCAGGACGAGGCCGCGCGCTTTACCCCGAGCCTGCGCGTCCTGACGCTGCACGGGCCGCAACGGCGTAGCCAGTTCAAGCGGATCGGCGAGCACGACATCGTGCTCACGACCTATGCGCTGCTGCCGCGCGACCTCAAGGTACTGGCCGCGCAACCGTTCCACCTGGCGATTCTCGACGAAGCGCAGAACATCAAGAACCCGCGCAGCAAGGCCGCCCTCGCCGCTGGCCAGTTGCAGGCGCGGCAACGCCTGTGCCTGACCGGTACGCCGCTGGAAAATCACCTGGGCGAGCTGTGGTCGCTGTTCAATTTCCTCATGCCCGGCTGGCTTGGCGATAGCCAGAGCTTTACCCGCGACTACCGCACGCCGATCGAGAAACAGGCCAACGAGCAGCGCCTGGCCCATCTGCGCGGGCGGATCAAGCCGTTCGTGCTGCGCCGCAAGAAGGAACAGGTCGCCCGCGAGTTGCCGCCCAAGACCGAGATCACCCACTGGGTCGAACTGAGCGCCACGCAGCGTGACCGCTATGAAACCCTGCGCCTGGCGATGGACGAGAAAGTCCGTGCGGAGATCGCCCGCCAGGGCCTCGCCCGCAGCCAGATCGTCATCCTCGAAGCCCTGTTGCGCCTGCGCCAGGCCTGTTGCGACCTGCGCCTGCTCGGCGACGATCCGGCGCACCTGAAAAGCAGCGACTCGGGCAAGCTCGGCGCGCTGCTGGAAATGCTCGAGGAGCTGATCGCCGGCGGCAGCAGGGTGCTGTTGTTCTCCCAGTTCACGTCGATGCTGGCCTTGATCGAGACCGAGCTGCAGGCGCGCGGCATCGGCTACGTCAAACTCACCGGCAGCACCCAGGACAGACGCACCCCCGTGCAGCAATTCCAGGCCGGCGAGTATCCAGTGTTCCTGATCAGCCTCAAGGCCGGCGGCTCGGGCCTTAACCTCACGGCTGCCGACACGGTGATTCACTTCGATCCCTGGTGGAACCCTGCTGCCGAAGCCCAGGCCAGCGACCGCGCTTACCGCATCGGCCAGGACAAGCCGGTGTTCGTCTACAAGTTGATCGCCCGCGGCAGTGTCGAGGAGAAGATTCAGCAGCTACAGCAGGCCAAGGCCAACCTCGCCCGCGGCGTGCTGGAAGGCGGCAGCCAAGCGCAGTGGCAGCTCAGCGAAGAGGATCTGCAGGCGCTGTTCGCACCGCTCGGCAACTGAGGCCAAGCGGCGCGCGGCTCACTCAGTCATCGCCCTGCAGGTCGTCCTTCTCGGACGCTTCATCGGCCTTGTTGCGCTTTCTGCGCGGCCCGTCGGCCTGCACCGAGGGGTAGCGCGACGACGCGTAGCGCACCACCAGAATCGCCAGCGCCAGCAGCAGAATTGCCCCGGAAACCATCACCACGCTCCAATCGGGGCGGTGATGGTGCGACACATCAGAAATCAGCAGGCGGGTCAATGCCGTGATCGCCACGTAGATCAGGAAGCGAATCGGCATATGGTTGGTCTTGAAATAGATCCCGACCATGGCGCCCAATTCGAGGTAGATGAACAGCAGCAGAATGTCGTCGACCGATATGTGGCCAGTCTCGACCATCCCCAGAAACGCCATGATGGCGGCCCAGGCAGTGACCGCGCCGATGGCGAACAGCGCCAGGTAATGGAAGGTTTCCACCAGCAGATTGCCGAGTGACTCGGCCAGTCCATGCATGCGTTCGCGCGTGCGCTCGGCCCAATTGCTATTCACGTGTGAAACTCCTTGAAACCGTCCGAGAGCGGCGGTGCGCGCCCTTATAGCAGGTGCGTTATGCAGGAAAAAGACCAAGCGCAAGGCCTAAACGCCGCAGGGGCCGCAAAACGCCGGCGCCCAGGCAGTACTTACCGCAGCGTAACTAAGCGACAACCACGTGCGTACTGGACAGCAGGCCGCCAGAAATGCATAACCGACGCCTGGCCGCGCTGCTTGCGGTCAACCCCGTCCCTATCCCGATGGAGATCTGCAATGGCCTTACCTTCGATCCGCAGCCGACTGGCTCTGCTTGCCGCCACTTTCAGCATGGCGCTGCCACTCAGCCTGCAGGCTGCGCCCGTGGCGAAACAACAGACTCAGGTTCCCGGTTTCTATCGCATGGCCCTGGGCGACTTCGAGGTAACGGCGCTGTACGACGGCTACGTCGACCTCGACAGCAGCATCCTCAAGGGCGCCAGCGCAGAGGACATCCAGAGCCTGCTGGCGCGGATGTTCGTCGAGTCGAGCAAGGGCATGCAGACCGCGGTGAACGCCTACCTGATCAACACCGGCAGCAACCTGGTGCTGGTCGACAGCGGCGCCGCCCAGTGCTTCGGCCCGACCCTGGGCGTGGTGCAAAACAATTTGCAGGCCGCCGGTTACCGCCTCGATCAGGTCGATACTGTGCTGCTTACCCACCTGCACCCGGACCACGCCTGCGGCCTGCTGACCCCTGAGGGCAAGCCGGCCTTCGCCAACGCCACCGTGCACGTGCCCCAGGCCGAGGCGGATTTCTGGCTGAGCGACGAGGTAGCCAGCAAGGCGCCTAAAGCCATGCAAGGCATGTTCAGCATGGCCAAGAGCGCGATCGCGCCCTATGCCGCCGCTGACCGGCTGAAACCCTACGCCGCCGACAGCACGCTGATCCCGGGGGTGACGCTGGTGCCAACCAATGGCCACACCCCAGGACATACCTCTTACCTGTTCAGCTCCAAGGGCCAGAGCCTGCTGGTGTGGGGCGATATCGTGCACAGCCATGCGGTGCAGTTCGCCAAACCCGAAGTGGTGATCGAGTTCGACGTCGACAGCCCCAAGGCCCTGGAAACGCGCAAGAAAATCTTTGCCGACGCCGCCCGTGACAAGCTCTGGGTAGCGGGCGCGCACATGCCGTTTCCCGGTATTGGCCACGTTCGCAGTGAGGGCGCGGGTTATGCCTGGGTGCCTAGCGAGTTCGGCCCGATTCGCAGCGATCGCTGAGCAAGCGGCTGCAGCCCGGGCGCACTGCCCGGCGCTGCGCCAACTGCGGCACAATCGGCTATGTTCAGCTGGTCATATGTTCAGCTGGTCAAATGCACGCGAGTTCTTTATGCTCGCCAACACTGTACATATAAACAGTTTCCTGCAACCTATCAGCGTGAAGGCGTAGAGGTGATGAATGGCCGTCGAAGTGGTGTACCGCAGCAGTCGAGACTTGGAGCGCTTGTTTATGGATAAGGCCGAAGCCGATCGTCACGACAAGATGCTCGAACTGGCCGAGCTGCTGACCGAGGTCCTGCAGAAAGCCGTTCCTTCGCTGAACGAGGCGCAAGGCGAAGAGCTCGGTATCTTCATGGCCAAGAACCGCGAGATCTTCGCCAAGGCCTTCAAGAATCAGCCGGACGCACTCAGCGAGCTGGGCGAGACGGCAACCGAATAACTGGCTCACTCAACCCACCTCACCACCAGGCCCCTTTTCAGGGGCCTGGTCGTTTGCATTACCGCTCATGCTCCAGCGAGCCAGGGCTAGACGCGATGACAACGGCCGGTTACAACAGTTACGTCCGGAGGTGATCATGAACGCGCGTCAGTCCTGCCTTGCCTGTCTTGAACAAGATCCACCCGCGCTGTTCGAGGCAGCGCTGTGGATCGCTGCCGAACATGACCCCTCGCTGCAACCGGCCCAGGTGCTGCGCGACCTTGGCGGCTTGCAGCATCAGGTAGCCGTCGGCCTGCCGGAACTGCCCGCCCAGGAACTGGCGCAACCGCTGTTGCGTCGCCTCAACGAACTGGATTTTCACGAAGACGACGAGCTGCCACTGCGCCCGCAGGTGGCGTTGCTCAACCGCGTGTTGCAACGCCGTCGCGGGCAACCGCTGTCGCTCGCCTTGATCGCCCTGGAACTGGCTCGTCGGCTGGGTATTCCCTTGCAGGGGGTCAATTTCCCCGGGCACTTCATGCTGCGGGTACCCGGTGCCGATCACCTGCTCGACCCCTGCGGCGGGCGCCGACTCTACACCCGCGACTGCCGCGAACTGTTGCAGCGTCACCACGGTGGCGATGCCGAGTTGAGCGCCGTGCACCTGCAAAGCTGCGATGCGCGCAGCATGCTGCAGCGGCTGTCGCGCAACCTGCGCCAGCTGCATCACTTCAACGATGACTTTCTTGCGGCGCTGAAGGATGCCGAGCGCGTCCTGCAACTCGGTCCTCCGGCGATGACTGACCACCTGGCCCGCGCCGAGCTCTACCAGCGGCTGGAATGTCCGCAAGCGGAGCGCTTCGATGTACAGCACGCTCTGCTGCTGTGCGACGACCCGGCCCAGCGCATGCTGCTCAGTGAGCGTCTGCGCCAGCTGAACGCCATTCCGGCGCTGCATTAGTCCTGACGTTTACAACAGCCCCAGCGCCTTGGCCCGTGCCACCGCCTGCGTCCGACGGGCAACACTGAGCTTGCCGTTGATTCGGCGGGCATGGGTTTTCACCGTGTGCAGCGAGATGAACAGTTGCTCGGCAATTTCCTGATTGGACAATCCCTGGGCAATCAACCCGAGCACCGCCAGCTCACGCCCGCTCAATGGCGACCCGCTCGAGGCAGCAGCAACCGGTTCGAGCGGCGCGTCACCGAACTGACGCAGCAACCGCGCATGCAAGGTCGCCCCCGCCTGCGGTGGCAGAAACTGATCGAGCCAGCGGCCGTGGCGCTGCTGCAGCTCCAGCACCGGACGCAACAGCACCAGCCGCGCCGCTTCCGCCAATGCATCCGTCAGTTGCGCATTCGCCTCCTCGCCCTGACCGCTGACGTACAGGGCTTCAGCCAGGCCGAAGCGGCATTCACAAGCAAGGCTCACATGTCCGCTGGCTTCGGCGGCGACGAGTTGTTCGCCGAGCGCTGCCAGTGCCTCGCTGTAACGGCCCTGCAGCAGGTCGCAGATGGCCAGGTAACGGTGGATGCGCGGCAGCAGATCGAAGGCGCCGGACGGGGCCAGCAAGTCGACCGCCTGGTAATGACTGAGGACCTGTTCGAAGGCTTCGCGGGCTTTCTCGCACGCTCCTTCGCGCAACCAGCACAACCCCGCCGTGAGCTGCAGCACGCCGCGGTAGCGCACCTCCGGCACATGCCGCCATTGCATCAGGCGCTCGGCCTCGCGCAGGCACTGGAACGCCTGGGTTGTCTGGCCCTGGGTCGAGGCCAGCCCGGCAAGACCGAGGTAGCCGAAGAAGGTGTAGGCATCTTCGCAATCCTGCGCCTCGGCCAAGCCGCACTGATAAGCCACCACCGCTTCCTCGAGCAGGCCCTGACTGGCCAGCAGACGCCCACGCAGCAGTAACAGCCGGCCCAGCACCGGGCTGTGACGTACGCTCGCCTGCAGCAGTAGCAGGGTGTGTTCGACCAGTTCAAGGGCGCGGGTGCTTTCGCCGACCATTTCCAGCCAGTGCACCCGGTCCACGCTCAACAGGCTTTCGTAGATTACGCTGGCGCACTGGCGCGCCAGCTTGATGCCTTCCAGGTTGTAATACTCGCCGCGGCTTAGTTGCCCTTCCGCCATGGCCTGCTGGCTCATCGCCTGATAACAGAGCACGCGCTGTGACCAGGCCTGCTCCGGCAGCACCTCCAGCGCCTGCAGGCAATGTTCGGTGGCCGAGCGCTGCCCGCGCTGGCGCGACAGGGCGCCGTTGAGCGCCTGGACATGGGCCAGCAACACCCGCTGCCGACGCGCATCGGGCTGTGGCAGGAAATGCCGCAGGTCGGTCATGCACTGCTCGACCTCATCGAGCCTGGCGCACGTCAGCAGCGCCCACGCGTGCAGAATGATCAGCCGCGGTGTGCTGGCGAACAGGGTTTGCGGCAGCTCGGTACGCCATTGCAGAAACAGCGACACATTGCGCCCGATCAGCAATTGCTCCTGGCCGAAACGCTGCAGGTAGTTGGCCGCAACTTCAGGCTGATGGGCGAGCAAGGCGTGCTCCACTGCTTCGCGCAGTTCGCCGCGCTCGGCAAACCAGCGGCACGCGCGCAGGTGCACCGGAGCGACCGGCGCCGCATCGGGCAGGCGGCGCAGCAGCAATGCCAGCGGCCGCCAGACGGTCAGCCATTCCGCGTCGCTTTCGTCGGCCCGCACCAGCAGCTGACTGTCACGCAACACGCCGAACACTTGGGAATGCGGCGCTTCCAGCACATGCTCGGACAACTCCGCCGTGAAACGCGGCATGTGCGCCAGCAACCCCAGGGCGGCGCGCACCTCGTCATCCAGCAGGCCCAGCAGTTCGCGCTGGATATAGTCATCAAAGAACGCCGTACCGCTGCGCAGCCGACCCGCCAGCGATTGTTCATCGGCGTTCAACAGCAGCAGGCAGATACCGGCCAGCCAGCCCGCGCACTGCTGGAACAGCTGCTCGGCCTGGGCGCTTGGCAAGTGCAGCGGGTAGCCGTGCAGCAGCCGCTCGAACTCCTCCTGATTGAGTGCCAGGGCGCTGGCATCCAGCGCCAGCAGGTCGCCCTGCAACGACAGCCGCGGCAGGTTGCACACCGGCTGCCGGCGGCTGCTGACCCACCAGCAGACCGTGCTCGGCCCCTGCTCCAGCAGCAGATCCAGGCAGGCGTCCAGTTCACAGAGTTGGCCATCGCGCTCCGGCATGCGGGGGTAGTCGTCGAGCACGATCCACAGACGCTGGTCGAGCCGCTGCAACAACGCCAGCAGCGCCTCGCTGGCGTCGCCTTCGCTGGTTACCGGCATCTCTAAGGCCGCGCCCAGGCGGGCGAGCAACTGCGCCGCGTCCATTCGGCGTCCGGCCAGGTCGAGCCAGACCAGCCGCGTATCGGCCGGGACATGGCGCATGCACTCGCGCAGCAGCACGGTCTTGCCGAAGCCGGCGGGTGCGCAGAGCAGGCGCAGGCGACAGTCGCTGTTCAACAACGAGGTACTGAGGCGGTCGCGGGCGACGTGCTGTGCCGGCAGACGGGGCAGTTGCCGGGCCGGCGGTTTGAGCGGGGTCACGTTGCCGCCATGGTTACCGCTCTCTGGGTACTGAGAAAGCCTGGACATGAAGCTGCCTCCCGTTTCTTGTTGTTTTACGAGCATGCAAGCGCATGCTCCAGCCTACGCCTCGACAACGAAAAAAGGCGGCCCGTAGGCCGCCTGAATATCACCGCATAAGCTTAGCGAACGCCAGCGTTACGCAGCGCTGTGGGCGTGAAGTCAGCTGCCGACGCTTCAGCTCCATAGACGAATGGCTTCTTCTCTTCGTTGCGCATACCGATTGCCAGGTAGCGGCCACCGATGATGTCGTACAGCGCTTCCAGTGCATACACCGGGGTCTGCTGCACATAGTTGTGCACCAGCTGCGCTTCGCCGACACGCCACAACTGACCGCGACCGTCGTAATGTTCGGACATGGCGATGATCCAGGAATCTTCATCGACATAGAAACGACGCTTGGCGTAAATGTTGCGCTCGCCTTCCTTAAGGGTTGCTTCCACTTCCCACACGCGGTGCAGCTCGTAGCGGGTCAGGTCCTGGTTGATATGGCCAGCCTTGAGGATGTCGCTGTACTTGTTTTTCGGCGAGTCGAGGCGGTAGTTGTTGTACGGAATGTACAGCTCGCGCTTACCGATGAGCTTCCAGTCGTAACGGTTGGGCGCGCCGTTGTACATGTCGAAGTTGTCCGACGTGCGCAGGCCGTCGGCAGCGGTACCCGGCCCGTCATAGGCCACCTGCGGTGCGCGACGTACGCGGCGCTGACCGGCGTTGTAGACCCACGCCATGCGCGGCTCTTTGACCTGATCGAGCGAGTCGTGCACCAACAGCACGTTACCGGCCAGACGCGCGGGCGCAGTTACCCGCTGCTTGAAGAACAGCAAAGCGTTTTCGGCCTTCTCCGGATCCAGGTCAGGCATACCGCTGGGGAATGCCACTTCGTCCTCGAAGTGCACCAGGGTGAAGTTGCCGTTAGCCTGGGGCGTCGCCTGGACGATGGTGCGCTTCAGGTTGCCGCCGCGATAACGGGTGATGTGGTTCCACACCACTTCCAGGCCGTTCTGCGGGATCGGGAATGCGTAGTTGCGGCTCTTGGCAAAATTGGCCAGGCCATTGCCGCCCTCTACCAGCGAGGTGTTCAACGCACTGATCTTGGCCGCCTCGTAGATCTTCTGTGGCAGCGCAACGGTGCGGTGGCTTTTGTAGATCGGCAGACGGTAGGTTTCTGGATAGCGCTTGAGCATCGCCAGTTGGCCTGCGCTCAGCTTGTCCTTGTACTGCTCGGCGTTGCTCGCGGTGATCACGAACAGCGGCTGCTCGTCGGCGAACGGATCGGCGAGAAAGCCGCGTGCGTCTTCAGCGCCGGCGTTGACCGGCAGGCCGCCGGTCCACTCCGGAATGCTGCCGTCGGCATTGCCGGCTTTTTCTGCGCCCAACGGCGTCAGGCTGCTGCCCAGTTTCGCCGCTTCCTCGGGGGAGACCGCCGCCAGCACGCTGCCCGCGAGCAGCGACAACGCCATTGCACCGATCAAATTTCTTGTTGTTTTCATCATCAATCCTCAATTGTTCCGAATAGCGGCTTAGAAGCTGACGCCGAAGCTCAGCGCCAGGAAGTCGCGATCCACTGCGGTGTTGTAGTCGCCACCAAAGAAATCGGTGTAGGCCAGGCTGGCGGTGTAGGTGTTGCGGTAGTCCGCATCCAGACCAACGCTGACCGCCTTGGAGCCTTCGTTGAACAGGCCGTTGGGGCCGTAACCGTCCACATCGTGCGACCAGGAGAGGTTTGGCTTGAGGTTGATACCGGCGAACACGCTGTTGTAGTCGAGGATGGCGCGCGCGCGGTAACCCCAGGAGTTCGCGGTAACGTAACCATGGGTGCCATAGGCGGCCAGCTGAGCAGCGTCGTCCGGGGTGCCGTAGATCGAATCCCGGCCGTAACGCAATTCACTGGTACTTTCCAACCCACCGACATGGGCATAACCGAGTTCGCCCACCAGGGTCAGACGAGCAGCGCCCATCACCTGGTCGACGAAGTGGGTGAAGGTGCTCTGGACCTGGGTGATTTCCTTGCGGTTGTAGCCACGGTTATCGGTATTCACCGCGCTCTCGACCGGCGATGTGCCAGGGGCAAGCGGGTTGAGCAGTGCACGGGTCAGGTCGGTGGTATTGATCTGCACCGGGGCATTGGGCCGATAACTGATTTCCCCGGCCCAGGCCGTGCCGGTGGGCAGCGTGGTGGAGAAGCTGGCGCCATACAGCTGGATGTCTTCCGGATATTCCAGGTAATACTCGCCGTTACCCAGTGCCGCACTTTGCAGGATGCCGCCGGTCAGGCTTGCGGGAAGGCCCGCACCGATCAGTGCACCGGCGACGCCTGCCGCATTTGCCAGCGAGACGTTACCGGTATGGGTGCTCACGATGGGCGTGCGGCTGTGGTAATTCATGAAGTACGCGCCGTACTCGGTCTCGTCGCCGAGCCAACGCAACGCCAGGCCGAACTGACCGGAGTCGCGCGCGTCACGGTCGCCACCGCGCGGCACCACCACGCCTTCGCTGGTCACGTCAAAACCAATGCCGTTGGCGGCCGCAAAGCCCTGCAACGGTGCAATCGCGTTGCTACCCGCGTGGTAATTGCTGTCGCAACCGTCCTGCACCACGTCGGAGCCGAAGAAGGTGCCGCAGTTATCGAGGATGGTCTGGTCCCACTCCAGCTGATAGAAGGCCTCCACACTCAGCTGATCGGTCAGGCTCTGCGACAGGTAGATCATATTGACCGGGATCAAGCCTTCCTTGATCTCCGCGCCAGGGCGCCGGAACGCCGCAACGTCGACCGGGTTGATCGAGTTGATGCTGTTAGCGATGAAGGTGCTTTCACCCCAGCTGATTACCTGCTTGCCGACCCGCACGGTGCCGGGCAAATCGCCGAGGGAATAGTTGTGATAGACGAATGCGTCGAGGATCTGCCCACCGGAGGATTGCGCACCCTCTTTACGGTTTTCGTCGCTGATGTCCTTGAACGGCCGGCTCTCGTCCTTCAATTCGAAGTCGTACCAGTATTTGCCGCGAACAAAAACGCCGGTATCGCCGTATTTTAATTCAAGGTCATGGATGCCCTTGAAGATCTTCGAGAAGGTCTCGCCCTTCTTGAAGTTCAAACGGCCATCGTCGCCGGTCTGGGTGTAACCCGTACCGCCGTTGTTGATGCCGATCAGTTCGCGATCCGCAGAGCGCGTCGACCAGCTGGCGCCCACCGACAGCGAGCTGTCGAGCTGCCCTTCGATTTCTCCGATGTTGAAGTTCACGGCGTAGCTGGGCGCGGCGATGCCCATTGCCACTGCCAAGGTCAAAACTTTCGGCTGGAAGACTCCTGCCCCTTTTCTTATTGTCATGAAGCGCTCCTGGTTGGGGTCGAACTGGGAGCACCCTAGCCAGGGCGACGGGGACGGATAAGCGCCCGAAGGATGGATTCGCGCTGTAGCTCGAAAGAGTGAATGCACTGCTACGGCCCGCATAAGCAGCGCGATTCAAACGATGAATGGGAAGCCCTGGGCATGACTGCACATCTGCGGCCGCCGTATCGCCAAGTTGGTAGATGTGCAGGGGCTGGAATCGCCACTCGTATCGAAACCCAAACATCGTATCGATATCAATACAAAACGCGTGCAGGCGCGCATTTGGTGGCGTGTGTCAGGCATAGCGGATGGGTTTGCGCGCAACCGTATCGAAATCAATACGAGCACACTTGGTCGATAGTTAGAATAAATCCATAAACCATTGATTTCAATAGGAAAAATATCGATGGCACCAGCCTTGCTACAAGCTAAGCACAGGCTCGCGGCCAGCGAGCGCTTTTGATCATCGCCCGCACGAAAAAGGGCGAGTCCAGACCCTTGAGGAGTACACATGAGCGAATTGCGTTTTACCGTCGATCACGAATGGCTGCGTCAGGACGCCGATGGCCTGGTCACCGTAGGCATCACCGCTTATGCCCAAGAGGCACTGGGCGACGTGGTATTCGTACAGCTCCCGGATTTGCAGTCCTACACTGTGGGGGCAGAAGTCGCGGTACTGGAGTCGGTGAAAGCCGCCAGCAACATCGCCATGCCGTTGGACGGTGAAGTGCTCGAACTGAATGCCGAACTGGAGGCCAGCCCTGAGCTGGTGAACGAAGACCCGCTCGGCAAGGGCTGGTTCTTTCGCTTCCGCCCGGTCGATGCCAGCGCCGTCGCCGATCTGCTCGACCAGGCTGCCTACGAGCGCCTGCTGAACGCCAACGCTGACGCTTGAGAGATCACCATGACTAACCTGACCACCCAGAACGAATTCATTGCCCGGCATATCGGCCCGCGTGACGCCGATACCGCGGCCATGCTGCAGGCGCTCGGTTACGAGTCCCTCGACGCGCTGACCGCCAGCGTGATCCCGGAAAGCATCAAGGGCACCAGCGTGCTCGGGCAAACGCCCGGCCTGTCGGAAGCCGACGCCCTGGCCAAGATCAAGGCCATCGCCAGCAAAAACCAGCAGTTCAAGACCTACATCGGCCAGGGTTACTACGGCACTCACACGCCGAGCCCGATCCTGCGCAACCTGCTGGAAAATCCGGCCTGGTACACCGCCTATACCCCCTACCAGCCGGAAATTTCCCAGGGTCGCCTGGAATCCCTGCTGAACTTCCAGACCCTGGTCAGCGACCTCTCCGGCCTGCCGATCGCCAACGCCTCCTTGCTCGACGAAGCCACTGCCGCTGCCGAAGCCATGACCTTCTGCAAGCGCCTGGCGAAGAACAAGGCCAGCAACACCTTCTTCGCCTCCCAGCACTGCCACCCGCAAACCCTCGACGTGCTGCGCACCCGCGCCGAGCCGCTGGGCATCGAAGTCGTGATCGGCGACGAAGCTGCGATCAGCGATGCCAGCGCCTACTTCGGCGCCCTGCTGCAATACCCGGCGAGCAATGGCGATATCTTCGATTACCGCGAGCTGGTCGAGCGCTTCCACGCCGCCGGTGTACTGGTAGCCGTCGCCGCTGACCTGCTGGCTCTGACCCTGCTCACCGCGCCAGGCGAATTCGGCGCCGACGTGGCCCTGGGCAGTGCCCAGCGCTTCGGTGTGCCGCTGGGTTTCGGCGGCCCGCACGCTGCCTATTTCGCCACCCGCGATACCTTCAAGCGCGACATGCCGGGCCGTCTGGTCGGCATGTCGATCGACCGTTTTGGCAAGCCGGCCCTGCGCCTGGCCATGCAGACGCGCGAGCAGCATATCCGCCGCGAGAAGGCCACCAGCAACATCTGTACGGCCCAGGTACTGCTCGCCAATATCGCCAGCATGTACGCCGTGTACCACGGCCCGAAAGGCCTGACCCAGATCGCCCAGCGCATCCATCAGCTGACCGCGATCTTCGCCCAGGGCGTAAGCGCGCTTGGTTACACGGTCGAACAGGCGCAGTTCTTCGACACCCTCAGCATCGCCACTGCCGGCCAGACCGCTGCGCTGCATGGCAGAGCCCGCGCTCAGGGCATCAACCTGCGCGAGATCGATGACCAGCGCCTCGGCCTGTCCTTCGATGAAACCACCGACCAGGCGGCCATCGAAGCCTTGTGGGCGGTATTTGCCGACGGCAAGACGCTGCCGAACTTCAGCGAGCTGGCCGCCAGCGTTGCCTCGCGCCTGCCCCAGGGCCTGCTGCGACAGTCGGCGATCCTCAGCCACCCGGTGTTCAACCGCTACCACAGCGAAACCGAGCTGATGCGCTACCTGCGCAAGCTGGCCGACAAGGACCTGGCCCTGGATCGCAGCATGATTCCGCTGGGCTCCTGCACCATGAAGCTCAACGCCGCCAGCGAAATGATCCCGGTAACCTGGGCCGAGTTCGGCAACCTGCACCCCTTCGCCCCCGCCGAACAGAGCCAGGGTTACACCCAACTGACCGACGAGCTGGAAGCCATGCTCTGCGCGGCCACTGGCTACGACGGCATCTCCCTGCAGCCGAACGCCGGCTCCCAGGGCGAGTACGCCGGTCTGTTGGCGATCCGTGCTTACCACCTGAGCCGCGGCGATGATCAGCGCGACATCTGCCTGATCCCCCAATCGGCCCACGGCACCAACCCGGCGACCGCCAGCATGGCCGGCATGCGCGTGGTGGTAACCGCCTGTGACACCCGCGGTAATGTCGATATCGACGACCTGCGCGCCAAGGCCGAAGAGCACAAGGATCGCCTCGCAGCGCTGATGATCACCTACCCCTCGACCCACGGTGTGTTCGAGGAAGGCATCCGCGAAATCTGCCAGATCATTCATGACAACGGCGGCCAGGTGTATATCGACGGCGCCAACATGAATGCCATGGTCGGCCTCTGTGCCCCAGGCCAGTTCGGCGGCGACGTCTCGCACCTGAACCTGCACAAGACGTTCTGCATTCCTCACGGCGGTGGCGGTCCGGGCGTCGGCCCGATCGGCGTCAAGTCGCACCTGATTCCCTTCCTGCCCGGCCACGGCCATATGGCCCGCAAGGAAGGCGCGGTCAGCGCCGCGCCGTTCGGCAGCGCCAGCATCCTGCCGATCACCTGGATGTACATCAGCATGATGGGCGGCGAAGGCCTCAAGCGCGCTTCGCAGATGGCGATTCTCAACGCCAACTACATCGCCCGGCGCCTGGAAGAACACTACCCGGTGCTGTACAGCGGCGAAGGCGGCCTGGTGGCGCACGAGTGCATCCTGGATATCCGCCCACTCAAGGACAGCAGCGGCATCAGCGTCGACGACGTGGCCAAGCGCCTGATCGACTTCGGCTTCCACGCGCCGACCATGTCCTTCCCGGTGGCCGGCACTCTGATGATCGAGCCGACCGAAAGCGAATCCAAGGAAGAGCTGGACCGTTTCTGCGACGCCATGATCGCCATCCGCGAAGAAATTCGCGCGGTGGAAGCAGGCCGCCTGGACAAGGACGACAACCCGCTGAAGAACGCCCCGCACACCGCCCTGGAACTGGTCGGCGAGTGGACCCACGCCTACAGCCGCGAGCAGGCGGTGTACCCGCTGGCAAGCCTGATCGAAGCCAAGTACTG
This sequence comes from Pseudomonas cistanchae, assembly GCF_054483635.1. Taxonomy (NCBI): domain Bacteria; kingdom Pseudomonadati; phylum Pseudomonadota; class Gammaproteobacteria; order Pseudomonadales; family Pseudomonadaceae; genus Pseudomonas; species Pseudomonas cistanchae. Next base: position 108,109 of record NZ_JBTLWN010000004.1, on the reverse strand, counting down.
GCCACCGGTCGGTCGCGTGGACAACGTCTTTGGCGACCGCAACCTGATTTGCGCCTGCCCGTCGATCGAGGCTTACCAGGACGCTTAACCGTCGCCCGGCATGCAACCCGCCAAGGCCTACAGGCCAGCCCCGGATTGCATGCACGCTAGCGGCCTGCACCAGGTTCGCAGCGTGCGCGCTACCTCCCTTGTGTCGGCACTCACGGGAGGTAGCGCGCACGCTGCAAACACCCGGTGACCTGCTCGAACCCGATCATCGGGACACCCCATTCTTTGCTCACCTCCAACCGAGGCGGGCGAGTAGCACCCACAAGAACAACAAGCGAGGACCTCACCATGTTCAGCAAGCACGACCAACTGCAAGGCTACGATGACGCCCTGCTCGCCGCAATAAACGCCGAAGAGGCGCGTCAGGAAGACCATATCGAGCTGATCGCCTCGGAAAACTACGCAAGCCAGCGGGTGATGCAGGCCCAGGGCAGCGGCCTGACCAACAAGTACGCCGAAGGCTACCCAGGCAAGCGTTATTACGGCGGCTGTGAGCATGTCGACAAGGTCGAGGCCCTGGCCATCGAGCGCGCCAAGCAACTGTTCGGCGCCGACTACGCCAACGTCCAGCCGCACTCCGGCTCCTCGGCCAACAGCGCGGTGTACCTGGCGCTGCTGAATGCTGGCGATACCATTCTCGGCATGAGCCTGGCCCACGGCGGCCACCTGACCCACGGCGCCAAGGTGTCGTCCTCGGGCAAGCTGTACAACGCCGTGCAGTACGGCATCGACGAACAGGGTCTGATCGATTACGCCGAGGTCGAGCGCCTGGCCCTCGAACACAGGCCGAAGATGATCGTCGCCGGCTTCTCCGCCTATTCGCGCACCCTGGACTTCGCCCGCTTCCGCGAAATTGCCGACAAGGTCGGTGCCCTGCTGTTTGTCGATATGGCTCACGTGGCTGGACTGGTCGCTGCCGGCCTGTATCCCAACCCGCTGCCGTTCGCCGATGTAGTGACCACTACTACCCACAAGACCCTGCGCGGCCCGCGTGGTGGCTTGATCCTGGCCAAGGCCAATGAAGAGATCGAGAAAAAGCTCAACTCCGCGGTATTCCCCGGCAGCCAGGGCGGTCCGCTGATGCATGTGATCGCGGCCAAGGCGGTGTGCTTCAAGGAGGCGCTGGAGCCTGGCTTCAAAACCTACCAGCAGCAGGTAATCGACAACGCCCAGGCCATGGCCGAAGTGTTCGTTGCACGCGGCTATGACGTGGTCTCCGGCGGCACCGACAACCACCTGATGCTGGTCAGCCTGATCAAGCAGGGCCTGACCGGCAAGGCAGCCGACGCAGCCCTCGGCGCGGCGCATATCACGGTGAACAAGAACGCGGTGCCGAACGACCCGCAATCGCCCTTCGTCACCTCAGGCATCCGCATCGGTACCCCGGCGGTGACCACCCGCGGCTTCAAGCAGGGCGAATGCCGCACCCTGGCCGGCTGGATCTGCGACATCCTCGACGACGTGGACAGCCCGGCAGTAATCGAGCGCGTTCGTGGTCAGGTTGCGGACTTATGCGCCAGCTTCCCGGTCTACGCTGACTAGAACGGCACGTAGTTTTTGCCACTATCGGCGCGGTTATCCAGCGCGCCGCATCCTCGCCGCCCCACAAGGGCGGCAGCAAAACACGCAGTCGGAGCAAGCATGTCACTAAGCGTTTTCGATTTATTCAAGATTGGCATCGGCCCATCCAGCTCGCACACCGTTGGCCCGATGCGCGCGGCGGTACGTTTTGTCGAAGGCCTGCGCCGCGACGAGCTGCTGGCCGGCACCGAATCGGTGAAGGTCGAGCTGTACGGCTCGCTCGGCGCCACCGGCAAGGGCCACGGCAGCGACAAGGCGGTGCTGCTCGGTCTGGAAGGCGAACAGCCGGACACGGTCGACACCAGCACGGTGGACGCGCGCATGACGGCGATTCGTGAATCCGGCGAACTGGCCCTGCTCGGCGAGAAGCGCATCCGCTTCGTCGAGAAGGAACACCTGGCGATGATCCGCAAGCCGCTGGCCTTTCACCCCAACGGCATGATCTTCCGCGCTTTCGACGCTGCCGGTCTGCAAGTGCAGTCGCGTGAATACTATTCGGTGGGCGGCGGCTTCGTGGTGGATGAAGAGGCCGCCGGCGCCGACCGCATCGTCGAAGACCAGACGCCACTGACCTACCCCTTTACCACCGGCAAACAGCTGCTGGCCCATTGCGCCGAACACAGCCTGTCGATCAGCCAGGTGATGCTGGCCAACGAAGCCGCCTGGCGCCCGGAAGCGGAAACCCGCGCGCGCCTGCTGAATATCTGGCAGGTGATGCAGGATTGCGTCGAGGCCGGTTGCCGCAACGAGGGCATCATGCCCGGCGGCCTCAAGGTCAAACGCCGCGCCGCCGCGTTGCACCGCCAGCTGTGCAAAAACCCTGAAGCCGCACTGCGCGATGCGCTCAGCGTGCTCGACTGGGTCAACCTCTACGCCCTGGCAGTCAATGAGGAAAACGCCAGCGGCGGTCGCGTGGTCACCGCACCGACCAACGGCGCGGCCGGCATCGTGCCGGCGGTACTGCATTACTACACGCGCTTCATCCCCGGCGCGAACGACGACGGCGTGGTGCGCTTTCTGCTCACCGCCGCGGCCATCGGCATTCTGTACAAGGAAAACGCCTCGATCTCCGGTGCCGAAGTCGGCTGCCAGGGCGAGGTCGGCGTGGCCTGTTCGATGGCCGCCGGCGCGCTCTGTGAAGTGCTCGGTGGTAGCGTCAACCAGGTCGAGAACGCCGCTGAAATCGGCATGGAGCATAACCTCGGCCTGACCTGCGACCCGATCGGCGGCCTGGTGCAGGTGCCCTGCATCGAGCGCAACGCCATGGGCTCGGTCAAGGCGATCAACGCCGCGCGCATGGCGTTGCGTGGCGACGGCCAGCACTTCGTCTCGCTGGACAAAGTGATCCGCACCATGCGCCAGACCGGTGCCGACATGAACAACAAGTACAAGGAAACCGCCCGCGGCGGCCTGGCGGTAAACATCATCGAATGCTGATTTATCCCTTTTCTCTCGGGAAAAGGGTTGAGGCGTAGGGTGCGCCGTGCGCACCAATAATCCCATCCGACACACGTATTGATCACGACCCGGTGCGCACGGCGCACCCTACAGGAAACCGCAATGACTACTGATACCCTGGCGAAAACCCCGTTACACGCCCTGCATATCGAACTCGGCGCACGTATGGTGCCCTTCGCGGGCTACGACATGCCGGTGCAATACCCGCTCGGCGTGATGAAGGAACACCTGCACACCCGCGAAGCCGCCGGCCTGTTCGACGTCTCGCATATGGGTCAGATCGTCCTGCGCGGTGCGAATGCCGCCAAGGCCCTGGAAAGCCTGGTGCCGGTGGACATCATCGACCTGCCCGTGGGCATGCAGCGCTACGCCATGTTCACCGATGAGAACGGCGGCATTCTCGATGATCTGATGGTCGCCAACCTGGGCGACGGCACCCTGTTCCTGGTGGTCAACGCTGCCTGCAAGGATCAGGACCTGGCCCACCTGCAAAACCACATCGGCAGCCAGTGCGAGATCCAAAGCCTGTTTGAAGAGCGCGCCCTTTTGGCGTTGCAAGGCCCGAAAGCCGTCGACGTACTGGCGCGCCTGGCGCCTGAAGTGACCAAGATGACCTTTATGCAATTCGCCCCGATGCGCCTGCTCGGCGTCGACTGCTATGTCAGCCGCTCCGGCTACACCGGCGAAGACGGTTTCGAAATCTCGGTACCGGCTGAACACACCGAAACCCTCGCGCGCAGCCTGCTGGCCGAGCCGGAAGTCGAAGCCATCGGCCTTGGCGCTCGCGACTCACTGCGCCTGGAGGCCGGCCTGTGCCTGTATGGCCACGACATGAGCACCAGCACCACGCCGATCGAAGCCAGCCTGCTGTGGGCCATGTCCAAGCCACGCCGCGCCGATGGTGCGCGGGCTGGCGGCTTCCCCGGTGCCGAACGGATTTTCGCCCAGCAGCAGGAAGGCGTTGCCAGCAAGCGCGTCGGCCTGCTGCCGCAGGAGCGCGTACCGGTACGTGAGGGCGCGGAAATCGTCGATGCCGACGGCAACGTGATCGGCACGGTCTGCAGCGGCGGCTTCGGCCCGACCCTCGGCGGCCCGGTTGCAATGGGCTATGTCGCGAGCAGCCATATGGCGGTGGACACAGCGGTGTGGGCGATGGTGCGCGGCAAGCGCGTGGCGATGAAAGTCGCGAAAACCCCGTTCGTGCCGCAGCGCTACTACCGCGGTTGAGCAGACAAGGCGGGCCCGGCGATACCGGGCCCGCCTTGAGTCCTGTCAGCAGCGTTTACTCGCTGGTAAACACCAGCCGATTGCCAAACGGATCGGTGATGCTCATCTCCCGCCCCCACGGCTTCGTCTCGACACCCGGCCGAGCATTGCCATACTGCTTTGCCAGCAGCTCAGCCTGGAAGTGCTCCAGACCCTCGGTGGCAATGCGCAGGGCCGCGCCCGGGCAACAGTCACCGTGGTGCTCGGACAGGTGCAGCACACAGCCACCCTTGGACACTTGCAGATACAGCGGCAGGCTCGGCTCGAAGCGATGCGCCCAGTCCTCGCGAAAACCAAGAAAGTCGAGATAGAACGCCCGCGCCTTGGCTTCGTCGAAAATGCGCAGGATTGGAATCGGGGCGGCTAGCGGCATAGCGGTGGCTCCACACTGAGGTATCGGCACCCTACGCCAGCCCTGCTCGCCTGTCATCCCAGCGCATTTCTTTCAGCACCGCGCAGCCTGGTAAGGCACCCGTTCTCGCGGCTCGCGCAACGCGACCGCCCACCCGCTCCGTTGCAACAGCATCTGCTCGATCCGCCACCTGAGGAGTAGACCTGGGGAATAGCGGGCCTGCCAGACCAGGCCTAGCTATCGCTCATGCAGTTGCGCTTGTTGCTGAAAGACTCGCGCTCGATGTCGCGAACGTCCAGAGATATCGCATTGACCGCCGGCAGGCGTTCTACCAGAGCGCGGACGATACGCCTGGATAGCGCCACCTTCTGCGCCTGGGTACGCCCGCTCAAGATGTAGAAAATCAGGTGGACGAAATCCTTCTGGGCACCACCCACACTGAAGTGTTCATACAGCGCCAGGCGCACCTTGACCTCCCCCGGCCCGAACAGCTCGCTGGCCGTCGCACAGCTGTCGACCAGGCGTACCAGTTCGGCCGGCTCGATCAGGCGAGTCAGGCTGCTCGAGCCCTCGATAAGGCAATGGGGCATAACGGCTTCCTGTTAAGAAAAACTTGATTTGTCATACGTTATCACACGACAACAGCACTACAGCTACCAACTTATTGAGCCACCAAACGTCTGAAAATCTGTATGGGCCTCAGTACAACGCGCTGAATAACACTTCTATATAAATCTCAAGTAATTGATAAATGAATATTTTTTAAATTTTACAAACAACGCTCATAAGTTAGAGCCCTGAATCTGCTGAGACTTTGGTCTATAGACACGTTGACAAAGCTCCAGACCGCTGTCGATAATTCAGCCATTGTTGTACGACAACATATGACATTATAAAAACAACAGTCAGGGCTCCAGCATGACCACCTGCACCCTTTTTGCGCAGCAACCCGCTCCCCGTTGCCACCGCTCCGACTCGCTCCGCCGGCACCCCCCAACCGAATTCGCAGACGGCTAGCGCCGCATGCAATGGCGTGTCCGGGTGCCGGACACGCTTGTCGCCCTGCATGGGCACCTCACCCGTTCCTTTTCTGCTCGCCTTGCAGCCGGCGACAGGGGAACGGCTTGTTCAAAAAACGGGAGCACAACAACAATGACTTCACGCACCGCCCTCTCGCTGGCCATTCTGAGCGCTGGCAGCATGGCCCTCGCACTGCCGATCAGCAGCCAGGCCGAAGGCTTCGTCGATGACGCCAAGGTCACTCTTGGCCTGCGCAACTTTTACATCAACCGCAACTTCATCAACCCGGACAATGCCCAGAGCAAAGCCGAGGAATGGACCCAGAGCTTTATTCTCGATGCGCGCTCCGGCTTCACCCAGGGCACCGTTGGCTTTGGCGTGGACGTGCTGGGCATGTGGTCGGCGAAGCTCGACGGCGGTCGAGGCACTTATGGCACCGGCTTGTTGCCGCGCCATGATGACGGTCGGCCTGCTGACGACTTCGGCCGGCTGGGTGTCGCTGCCAAAGCCCGGCTGTCGAAGACCGAACTGAAGGTTGGCGAGTGGATGCCAGTTCTGCCGATCCTGCGTGCCGATGATGGCCGCTCGCTGCCGCAGACCTTCGAAGGCGCCCAGATCACGTCTAACGAAATTGCCGGCTTGACGCTCTACGGCGGCCAGTTCCGTGGCAACAGCGAGCGTAACAACGCGAGCATGGAAGACATGACCTACGGCGGCGGTGTATCCGACCGATTCAACTTCGCCGGCGGCGAATACAAGTTCAACCAGGACCGCACCCTGGTAGGCCTGTGGAACGCCGAGCTGAAGGATGTCTACAGCCAGCAGTACCTCCAGCTGTCGCACAGCCAGCCCGTGGGCGACTGGACCTTTGGTGCCAACCTGGGCTACTTCCAGGGCGACGAAGATGGCAGCGAGCTGGCCGGCGAGCTCGACAACAAGACGTACTCGGGCCTGTTCTCGGCGAAGATCGGCGGCCACGGCTTCTTCGTCGGTCTGCAAAAGGTCAGCGGTGACACCGGCTGGATGCGCGTCAACGGCACCAGCGGTGGCACCCTGGCGAACGACAGCTTCAACTCAAGCTACGACAACGCTCAGGAGCGTTCCTGGCAGGTTCGTCACGACTACAACTTCAGCGGTTTGGGCGTCCCTGGCCTGACCCTGATGAACCGCTACATCAGCGGCGACAACGTACACACCGCGACCACCAACGACGGCAAGGAGTGGGGTCGGGAAACCGAGCTGGCCTACACCGTGCAGAGCGGCACCTTCAAGAACCTCAACGTGAAATGGCGCAACGCGAGCATTCGTCGCGACTTCAGCACCAACGAGTTCGACGAGAACCGCGTGATCATCAACTACCCGTTGTCGATCCTCTAACCCGCTCGGCTCCGCATCGTTTTTCTCCATGTGTTACGGCCCTTTGGCCCGTCCTTGCGACGGGCTTTTTTTTACCCTGGCGGCGCTGCATGAGCAGCTCCCATGCACGGTTACCGTGCTGCCCAGCCGGCCTGGCGCCAGCAGCGATTGATCAGGTCTCGATACTGTCCTGCGCCGACAGGTCGTTTTCGGTGCCCGGCGTGGTTTGTTCGGCCTGTTCGCTCGGCTTCGGTTGCTGTTCCTGCTCGGGCTTGCCGAGCAACTCATCGGTCGACTGCTGAATCTGATCGACCTGCTTGTTGAGCTCTTTCACCGTATCGCTGATCGCTTCGCGAGCGACCTCCTGCACCGCCTGCTCGGCTTTTTCCGCGAGCTTCTGCGCGGACTGTTCCGCCGCGTCGCAGCCGGCCAGGCTTACCAGCAGCGCCGCCATACCAAACAGGGCTGGAATCGAAATAACGGACTTCATCGGTTAGCACTCCACGTAAAGATTGCCGGCTCGGCACATGCCTAGGCAGCCGCGCGCCTCGCGGGCACAGCGGCGCGCCAATCTATCCAGCAACTGAGAGCGGCTCAACTGCCCAGAGGTTGCAAGGTATTTCCCCTGCAGCGCGACGCTCGGCCCGCAAACCCGGGACCGATTGATTGACGTAGCCAGTCCGCGCGCGGATAACTGCCAGGCGCTTGCGCGAACGCCCGGAGCAGCTACAGGCGTCATCCTGTTCCACGATTCGCAGCACCCACGCATCAACCCGGCGGATACCCGCCTTGGCGCTGCACCGACAGACGACACGGAGTGGTCATATGCAGACTCTTATCCTGCCCGGCATTGACAACGCCGGCCCGGACCATTGGCAAAGCCACTGGCACGCGCTGTATCCCGGCTACCTGCGAATAGACCAGGACGACTGGGCACACCCGCAGTGCGCCGCATGGCTTGAACGCCTCGAACAGTGCGTTCGCCAGTGTGGCCCCGATACCGTTCTGGTTGCCCACAGCCTGGGGTGCCTGCTGGTCGCACAGTGGGCGGCGGTCACCGGGCTGTCGATCAAGGCCGCCCTGCTGGTCGCCGTGCCGGATCCCACGTCGCCCAGTTTCTCTGCTCAGGCCACTGGCTTCTCGGCGTTGGCCGAACGGCCGTTGCCGTTCCCAAGCCTGGTGGTTGCCAGCAGCAGCGACCCATTCGGCAGTCTCGAATACGCCGAACGCTGCGCCGGGCGATGGGGCAGCGCCCTGGTGAATATCGGTGATGCCGGCCATATCAATGCGGCAAGTGGGCTGGGTGCCTGGCCCGAAGGACATGCGTTGTTTCAACGGTGGTTGGCATTAGTGGTTTGAACGGCACAACGCGCATCTCGATGCGAGCCCTTGGAGGCGTTATGTACAGCGGAAACTGTTTATGTGGCGGCGTTCGATTTCGCATCGAGTCCGCACTTGAAGGCATTCAAATCTGTCATTGCTCGCAGTGCCGCAGAGCACAAGGCACGCCATTCGCGACCAATATACCGGTGGCATTGGCGGCCTTTGTGCTGACCGACGGTGACGAGTTGCTCGCAGCCTACGAGTCGTCGCCTGGCAAACAACGGGTGTTCTGTCGCAGGTGCGGTTCGCCGATCTTCAGCAAGAAGGCCACCCTGCCCGATGTGTTGCGCATCCGCGCCGGCCTGCTCAACGAAGCATTACCGGTCGAACCGGTGGCGCATTTCTACCTGGACTCGAAAGCCAACTGGTGGCCGGTCAAGGACGAGCTGCCTCGATTCAGCGCGGGCTGGGTTACGCCCGATGCGTGAGCCTAGCGCAGCTCATGCACCATCGCTGCCGCCACGCTGAGGACGTCCTTGCCCAGTTGCTTGGAGCGTTTGCCGTTCCAGCCGGTATGCGGATCGGGGTTGTCGTCGTGGTCCTTGAACGGCATCTCGATGGTGAAGGACAGGCAGTCGAATTCCAGACCGACCGCATTGCAGGCCAGGGTGGTGTTGGCCTGACCAGGCGCATCCTGGGGATAGCCGTGCGCCGTCTGGAACTCCGCTCCGACCGCCACCAGGCGGTTGCGGAACCGGCTTTCCAGCTGTTCGAGACGCTTGTCGTAGCCAGGATTGCCCTCACAGCCCGCGGTAAACACGTGGGGGATTTCCTCGTCGCCATGGATATCGAGAAACAGGTCGACCCCCACCGCGCGCATCTGCTGCTGGACGAAAAACACCTCGGGGCTCTCCGCTTCGCTCGCTGCCTGCCACGCGCGGTTGAGGTCCTTGCCGGCGGCGTTGGTGCGCAAATGGCCGCGAAATGCGCCGTCCGGATTCATGTTCGGCACCAGGTAAAGCTCGGCGTGCTCCAGCAGCCTGTTCAGCTCAGCGTCATCGCGGTTTTGCAGGCGCTCGATCACGCCCTCCATGAACCATTCGGCCATGTGCTCGCCCGGATGTTGCTGGGCGATGATCCAGATCCTGCGCGGTGCATCCGGGTTGCGGCTGACCCGCAGCAGCTGGATGTCGCGGCCTTCGACGCTTTTCCCCGTGGCGAACAGCTCGGCGCCAGCACGGCTCACAGCCTGCTCGATCAGCCAGTCATGGCGGGCGCGGCTGTAGGGCTCGAAATAGGCGAACCAGACCTGCGCCGCGCCTGGCTCCAGGGCGAACTCCAGTGCACCCGCCTCGAAACGGCTGGGCACACGAAACCAGTTGACCTGATCGTAAGAGGCCACCGCGTTGTAACCAGGCCAGGCGCGGGGGTAGGCTGACTCACCGGCATTGGTCAGGCTGAAGCCATAACGCTGGCCGGGCGTCAGACCATCGACCTTGAAGTGAAACCACTGGAAGTGATGGCTGCGCAGGTCTGCACGCATGGCCAGCAACACCCGCTGTGGGTTGCTGGAATCGATGACTTCGATGTTGCCGCTGTCGAAGTTGGACGTGATCTGCATGAATACCTCGAGAGTCGAAGGGGCGCATCAGTGGCCGCCAGAATCGCAGGTCTTCCCGGGCGAAGAAACGCCAGAGGCGACAAACAGATATGCAATCCGCACCTTGGCAAGGTTGCCTCGGCAGCCACGCAACTCACACGCCGACCTGCGGTCTCTACTCGCCTGTACGGCGGATCGAAACCGTGCCTCCGGCGCTTGTCACGAGGGCAACCGCTTTCACCTGACAGAAGGAAACCAACATGGCCAGCAATCTATGGCAATGCATCAAACCCGCGGCACTGGCCTGGGTGCTGCTGACGCTTGTCGCCTGCGCCAGCCAGCAGTCGGACCCAACCACTGCCGCGACGCCGAGCGCGGACGAGCCGCAGCCGCAAGGGCAGACGGACGATGCCCAGGCCGCCATGGCCAAGCTGCAGAGTCACGCTAGCTCCGGCGACCTCGACAGCCAGTTTCAGCTCGGCAGCTTCTACTTCGTCGGCAAGCCGAAAAAGGATCTGCAGCAGGCCGAATACTGGTGGAAACAGGCCGCCGACAAGGGCCATCCGATGGCCGCGGTTAGCCTCGCCTACCTGTATACCGGCCGCGACAACCCGGAGCTGGCCGACCAGAAGAGCATGCTTAAATACCTCAACCAGGCCGCGGCGGGCGGCAACCCGATGGCCCAGCACATCCTCGGCAACCTCTACATGAAAGGCGACCAGGGCGTCGCGCGTGACCCCAGCCAGGCGCGCCGGCTGTTCCAGAGCGCCTGTGCGCAGGAGTACAAGCCCAGCTGCGCGGTGCTCGATAAAGCGCCCTGAAATTTGCAGCGGCGCAGCGGTGGCTTGGAACCGCCGCTTTGGTCACGGCTGCTGGTGAACCGAGCCGCTGCCCTCGCGGGTTTTCCACAGCGACAACAGCACGCCACCGATCAGCAGGGTGAGCGTCACGCTGAGCGAAATCACGGGCGGGATCTTGCCGATGATGCCGACCAGGAAAATCTTGCAGCCGATAAACACCAGCACCAGCGCCAGCGCGTACTTGAGGTAGGCGAAGCGGTGGATCATCGCCGCCAGGGCAAAGTACAGCGCCCGCAGGCCGAGAATCGCGAAGATGTTCGAGGTGTAGACGATGAACGGGTCCTGGGTGATGGCGAAAATCGCCGGCACGCTGTCCACCGCGAACACCAGGTCGGCGCATTCGATCAGAATCAGCGCGAGGAACAGCGGTGTCACCCAGAGCACCGGCTTACCGCTGGCATCGGCCTGGCGGACAAAGAACCGGCCTTCGTGCAGCTGCTCGGTAACCCGCAAGTGGCGGCGCAGAAACTTCACCAGCACGTTATCGGCCAGGTTCGGCTCGGCATCGACCTTGGCAAACAGCATCTTCACGCCGGTCAATACCAGGAATGCGCCGAACAGGTAGAGAATCCAGCTGAACTCGGCGATCAGCGCGGCGCCGAGACCGATCATCACCGCGCGCAACACGATCACCCCGAGGATGCCCCAGAACAGCACCTCGTGCTGGTACTTACGCGGGATGGCGAGGAAGCTGAAGATCATCGCCATCAGGAACACGTTGTCCATCGACAACGATTTTTCGATCAGGAAGCCGGTGAAGTAATCCATGCTGGCGTCGCCGCCCTTGACCTGCCAGACCCACAGGCCGAACAGCAGGCCGGCGGTGATGTAACCGGCGGACAACAAAAGGCTTTCCTTGACACCGATTTCGCGGTGCTCGCGGTGAAGCACGCCCAGGTCGAAGACCAGCAAGCTGACCACTACAGCGAGGAAGATCAGCCACAACCAGGTGGCGGTGCCGAGAAACTCGGCCATGAAGAACGGTTCTAGGGCAGTCATGAGCCCCTCCTATCGTCGAAGTTATACAAACTGCAACTCCGACATGGCAGCTAGAAGCTGTCAGAGGGGCCCGGCGTTGCGGGCGCCAATTTAGGGTGCCGACCATGGCAATTCAATCTCGCAGACGTTGCCAAGTATTTCCTCGCTGAGGCGGCGCAGGCTGGCGAACACGCCTGCCTCTTCAAGGTGAAGCGGAACAGCACCTCGTTGCTGGCCTTGAGGTCGTTCTAGGGATGATTCGTGGCCAGGCGCTGGCGAACGCGCCGACTCAAGGCGTCAGGTCGAATGCGGTCTTGCCGCTTTCCATGTCGCAGGGCATGGAGAAATGCTCATGGGCAATCAACCACTTGCCGCTCTGCTGGCGAAAGCACTGGGTCACGCGCATCCAGCTGCTCTGCATCTCGCCGCTGTCGTCGCTGCCGCCGCAATGGAAGAGAAAATACACCACGGCCAGATCGCCGCCGATCATGAAGCTCGGTTCGTGCACCTCGAACTTCGCCGGGCCGCTGCACATTTCCATGCACGCTTGCCAATGCGCCTTGTAGCTTTCGCGGCCGACGAAACGCAGTGGCCCGATGGCGTCGTAGGCCACCACATCGTTGCTGTAGTGGCTGATGATGCGTTCGACGTCCTTGGCCAGCGAGGCCTGTACCCAGCTGTCCATGACCTGCTTGATTTGAGCCTGTGCAGTCTGATCGTTCATGCTCGTTCTCCTTCGTTCAATCGATTGCGTTGATTGTCTAGTCGCTACAGCAGCTGCGAACCGCGGCAGGCTGCTGGTATTCATCGTGCAAACGGGTCCAGTGCATGCCCTTGCCGTCAAGATCAGGCATGCCATCCCAGCCTTCACTGCGGCCGAAGGGCGTCAGGTCGAGGTAATGAAAGCTGCTCATCAACATTTCCAGGCCGCGGCCGTAGCTGGAATAGCAGTGATAGACCCGCTCGCCGTCGCGCAAAAACACGCTGACGCCGGGCTGCTCGCCCTGCACGTGATAGTTCAGGCCTAGGCGCTCCAGTTCGGCCTGGTCGCGGTAGTTGTATTCCACCGGGGCGACGCGCTCATCGGTGGTGGCGTGGTAGTCGTAATTGAAGCTGCTGCCAAACGAGGAATACCAGGGCAGCGTCCAGCCCATGCGCTGCTTGAACGCTTGCAGCTCGGCCAAAGGCGCGCGCGAGACCAGCACCAGGGTGGTGTCGCGGGCATGCAGATGCGACTGGTGGCCGACATTGTCGACCAGGCAGGAACAGCCGTCGCAGCCCTCGCCACGGTCGCTGTGGTACATGAAGTGGTAGACGATCAATTGGCTGCGCCCTTCGAACAGGTCGATCAGGCGCACCTCGCCTTGCGGCCCTTCGAAGCGGTAATCCTGCGCCACCGCCACCATCGGCAACTGGCGGCGTTCGGCATTTAGCGCATCACGCTGGCGGGTCAGCGCCTTCTCTTTCTCCAGCAGCGCCTTGCGCGCCTCCAGCCACTGCTCGCGGCTGACGATCTTGGGTAGCGGGTGGTCCGGTTGCATGGGGTTCTCCCAAATAAGGTGACCGACGGAGTTACCGCCGCGGCTTACACATCCAGTTGGCGGACGGGGCGCACTTCCACACAGCCGACCCGCGCCGCGGGAATCTTGCCGGCCACCTGAATGGCCTCGTTGAGGTCGCGCGCTTCGATCAGGTAGAAGCCGGCCAGTTGCTCTTTGGTTTCGGCAAAAGGCCCGTCGGTGATGGCCAGCTTGCCGCCGCGCATGCGCACCGTGGTGGCGGTGTCCACCGGCTGCAGCGCCTCGGCGGCAATCATGCGGCCGCTCTGCTGCACCGATTCGGCATAGGCGTGGCATTCCTCGTCACGCGGGCTGTCGGGGGAGTCGTGGAGCAGTTGCTCGTTGCTGTAAACCAGGCACAGGTATTTCATTACGTCCTCCAGGCATGCGCGTGTGCGGTAGCTATTCAGCGGCAGTAACCCGCGCTAGTAACCAGTAGTCGAGCGGCAGTCGGGGAATTCGACAGACTGGCGAAAAAAGATCACGGGGCCGACCAACGGTCAACCTAGCCGTCGCTCAGTTCGAGCAGACGGCGTTCAAGAAATTGCCGATCCGCACCCTGCTGGGCCAGTGCCAATGCCCGTCGATAGGCCTGGCGCGCGGCTTCGCGCTGGCCGAGACGGCGATGCAGATCGGCCCTGGCCGCGTGGGCCAGGTGGTAGTCGGCCAGCTCGCCGCGGGCGAGCAAGGCCTCGATCAATGCCAGCCCGGCATCCGGGCCGTCGCGCATCGCCACCGCGACCGCCCGGTTCAACTCGATCACCGGCGAGGGCGTCGCCTGCAGCAGCGCGTCATACAGCCCGACGATCTGCGCCCAGTCGGTGGCGTCAGCGCTGGGCGCTTCGGCATGAACGGCGGCAATCGCGGCCTGCAGCGCATAGGGGCCGAAACGCCGGGAGCGCAGGGCCTGCATGACCAGGCTGTCGCCTTCGGCAATCAGTTCAGCGGACCACAGTGAACGGTCCTGCTGGTCCAGCAGCACCGGTGCACCACTTGCCGAGGTGCGCGCCGGACGCCGCGACTCGTGCAGCAGCATCAACGCCAGCAGGCCCATCACCTCGGGTTCGGGCAGCAATTCATGGAGCAGCCGACCCAGGCGAATCGCCTCGCTGGACAGGTGGCTGCGGGTCAGGGAATCGCCGGAGCTGGCGAAGTAGCCTTCGTTGAACACCAGGTAGATCACCCGCAGGACCGCCTCCAGGCGCTCGGCCAGTTCGCTGCGGCCGGGCACTTCATACGGAATGCGCGCATCGCGGATCTTGCCCTTGGCGCGCACGATGCGCTGCGCCACGGTGCTCGGGCTGGTGAGAAAGGCGTGGGCGATGTCTTCGGTGCTGAGGTCGCAGATCTCACGCAGGGTCAGAGCGACCTGGGCATCTGCGCCGAGCGCCGGGTGACAGCAGGTGAAGATCAGGCGCAGTTGATCGTCTTCGACGCTCTCGCATACGTCGACCGCCTGGTCGGCGGCGAGGGTCTGCGCCATGCGCTCGTCGAGCGGCTCAAAACGCGTCTGCCGACGCAGGCCATCAATGGCCTTGAAGCGCCCAGCCGATACCAGCCAGGCACGCGGATTGGCCGGCACGCCATCATGCGGCCACTGCTCCATGGCGGCGCGAAAAGCGTCATGCAGGGCTTCTTCTGCCAGGTCGAAATCGCCCAGCAGGCGAATCAGGGTGGCGAGCACGCGCCGCGACTCTTCGCGGTACAGCGTGGCGAGCGTTTCGCTCAGCGGTGCAGCGGCGTTCATGGTGTCCTTCCCGGCAGCGGCGATTGGCAGCGTTGCCTGGCATGGGCAACCGCGGTCAGACGCGCGAAGAAAAGATCCTAGCTGCTTGCTGCGAATGCGGCCAACCGAACTCAGGCTCCGGGTGTGTGGTAACGGCCAAGCCGAACCGACGACATCCGTCGCGGTTCGTCGGCCATAAAGTGAGGAACAACCCAGCGCGCTTGTGGCGCGCCGGTCACGCAGGGAGGTTGGGAAAAGCGCCCCGGTGCTTGTGGCGCCGAGGTGTATAGGCAGGCCGAGCAGGCTCGGCTTGCATATGGGTCGGCGAATCGCTCACAGCGGCGTGAGCAGTTCGCCCCGTTCGATAAACGCCTGCAGGTTGGCCAGCACCAGCTGTTCCATCTGCAGACGGGTTTCTTCGCTGGCGCTGCCGATATGCGGCACCAGCACGACGTTGTTCAGTTCACGCAGGGCCAGCGGCACCTCGGGCTCGGCGGCATACACGTCGAGGCCTGCAGCGCCTATCACGCCCTGTTGCAGCGCCTCGATCAGCGCGTCCTGGTCGACCACCGTGCCGCGGGCGACATTGATCAGAATCCCGTCCCGACCCAACGCTGCCAGCACATCGCGGCCGATCAGGTGCCGGGTAGCGGCCCCGCCTGGGCAGGTCAGCACGAGAAAATCCGCCCAGCTCGCCAGCTCGAGCAGACTGGCTGCGTAGCCGTGGGGGCTGCCCGCGATGGGCGTGCGATTGTGATAGCGCACCGGCATGTCAAAGCCGGCGGCGCGGCGCGCCACGGCTTCGCCGATGCGGCCGAGGCCGACGATGCCCAGGCGCTTGCCGCTGACCTTGCGCCCCAGGGGAAAGCCGGCGCTGACCCAGCGCCCTGCGCGGACGAAGCGGTCGCTTTCCGACAACCGCCGTGCCGTGTCGATGATCAGGCCCATGGCCAGATCGGCGACGCAATCGTTGAGCACCTCGGGTGTGGTGCTGATGGCGATGCACCGCTCGCGCAACAGGTCCAGCGGATAGGAGTCATAACCCACGCCAAAGCTGCAGATCGCGCGCAGGTTAGGCAGGCATAGCAACTGCTCGGCGCTGCAACCGAAGCGCGCCGAAGAAATCAGCAGCTCGAACTGCTCGCCCTGTTCACGCAGAAAGGCCACAGGGTTGGCCTGCTGCCACAGCGGGGTAACCGCATATGCGGCCGCCAGAGCAGCGTTGAAACGCTCGGTCAGCGGGCCGACCTGCAGGACCTTTGGCTTATTCATTGGGTTCTTTGCTCATGGATATTGGTGCGCAGGGCGCACCCCACATATTCGCTGTTCTTTCATGGGCATTGGTGCGCGTGGCGCACCCTACCCGAGCCGACCCGTAGGGTGCGCCATGCGCACCAGCATGCAGATCCCAGCCCGTAAAACGCGCCTCGCCTACCCGCATTTAGGTCACCGGCGCCGGGTTAAACAGGGTCAGGTCGTTGTGCAGCCTGTGCTTTTCGGCCCAGGTCTGTTGCTTGCCGCTGGCGACATCCAGGTACAGCTGGAAGATGTGCCAGCCCATTTCGTCCAGGGTCATGCGCCCGGAGGTGATCTGCCCGGCGTCGACGTCGATCAGGTCCGGCCAGCGCTCGGCCAGCTGGGTACGGGTGGCGACCTTGATCACCGGCACCATGGCCAGGCCGTAGGGCGTGCCGCGACCGGTGGTGAAGATGTGCAGGTTCATCCCGGCGGCCAGTTGCAGGGTGCCGCAGATAAAGTCGCTGGCCGGTGTGGCGCAGAACCACAGGCCTTTGCCGCGCACCCGCTCGCCCGGCGAAACCACCCCGGCGATGGCGCTGGAGCCGGACTTGGCGATCGAGCCCATGGCTTTTTCCACGATATTGTTCAGCCCGCCCTTCTTGTTGCCCGGCGTGGTATTGGCGCTGCGGTCGGCCATGCCGCGCGAAAGGTAAGCGTCGTACCAATCCATCTCGCGGATTAGCGCATCGGCGACTTCCACCGAAGCCGCGCGCGGAGTCAGTAAGTGGATGCCGTCACGCACCTCGGTGTTCTCGGAGAACATCACCGTGGCCCCGGCGCGCACCAGCAGGTCGGCGGCTACACCCAGGGCCGGGTTGGCGGTGATGCCGGAAAACGCATCGCTGCCGCCACACTGCATGCCAACGGACAACTCGGACGCCGGCACCGTCTCGCGGCGGCGCTGGTTCAGCACCTGTAGGCGCGCCTCGATCATCGCCATGATCTGCTCGACCATGGCGGCAAAGCCGTTGCTGGAATCTTGCAGACGGAACAGCCAGTCCTCCTCGTCCATGCCATTGGTCAGCTGGTCGCCATCCATCAACTGGCTAGCCTGCAGCTTCTCGCAGCCGAGGCTGATCACCAGGGCCTGGCCGCCAAGGTTGGGGTTGCGGCTGATGTTGTACAGCGTGCGAATCGGCACCACCGCGTCCGGCGCGTTGATCGCCACGCCGCAGCCATAGCTGTGGGACAGCGCAACGACATCATCGACATACGGGTACTTGGGCAGCAGCTCCTTGCGCACTCGCTCCACGCAGTGATCGAGCACGCCGACTACACACTGCACGGTGGTGGTGACGCCAAGGATATTGCGCGTGCCGACGCTGCCGTCCGGGTTGCGGAAGCCCTCGAAGGTGTAGCCGGTAAGCGGCTCAACCGGCGCGGCGGCCAGGGTCGCCTTGGGCAGGTTGTCCAGGGCTGGCGGCTCGGGCATGCGCAGTTGCGCCTCGGTGACCCAGCGCCCGGCGGCTATGGGCTCCAGGGCATAGCCGATGACCTCGCCGTAGCGCACCACTTCGCCCTCGACGGCGATGTCCTGCAACGCCACTTTATGGCTCTGCGGAATGCCTTCGACAGCCACCAAACCATCGGCAAAACGGCCGCCCTTGGCCACGCCCTGCTCATTGACCACCACGCCGACGTTGTCGGCCGGGTGCAGGCGGATATAGCGCGGCGAATCCTGATGGGGAATCAACTGCATGACATGTGCTCCTCTCGTTCGCTCAGGATGCCGAGCCCGGCGCAGCCGTGACGCTGCCGCCAGGTTGCTCATCCAACTCGATTCTGTGAATACGACCAACGATAAACAGGTAACTGATCACCGCCAGCAAGGCGTTGGCGCCGACATACAGCAGCGCTGCATCGAATGAACCGGTGTGGCTGACCAGGTAACCGACCACGATGGGCGTGGTGATCGCCGCCAGGTTGCCGAAGGTATTGAACAGCCCGCCGGACAGGCCGACGATCTGCCGGGGCGAGGTGTCGGCCACCAGCGTCCAGCCGAGGGAACCAAAGCCTTTGCCGAAGAACGCCAGGGCCATCAGGCCGATCACCGCGCTATCACTCTCGACATGGATGCTCAGCACGATGCAGCTCGCCAGCAGCATGCCTACGACGATGGGTAGCTTGCGTGCCAGGGTCAGGGAATAGCCGCGACGCAGCAAACCGTCCGACACCAGGCCGCCGAGCACGCCGCCGACAAAGCCGCTGATCGCCGGCAACGAGGCGGCAAAACCAGCGGAGAGAATGCTCATGCCGCGCGCCTGCACCAGGTACACGGGAAACCAGGTGAGGAAGAAATAGGTAATGGCGTTGTTGCAGTACTGGCCGAGGTACAGGCCGATCAGCGTGCGTTGGGTCAGCAGCAGTTTGAGAGTGCGCCACTGCGAGCCGCCCGCACCGGCCGGCCGTGGGGCCAAGTCGATCAGCGCGCCGCCGTCTTCGATATAAGCAAACTCGGCCGAGCCCAGGCGTGGATGTTCCCGCGGGCCGTGCATCAGCTTGAGCCACACGCCACACAGCAGCAGGCCCAGGCCGCCGAGGACGAAAAACACGTACTGCCAGCCCATGTCCTGCACCACCCAGCCCATCAGCGGGGCAAACACCGCAGTGGCGGCATACTGCGCCGACGTGGACATGGCGGTGGCAGTGGCCCGCTCGCGGGTGGGGAACCAGGCGGCGATGATCCGTGCATTGCCGGGAAAGCACGGCGCGCCGGCAAAGCCTACCGCCAGGCGCAGACCAAACAGGGTAACGACGGCCCAGGCCAGCGGCAGCATGTCGACAAAGCCCTGCAACAGGGTGAACAGCGACCAGCAGAGCAGCGTGATGAAATAGACGCGCTTGGCGCCGAAGCGATCGAACAGCCAGCCACCGGGAATCTGCCCGATCACATAGGCCCAGCCGAACGCGGAAAAGATATAGCCGAGCATCACCGCATCGATGCCCAGATCCGCCTGCAGCGCGGCGCCGGCAATCGACAGGCTGGAGCGATCGGCAAAGGTGACCGTGGTGACGAGGAACAGCATCAGCAGGATGGAGTAACGCACCCGACCGGGTTTGACTGCATGCATCTGGCCAACTCATCGAGAAATTCGCGTGAAGCAGGCCCGGTGCCGTTGAGCACCGGGACGCCGGGACGCCGGACCGAGGTTTAGCGCACCAGACAGGGCCGCTTGTTATCGAACTGCCAGTTGGGGATCAGGTACTGCATGGCCATGGCATCGTTGCGCGCACCGAGGCCCATGCCCTTGTACAGCTCGTGGGCCTTGGCCAGCGCATCCCAATCCAGCTCCACGCCCAGACCTGGGGTCTTCGGCACCTGCACCAGGCCGCCTTCGATCTGCAGCGGGTTGCGGGTCAGGTACTGGCCGTCCTGCCAAATCCAGTGGGTGTCGATGGCGGTGACCTTGCCCGGCGCGGCGGCGGCCACGTGGGTGAACATTGCCAGGGAAATATCGAAGTGATTGTTGGAATGCGAGCCCCAGGTCAGGCCCCACTCGTTGCACATCTGTGCCACCCGCACCGAACCCTGCATGGTCCAGAAGTGCGGGTCGGCCAACGGAATGTCCACCGACTGCAGCTGGATGCAGTGGCCCATCTGCCGCCAGTCGGTGGCGATCATATTGGTCGCGGTCGGCAGGCCGGTGGCGCGGCGGAACTCGGCCATCACCTCGCGGCCGGAATAACCGTTTTCCGCACCGCAGGGGTCTTCGGCGTAGGCCAGCACGCCGTGCAGATCGCGGCACAGGTGCACGGCTTCGGCCAGCGACCAGCCACCGTTCGGGTCGAGGGTTACTCGCGCCTCCGGGAAACGTGCGGCCAGGGCGCGAATCGCCTCGACTTCCTCGGCGCCTTGCAGCACGCCGCCCTTGAGTTTGAAGTCGTTGAAGCCATAGCGCGCATGGGCCGCTTCGGCCTGGCGGACGATGGTTTCCGGGCTTAGCGCCTGCTCGTTACGCACGCGGAACCAGGCGTCGTCGGCATCCGCTTCGTTGCGGTAGCCCAGGTCGGTTTTCTCGCGGTCGCCGATAAAGAACAGGTAACCAAGCATCTCCACCGCATCGCGCTGCTGGCCTTCGCCAAGCAGCGCCGCCACCGGCACACCGAGGTGCTGGCCGAGCAGGTCGAGCAATGCCGCTTCGAGGGCGGTGACCGCGTGGATGGTGATACGCAGATCGAAGGTCTGCAGGCCGCGGCCGCCGGAGTCGCGGTCGGCAAAGGTCTGGCGCACCTGATTAAGCAGGCCGTTGTAGTTGCCGATGGACTGGCCGACCAGCAGCGTGCGGGCGTCTTCCAGGGTCTGGCGGATGGCTTCGCCGCCCGGTACCTCACCCACGCCGATATGCCCGGCGTTGTCTTTGAGAATCAGGATATTGCGGGTAAAGAATGGGCCGTGGGCACCACTCAGGTTGAGCAGCATGCTGTCGTGGCCGGCAACCGGAACCACCTGCAGCTCGGTGATGATCGGGGCACCTGCAAGGGCGCCGGCAGTATTCTGTGCACTCATAAGCGTTCCCCTTTTGTTTTTATACGGGCTTAGGCATTGCGGAGATCAGTCGTAGGGTGGATGACGCTTTTTCATCCACCACAACGATGCTGTGGTGGATCGGTGAAGCGTGATTCACCCTACGCGGTTGAGACCGTAGCCCGAACGCAGTCCGGGGAGGTTCTCCCGGATTACATCCGGACTACGACCTGCACCGGTCTTAACCGATATAGGTGGTCTTCACCGTGGTATAGAACTCCTGGGCATATTTGCCCTGCTCACGGCTGCCGTAGGACGACCCTTTGCGACCACCGAACGGCACGTGGTAGTCCACCCCGGCAGTGGGCAGGTTGACCATGACCATGCCGGCCTGGGCATGCCGCTTGAAGTGGTTGGCGTATTTCAGCGAGGTGGTGCAGATACCGGCGGACAGACCGAACTCGGTGTCATTGGCCATGGCCAGTGCCGCGTCGTAGTCGGCGACTTTGACGATATTGGCCACCGGACCAAAGATCTCTTCGCGGCTGATGCGCATATCGGCGGTGCTGTCGGCAAACAGCGTCGGCGCCAGGTAGTAGCCGTCCTGCTCGCAGGAAACCCGCTCACCACCGCAGACCAGGCGTGCGCCTTCCTGCTTGCCGATTTCGATATAACGCAGGTCCTGCTCAAGCTGCGCCTGGGAGACTACCGGGCCGATGTCCACGCCTTTTTCCAGGGCGTTGCCGACCTTGATCGACTTCATCCGCTCGGCCATGGCCGCAACGAACTGGTCGTAGATACCGGCGGTGACGATCAAACGGCTGGAAGCGGTGCAACGCTGACCGGTGGAGTAGAAGGCGCTCTGCACCGACAGCTCGACAGCGGTTTTCAGGTCCGCGTCATCGAGGATCACTTGCGGGTTCTTACCGCCCATTTCCAGCTGCACCTTGGCGCCACGCGCCACACAGTTGGCGGCGATGGTGCGGCCAACACCGACCGAACCGGTAAAGCTCACGCCATCGACCTGGGTGTTCTGCACGATGGCTTCACCGACCACGCGGCCGCTGCCCATCACCAGGTTGAATACGCCGGCCGGGAAGCCCGCGCGGGAGATGATTTCAGCAATTGCCCAGGCGCAGCCCGGTACCAGATCGGCCGGTTTGAGCACCACGCAGTTGCCGTAGGCCAGGGCCGGAGCGACTTTCCAGGCGGGAATGGCGATAGGGAAGTTCCACGGGGTGATCAGGCCGATCACGCCCAGCGGTTCGCGGGTGACTTCCACCGAAACGCCAGGGCGCACCGAAGCCAGCAGTTCGCCGGCCTGACGCAGGCATTCGCCAGCAAAAAATTTGAAGATATTGCCGGCTCGGCTGACTTCGCCAATGGCTTCGGGCAGGGTCTTGCCCTCTTCCCGCGCCAGCAGGGTGCCGAGCTCTTCACGGCGGGCGAGGATTTCGCTGCCGACCTTATCCAGCGCATCGCTGCGCGCTTGGATACCCGAGGTCGACCAGGCCGGGAACGCGGCGCGGGCGGCATCGATGGCCTGCTTGACCTGCTCGGCATCGGCCTGGGCGTATTCGCCTATCACATCGGACAGATCCGACGGGTTGGTGTTGTTCGAATAGCTGGTACCAGCGACCCACTGGCCGCCGATGTAGTTGTCGTAACGCTTGCTCATGATTCCTCCTAGCTATCTATGGCTACGGGTCGCTGGGTACGCCACGCGGCTCATTGGTGCGCGCGGCGCACCCTACGGTGACTTGGCGCCGTCTCGCCCGTAGGGGGCGCTGTGCGCACCAGCCGTTCGTGACGTCGGTGCACACGACCTCGGCGGTCCCATCCCCTAAAGCTGTGTACCGGAACACCGGCACATGGGGATGTTGCGCGGGGTTATTGCGCGCCCTGGGTTTTGATCAGCGCGGCCAGCATTTCGTACTCTTCCGGCAGCAGATCGGTCAGCGGCGTGCGCACGGGGCCGGCGTCATGCCCGACAATCTTTGCGCCCGCCTTGATGATGCTGACGCCATAACCGGCGCAGCGATTGCGGATGGCCAGGTACGGCAGGAAGAACTCGTCGATGATCTGGCCTACAGTGGCGTGATCGTCACGCGCCATGGCGTGGTAGAAGGTCATCGCGGTCTTGGGGATGAAGTTGAACACCGCCGAGGAGTACACCGGCACGCCCAGCGCCTTGTATGCGGCGGCGTAGACTTCGGCAGTCTGCAGGCCGCCAAGGTAGCTCAGGCGATCACCCAGACGACGGCG
Organism: Pseudomonas cistanchae; assembly: GCF_054483635.1. NCBI lineage: Bacteria > Pseudomonadati > Pseudomonadota > Gammaproteobacteria > Pseudomonadales > Pseudomonadaceae > Pseudomonas > Pseudomonas cistanchae. The sequence continues at coordinate 84,953 of NZ_JBTLWN010000004.1, read as the reverse complement.
GATGGAGACCATCAGCTCGATATCGCCGATGCCGTCCTTGTAGCCGATCAGGTTCGGGCAGCGATCCGCCACCTGCTCCAGCAGCGGCGCGTTCAGGCGGCAGACGCTGCGGTTGTACACCACCACGCCGATCTTCACCGACTTGCACACGGCTTCAACGTGCAGCGCCACGCCTTCCTGGCTGGCTTCGGTCAGGTAATGCGGCAGCAGCAGCAGGCCTTTAGCCCCCAGACGCTCGGCTTCCTGAGCCATTTCGATGGCCTGACGGGTCGGACCACCGACGCCGGCGAGAATCGGCACGCTGCCGGCGCAGGTATCGACCGCGGTCTTGATCACGGCCGAATACTCTTTACCCGTCAGCGAGAAAAACTCACCCGTACCACCGGCGGCGAACAGCGCAGAAGCACCGTAAGGGGCCAGCCACTCCAGGCGGCGGGCATAGGTATCGGCGCGGAAATCGCCGGCAGCATCGAAGTCGGTCACCGGGAAAGACAGCAGGCCGGAAGAGAGGATGGACTTCAGTTCTTGTGGATTCATTATTCGAACACCCTGTAAATCGATTGTGAGGGAAGCGTCAGCCGCAGCTGTAGAGATACGTTATCGTACAACAAAGATAAGCGCTATCACTTTGCACTACCGACCATCGTCGATAGCGCCCCACCCCAATCGACAGCAACGCATCAGTCAAAAGACCGCGCTACTCACCACGGACGCCGCTGAAACGGCAGAACAGAGCGCTGAAAATAAAACGGTGACCGAGCCAAATGGCTACGCCTGATCACTGGCAAAACTTTCCGGCTCGGCACGCGTTGACAAGCTCGACAAACGCTGCTGATAATCGGGCCAAGTCGTATGACAACGTATGACACTCTAAAAACAAGAATCAGGCCCTAGCCATGATTATCAGCACCCAGGCCCCCGCGCCTCTTGCATGCCCAGCAACAGCCATCGCCCGCTTAGCCAGCCCGCGACCTGCCAGGCAGCGCATCGCTACAACGAACCGCGCCCACGTCTGCACGCTTCCCTCGCCAAACACCTTACCCACAACGCCGAGCGACCTGCCCGCTCACGGTTAGGCCTATCCCTGCACCGTCCCCAGGAGAATCATGCCCATGTTTGAAAAGGCCCCTACACAGACCCCACGGATAGCGGATATGCAGGTCATCCCCGTGGCCGGCCGCGACAGCATGCTGCTCAACCTGTGTGGTGCCCACGCGCCCTACTTCACCCGCAACCTGGTACTGCTCACCGACAGCGCTGGGCGCACGGGCTGCGGTGAAGTGCCAGGCGGCGAAGGCATTCGCCAGGCACTGGAACGCTGCCGCGACCTGGTGATCGGCCAGCCGGTCGGCCGTTACAACCGCGTGCTCAATAGCCTGCGCCAGGCCATCGCCGGACGCGGCAAAGGCCCGCAGACCACCCAGCATCAGGTCACCTCGGAATCCGAAGCACGGGTGTTGCAACAGCCGCACGAAATCAACCTGCGCCTGGATAACGTCATCACTGCCGTGGAAGCCGCCCTGCTCGATCTGCTCGGCCAGCACCTTGAGGTGCCGGTGGCCGAGCTGCTCGGTAATGGCCAGCAGCGCGACCGCGTGCCGATGCTCGCTTACCTCTTCTATATAGGCGAGCGTCAGCGCACCGACTTGCCCTACCTGACCGGCAATGGTTCGGCTGACGACTGGTATCACCTGCGTCACCAGGCCGCGCTGACGCCTGCGGCCATCGCTCGCCTGGCGGAAGCGGCGCATACGCGCTACGGCTTCACTGACTTCAAGCTCAAGGGCGGGGTGATGCGCGGCGAGGAGGAGATGGACGCAATTCGTGCAATCAAGTCGCGCTTCCCCGATGCCCGCGTAACCCTCGACCCCAACGGCGCCTGGTCGCTGGACGAAGCCATCGCCCTGTGCAAGGGCCAGAATCATGTACTGGCCTATGCCGAAGACCCCTGCGGCCCGGAGAACGGTTACTCCGGCCGCGAGATCATGGCCGAATTCAAACGCGCCACCGGCATCCCCACCGCCACCAATATGGTCGCCACCGACTGGCGACAGATGGGCCATTCGCTACGCCTGGAAGCCGTGGACATTCCGCTGGCCGACCCGCACTTCTGGACCATGCAGGGCGCCGTGCGCCTTGGCCAGGTCTGCGAAGAGTTCGGCCTGACCTGGGGCTCGCACTCGAACAACCACTTCGACATTTCCCTGGCCATGTTCACCCACGCCGCAGCCGCCGTACCGGGGCGCATCACCGCCATCGATACCCACTGGATCTGGCAGGAAGGCGAAGAGCGCCTGACCCGCGAGCCGCTGCGGATAGTCGGCGGCCAGGTCGAGGTGCCGAACAGACCCGGCCTTGGCATCGAGCCTGACATGCCGCGAATCATGGCCGCCCACGCGCTCTACAAGGAAGTCGCCAATGGCGCGCGCGACGACGCCATGGCCATGCAGTACCTGGTTCCAGACTGGCAGTACCACCCCAAGCAACCGAGCCTTGGCCGCCAACCGGCCTAGCGTTCACCGCTGCCTCAGCAACACCTCACCACCGGAGACTTACAATGAAAAAAACACTCTGCGCGTCCCTGATGTCGGCCATGCTGACCTTTACTGCCGGCAGCACCTTCGCGGCCGACGCTCCCAACTGGCCGACCCGCCCGGTGCAGGTCGTGGTCATCGCCAACCCCGGCGGCGACACCGACTTCAACGCACGGATGATGGCCAAGTACTTCAACCAGATCACCGGCAAGACCATGGTGGTGACCAACGTCGCCGGCGGCGGCGGCACCCTCGCCGCCGAACAGGTCAAAGGCGCGGCGGCGGACGGCAACACCATCCTGTTCACCCATCCGGGCCAGCTGATCGTCAACGAAGTGGCCGGCCTGACCGAAGACAGCTATGAGACTTTCGATGTTTGCTGCTTCGCCGGCGTCGACAAGAGCACCGTCTTCGTTGCGTCCAAGGACGCGGGCGTGAATACCATGCAGGAGCTGATCGACAAGTCGAAGGCCGCTCCGGGCAGCATCACCTACGGCACCGAGATGGGCAGCTTCTCCCACGCCCAGGGCCTGATGCTGGAAAAACTCTCCGGCATCAAGCTTAAGATGGTCGACGGCGGCACGGTTTCAGACCGCGTGGTCGGCATGCTCGGTGGTCGCCTCGACCTCGGCGCCATCACTTATGGTTCGGTACAGGACTACGTCAACGGCGGCCAGATGGTAGCCCTCGGCCAGCCCAACGACGCGCGCAACCCGCTGCTCGGCGACGTGCCGACCCTCAAGGAGCAGGGTCTCGACCTGACCATGGACAAGCCCTACGTAGTCGCCTTCCCCAAGGGCACTGACCCAGCCATCGTCGCCAAGATGGCCGACCTGATGAAGCAGATCACCGAGATTCCCGAGTACGCCGAGGACCTGAAGAAGTTCAAGCAGCCGGTCGCCTACTTCGGCACCGAGGACGCCAAGGCGATCCTGGCCAAGACCCGCGACGACTTCATGCAGTTCAAGGATGAGATGCGCCAAGGCAAGTGATTCATGACGCAACGCTGGCCGGGTGATCCCGCCAGCGTTGCGCATTCGTTCTTCGAGGTTTCGCCATGAACGCTACCGCTAACAAGAAAGAGCTGATCATCGGCCTGGCCATGATCGGCTGCAGCCTCGCCTACCTGGTGATGGCCTACCAACTGCCCAACCACCAAGGCGTCGACGCCGCCACCCTGCCGCTGCTACTGGCCGGCTTCCTGACGCTGCTCGGTGTGCTGCAGGTGTTCGCCGCCCTCGCCACCAAGCCCGCGCTTGGTGCCGAAAGCACTCGCGATGCCCAGGGCGAGCTGCCCGCCAGTCACGCCGAGGAAGCCCCGGCCAGCGTCGTCGAGCCCAAGACCGTGCTGCTGACCCTGGGCCTGATCCTCGGCTATATGGCTTTGCTCGGCCCGGTGGGCTTTCCGCTGATGACGGTGGTCTACCTCTACCTGCAGTTCCTGGTACTGACCCCGGTGCAGCACAAGGCCAATCATCTGGTCTACCTGCTGATTTCAGTGGTCTGCTCGGCCGCCATCTTCCTGCTGTTCCGCCAGGCCTTCGATCTGATGCTGCCCGCCGGCCTGCTGAACAACTTCATCTGAGGATCGACCATGCTCGAATTACTGCAGCAAGGCTTCGGTGCCGTCTTCTCGCTCAACATCATGCTGCTGATGGCCGTCGGCGTGGCCATGGGTATCGTCTTCGGTGCCGTGCCCGGCCTGTCGGCCACCATGGCGGTGGCCCTGTGCCTGCCACTGACCTTCACCATGGGGCCGCAGGCGGGCCTGTCGCTGCTGGTGGCGTTGTTTATCGGTGCAACCTCGGGCGGATTGATCTCGGCGATCCTGCTGAAGATCCCCGGCACGCCCTCCTCCATCGCCACGGTGTTCGATGGCGGCCCGCTGATGGAGCAAGGCCATGGGGTCAAGGCGCTCGGCGTCGGCATCGTGTTTTCCTTTCTCGGCACCATTTTCAGCATCGTTGCGCTGATGTTTATCGCCCCGCAGTTGGCCAAGGTGGCGCTGCGCTTCGGCCCGCATGAATACTTCGCCATCGCTGTGTTCTCCCTGACCCTGATCGCCACGCTGTCGGCCGGCTCGATGGTCAAGGGCCTGTTCGCCGGCGGCCTGGGCATCGCCGTGTCCACCGTTGGCATCGCCCCGGTGGAAGCCATTCGCCGCTTCACCTTCGATTTCAGCGAGCTCAACGGCGGCTTCTCCATGCTGGCCGTAATGATCGGCATGTTCGCCGTGGCCGAGATCATCAAGCTGGCCGAAACCGGCCGCCATGCTGTGCAAGGCAAAGCCCGCTCGGTGAGTATGAAGAACATCAAGGGCTTCGGCTTCTCGCTCAAGGAGTTCCGCCAGCAGCTGCCCAACGCCGGGCGCTCCGGCCTGATCGGCCTGGGCATCGGCATCCTCCCCGGCATCGGTGCCGGCACCTCCAATCTGGTGTCCTACATCATCGCCAAGAAGCGCGCCAAGGACGGGCACACCTACGGCAAGGGCAATATCGGCGGCGTGGTTGCCAGCGAGACCGCCAACAACGCCGGCATTGGTGGCGCCATGCTGCCGCTGATGACCCTGGGCATTCCCGGCGATACCGTCACCGCGATCATGCTCGGCGGCTTCCTGATCCACGGTATCCAGCCCGGCCCGCTGCTATTCATCAGCCAGGGCCCGTTGGTATACACCATCTTCGCCGCGCTGATCGTCGCCACCTTTATGATGCTGTTTATGGAGTTCTACGGCCTGCGCCTGTTTATCAAGCTGCTCGACGTGCCCAAGCACATCCTGCTGCCGATCATCCTGGTGCTCTGTGTAGTCGGTGCCTTTGGCCTGTCCAGCCGGCTGTTCGACGTCTGGTCGATCCTGCTGTTTGGCTTGCTCGGCTACGCCTTTGTCAAAGCAGGGATGCCGGCAGCGCCCTTTATCATCGGCTTTATCCTAGGGCCCATGGCGGAAACCAATTTGCGCCGGGGCCTTATGCTCTCCGATGGCAACTTCGCTGACTTCTTCACCACCCCCATCGCCGGCAGCTTCCTCGGCCTGGCGCTGGCGTTCATCATCTGGCAGATCGTCAGCTCGCTGCGTCCCAAGAAAAGCATGGTCAGCGAGATCCTGCGCACCTGAGGTAGGCCGGCATGCCGCAACGCCGCTCGCCCACCAGGTGAACGGCATTGCGGTAATGGCGTTCACGATGGTTTGACGCACGAGTTGCGGGACCAGGCAGGTCAAGCACCTAGTTGTCGTACAACATAGCAATTGAGCAAACAAGATTGTCTATCGGCTGGAGCTTGCCCGGCCGCGCATGGAGTACTGACGGGAGCTGTTTACCAGGGCCGATCAAAGTGCCGAGCTAGAGCGTCAATACGCCACTAGCCGCACTGGGTCCGGTAATCATCGCGATGAAATTATCCCGTCATTCAGCCGTCAAATCGGGCAGGTTTTCGACCATAGTCGCGTTGACAAACGCGAGCGAGACTCCTGATAATCGGATCAAGTCATACGACAACCGATGACATTCCAATAACAGATTTCAATAACAACAAGCAGAGAAGCCGAGACTGCCATGACCACTACCTACACACCCTTCAATCGCCTGCTGCTAACCGGTGCAGCAGGCGGGCTCGGCAAGGTTCTGCGGGAAAGCCTGCGGCCCTACGCCAAGATTCTGAGACTGTCCGATATCGCCGACATGGCACCCGCCGCCAATGCACAGGAAGAAGTGCAGGTGTGCGACCTGGCGGACAAAGCGGCCGTGCATCAACTGGTCGAAGGCGTGGATGCCATTCTTCATTTTGGCGGCGTCTCGGTCGAGCGTTCGTTCGAGGAAGTGCTCGGCGCCAATATCTGCGGCGTGTTCCATATCTACGAAGCGGCGCGCCGGCATGGCGTCAAGCGGGTGATCTTCGCCAGCTCCAACCACGTCATCGGTTTCTACAAGCAGGATGAAACCATCGACGCCCACGCCCCGCGCCGCCCAGACGGCTACTACGGCCTGTCCAAGTCCTACGGCGAAGACATGGCCAGCTTCTACTTCGACCGCTACGGCATCGAGACCGTGAGCATCCGCATCGGCTCCTCGTTCCCCGAGCCGCACAACCGCCGGATGATGAGCACTTGGCTGAGTTTCAGCGACCTCACCCAACTGATCGAGCGTTCGCTCTACACGCCAAATGTCGGCCACACCGTGGTGTACGGCATGTCCGACAACCGAGACGTCTGGTGGGACAACCACCTGGCCACGCACCTCGGCTTCAAGGCGCAGGACAGCTCGGAAGTGTTCCGCGACAAGATCGAAGCGCAACCGATGCCTGCTGCCGACGACCCGGCGATGGTTTATCAGGGCGGCGCCTTTGTCGCAGCCGGCCCGTTCGGCGACGACTGAACATCCCTCACGAATCCTCAGAGAAAGCTGCCATGCACGCTGAACTGATTCTCGACGCCCGCAATGCCGTCGGCGAAAGCCCGGTGTGGAACGTGGTCGAACAGGCCCTGTACTGGGTCGACATTCCGGCCAAGCGCCTGCATCGCTGGAGCCCCTCGGACAACCGCACGCAGAGCTGGCAAACCGAACAGATGCTCGCCTGTATCGCCAGCAGCCAGGCAGGCGGCTGGATCGCCGCCATGGAAGACGGCCTGTTCCACCTGCAGGCCAACCTTGACGGCAGCCTGACCAGCAGCCGCCTGAGCGGCGTAGAGCACGCCAGCAGCGGCATGCGCTTCAACGATGGCCGCTGCGACCGCCAAGGGCGCTTCTGGGTCGGCAGCATGCTGCTGGACATGGCCGCAGGTGTGAACGCGGGCGCGCTTTATCGCTTCCAGGCGGGCCAGAGCGAGCCGCTCAGCGCACAACTGAGTGGCTTCATCGTGCCCAACGGCCTGGCGTTCAGCCCTGATGGCACAACCATGTACCTGTCCGATTCGCATCCTTCGGTCCAGGCCATCTGGGCCTTCGATTACGACATCGACAGCGGCACGCCGCACAACCGCCGGCTGTTCGTCGACATGCGCGAGCACCCGGGCCGCCCTGACGGCGCCGCCGTGGATGCCGAAGGCTGCTACTGGATCTGCGGCAACGATGCCGGCCAGATCCATCGCTTCACCCCCGAGGGTCGCCTGGATCGCTCCCTCGCCGTACCGGTGAAGAAACCGACCATGTGCGCCTTCGGCGGTCGCAACCTGGACACCCTGTTCGTCACCTCGATTCGCCCCGGTGGCGACCTCGACGATCAGCCGCTGGCCGGTGGTGTGTTCGCCCTGCAGCCGGGTATCACCGGCCTGGAGGAACCTCGATTCAATGGCTGAGGCTCGCCTGCTCTCGCCTCAGCCTCGCAATGCTGCACTCCCAACAACAACAAGACTGGAGCTTCACCATGACCTTCAAACGCAAGTTGCTTATCGCCGCCCTGCCCCTCGCCTTCTGCGTGTCGGGCCTTGCCCAGGCCGCGATGTCGCTGAAAATTGCTGAAATCCACCCGGCCGGCTACCCGACCGTGGTCGCCCAGGAAAACATGGGCAAGAAGATCGAAGCCGCCACCGATGGCGAGCTGAGCTTCAAGATGTTCGCCGGCGGCGTGCTCGGTTCGGAAAAGGAAGTGGTCGAGCAGGTACAGATCGGCGCGGTGCAGATGACCCGCGTCAGCCTTGGCACTCTGGGCCCGGTGGTACCGGACGTGAACGTGTTCAACATGCCGTTCGTGTTCCGCGATCACGAGCACATGCGCAAGGTCATCGACGGCGACGTCGGCCAAGAAATCCTCGACAAGATCACCGAGTCGGAATTCAACATGGTCGGCCTCGCGTGGATGGATGGCGGCGTGCGCAACCTCTACACCAAGGAGCCGGTGCGCAGCCTAGAAGACCTCAAGGGCATGAAGATCCGCGTGATCGGCAACCCTATGTTCATCGAAACCTTCAACGCCCTGGGCGCCAGCGGCATCGCCATGGACACCGGCGAAATCTTCAGCGCCCTGCAGACCGGGGTGATCGACGGCGCGGAAAACAACCCGCCGACCATGCTTGAGCACAACCATTTCCGTAACGCTAAGTACTACACCCTGACCGGGCACCTGATCCTGCCCGAACCGATCGTGATCTCCAAGACGACCTGGAACAAGCTCACCGCCGAGCAGCAGGAACTGGTGAAGAAGTACGCCAAGGAAGCGCAGTTCGAGGAGCGTCGCCTGTGGGACGAGAAGTCGGCCGCCAGCGAAGCCAAGCTCAAGGAAGCCGGCGTCGAGTTTATCGAGGTCGACAAGAAGCCATTCTTCGACGCCACCGCGCCGATCCGCGAAAAGTACGGCGCGCCTTACGCCGACCTGATCAAGCGCATCGAAGCCGTGAAGTAACCCGCTCTCTCTGAAGAACGACGTGGCGGCGGCGAAGGCCGCCGCCACGCTGTGGTGAAGTCTCATGAAAAATTTGCTGTTACGCGTCAACGACGTGATCTACCAGGCCTGCATCTGGGTCGCCGGCATTGCCATCGTCGTCATGGCGCTGATCATTCCATGGGGCATCTTCGCCCGCTACGTGCTCGGCAGCGGCTCCGGCTGGCCGGAACCGATCGCGATCATGCTGATGGTGCTGTTCACCTTTATCGGTGCCGCCGCCAGTTACCGCGCTGGCGCACACATGGCCGTGACCACCTTTACCGACCGCCTCTCGCCCGCCTGGCAGCCCAGCATCAGCCTGCTGGTACAGCTGCTGATGGCGGCCATCGCCCTGTTTATGACCATCTGGGGCATCAAGCTGTGCGTGGCCACCTGGAACCAGTTCATGAGTACGCTACCGACACTGCGCGTGGGCATCAGCTACGCACCTATTCCGATTGGCGGTTTCCTGACCCTGATCTTCGTTCTTGAGCGCCTGTTCCTCGGCGACCAGAGCCACCGCCGCGTGGTCAACTTCGAGCTGGTTGAAGACAGCCAGGAGGCGGTGTAAATGGATGCGCTAATTCTGCTGGGCAGCTTTCTCGTGCTGATCATGCTGCGCGTACCCGTGGCCTATTCCCTGGGCTTGTCGGCCTTGCTCGGCGCCTGGTACATCGATATTCCGTTCCACGCGATCATGATTCAGATCAGCGGCGGCGTGAGCAAATTCTCCCTGCTGGCGATCCCGTTCTTCGTCCTGGCCGGCGCGATCATGGCCGAAGGTGGCATGTCGCGGCGTCTGGTGAATTTCGCCAACGTGCTGGTGGGGTTCGTGCGCGGCGGCCTGTCGCTGGTCAACATCCTGGCCTCGACCTTTTTCGGCGCGATCTCCGGCTCGTCCCTGGCGGACACCGCCTCGGTCGGCTCGGTGCTGATCCCGGAAATGGAAAAGAAGGGCTACCCGCGTGAATACTCCACCGCGGTCACTGTCAGTGGCTCGGTACAAGCGCTGCTGACCCCGCCCAGTCACAACTCGGTGCTGTATTCGCTGGCGGCCGGCGGCACGGTGTCCATCGCCTCGCTGTTCATCGCAGGTATCGGCCCGGGGCTGCTGCTCAGCGCGGTGATGATGGGCATGTGCCTGTACTTCGCGCGTAAACGCAACTACCCCAAGGGCGAGGTCATCCCGCTCAAGCAGGCGCTGAAAATCTGTGTAGATGCGCTCTGGGGCCTGTTCACCATGGTGATCATCCTCGGCGGCATTCTCTCGGGCATCTTCACTGCCACCGAGTCGGCCTCCATCGCCGTGGTCTGGGCGTTTTTCGTGACCATGTTCATCTACCGCGACTACAAGTGGCGCGAGCTGCCCAAGCTGATGCACCGCACGGTGCGTACGCTGTCGATCGTGATGATCCTGATCGCCTTCGCCGCCAGCTTCGGCTACATCATGACTCTGATGCAGATACCCTCGAAGATCACTGCGCTGTTCCTGACCCTGTCGGATAACCGCTACGTGATCCTGATGTGCATCAATTTCATGCTGCTGGCCCTCGGCACGCTGATGGACATGGCCCCGCTGATCCTGATCCTCACGCCTATCCTGCTGCCGGTAGTGGTGGATATTGGCGTCGACCCGGTGCACTTCGGCATGATCATGCTGGTCAACCTGGGTATCGGCCTGATCACTCCACCAGTGGGCGCGGTACTGTTCGTTGGCGCCGCCATCGGCAAGGTGACCATCGAGAACACCATCAAGGCGCTGCTGCCGTTCTATGCCGCGCTGTTTATGGTGCTGATGGCGGTAACCTATATTCCGGCCATTTCGCTGTGGCTGCCGAGCGTGGTGCTGTAACCGGCTGCGCACCGACGCTATGCAACAGAAACGCCGCCGTTTCAGACTGAGTGAAAACGTAGCGAGCGAAGGTTAGGCAAGGCAAAAACAGGCGAGGAAGCGGAGTTTACGAGTTGTAAATGAGCATTCCGACTGGGCTCGCATCCGAGCCTGTTTTTAACGCCGCCTAAGCGAGCGCAGTAGTTTTCACACAGTCTGGTCTGGCGGCGTTTCCATTTAACCGAGGACATCCACTCGCCCTATGTCTGCACCTGCCCTGCTTCCCCGGCATATCGCCGTATTCATTCTGGCGGCACTCGCCTGTTCCTTCGCCGGCAATCACGTCGCTGCGCGCATCGCCTTCGATCACGACACCGGGCTGTTGCTGGCGATGCTCTGTCGCTCCGGCGTGACGCTGCTGGCACTCGCCGCCCTGGTGATCTGGCAACGCCAGTCGCTCAGGCTGACGCGCCAGACCTGGGGCTGGCAGCTGCTGCTGGGTTTGCTGATTGCCATTCAGAGCTTCTGTATCTATTCGGCGGTGGCGCGCATTCCGGTGGCGCTGGCGCTGCTGGTGGTCAACCTCGCGCCGATCATGCTGGCACTGCTGACCTGGGCGCTGGGCGGGCCGAGGCCGACCCGGCGCGCGGCCTTGCTGATGGGGTTGATCCTGTTCGGCCTGATGCTGGTGCTTAATGTACCGGCGCGCCTCGCCGAGCAGGACGACATAGACGCACGCTGGATCGAAGGGGTGTTGTTCGGCATCACTGGCGCGGCGGTGTTCGCCTGCGCACTGTGGATTACCGACCACAAACTCTCGGTGATGCCAGGGGCGGTGCGCAGCATGCTGACCATGGCGGTGGTGTTCGCCGCCTCGGCGCTGGCGGGCGCCACCGGGTTGCTGCCCGGCGGCATGGGCCTGCCCAACGCCACCACCGGCTGGATCGCCCTGGGGTGTCTGGTGCTGCTCTACGGCGTGGCGTTTTCCGCGCTGTTCATTCTCGTCACGCGGCTCGACATCGCCCGCAACGCGCCGGTGATGAACATGGAGCCGGTCGCAGGCCTGGTGTTCGGCTGGCTGATCCTGGATCAGTTGCTCAATGGGGTGCAGATCGTCGGCGGGCTGATCGTGGTCAGCGGCATCGTCCTGCTGGCTTATCGCCGGCCGGCCTGAGGCATGCCGGCGATGGCTGTGCCATACGTTCTACTGGGCTTGCGCCTCGGCCGCTTCGTGGGCCTGGCGCAAACGCTCGCGGCTGTTGGTCAGGTGCAGACGCATCGCCGCGCGGGCGGCGTCCGGGTCCTGGCGAGCGATGGATTCATAGATCTGCTCGTGCTCGCGGCTCAGGCGCGCCATGTAATGTTGCTGGTCGTCATGGGCGATGCGCGCCGAGTTGAGGCGGGTACGCGGAATGATGCTGGTACCCAGGTGGCTCATGATGTCGGTGAAGTAGCGGTTGCCAGTCGCCTGGGCGATCTGCAGGTGAAACTGGAAGTCGGAGCCCACGGCATCGCTGTCATGGGAGACGCTTTCGTTCAGCGCGTCCAGGGCTTCGCGCATCGCCGCCAACTGCTCCGCACTGCGCCGCTGCGCGGCCAGGCCTGCGGATTCGACCTCCAGACTGATGCGCAATTCGAGCACCGCCAGTACATCGCGCAGGGTGACGATGGTTGCGGGGTCGATCCGGAACCCGCTGGGGCTCGGGGTATCCAGCACGAAGGTGCCGATACCGTGGCGGGTTTCCACCAGCCCGGACGCCTGCAACCGCGACAGCGCTTCGCGCACCACGGTGCGGCTGACGCCCTGCTCTTCCATGATCGCCGACTCGGTGGGCAACTTGTCGCCACGCTTGATCAGGCCGTCACGAATTCGCTGGGAAAGCTCGGTCACCAGTTCCTGGGCAAGGCTGCGGTGCTTTCTGCGAGCGCGTGGCGGGGTGATCGGGGTATCCATATCGGCGGTCTGTCTCGGCTAACGGCTAGGGTGCCATCATATCCCAGCGAGTTGTACGATGACACCCATGACAGAGCGCCGCGAACGAAGCCGCTGCCTGATCAACCATCACCCTACGGGAGCCTGCCTGCATGACCCCGACCTTGCTGGTGCTCGAAGACGAACTGACCCGTTTGACCCTTGCACCGGACATTGGCGCCAGCATCGTCAACTGGAGGGCGCACCATAACCAGCAGCCGCTGCTGCGCCACAGCGACGCCGAGGCGCTGGGCGCGTGCAGCCCTCGCCGGCTGGCTTGCTATCCGCTGGCACCCTGGTCGAACCGGATCGCCCAGGGTGGCTTCGTCGGGCCGGATGGCTGGTTTGCACTGGCAGCCAACAGCGCCAGCGACGCCCTGCCCATCCATGGCAGCGCCTGGCAGCAGCCCTGGCAGGTCATCGCCCACAGCAGCACGGAGGCCTCGCTGCAGCTCGACAGTCAGGTGCCGTTCGCCTACCGCGCCGTGCAACATGTTCGCTTGCTGGATGGTCGCCTCGAACTGGAAATGCAGGTCACCCACCTCGACCCGCGCGCCGCCTGGCACGGCCTTGGCTGGCATCCATACTTTTCGCGCAACGCCCACACCCAGTTACGGGTCGAGGCACAGCACTTATGGCAACGCGATAGCCAACAGTTGTCGACCCATATGGTTGATGTTCCTGCCAACTGGAACTTTGCCGAGGCCAGGTATTTACCCGACATACTTATTGATAATGCCTTCAGCGGTTGGGATGGCAATTTCCAGATCATCCAGGCTGATGCCGGTTACCAACTCGACTGCCGCACCCACAGCACTGACCACTTCATTATTTTTTGCCCGCTGCAGAAAGACTTCTTCTGTTTCGAGCCCGTTACCCACCCGATAAACGCCCATCACTTGCCCGGCCGACCGGGATTACGGTTGCTCGGCTATGGTGAGGCAACCCGCCTGCAATTGAGCCTGCACTATCAGACATTGTCAGATAAATCCGCCACTTCCTGATATTCAATGGAACGCAACGGCTCAATTGATTGTCGGAACGGACATGGCAAAACCGCTTGGCTACGGGCTTCAACCCAGTGGCTATAGACTTTTGGAAGCCGTTAGCCATAATTACTTGCCGATTCGAATCAAGTGCCGCTGTTAAAGACAGTGCTTAATTAGCCAATACTTCTTTAATAAGAATAAGTCTGTCGGGTGCCAGCCCGCAGGACTTGCAAAGCCGCACTGCTCTTATCGGCCATCGACGAACCAGATGAATTGAGCATTAGGCGCCCGCCTTATGCCGATATATCGCTTGATATGACTATGGAAAATTACGTGACGAAAGACGAACTGCGCGCCGAACTCGAGCGCCAGGCGCAGCGTTACAAGGACGTATACGGCGGAGAAGTTATTACCTACGCCGCTCAACCAGAACCCGAGCGCAAGCCTTGGCGTAAAAAAGCCAACCTACTCGACCAGGCATTTGAAAAAGAACTCGAACGCATCGAGAAAGACCTGCAAGTAAAAGCCGAAGAGGCTCGCAGCTAAGGCTCATCATCAACGAACCTTAGCCTTCAGGCGAACTCAGCGGCCCTTGCCGCCGAGCAAAGACCCGAGTAACCCACGCACCAGTTGCCGACCAAGTTGATTGGCCGCCTGGCGTACGGCTGTCTTCATGACCTGGCCTGCCAGACTGCCCAGCAGATCGCCTGCTTTGCTGCCCAGGCTCGGAGAAGTCTTGCCGGCCGCCTCTTGCGCCTCGGCGGTACTCGCTTGAGCAGCTCGGGCAGTCAGCATCTCGTAGGCCGACTCGCGGTCCAGCGGCTTGTCGTAACGGCCCGATAAAGGTGACTGAGGAATCAGCGCCTGGCGCTCGGCGTCGCTCAAAGGCCCGATGCGCGACTGCGGAGGAGCGATTGCCACGCGTTTGACCATCGCCGGCGTGCCCTTGATTTCCAGGGTGCCGACCAGGGCTTCGCCGATCCCCAGCTCGGTGAGTACGGCCAAAGTGTCGATTGCCGGATTGGGCCGGAAGCCGTCGGCGACGGCGCGCAGGGCCTTCTGCTCCTTAGTGGTGAAGGCACGCAAGCCATGCTGGATGCGCAAACCCAGCTGCGCGAGCACGTCATCCGGCAAGTCGCCAGGTGACTGCGTGACGAAATAGACGCCGACCCCTTTCGAGCGAATCAGCCGGACGACCTGCTCCAGGCGTTCCTGCAAGGCCTTCGGCGTGTCGGCGAAGAGCAGGTGCGCCTCGTCGAAAAACAGCGCCAGCACCGGCTTGTCGGCGTCTCCTCGCTCGGGCAGTTGCTCGAACAGTTCCGCCAGCAGCCAAAGTAAGAAGGTCGCATAGACCTTGGGCGCCTCATGCACCAAGCGACTGGCGTCAAGCAGGTGAATTCGTCCGCGCCCATCGCGGTCGGGATGAAGAATGTCCTCGAGCTGCAACGCCGGTTCACCGAACAGCGCGTCCGCGCCCTGCTGCTCGAGGCTCGACAGGCGCCGCAACAGAGCCTGCGCGGAGGTGGTGGTGAACAACGCACTGTCCTCGCCAAGCACCTCGGGCTGATTCTTGAGGTGCGCGAGCAGGGCTTTCAGGTCTTTCAGGTCGAGCAATAACAAGCCGTCCCGGTCCGCCACCTTGAACGCGGCGTAGAGAGCGGCTTGCTGGCTGTCGGTCAACTCAAGCAGCGAGCCCAGCAGCAGCGGGCCCATTTCGCTGAGCGTGGTGCGCAACGGATGGCCGCTTTGCCCGTGAATATCCCATAGCGTGACCGGATAGGGTTTGGGCTGATGGCCGAGCCACGGCATGCTGGCGATGCGCTCGGCGACCTTGCCTTGCGGCGCGCCGGCCGCACCGAGGCCACACAGATCGCCTTTCACGTCCGCAGCGAACACTGCAACGCCTGCGTCGCTGAAGGTTTCGATCAGTCGCTGCAGGGTAACGGTCTTGCCGGTACCCGTTGCGCCGGCAATCAAACCGTGCCGATTGGCCAGCTTCAACGGCTGCCCAACAGGCTCGCCGTCAGGCCCTGCCCCCATAAAAAACTGATCAATTTCGGCCATTTGCCATCTCCTTGGTTCAAGCTTTACTGCTGATATGCCGACACAGTAGACGATGCCGACACGGAGCGCCGTCGCCAGACCTCATGGCGCCCCAAACTGCTGCCAGACCTTAGCGGACACCTGTAGCCATGACCAGTAATCTAAAGTTCAGCCATAAGATTCTCCTCGCCGCATCGCTGGTGGTAATCGCGGCTTTTTCATTATTCACCCTGTACAACGACTACCTGCAACGCAACGCGATACGGGCGGACCTGGAAAGCTATCTGCACGAAATGGGCGATGTGACCGCCAGCAACATCCAGAACTGGCTGTCAGGGCGCATTCTGCTGGTCGAAAGCGCCGCCCAGTCCATCGTCAATGATGCCGATCCGCAGCGCGTCACCAGCCTGCTGGAACAGAAAGCGCTGACCTCGACCTTTGGCTACACCTACCTGGGCACCGAGGCGGGCGAGTTCACCATGCGCCCCGACGACGAGATGCCGGAGGGTTACGACCCGCGGACGCGCCCCTGGTACAAGGACGCCATGAATGCTGGCGGAACCACCCTTACCGAGCCCTACGTCGACGCCGCGACCAAGGCACTGATCATCACCATTGCCACGCCAGCCAAGCCGGCGGGCGTGGTGGGCGGTGACCTGAGCCTGCAGGTGCTGGTCGATATCATCAATTCGCTGGATTTCGACGGCATCGGCTACGCGTTTCTAGTCAGCGCGGACGGCAAGATTCTGGTCCACCCGGACAGCAACCTGGTGATGAAGAACCTGGCCGACCTGTTCCCCGAACAAACTCCGCGCATCGGCAGGGAGTTCAGCGAAGCCGAACTCGACGGCGAAACCCGCATTCTCACCTTCGCGCCGGTCAAAGGCTTGCCGTCGGTTGACTGGTACGTCGGTCTGTCCATCGACAAAGCCAAGGCCTACTCAATGCTCAGCGAATTCCGCGCCTCCGCCATGATCGCGACCATCATCGCGGTGGTGCTGATCATCCTGCTGCTGAGCATGCTGATCGGTGTGCTGATGCAGCCGCTGACCGTGATGGGCAAAGCCATGCAGGACATTGCCCAGGGCGAAGGCGACCTGACCAAGCGCCTGGAAATCCATTCGAACGACGAGTTCGGCCGCCTGGCCACCGCCTTCAACCACTTCGTCGAACGTATCCACACCTCGATTCGCGAAGTGTCGTCAGCGACCACCCAGGTCAACGAAGTCGCCAAGCTGGTGGTCAATGCATCCAACTCGTCGATGGCCAACTCCGACGAACAGGCGAGCCGGACCAACAGCGTCGCGGCGGCGATCAACGAACTGGGCGCAGCCGCCCAGGAAATCGCCCGTAACGCGGCCGATGCTTCTACCCAGGCCTCGAACGCGCGTCAGCAGGCCGAAGATGGCCGCCAGGTGGTGCAGAAAACCATCGCCGCGATGAACGAGCTGTCGGGCAAGATCAGCGCCTCCTGCAGCAACATCGAAACCCTGAACGGCAAGACCGTGAACATCGGTCAAATCCTTGAGGTGATCAAAAGTATCTCCCAGCAAACTAACCTGCTGGCACTCAACGCCGCCATTGAGGCTGCGCGTGCCGGTGAGGCGGGCCGCGGTTTTGCCGTGGTGGCGGATGAGGTTCGCAACCTCGCCCACCGCACCCAGGAGTCGGCACAGGAAATCCAGAAGATGATCGAGGAGCTGCAGGTCGGCTCCCGGGAGTCGGTCACCACCATGACCGAAAGCCAGCATTACAGCGAACAGAGCGTGGAAATCGCCAATCAGGCCGGAGCCCGTCTGGGCAGCGTCACCGAGCGCATCGGCGAGATCGACAGCATGAACCAGTCGGTCGCCACCGCCACCGAGGAACAGACCTCGGTGATCGAATCGCTTAACGTGGACATCATCGAAATCAACACGCTCAACCAGGAAGGCGTGGAAAACCTCAACGCAACGCTGCGCGCCTGCGGCGACCTGGAGCAACAGGCCACTCGCCTGAAGCAACTGGTCGACAGCTTCCGCATCTAGCGGGCTGCTTTCAGGTAATCGAGCGGCAAAATAGAACAACGGGGCGTTAACGCCCCGTTTTGTTTTCTACAGGCTCGACCGGGGTGTTCGTGTCGCGTTGCAAGCGTTCCCACAACTCGGCGGCCTCGGCGAACTCGGTGCCGTCTTCCGGTTTCAGCGCATCCGGGTCGTAGCGCCTGACGCAACCTTCGCCCAGGGTGTCCGGCGCCTTCGAGGTCGCGCGCTCCAAAGGGTCAGTCATAACGTTTCCTCGCTGGCGTAACAACAGTCATGCTTGGGCAACCTTTGCTCAATGGCCTGAAGGCTTGCCCGCATCATGCTGGGCGAACTCCTTCACCGCACGCAGCACGTCGTGCCGGCTTATCTGGCCGATTAGGCGTCCGTCCTCGACCACCGGGATGCGCCGCCGTCTGCCCTGCAGGAACCGCTGCGAAACCTCGATGATGTCGGCTTCCGGCGTAATGGTCTCGACCTCGTGGGTCATGTAGTTGCCCACCGTGCCCCCGGCCGACTCGAAGTAGGCACCCGATAGAATGCCGTGCAAACAGTCACCCTCGGAAAGCAGACCGACCAAACGGCCGCAATCATCGACCACCGGGGCACCTGATATGCGGTGCTCCAGCAGATGATGGATTGCCGTAAACAAGTCGGTCTCGGCACGGAAGGTCACCAGCCGACGGGTCATGTAATCGCGAACCTTAATTGACTTGAGCATGGGCGCTTCCTCTGTGGCGCAACGTTATCCATGACCCCAAGTGTTAGGCGAACACCACCGTCTTGTTGTCATGCACCAGAAGCCGGTCTTCCAAGTGATAGCGTAGACCGCGGGCCAGCACCATCTTCTCGACATCCTTACCCAGACGAACCATTTCTTCGATGCTTTCGCGGTGGCTGACGCGCACCACGTCCTGTTCGATGATCGGGCCGGCGTCCAATTCTTCGGTGACATAGTGCGACGTCGCGCCTATCAGTTTCACCCCGCGCAGCGATGCCTGGTGATAAGGTTTGGCGCCGACGAAAGACGGTAGAAAACTGTGGTGAATATTGATGACCCGGTGGGCAAAGTTGCTGCACAACTGTGGCGGCAATATTTGCATGTAGCGCGCCAATACGATCGCATCGGCCTGATGGCTCTCGACCAGCCGTGCCACTTCGTCGAAGGCCACTTGTTTATCGCCTGGATCGACGGGCACGTGGAAATAAGGAATACCGTGCCATTCGACCATGCTGCGTAAATCATTATGGTTGGAAATAACGCAGGGAATATCACAGTCCAGTTCATCACTGTGCCAACGGTGCAGCAAGTCCGCGAGACAATGCGACTCGCGGCTGGCCATCAATACGACGCGCTTCTTCTGGGCCGAATCGGTAACCCGCCATTCCATGGAAAATTCCCGGGCAATCGGGGCGAAGGCCTGACGAAATTCCTGAAGATCAAAGGGAAGTGAATCGGCACGAATTTCGTGGCGCATAAAGAACCAGCCACTTTGATTATCGGAATGATGGCTGGCCTCGGTAATCCAGCCATTGTAGGTCGCCAGAAAATTACTGACTTTGGCCACGATGCCGACGCGGTCCGGGCAGGCAATCACCAGCCGAAAAGTGCGCATGGGAAACTCCGCTGATGTCATGAAAAGTCAGCCATTCTAGCCAGCATGGGAAAAAACTTCAGTATTTGCCTGAAACCCGCAAATGAGCGCGATCCAGAGCAATAAATAATGGCAGGTGGGCAAACAATTTGTTGGCGGCAACCCGCCATACAGCAGGTTACTAAGTTCAAGACCCCATGAACCTTGGGTAAACTTTTTAAGCAACTGTGGCAATTTTTTGCAAAGCGGTTTACTTGTTTAAAGTGCCTGACTATTATTGCCCTCACTTAGCCAACCGCCCATCTACGTAATTAAGGTCTCTCCCATGTCGCTGATCAACGAATACCGCGCTACCGAAGAAGCCATCAAAGAACTGCAAGAGCGCCTGAAGAATCTGTCGCAAGACGACAAACTGAAAAAAGAACTTGAGTTCGAAGGCAAGCTGCGCACCTTGATGGGTGAATATCAGAAGTCCTTGCGCGATATCATCGCCATGCTCGACCCTGAAGCCAAAGGCAGCAAAGCCAACAACCGTGTCGCGACCAAGACTTCCGGTACCAAGCGTGCTCGCAAAGTTAAGCAGTACAAGAATCCTAACAGCGGTGAAGTGATTGAAACCAAAGGCGGCAATCACAAAACCTTGAAAGAGTGGAAAGCCAAGTGGGGCGGTGACGTCGTTGAAGGCTGGGCAACTCTGCTGGACTAACGCTTAGACTAAGCGTCACGCCAGACACATCCGTTGTACATAAAAACGCCAGCCCTGCTGGCGTTTTTTATTGCTGAACTATTGCCTGACAATATCTAAGTGCTACAGCGCGTAACGCTGGCGAAGCTGTTCGGCATAGCTCGCCCAGAGTTGCAGTATCTCCTGCTGGGGCGCAGTGGCAGTCCCGGTGAATTCGCTCAAGGCGGCCTGAAAGCCCGCCATGGTATTGGGCGCACCATATTCAACCGAAGTTAGCCGCTGCTGGCAGAACGTCCTCCAGCGCTGCTGTTCGGTTTCATTCAGGCTTGCAGGAAAGTTTCGCGCGCGATAACGGAACAACAACTCAGGCAGGCGCGCATCATCGAACGGCCAGGCCTCCTTAGCCAGACGCTCTGGTGTTGCGTGGCGAACTTGCTCGCACAGGCGCCGATCGCGGTCGCCTATAAAGCCGTTATATAACTGCTGCTCCGGGTCCTCACAGGCGGCAAAATCCTCTTCGGCGTATATTTCCGTTAACTTTTCCTGCCAGTTGCTCTGCTGCTCGCGTAACTGGCTTGCTCGCGCCTGACCTGCATCGACATCCAATTGCAAACGCTCTATGTCCTGCTCACGTAATACGCTCAGCGGCGCCACCACCGGACAGCGATTGATATGCAGCAACTTCAACGGCACCGGCAATTCGTTCTCAGCCAGGTCGTCGCGACGCGTATACAACCTTTGCCGCAAGGTCTGTGCATCCAATTCGAAGAGCGGCGATGGGTCGGCCTGCAAATCGCAGACGATCAGGGCATTGCGATTACGGGGATGCCAGGCCAGTGGCAACACCATCGCCAGATAGTGCCTGGCCCCGGCAAAGCGTCCGGATATATGCACCAGCGGCTGCAACAAGCGCACCTGATCAAGCACCCGTTGTTTGCTGCGCAGCCCGTAAAGGTAGTCAAACAACCTGGGCTGCCTGCTACGGATCAGGCGTGCCAGGGCAATGGTAGCGCGGACATCGGATAACGCGTCGTGGGCCTGCCCATGTTCGATGCCATTGGCCGCCGTGAGCAGCTCCAGCTTGAGGCTGACGCGTCCGTCGACGTCCGGCCAGTTGATGCCTTCAGGCCGCAACGCATAGGCGGTACGCACCAGATCGATCAGGTCCCAGCGGCTGTTTCCGCCCTGCCATTCCCGGGCGTAGGGATCGAAGAAATTACGGTACAGGCTGTAGCGGGTGACTTCGTCATCGAAGCGCAGGCTGTTGTAACCAACGCCACAGGTGCCCGGCTGGGCCAATTGCTCATGCAGCCGGGTCATGAACTCGACCTCGCTCAGGCCCTCGCTCGCCAGCCGTTGCGGCGTGATGCCGGTCACTAGGCATGCCGCCGGGTGCGGCAGGATGTCGTCGCTGGGCTGGCAGTAGATATTCAGCGGCTCGCCAATCTCGTTCAGGTTTTCGTCGGTGCGGATCCCGGCGACCTGCAACGGGCGGTCGCGGCGCGGGTCGATGCCGGTGGTTTCATAGTCGTACCAGAAGAGGCTTGAGGTCACGGACAGGTCCTTAGTCGAAGACGGTCGCAGTCTAGCATTCACTCCATTGCAGCCCGGCTGGTTCAGAACCTTGACGCAGCGCACGCTGGACGGCAATCAGCCGCCTTGTAGGCCAAATGCCACTAAGGCTACAGTAGCGCACCTCTTCCGCTCATCTACAAGGACGCCCCATGAGTGATGCAAGCATTTCCAACCCTTACGCCGCGCCAGCCAGCCAGTTGCAGGAAACCGCCGCTGCCGGTCAGGCCCTGAGCATCGAGCAGGCACTGAGCCGTGGTTACGATTTCAGCATTGGCGAGCTGCTCAGCGAAGCCTGGCAACGCACCAAGGGCACCAAAGGCATCATCATCGGTGGCTTCATTGTGTTTTACGCGGTGCTCCTGATTGCCTCCTTCGTGCTCGGCGGGATTCTCGGGCTGCTCGGTCTGATGAGCGACAACATCGCGTTGGGCCTGATCGGCCAGATGGTAACCGGCGTGTTCGCCGCGGCACTGGCCTATCCCTTCATGGCGGGGATCAACATGGTCGGCATCCGTCGCGCCGCCGATCAACCGGTCACCTTCAATGAAATCTTCAGCCACTTCGGCCGCACCGTACCGCTGCTGGTCACCGCCATCGTGATGATGCTGCTGGTTTACCTCGGCATGATCCTGCTGATCATCCCCGGCCTGTACCTGTCGATCGCCTACATGCTGGCAATCCCCCTGGTCGTCGAGCGCGGTCTGCCAACCTGGCAGGCGCTGGAAGCCTCGCGCAAAGCGATCACCCAGCACTGGTTCAAAGTGTTCGGCCTGTTCCTGCTGCTGGGCCTGATCACCATGCTCAGCGCGATTCCACTGGGTATCGGTCTGGTCTGGACCATCCCGCTTTTCGTGATTTCCATGGGCATCCTGTACCGCACCATCTTTGGTGTATTGCCTGCCGCTCAGTAAAAACTTGCTGCGCCAAACCTGTTAAGCAACAGGTCAGCCTCGCTGACGTGTTGCTTACCTGCCTGCTGCTGGCTAGCATCGGGCTTTCTCCGATGCAGTCCGCTGATGCCGCCTACAGCCTCACCCCCCTTTTCGACAACCTCGTCCCCTGAGCAGCCATCAGCCACGCCGCTGGATACCCGCTATCAGGTGGAAACCCCCGAGGGCATCGATCTGGTCCTGCGTCCTGCCGGGCTGGTACCACGCGCGCTGGCCTTCACCATTGACCTGGCGATTCGTGGGGCGGTACTCGGCGTTGCCTTCATTGCGCTTGGCCTGCTTGGTCAATTCGGCATGGGTCTGGCAACCATCCTGTTCTTCATCATCACCTGGTGGTACATGGTGCTGTTCGAGGTGCTGAATCAGGGCCGCTCGCCGGGCAAGCAGATGCTCGGGCTGCGGGTGATTCACGATGACGGCACGCCGATCGGTTGGGCCGCCTCGCTGACCCGCAATCTCCTGCGCTTCGTCGACATCCTGCCATTCGGCTACGCCCTCGGCATTCTCAGCTGCCTCAACCACCGCGCATTCAAACGCCTGGGCGACATCGCGGCGGGCAGCCTGGTGGTGTATTGCGACACCCCGCCGACACGGCCGAACCTGCCCCACGCCGAACCGCAGCGCGCACCCATCGCGCTCAACCTCGCCGAACAGCGCGCGCTGCTTGGTTTTGCCGAGCGCGCCGAGGGCCTCTCCGCGGCACGCCGTGCCGAACTGGCGAGCATCATTGCCGAGCCGCTGCAGGTAACGCCGGAGCAGGCCGAGCAACGCATCCATGGCATCGCCCATGGTCTGCTGGGGCCGACATGAAACAGAGTCTCTTCGAAAACCATCATCAGGCCGAGTGGCAAGCCTTCGCCGCTCAGCTCGATACCCTGGAGCGCGGCAAAGCCGACGGCCAAGCAGCCAAAGGTTTCCCTGCCGATTACCGACGCCTTTGCCAGCAACTCGCGCTGGCCCAGGCCCGCGGTTACAGCAGCCACCTGATCGAGCAATTGCAACAACTGGCGTTACGCGGCCATCAGCAGTTCTACCGCCATCGCAGCCCCCTGGCCGCACAGTTGATCGGCTTCATCCTGGTCGGTTTCCCACGGGTGGTGCGTGCCGAATGGCGTTGCGTATCCGTTGCCAGCCTGCTGTTCTTCGGCAGCCTGCTGACCATGGGCATGCTGGTCTACCTGTTTCCCGATCTGGTCTACAGCCTGATCGACCCGGAGCAGGTGGAGAAGATGGAGCAGATGTACGACCCGGAAGCGCGCCGTATCGGCCGCTTCAGCGAGCGGGATTCGGGCGACGACTGGATGATGTTCGGCTTCTACATCATGAACAACATCGGCATTGCCTTTCAGACCTTTGCCAGCGGCCTGCTGTTCGGCATCGGCAGCCTGTTCTTCCTGCTATTCAACGGCATGATGATCGGCGCGGTGGCCGGCCACCTGACGCAAATCGGCTACAGCGAAACCTTCTGGTCGTTCGTCATCGGCCACGGCGCCTTCGAACTCACCGCCATCGCGCTGGCGGGCGGTGCCGGCTTCAAGATTGGCTGGGCGCTGCTCGCCCCCGGACGCCTGCCCCGTAGTGAAGCCCTGCGCCTGGCCGCCGGTCGCGCCGTGCGGCTGATTGGCGGATCCACGGTGTTCCTCCTGCTGGCTGCTTTTATCGAGGCCTACTGGTCATCGATGACGCTCGCCAGCCCGACCGTCAAATACAGCGTCGGCGCAATGCTGTGGCTGTTGGTGCTGGCTTACCTGCTGCTTGCAGGACGAGGTAGCCATGCGCCTGACTGATGCCAGCGTGGCCATCCGCCCGCGCAGCGCCTGGGAGGCCATGGATCTCGGCGTGCTGATGGCGCGCCGGCACGCGGGGCTGCTGATGGCGACCTGGGCACTGGTTACGCTACCGATCTTCGCCCTGCTGTGCCTGATTTTCTGGTCGTCGCCAGGGTGGGCGATGTTTCTGTTCTGGTGGCTGAAACCGCTGTACGAGCGCCTGCCGCTTTACATCCTGTCCAACGCGCTGTTTGGCAACACGCCAACTGTCCTCCAGGCACTGAAGGCGTTTCCGCGCCTGATCACCACTCAGATTCTCCCCAGTCTGACCTGGCGGCGGCTGAGCCCGACGCGCAGTTTCGACTTGCCTGTGATGCAGCTGGAAAGCCTCTCCGGTGCGGCGCGTGCCCAGCGCCTGGTTGTCCTCGGCCAGCGCGACGCGGGTGGCGCGACCTGGCTCACCCTGGTCGGCGTGCACCTGGAAATGGCGCTGTGGATGGGCCTGATCACGCTGTTCTACATGCTCCTGCCGCAGCAGATCGAACTGGACTGGACCTGGGAAAGCCTGATGGAGGCCGCAGCCGGGGAATGGCTGTGGCTGGAGCACCTGTCCAACCTGCTATACGTGCTGGTGCTTATCGTCTGGGAGCCGGTATACGTGGCGTGCGGCTTCACCCTCTACCTGAACCGGCGCACCGCCCTGGAAGCCTGGGACATCGAACTGGTATTCCGCCAACTGCGCCAGCGCCTGACCGGCGTGGCGTATGCCCTGCTGCTTGGCTGTGGCCTGCTGTTGCTGCACGCGCCCACGCCGGCCCTGGCGGCAGCAGTCAGCAGCTGCCCGTTGCCAATCGAGGACCCGAACGGTCCCGACGCCGAACGCCTGCTTGAACAGCCGCTAACGAGCAAGGCGGCGCAGCAGAGCATTCAGCAGCTGATCGACCAGCCGCCGTTCGAGAACCGCGAAACCGTTACCCGCTGGCGCTTCGGCGAAGAGCAACCCACCGAAGAACTCAGCGAGGACGACATCAAGAGCCTGACCGAGCTGATCGAGAAATTCTTCAAACTCACCGAGTTCTGGAAAAGCATCGAAGGCGTGGCGCTGTTTTTTGAAGTGCTGCTCTGGGCGGCCCTGCTCGGCCTGCTCGGCCTGTTGATCTGGCGCTATCGCGATTGGCTGAGCGCTTTCGCCGGGCGCCTCGGTCTGCCCACGCGGCGCAGGAAATACATACCACCCAGCCAGCTGTTCGGCCTGGAAGTCGCGCCGGAAACCCTGCCCGACGACGTCGCCGCGGAGGTCGAACGCTTGTGGGCCGAGCAACCCCGCGCGGCACTCGGCCTGCTGTATCGCGCCCTGCTCAGCCGACTGCTGCACGACTATCGCTTGCCACTGAAAAGCGCCTACACCGAAGCCGAGGTATTGAGCCTGGTACGGGCGCTCGACAAGGATGAACTCAGCCGCTTCAGCCAGACCCTGACTGGCCATTGGCAGGACCTCGCCTACGGTCATCGATTACCGCCAGATAGCCTCAAGGCCGGCCTGTGCCAGGGCTGGCGCCAGCTGTTCGCCACCGGGGTGCGTCCATGAACCGGCGCCTCGTGCTTGGCCTTGGCGCCTTACTGGTGCTCGCCGTGGGCTTGCTGGGCAGCTACTTGCTGAGCATTGCCGAGCCCTACGAGAAAACCATTGAGCACGGCCCGGCGCCGGAAGTACTGGCTAATCCCTACCTCGCCGCCGAACACTTCCTGCGCAAGCAAGGCATCAGCGTGCAGCGCGCCGATGGCCTGGACGTACTGGCGAACCTGCCCAGCACCGGCCAGACGCTGTTGCTGCTGGGCGATAGAAATCGCATGACGCCACGACAAGCGGAACGCCTGCTGGAGTGGACCGGCAAGGGCGGGCACCTGCTGTTCGTCGCCGAGCGGATGTGGGACGAAGAGGACGGCGAAAGCGGTGACCTGCTGCTGGACGCCCTCGGCATCCAGCAATACCCCGTCGAAGAACTCGACGACGAGGAAGCCGAGGCGAGCGAAGCAGAAGCTGAGGTCGAGGTCGAGGTCGAGCAGACCAACGAGGGCCAAGAACAGCCCAGCGAAGATCAACAGGCAGAGGCAGCACCCTATGCCGAACTGACCCAGTTGTACCTCGAAAACGAAGAAGCTCCAGCCTATTTCGCCTTCGACACCGACTACCACCTTTACGATGCCGAGGACCGCGCCCACGCCTGGGCCAACAGCGGTGCCGCAACCCATCTGTTGCAGCTGTATCACGGCGATGGACTGATCACCGTGCTGAGCGACAGCTGGGTCTGGCAGAACGACAGCATCGCCGACTACGACCACGCCTGGCTGCTCTGGTACCTCAGCCAGGACAGCGCGGTTACCCTGCTCTATCGGGCCGAACGCGACGACCTGTTCAGTCTGCTGCTGGACAACTTTGCCGAAACCCTGGCTGCCCTGGCCCTGCTGATCCTGTTTGTGCTCTGGCATGTCGGCGTGCGCCAGGGCCCGCTGCAGGCACCCGTTCAGCCAAGCCGGCGACAACTTCAGGAACACCTGCGCGGCAGCGCCGACTTCCTGCTCCGGCGCAGCGGCCAACAGACCCTGCTGCAAGGTCTGCAACAGGATATCCAGCGCCGCGCACGCCGCCGCCACCCAGGCTTCGAACGGCTCGGCGTCGCCGAACAGTGGCAGGTGCTCGGTCGCCTCAGCCGCCTGCCGTCCAGCGCCATCAGCCAAGCCATGCGCCCGTTGCCAATCAAGCAACTGCCGGCCGCCGAATTCACCCGCCAGGTCGCCCACCTGCAAACCCTTAGGAACGCCCTATGAGCGAACACACGCCCGAACAGCCAAGCAGCGCTGCGCAACCCGTAGCCGCTCCGGTGACCACCGTCGTTTCCAGCGAAACGCCAACGCCGAACAATCCCGCCGCGGCTCAGCGCAAACGCGCCAGCCAGCTGGCGCAGACATTGCGCCTCGAGCTGCAAAAGGCCGTGGTCGGCCAGACGGCGGTGATCGACGACGTGCTGACGGCTCTTATCGCAGGCGGCCATGTGCTGGTCGAAGGCGTGCCCGGCCTGGGCAAGACCCTGCTGGTTCGCGCCCTCGCCCGCTGCTTTGGTGGCGAATTCGCACGGATCCAGTTCACCCCCGACCTGATGCCCAGCGACGTCACCGGCCACGCCGTGTATGACCTGCAAAGCGAGCAGTTCAAGCTGCGCAAGGGCCCGGTGTTCACCAACCTGCTGCTCGCCGACGAGATCAACCGGGCACCGGCCAAAACCCAGGCTGCGCTGCTGGAAGTGATGCAGGAACGTCAGGTCACCCTGGAAGGCCGTGCCCTCGCCGTGCCGCTGCCGTTCATGGTGCTGGCGACGATGAACCCGATCGAACAGGAAGGCACTTATCCACTGCCCGAGGCCGAACTGGATCGCTTCATGCTCAAACTGCGCATGGACTATCCGGAGCAAGGCGACGAACTGGAAATGGTCCGTCAGGTGACTCGCTCGGCCAAGGCCGACATGCTCGAAGTCGCCACCCTGCGTACCCTGCTGCAGGCCAAGGACGTGCAGGCGCTGCAGAAGATTGCCAGCGACCTGCCAATCGATGAACAGGTGCTCGATTACGCCGTGCGCCTGGCCCGCGCCACCCGCACCTGGCCGGGCCTGGCGATTGGCGCCGGCCCGCGTGCATCGATTGCCCTGGTCCGTGGCGGCCGTGCCCGCGCGCTGCTGCGCGGCGGCGAGTTTGTTCTGCCGGACGACGTCAAAGGCTGTGCCCTGGCGGTGCTGCGTCATCGCGTACGCCTGGCGCCGGAACTGGACATCGAGGGCCTGTCGGTCGATCAGGTGCTGCAACAACTGCTCGATCAGGTGCCGGCGCCGCGTCTATGAGTGCATCGACCCGGGGTGCTCGCGCATGAAGCCATCACGCATGCTGTTGCGCCTGCTTGGCGGCCTGCTGGTGCTGGCGACGCTGCTCGGCGCATTGACCGCGCTGGATGTGGACCTGCCACAGAGCCTGCATGCGCTGTGGTGGGGCGCGCTGCTGGTGCTGCTCGGCGCGACCCTGGTCGACGCCCTGCTGGTGCGCCGCCTGCCGTCGCCGCGCATCGAACGCCAACTGCCGGGCAACCTGCCGCTGGGTCGCTGGAGCGAGGTGCAGCTGATCGTGCACCACAGCTACCCACATGCCCTCACGCTGGACGTGTTTGATCACCTGCCGAGCGAAATGGCGTTCGAGCACCTGCCGCTGCGCATCGACCTGCACCCTGGCGAGCAGACCCGGGTCGGTTACCGGGTACGCCCGCTGTTGCGTGGCCACTTCGTTTTCCCCCGGTGCGAGATCAACCTGCCCAGCCCGCTACGCCTGTGGCACGCGCGGCGTTACCTCGATGTGCCGGGGGAAACCCGCGTCTACCCGGATTTCGCCCGCCTGTATGGCGCACAGTTGATGGCCGTGGACGACTGGCTCAGTCAGCTCGGCGTGCGCCAACGCCCACGCCGCGGCCTGGGTCTGGAGTTTCATCAGCTGCGCGAATTTCGAGACGGCGACACCCTGCGCCAGATCGACTGGAAGGCCACGGCGCGCAAACGCACGCCCATCGCCCGCGAGTACCAGGACGAGCGCGACCAGCAGATCATCTTTCTGCTCGACTGCGGCCGGCGCATGCGCAGCCAGGATGACGAGCTGGCGCATTTCGATCACGCCCTCAACGCCACCCTGCTGCTCAGCTATGTGGCCCTGCGTCAGGGCGATGCGGTAGGCCTGGCGACCTTTGCCAGCGAGCAGAAGCGCTTCCTGCCGCCGGTCAAAGGGCCGGCGCAGCTCAATGTGCTGCTCAACGCGGTTTATGACCTGCGCAGCAGCCAGTTGCCGGCCGACTTTGCCGCAGCCGCCGACACGCTGCTGAGCCGCCAGCGCCGCCGCGCGCTGGTGGTGCTGGTGACCAACCTGCGTGACGAGGATGACCAGGAGCTGCTAGGCGCGGTCAAGCGCATCGGCCGGCAGCACCGCGTGCTGGTTGCCAGCCTGCGCGAGGAAGTCCTCGACAGCGTGCGGCAGACCCCGGTGCAGGACTTCGAAACGGCGCTGGCCTACTGCGGCACGCTGGATTACCTGAACGCCCGCGACAGCCTGCACGAGCGGCTGATCGCCCATAACGTGCCGGTGCTCGACGCCCGTCCCAGCGAGCTCGGCCCGGAACTGGTCGGCCGTTACCTGGCCTGGAAGAAAGCCGGGGTATTCTGACCACGGCCAGCGGGGCGGGCAGAAAAAAGCCCGCTCATGGGCGGGCTCCTTTACCAGGATCACTCAGCCGCGGGCGGTCTTGATCACTTCGATGTAGGCGTCGGCAAATCGCTGATCCTGAATCAAGGCAACAAAGTCGTTGCCCTGGGCATCGGTGGCGTTGAGGTCGTAGCCGGCCTCGACGAAGAACCCGACAAAGCGCTCGAAATCGTCGACACGCAAACCCCGGTAGGCCTTGATCAGCTTGTGCAGCGAGGGCGGCGTGGCATCGGCCGGCTCCACGGCGAGGAACAGTTTGATCGACTCGTCGCTGATCTCTTCGCCAATCACCTGCTTCTTGTCTTTACGCATCATTCACTCCAGCTAACCAGGCCACGGGGCCGGCAGTGTACCTGCGCCGCCGCGACGGCTCAACGCGCGCGGTCGCTCGACTGCACCTAGCATGCCGAGCCGAATCGCGGCAGTCGACTTAGGTCGGGCCGATGCGCCCGGCGCCGCGCCTATACTGCGCGGAGACCGCTCGGGAGCCATCATGCCGCCCTTACCTCCGCTGTTCAGCGCCTGGCGCCAAACCCTGCGAGCCGGTTATTCCTGGAAAAACCTGCGCGGCGACCTGAGCGCCGGCGTGACCGTCGGCATCATCGCCATTCCGCTGGCCATGGCCCTGGCGATTGCCGTCGGTGTAGCGCCGCAACATGGCCTGTACACGGTGCTGGTGGCGGGCACGCTGATCGCCCTGTGCGGAGGCTCGCGCTTCAATGTCTCGGGACCGACCGCCGCCTTCGTGGTGATACTGCTGCCGATCACCCAGCAGTTCGGGCTCGGCGGCCTGCTGCTGTGCACGCTGATGGCCGGGCTGATTCTGATTGCCCTGGGCCTGATGCGCGCAGGACGGCTGATCGAGTTCATCCCCTACCCGGTGACGCTGGGCTTTACCGCCGGTATCGGCATCGTGATCGCGACCCTGCAAATCAGGGATTTGCTCGGCCTGCAGCTGGTCAGCACGCCGGACAACTTCTTTCAGCAGCTGCACGGCCTCGGGGTCGCGCTGCCTAGCCTGCAGGTGGGCGATAGCCTGGTGGCAGTGGTATGCCTGATAGTCCTGCTGATCTGGCCGCGCTGGATGCCGAGGGTGCCTGGCCACCTGGTCGCACTGACCGTCGGCGCGCTGTTTGGCATGGCACTCGAAGCGGGGGGCATAACGGTCGCAACGCTCGGTGAGCGCTTCAGCTATCGCCTGGATGGCGTCGAATACCCGGGAATTCCACCCTTTCTGCCAAGTCTTGCCTGGCCCTGGCAATTGCCTGGTGCGGACGGCCAGCCGCTGGTGGTGAACTTCGAGCTGTTACGCCAGTTGCTCGCCCCGGCCTTCGCCATCGCCATGCTTGGCGCAATCGAGTCGCTGCTGTGCGCCGTGGTGGCAGACGGCATGACCGGCAGTAAGCATGACCCCAATGGCGAGCTGATCGGCCAGGGCATCGGCAATCTGGTTGCGCCCTTCTTCGGCGGCATCACAGCCACTGCGGCCATCGCGCGCAGCGCCGCCAACGTGCGCGCCGGCGCCTGTTCGCCGTTGGCGGCTATTACTCACGCGGGCGTGGTGCTGATTGCCATCCTGTTTCTCGCGCCCTTGTTCAGCTACCTGCCGATGGCCGCGCTGGCGGCGCTGTTATTGATGGTGGCGTGGAACATGAGCGAGGCGCGCCATGTGCGGCACACCCTGCGTATTGCCCCAGGCGGCGATGTGCTGGTGCTGTTGACCTGCCTGATTCTCACCGTGCTGTTCGATATGGTGCTGGCTGTGGGCGTGGGCCTGCTGCTGGCCGCCGGACTGTTTATCAAGCGCATGAGCGACCTGACCGATACCGAAGCGCTGCCTAAGCACTTTCACCAGGCGCTGAATGACCTGCCCGAACACGTGCTGGCCTACGCCATTCGCGGCCCGCTGTTCTTCGGCGCAGCGGAAAAGGCCCTGAGCGTGCTCAGGCGCTTTACCCCAGGAGTGAAGGTGGTGATCGTCGATATCAGCGCCGTGCCGCTGCTGGATATGACCGCCATCGCCGCGCTGGACAACGTACTGCGCGACTACCGCGAACAGCATGTCGCCCTGGTGCTGAGCGGACCGACGCCACAGGTACGCCTGCAATTGCGCCTCGCCGGGATCGTGCGAGTTGAAGGGCAGCTGGCCTATGTACGCGACCTGGCCCAGGCCCGGGAAAAGGCCCTGCGCTGGCTGGCGCCAAAGACCGATGGAGCATCAGCAAGGTAGGGTGGATAACGCGCAGCTTATCCACCCTGGACCTTGCTGGTGGAAAACGCTTCGCGGTTTTCCACCCTACAGCAGCGGCTTTTACAGACCTTTAACCGCGTAGATTCCCGCGGCATTGCGCCAGTAGCCCTTGTAATCCATGCCGTAGCCGAAGATGTAACGGTCGATGCAGGGCAAACCGACGAAATCGGCTTTCAGGTCCGGCCGCGCCTTGCGGTCGTGGTCCTTGTCGATCAGCACCGCAGTGTGCACGGCGCGGGCGCCGGCGTGGCGGCAAAAATCGATGATCGCGCCCAGGGTGTGTCCTTCATCGAGGATGTCGTCGACGATCAGCACGTCGCGGTCGATAAACGAGATTTCCGGCTTGGCTTTCCAGAACAGATCACCGCCGCTGGTTTCGTTGCGGTAGCGCGTCGCGTGCAGGTAGGACAGTTCGAGCGGGAAATTCAGCTTGGGCAGCAGCTTGCCGGAGAAGATCAGGCCGCCATTCATGACACAGAACACCACCGGGTTGCGCTCCGCCAGCTCGGCGTTAATCTCCACCGCAACCTGATCGATGGCTGCTTCCACGTCGGCTTCGCTGTACAGGCAATCGGCTTCGGCCATGACTTTGCGGATGTGCGCGAGATCGGCAGACATGCTGTTTCCTCTTGAGTAAGGGAGCGGCGCACTGCCAGAGAACCTGATCAATGCGTCAAAATAAAAGCCGGCAAAGGTACGCATGCGACCGCCATGGAGCAAGCGCCGCTCGACGAATTTACCGTTACTGCGCGAAATCGGCGCATTTGCCCGACAAATCGCCGCCGCACGCCCTTTTGCACTACAGCGTTTGCGCGCGCCAATGCGTTAATCTAACCCAATTTTTCGCCCGACCTGCCGGAGAACCCCGCCAATGCCCGTCCTCGAGATCCGCCATCCGCTGATCCGCCATAAACTCGGCCTGATGCGCCGCGCCGATATCAGCACGAAGAATTTCCGCGAACTGGCCCAGGAAGTCGGCGCGCTGCTGACCTACGAGGCGACGAAGGATCTGCCCCTGGAAAACTACGAAATCCAGGGCTGGGCTGGCGCCGTGCAGGTCGAGAAGATTTCCGGCAAGAAAATCACCGTGGTGCCGATTCTGCGTGCGGGCATCGGCATGCTCGACGGCGTGCTCAGCCTCATCCCCGGCGCCAAGGTCAGCGCAGTCGGCGTGGCACGCAACGAAGAAACCCTGCAGGCGCATACCTACCTGGAAAAGCTGGTGACGGAAATCGACGAGCGCCTGGCCATGATAATCGACCCGATGCTCGCCACCGGCGGTTCGATGGTCGCCACCATCGACCTGCTGAAAAAGGCCGGCTGCAAGGAAATCCGCGCGATGGTGCTGGTGGCCGCGCCCGAAGGCATCAAGGCGGTCAACGAGGCCCATCCTGACGTGACGATTTTCACCGCCTCGATTGACCAGCGCCTCAACGAACACGGCTACATCATTCCCGGCCTGGGTGACGCCGGCGACAAGATCTTCGGCACCAAGCAGAAGGACGCATGAGCATGCAGGACGAATACAACGACCCACTCTGGCGCCAGGTGATTTCCGGCGCGCAGATGCTGTTTGTGGCATTTGGCGCCCTGGTGCTGATGCCGCTGATCACCGGCATGGACCCCAACGTTGCGCTGTTCACCGCGGGCGTCGGCACCCTGCTGTTCCAGGCGGTGACCGGCCGCCAGGTTCCGGTTTTTCTGGCGTCGAGTTTTGCCTTTATTGCGCCGATTCTCGCCGCCAAAGGTGAGTTCGGTTTGCCAGCCGTGCTTGGCGGCATCGTCGCCTCGGGCCTTGTGTATATCCTGCTCAGCGCCGTGGTGCGGGTTAAAGGCGCCGGTTTTATCGACCGCCTGCTGCCACCGGTGGTGATCGCGCCGGTGATCATTTCCATCGGCCTGGCGCTGTCGCCCGTGGCGGTAAACATGGCCATGGGCAAGGCTGGCGACGGCAGCGCGCAGCTGGTGCCCTATGAAACGGCGATGCTGATTTCCATGTCGGCGCTGGTCACCACCGTGCTGGTCGCGGCCATGGGCCGTGGCCTGCTGCGCCTAGTGCCGATCCTCGCGGGGATCATCGTCGGCTGCGGCGTGGCAGCCTTTTGCGGGGTGATCGACACCAGCAATGTCGCGGCCGCACCTTGGCTGGCGATTCCGGCATTCGTTGCCCCGGAGCTGCACTGGGGCGCGATCCTGTACATCGTTCCGGTCGCCCTGGCACCGGCGATCGAGCACATCGGCGGGGTGGTCGCCATCGGTAGCGTGACCGGCAAGAACTTCATCAAGAAGCCCGGCCTGCACCGCACCCTGCTTGGCGACGGCCTGGCAACCTCGGCCGCCGGCATGTTCGGCGGCCCGCCGAACACCACCTATGCAGAGGTCACCGGCGCGGTGATGCTGACCAAGAACTACAACCCGAAGATCATGACCTGGGCCGCCGTATTCGCCATCGCCCTGGCCTTTATCGGCAAGTTCGGCACCGCGCTGCAGAGCATTCCGGTACCGGTAATGGGCGGCATCCTCTGCCTGCTGTTCGGTTCCATCGCGGTGGTCGGCCTGAACACGCTGATCCGCCACCAGGTCGACCTGTCCGAAGCCCGCAACCTGATCATCGTCTCGGTGACCCTGGTGTTCGGCATCGGCGGCATGGTGATCGGTAGCAACGACTTCGCTCTGTCGGGCATTTCGCTCTGCGCCATCTGCGCATTGGTGCTCAACCTGGTATTGCCGGGCGGCCAGGGCTGGAAGAGCAAGGCGCTGGACGACGAGCTCGCGCCCTGAGGTTTTGCCATACACCTCACCCATGAAAAAAGCCCCTGACCAGCAGGGGCTTTTTCGTTATCGGGCAAGTGATCTGCCCTGAGCTCAGGCCGGCGTCGCGGCCCAGCCCTGCAGGCGTACCACGCTGTCGCGGTAGGGTTTCAGGCCCATGCCCAGCAACACAATCGAGCTGGCCACCGCCAGGGTGGTGACGATCAGCAGCGAGTAGCGCAGCGCATTGTCATCGGCAAAGACATAATCGGTCACCAAGGCTACCGCCGTCGGACCGATGCCCAGGCCGATCAGGGTGATGACGAACAGGTAGATTGCCGAGGCCTGACCGCGCATCGAGTTGGGCATGATCTCCTGGATCGCCGCTGGCGCCACGCCGAACGGCATGCTCAGGCAGAACACCGTTGGCGCCATCAGCACCGCCGCCCACAGCGCACTGTCCATCAGCGGAAACGCCAGCACGAAAGGCACTGCGCCGACCGCCGCATAGAAACCGACCCGCATGTTCGCGTCGCTGCGCCCACGTTTCGCCATCCAGTCGGCCAGACGCCCGCCGAAGACGATGCCCAGGCAACCGAACACCGCGACTATGCTGCCGTAGATGATGCCGACCTGGCCGGCATCCCAGCCGTAGGTGCGGATGAAGAAGGTTGGAATCCAGGCTGCGCTGCCGTAGCCGGCGAAGGCCAGCCCGGCAAAGCCGAAGTTGTGGCAGAGCACGGTGCGCTTGTTGGCGCGAATGTAACGGCCGACATCGGCCAGCGGCACCGCGACGCCAGCGCCGACGCCACGCCGTGCCGGCTCCTTGACCGCCAGCATCAGCAGGGTGAACAGCACGCCCGCCGCGCCGAGGATCAGAAAGATCAGCTGCCAGGGCCGTACTTCGCCGAATACCGGCAAGGTCAGGTCGCCCTGGGCGGAAGCGAACTGGATCACCAGGCCGCCGAGCAGGAACGCGATCCCCGAACCCAGGTAGACGCCCATCGAATACACGCTGATGGCGGTGGCGCGGCGCTCGGCCGGAAAGCTGTCGGCGATCAGGGAATAGGCGGCCGGCGACAGGGCCGCTTCGCCGACGCCAACGCCGATGCGGCAGATTAGGAACTGCCAGTACAGCTTGGCCATGCCACAGGCGGCGGTCGCGGCGCTCCAGAACAGTACGCCGATGGCGATCAGGCCGCGGCGGCTTTTGCTATCGGCCAGGCGACCCAGCGGGATGCCGCATATGGTGTAGAACAATGCGAAGGACAAGCCCATCAGCAGGCTCATTTGGGTGTCGCTGATCATCAGATCGCGGCGGATCGGTCCGACCAGCAGGTTGAGAATCTGCCGGTCGATGAAGGACAACACATAGGCCACCATCAGAATCGAGACGGTGGTCCAGGCACGGGCGCTTGAGGGGTAATTGTTATTGTTGTCAGGCACTGATGGTCTCCTCGGCAGCGCGTTGCAACGCGGCGCGACGGTTAAAAGTGCTTTCAGCTTAGGCCGAGACGGGTAACCCTGAGTATCGCCCCAAGGTGTTATCAGCGTCGCGAATGCGATGCATCCCTTCGGGCGAATGACTTTGCCGCCACAGCTCTATCCACCTTCCCAAGCTGACGCCAGACCAGGTGCCGAGGCGCGACCTGAGTCGCCTCCTCGGTTGTGTTCAACCCGCACGACCGATGCCCGCCAATCCTCAACAGGCGCTAAAGCATCAATGGTGCGCGCTCGCTGAGCGTCCTCAGGGCAGTGACCCAGCTTGGGTGATCGTTCAGGCAGGGAACCAGTTGCAGGCTTTCGCCCCCCGCGGCGCGGAACTGTTCGAGCCCGCGGTCGCCGATTTCTTCCAGGGTTTCG
This sequence comes from Pseudomonas cistanchae, assembly GCF_054483635.1. Taxonomy (NCBI): domain Bacteria; kingdom Pseudomonadati; phylum Pseudomonadota; class Gammaproteobacteria; order Pseudomonadales; family Pseudomonadaceae; genus Pseudomonas; species Pseudomonas cistanchae. Next base: position 48,478 of record NZ_JBTLWN010000004.1, on the reverse strand, counting down.
ATGCAGTCGGCAACGAAGGCCGGGCACATCACCAGCAGCTTTTTAACGCCCTGCTGGGCCAATTCCTCCAGCCGCGCCTCGGTGTAGGGCTCGATCCACTTGGCCCGTCCCAGGCGCGACTGGAATGCCACCGACCACTGCTCCGGACGCAACCCCGCGCGCGCGGCGAAGGCTTCGGCACTGCGCATGCACTGGGCGCGGTAACAGGTGGCGAGCACTTCGGTCGGCGCCGTGCGGCAACAATCCGGGCCTTTCAGGCAGTGGCCGCTGCGGTCGAGCTTGTGCAGGTGACGCTCGGGCAACCCGTGGAAGCTCAGCAGCAGGTGATCGAAGTCCTGCTCAAGGTAAGGCTTGGCGCTGTCCACCAGGGCGTCGAGGTACTCGGGCTGATCGTAGAACGGCATCAGTACGGAGAACTGCACGTCGAGCGCGCGCTCGCGCACGACCCGGCGCGCCTCTTCGATCACCGTGGTAACGGTGCTGTCGGCGAACTGCGGGTAAAGCGGCGCCAGGGTGATCTGCTTGATGCCCTGGCTGGCCAGGCGCGTCAGCACCGTTTCGAGCGACGGCTCGCCGTAGCGCATCGCAAGCTCCACCGGGCCCTTGTTCCATACCCGCTGCATGGCACTCTGCAGACGCTTGCTCAACACCACCAGCGGCGAGCCGTCTTCCCACCAGATCGAGGCGTAGGCATGCGCCGAGGCGGCGGGGCGCTTGATCAGGATCAGCGAAACCAGCAGCCGGCGCACCGGCCAGGGCAGATCGATGACATAGGGGTCCATCAGAAACTGATTGAGGTAACGCCGCACCTCAGCCACTTCGGTCGACGCGGGAGAGCCCAGGTTGACCAGTAACAAGGCGTGATCAGTCATGTGTTTTTCCTAGTTTAGGGTGGCTCAAGAGATCGGCCAGAGCCGCATCCAGCTGGGTGAAACGAAAACTGAAACCCGCCTCGGTCAGGGCGCTGGGCACCGCGCGCTGGCCGCCGAGCAAGAGTACCGACAGCTCGCCGAGGACGCCGCGCAGCAGGAACGCCGGTGCCGGCAGAATGGCCGGGCGATGCAGCTGGCGGCCCAGGCTGCGGGCAAACTCCTGGTTGCGTACCGGTTGCGGCGCGCAGGCATTATAGGGACCGCTGGCGTGCTCCTGCCGCAAGAGAAAATCGATCAGGGCGATTTGATCGGCGATATGAATCCACGGCATCCATTGCCGACCGTCGCCCAGCGGCCCGCCGAGGCCAAGGCGAAACGGCAGCAGCAAGCGCTTGAGGAATCCGCCCTCGCTCGCCAGCACCAGCCCGGTACGCAGCAGCACCACGCGAATGCCCAGGGCCTGCGCACGCAAAGCGGTCTCTTCCCAGGCGCCGCACAACTGGGCGGCGAAATCGTCGCTGACCGGTGGCGAATCCTCATGCAGTTCGCGCTCGCCGCCATCGCCATACACCCCCACCGCCGAACCGGAAATAAGCAGCCGTGGTTTGTCTGCCCGCTGGTCCAGCCAGCTCAGCAGTTGTTCGGTAAGGCCAACGCGGCTTGCCCATAGCAGGCTCTTGCGCTTGCGCGTCCAGGGCCGATCGGCAATCGGCGCACCCGCCAGGTTGATCACTGCATCCAGCGGTTGCTCGTGCAACTCCTCGAGCCGACCAATGCCGCGCACCTGACTACCGCACAGCGCGGCGACCCGCTCGGGCTCGCGGCTCCATACCGTCAGTTGGTGGCCCTGCCCAACCCAAAGGCGGCAAAGCCGACGGCCGATCAGGCCAGTACCGCCGGTCAGCAATATGTGCATGGCTGCGTCCTCGCGTGGCGAAACACCAGGTAATAGCCCTAGTCTGATTTATGTCGCGGCGAGGTGCCTTTAACCGCCTCTCGCGTTGTCACTACTATAGGAAGGCTGGATTGAAACCGATCAAGCCTATACATAACAAGTTTATTGTATAGCTTTTGTCTAAAGCGTAGCCTAACGCTCTAGCACCTGAGGTAAGTCATGATTGCTACTGCCCCCATCGCCATCATCGGTACCGGCATTGCCGGGCTCTCCGCCGCGCAGGCCCTGCACGCCGCCGGGCATACCGTTCAGTTATTCGACAAGAGCCGCGGCAGCGGTGGCCGCATGGCCAGCAAACGCAGCGATGCCGGCGCGCTGGATCTCGGTGCGCAGTATTTCACCGCGCGCGATCGCCGCTTCGTCGAGGCCGTCCAGCAGTGGCAGGCCCGCGGCTGGGTCAGCGCCTGGACGCCGAGCCTCTACCACTGCAAGGAGGGCCGTCTTAGCGCGTCGCCCGACGAGCAGGAACGCTGGGTCGGCAGCCCGCGCATGAGCGCGATCACCCGCGCCATGCTGGGCGCATTGCCCGTGCACTTCGCCTGCCGCATCACCGAGGTGTTTCGCGGCGAGCAGCATTGGCACCTGCAGGATGCCGACGGCAACAGCCACGGCCCGTTCAGCCACGTCATCGTCGCCACGCCGGCACCCCAGGCCACCGCCCTGCTGACCAGCGCACCGAAGCTAGCCGGCGCCGCCGCCAGCGTAGCGATGGAGCCGACCTGGGCGGTGGCGCTGGCCTTCGAACAGCCGCTGGACAGTCCGGTGGAAGGGTGTTTCGTTCAGGACAGCCCGCTCGACTGGCTGGCCCGCAATCGCAGCAAGCCCGGCCGCGACACGCAGATGGATACCTGGGTGCTGCACGCCACCAGCAGTTGGAGCAAGCAGCACCTGGACATGCCCAAGCACGAGGTGATCGAGCACCTGCGCGGCGCCTTCGCCGAATTGATTGGCTGCGCCGTGCCCGCTCCTGCCATGAGCCTGGCACATCGCTGGCTCTATGCCCGCCCCGCCAGCGCCCATCAGTGGGGCGCCTTGGCGGATGCCGACCTGGGCCTGTATGCCTGCGGCGACTGGTGCCTGTCAGGGCGGGTCGAAGGCGCCTGGCTGAGCGGCCAGGAAGCCGCGCGCAAACTGCTCGAACACCTGCAATGAACCCGCCGATTCGGCATCGCCTCAATCCGCGCAAGTTGCTGCTGTCCAAATGGACGGCAGCACGTCCGCAGCACCGCGAGAAACACTTCCTGGTCACCGAGCTGTTCTGCGACGAGCAGGGCACGGTGCTGCAGGTCGAGCTACAGGCGGTTTACAGCCAGCGCAATCAGCGCCTGGACTGGCATGAGCTGCAGGATGGTGAGCGCTGGTTGCTGGGCTGGAAATAGCATCGCTCACGAGCAACCTGTACAAAACCCCTACAAAATCACTTAACACTTGTACAAAGTGGTTGACTTGTACAACGCCGAACCTATGATGAACACAAGTTGTACATTCCTTGGGATATGTACAAGGATTCATCCGAGGTTTTACCATGACTGCGTCCCTATCCTCCCCCAAACCCAAGCTCGGTATCAGCGCTTGCTTGCTCGGCGCAGAGGTGCGTTTCAACGGCGGTCACAAGGAATCACGCTTGTGCAGCCGTACCCTGAGCGACTACTTCGATTTCGTTCCGTTCTGCCCGGAAGTGGCCATCGGCATGGGAATTCCGCGCGAACCGATTCGCCTGGTCGGCGCGCCCGAGACGCCGCGCGCAGTTGGCAGCGTACGGCCGGAACTGGATGTCACCGCGCCGCTGGCCGCGTACGGAGAGAAGGTCGCCGGCGAAACGGATGACCTCTGCGGCTATATCTTCATGCAACAGTCGCCGTCCTGCGGTCTGGAGCGGGTCAAGGTCTATCAGGAGGGTGGCCGCCCCAGCGAACACAAGGGCCGCGGCATATTCGCCCAGGCATTCTGCGCGCGCCGCCCGGATCTGCCGGTGGAAGAAGATGGGCGTCTGAACGACCCGATCCTGCGCGAGAACTTCATCACCCGAGTGTTCGCCTACGCCGAGTGGCAGCAACTGTTGCGTGCGGGGCTGACGCGCAAGGCACTGCTGGATTTCCACGCCCGCCACAAGTACCTGCTGATGGCCACCGATCCGCTGCAGTACAAGGCGCTCGGTCAATTGCTCGGCAACCTCACCCAGCACGACCTCAACGAGCTGGCGCCGCGCTATTTCAGCGCGCTGATGGCGGCGCTGAAGAAGTGCGCGACGCGGCGCACCCACAGCAATGTGTTGCAGCACCTCAGCGGCTACTTCAAGCAGGCCCTGAGCAGCGAGGAGAAGCAGGAAATGCAGCAGCTGATCAGCCAGTACCGCCACGGCGTGGTGCCGCTGGTGGTGCCGTTGACGCTGCTCAAGCACCACCTGCGGCGTAACCCGCACAGCTACGTGGCCCAGCAGGTGTACCTGCAGCCGCACCCGGAAAACCTCAGCCTGCGCAACGCCCTATGAGCCGCGAAATCTCAGCCGACGGCAGCACGACCGACGACTATCAGGCCGCCCTGGCGCAAGGCTTCATGCCGATCCGCGACGTTGCCCGGATCACCGGGGTCAACGCGGTCACGCTGCGCGCTTGGGAACGGCGCTATGGCCTGATCGTGCCGCACCGCACGCCCAAGGGTCACCGGCTGTACTCCGACGACCACGTGGCGCGCATCCAGGCGATCCTCACCTGGCTCAACCGCGGCGTGTCGGTCAGTCAGGTAAAGGGCCTGCTGCGCACCGATCAGCCCGCGTTTGCCGAAGCGTCCTCGCAGTGGGATGAAAAACGTCTGCGCATGCAGGAGGCCATCTGCAACCTGGCGGAGCGGCGCCTGGATGACTGTTTCAATGGCGAGCTGGCGCTCTACCCGCCGCACACGCTGTGCAAACAGCTGCTGCTGCCGTTGTTCGAGGCGCTGGAGCAGCGCTGGCAAGGCCAGTTCGGCGCGCAGGTCGAGCGGGTGTTCTTCCATTCCTGGCTGCGCAGCAAGCTCGGCGCCCGGCTCTACCACAACAACCGCCAGGCAACAGGCGCCTCGCTGTTGATGATCAACCTCTCGGACCTGCCGATGGAGCCGGGTCTGTGGCTGTGCGCCTGGCTGGCCAGCAGCGCTGACTGTCCGGTGGAAGTGTTCGACTGGCCGATCAGCCCCACCGAACTGGCCCTGGCGGTCGAGCACATGCAACCGCGCGCGGTGCTGCTGTATTCGAGCCAGGCCCTCAACCCCACGAACCTGCCGCGCATGCTGGCCGCCTGCGAGTGCCCCTGTCTGCTCGCCGGACCAACGGTCGTGATCCACCAGCAGGAGTTGCGGGTATTGACTGAGCTGCACCCCGAGCTGCGCGTGGCGAAAGACCCGCTGGCCGCCCTAAATCTGCTGACCGACCTCGACCTACTGAGCGCCCAATGAACAGGCAACTGATGTGGTTCCGCACCGACTTGCGGGTACAGGACAACACCGCGCTCGCCGCGGCGATGGCCGCCGGGCCGACGATTGCGCTGTTTCTACTGACTCCGGGGCAGTGGCAGGCGCACGACGACGCCCCGAGCAAGGTCGATTTCTGGCTGCGCAACCTGGCCGAGCTGCAGGCGCAACTGGCCGAGCTGAACGTGCCGCTGTTGCTGCGCGAAGTACACGACTGGAGCGCAGCACCCGAGGCGCTGGGCACGCTCTGCGAGCAGCTTGCTATCGATGCCGTGCAGCTGAACCAGGAATACGGGGTACACGAGACCCGCCGCGATGCAGCGGTGACGGCCAGACTCAGCCGTCAGGGCATACAGGTACACAGCCACCTCGACCAGATTTTCTTCCAGCCGGGCAGCGTGCTGACCAAGTCCGGCGGGTACTTCCAGGTGTACAGCCAGTTTCGCAAGGTCTGCTATCAGCGCCTGCACCTGTCGCTGCCCGGGCTGGTGCCACGGCCGAACGTCCAGGCGCCGCTGGCCATCGCGAGCGATGTGCTGCCGACTCAGGTCGAGGGTTTCGCCACGCCTAGCGATGCGTTGCGCGCGCTCTGGCCTGCCGGGGAGGAAGAGGCACGCCGCCGCCTGCTGAGGTTCGCCGACGAGCAGATCGAGGACTACCAGCGCGACCGCGACTTCCCGGCCAAACCGGGCACCAGCCAGCTGTCGGCGTACCTCGCCGCCGGTGTGCTGTCGCCGCGCCAGTGCCTGCATGCGGCGCTGCAGGCCAACCAGGGTGAGTTCGAAAGCGGCAACGCCGGCGTCGTCACCTGGATCAACGAGTTGCTCTGGCGCGAGTTCTACAAGCACATCCTGGTCGGCTATCCGCGGGTCTCGATGCATCGCGCGTTCCGCGTCGAGACCGATGCCCTGGCCTGGCGAAACGCGCCGGCCGAACTGCTGGCCTGGCAGGAAGGTCGCACCGGCATCCCGCTCATCGACGCTGCGATGCGCCAGCTGCTCGCCACCGGCTGGATGCACAACCGCCTGCGCATGGTGGTGGCGATGTTTCTGACCAAGAACCTGCTGATCGACTGGCGCGAAGGTGAGCGTTTCTTCATGCGCCAGCTGATCGACGGCGATCTGGCCGCCAACAACGGCGGCTGGCAGTGGAGCTCCTCCACCGGTACCGATTCCGCACCCTACTTCCGCATTTTCAATCCGCTCAGCCAGTCGGCGAAATTCGATCCGGACGGGCGCTTCATCCGCCATTGGCTGCCGGAACTGGCGAGCCTAAGCAACAAGGACATCCACAGCCCAGGTGTTCACTCGCAGAGCGGTGGCAGTCTGTTTGGCGCGGTGGATTACCCCGCCCCCATCGTCGATCTCGGCAAGAGCCGCAGCCGCGCACTGGCGGCATTCAAAAGCCTGCCACAGCTGGCAACGGAGATGACCCCATGAGCGATTTCCTGCGGCAGTTCGCACATACCTTCGCCGAACTGAACAAGAACAACCTGCAGCGTCTCGACGAGCTGTACAGCAGCGATGCGCTGTTCTGCGACCCGCTGCACGAGGTGCGCGGGCTGGACAATATCCGCAGCTACTTCGCCGAGCTGTACGCCAACGTCAGCGAGCTGCGCTTCGATTTCTACGCCTTCGATGAGGTGCGTCAGGGCGAGGGTTACCTGCGCTGGACCATGAGCTACCGCCACCCGCGCCTGGCCAAGGGCCGCCTGATTCGCGTCGAAGGCTGCTCGCACCTGCAGTGGAATGCCAGGGTGTACCGCCACCGTGATTATTTCGACGCGGGCAACCTGCTCTATGAACATTTGCCGCTGCTTGGCCAGGCGATCCGCTGGTTGAAAGGGAGGCTGGCATGAACGCTGACGTACGGCGCATCTGGCTGACCGGCGCCAGCAGCGGCATAGGCGCCGCGCTGGCCGAACTGCTGCTGCAGCGCGGCCACCGCCTGGCGCTCAGTGCCCGCACGGTCGAGCCGCTGCAGGCATTGGCCAAGCGCTACCCGCAACAGGTGCTGGTGGTGCCCGGCGACCTGAGCGACGCACTCCAGGTGCGCGAGATTGGCGAGCACATTGCCCAGGTCTGGGGTGCGCTGGATACCCTGATCCTCAACGCCGGCACCTGCGAGTACGTCGAGGTCGCGCAATTCGAAGCGGCCATGATCGAGCGCGTGATGAAGGCCAACCTGTTTTCCGCAAGCTATTGCATCGAGGCGGCGCTGCCGCTGCTGCGCCTTGGCAACAGGCCCCATCTGGTCGGAGTGGGCAGTTCGGTGACCTACCTGCCGCTGCCGCGCGCCGAGGCCTATGGCGCCTCGAAAGCCGCCATGCGCTACCTGATCGAGGCCTTGCGCATCGACCTGGCGGGCAACGGCATCGACGTCACCCTGATCAGCCCCGGCTTCGTCGATACCCCGCTGACGCGCAAGAACGACTTCCCCATGCCGATGCGCTGGCCGGTGGATAAGGCTGCCGCGCACATCGCCGCCAACCTGGACAGGCGGCCCTACGAGATCGCCTTTCCCGCACCCTTCATCGCCATCCTGCAGGTGCTTGCCCACCTGCCCAAACGCCTGCAGCTGGCTCTCGGCAAGCGCATGGCGCGAACCGATTCCACCACCAAGGACACGCCATGAAGATTGCCATTATCGGCAGCGGTATCGCCGGCCTGACCACTGCCTACCTGCTCAACCGCCGTCACGATGTCACCGTGTTCGAGGCCAGCGACTGGGTAGGTGGCCACACCCATACCGTCGACGTGCAGGTGGGCGGCAGGTCCTATGCGGTTGATACCGGCTTCATCGTGTTCAACGACTGGACCTATCCGAATTTCATCGCCTTGCTGAACAAGCTCGGCGTGGCCTCGAAGCCGACCGAAATGAGCTTCTCGGTCTGCGACCCGCAAACCGGGGTGGAATACAACGGGCACAACCTCAACAGCCTGTTCGCCCAGCGCAGCAACCTGTTCTCGCCCAAGTTCATCGGCATGGTTCGCGACATCCTGCGCTTCAACCGCGAGGTGCTGGATGACCTCACCAACAACCGCATCGCCGCGTCCACCACGCTCGGCAGCTACCTGAAGCTGGGCGGCTACAGCGACCGGTTCATCCAGCATTACATCGTGCCGATGGGTGCGGCGATCTGGTCGATGTCGCTGGCGGACATGCTGAATTTCCCGCTGCAGTTCTTCGTTCGCTTCTTCAAGAATCACGGCCTGCTGTCCGTCAGCGATCGCCCGCAATGGCGGGTGGTGGAAGGCGGCTCCAGCAGCTACGTGGCGCCGCTGACGGCATCGTTTGCCGAGCACATCCGCTTGAATTGCCCGGTCGAGCGGGTCGAACGCGACTTCCACGGTGTGGTGGTGCACAGCGCGGCGGGCAGCGAGCAGTTCGACAAGGTGGTGTTCGCCTGCCATAGCGACCAGGCGCTCAAGCTGCTCGCCCAGCCCACGCTGGCCGAGCAGGCCATTCTGGGCGCCCTGCCCTATGCCGAAAACGACGTGGTGCTGCACACCGACACCCGCCTGTTGCCCACCCGCAAACTGGCCTGGGCCAGCTGGAACTATCGCCTCGGCGGGCCCCATGACCAGCCTGCAGCGGTGACCTACAACATGAACATCCTGCAGGGCATCCAGAGCGACACCACCTTCTGCGTCAGCCTCAACCAGACCGCGGCGATAGACCCTACGAAGATCCTTGCCCGTTACCGCTACGCCCACCCGCAGTACAGCCTTGCCGGTATCGCCGCCCAGGCGCGCTGGGAAGAATTGCTCGGCGCGCACCACAGTTATTTCTGCGGCGCGTACTGGGCCAATGGCTTCCACGAGGACGGTGTGGTCAGCGCGCTGCGCGTGGCCCGTGATTTCGGCGAGGTGCTGTGATGAACAGCGCCCTGTACAGCGGCTGGGTGCAACACCGACGCTTCAGCCCGCGCCAGCACGACTTCCGCTACCGCATGGGCCTGCTCTACCTCGACCTGGACGAACAGGAGCAGGTGCTTGCCCTGTCACCGCTTGCCGGACGCGGCCGCTGGGCGCCGTTCGCCTTCCGCGAGACCGACTACCTGCCGCAGTACACCCGCGCCGGCATCGCGCTGATCGATGCCGTTCGCCAGCATGTTGGCGAGGCGCTGGGACAGGTCCCGCAGGGTGCGATCTGCCTGCTGACCCAGCCGCGCAGCTGGGGCCTGGCCTTCAACCCGGCAAGCTTCTTCTACTGCCACGACAGCGACGGCCGCCTCGCCGCGATTCTCTGCGAAGTCAGCAATACGCCCTGGCACGAGCGTTACCACTACGTGATGCCCGCCACTGGCGAAGGGCACCAGCATTTCGCCGTGGCCAAGTCCTTCCACGTATCGCCCTTTCTGCCGCGCGAACTGGAATACCGCATGAGCTTCAGCCCGGCCGGCGAACGCCTGGGCATTCACATGGCCGACTGGAACGCACAGGCCAAGGTGTTCGATGCCAGCCTCAGCCTGCAACGCAGCGAACTGAGCCGCGCCAGCCTGCATCACTACCTGCTGCGCTTCCCCTGGATGACCGGCAAAACCGTCGCGGCTATCTACTGGCAAGCCCTGCGCCTGCTGTTCAAACGTATTCCCCAGTTCAACCACCGGGCCGCCGACGGCGAGTTTCGCGTTGCCCGTTCCACCCCCAAGGAAGTCCTCCATGAAAAGCTCTAGCCTGGCCTCCGCCAAAGTTTCCGTACGTGCCGGCAGCGGCATCGGTGCCAGCCTGTTGCGCCGCGCGGTGCTGGGCCAGATGAGCCGGTTGCGCCACGGCCAGCTGGTCGTCGTGGAAGGCGACGAGCGTCTCGAATTTGGCGACGCGCATTCCAGCCTTAGCGCGGAAATCCACATTCAGGACGCTGCGGTCTGGGGGCTGGTGGCCAGCAACGGGTCGATCGGGGCGGGCGAAGCCTACATCCACGGCTACTGGAGCTCGCCGGACCTGACCGCGGTGGTGCGGGTATTTGTCAGTAACCTGGACGTGCTCGATGCTATGGAGCGCGGCCTGGCGCAATTGGGTCGCCCGCTGATCCGCGGATTGCACTGGCTCAACCGCAATACCCGGCAGGGCTCGCGCCGCAATATCGCCGCCCACTACGACCTCGGCAACGATCTGTTCCAGCAGTTCCTCGACCCGACCATGATGTATTCCGCGGCAATGTTCAGCGGCCCGGACGACAGTTTGGAACAGGCACAATTGAACAAGCTCGAGCGCATCTGCCAGAAGCTGGCGCTGAAGCCGAGCGACCATCTGCTGGAAATCGGCACCGGCTGGGGCAGCATGGCGATCTACGCCGCCACCCACTATGGCTGCAAGGTCACCACCACCACGCTGTCGCGCGAGCAGTACGCCTACACCGCCCAGCGCATCGCCGAGCTGGACCTGGGCGAACGCGTGACCCTGTTGCTGGAGGACTACCGCGACCTCACCGGCCGCTACGACAAGCTGGTGTCGATCGAGATGATCGAGGCAGTCGGCCACCGCTTTTTGCCTACCTATTTCGAACAATGCGCCGCCCTGCTCAAGCCCGACGGGCTGATGCTGCTCCAGGCCATTACCATTCGCGACCAGCGCTACGAACAGGCGAAGAAGTCGGTGGACTTCATCCAGCGCTATATCTTCCCCGGTGGCGCCCTGCCCTCGGTGCAGAAGATGCTGGACATCGTCACCACCAAGACCGACATGAACCTGTATCACATGGAAGACTTCGGCCTGCACTACGCCCGCACGCTGCGCATGTGGCACGACAACCTGCGTCAGGCGCGGCACAACCTCGAACAGCTCGGCTATGACGATTACTTCTTCCGGCTGTGGGAGTTCTACCTGTGCTATTGCGAGGGCGGCTTTATCGAGCGCACCATCGGCACCGCGCAACTGCTGCTGGCCAAACCGGCGGCACAACCGGAACCGCTGTTAGGAAACCTGAATGCCTAAATTAATCGCCAACGCCCTGTTGTTTCAGCTCGGCTGGCTCGCCTGCGTAATCGGCGGCGACAGTCTTTGGCTGCTGGCAGTGCCGGCGATAGTGGCGGTGCACCTCTTCTGGGTCAGCAGTTGGCAGGCCGAAGGCAAGCTGCTGATCAGCGTGTTTCTCGCCGGCAGCGCGCTGGACAGCTTTCAGCTCAACCTCGGCGTGTTCGACTTCGGCGAGCCACGCACCCTGATCCCGCTGTGGCTGGCCAGCCTGTGGCTGCTGCTGGCCACTACCGTCAACCACTGCCTGGCCTGGACCGCACAACCCTGGTGGCGCGCCAGCCTGCTCGGCGCGCTGGGTGCACCATTGTCCTACTACGGCGGCGCGCAGATCGCCGGCGTCGGCCTGCCGTATGGCACCTGGCAAAGCCTGCTGTTGATCGGCCTGATCTGGGCCTTGGTAATGCCCGTGCTGCACGGCTTCGCCAAGCTCTACCGCGCGCAGTACCAGCAAAGCCTGCGCACCCGCAAGCCAGCGTAGGCGGAAGCGGTATCTACTTGTAGCCAGATGCATTCGGGAGCGATTTGGTGGCGGTGCATGTCCCGGATTGCATCCGGGCTACGAAGCGCGCTTTGGTAGGGAGGACATGCCGCAGCCTTGTTGGCGGCTGACATCCGGATGGCGAACAAACCTTCGGCATGTCCACCCTACAAGGCCGTATACCTTGCACATGAACCTAGGATCCACGCAGCGTTTTCCACCGGAGCAGGTTCATGGTCGGCCGCAAATCACCGGATCACGCCTATGGCGTACACTGCGCGACTATGAGCGATAGCCACACCATCCCCCACACCCAATTGCCGATCACTGCAGCCGTCAGTTGCTCCAACTGCGCAGCGTGCTGCTGCCAGCTAGAAGTGATGCTGATTACCGACACCGGCGTGCCGCAGCGCTACATCGACACCGACGATTGGGGCGGCGAAGTCATGCTGCGCCTCGACGACGGCTGGTGCGCGGCACTGGATCGCGACAGCATGCGCTGCACCATCTACGAGGTGCGCCCGCTGATCTGCCGCGAATTCGAAACTGCCTCCCCAGAGTGCCTGGACGAGCGCAAGGGCATGACCAGCATCTACCGCTGATTCAACCCGAGCGGTGCGCATAAAAAAACCGGATCGAAATCCGGTTTTTTATGCCCCTGAGGCGACCTAGAAGGTCATGCGGTAATGCAGGGTATAGGCCTCGATACCGTCATTTGGCTGCTTCAGACCGGCGTTGGAATAGTGGATTGCCCGCAGGCCCACTTCCTGGCCGGCGAAGCGCATGCCGACACCGATGCGGTCTTCAAACTGGAAGGACGACCCCAGGTCGCGGTCTTCGAGTTCGGTATTGGCGAATGCGGCGATACCGATGCCGGCTTCGATATAAGGCTGTACGTTCTGCCCGGCAAACTCGTAGACGAATACCGGTGCGATCGAAACGCTGTGGTTGCTCGACGTTTCATCGCCGTCCCAGTAGGTGTAGCCCGCATCCCAATAACCCGTCAGCCGACCTACATCGCTCTGCCACCAGCTTCGATTGAAATCGAATTGCGTCCCCAGGCGATAGACCATGGTGGATTCGCTGCTCTGGCCAATGGCGAAGGTCACATCAGCCGCTTGCGCAGCACCAATTCCTGCCATGGAGATGGCTGTGCATGCAGCCAAGGTGATCAGTTTCTTCATCGGAATATCCTTTTTTTGACGAGACAACCCCGGTGGGTCAGCTAAGCGTCGCGCAATGCCAGTACTTAGAAACCCGATTTATATCAGCAGTCGGACTTAATATTGTCAAACGACTGTATTAATGACTGTTCGCCCCATAAAAGGGTCAATAAATTTTCCATCTGTGGGGCATTGCCGCTGGACCAGAATTGCGCCGGCCGTGCTGGACCATCGGCTAATAATTTCCGCTCATCGAGTAGCCGTTGCAGCTGCCGAGCCACGGCAGCACCGGTGTCGATCAGGCTGACCGAGTCCGGCACCAGGGTGCGCAGCAGTGGTTTGATGAAGGGATAATGGGTGCAACCGAGAATCAGCGTGTCGCAGCCTTCCGCCAACAGTGGTGCCACGTAGCCATAGAGCATGGCGCGGGTCTCGTCACTGCTCAGGTCGCCCGCTTCGATGCGCTCGACCAGCCCCGGACACGGCTGAGTCACCACTCGCACATCGCTGGCGAAGCGGTCGAGCAGCGCGGCGAACTTGGCGCTCTTCAGCGTTCCGGTGGTCGCCAGCACGCCGACTACACCTGTGCGAGTGGCCGCCGCAGCGGGCTTGACGGCAGGCTCCATGCCCACCACCGGCAGCTGCGGATACTGCTCGCGCAGGTCTGCTACGCCAGCCACGGTCGCGGTATTGCACGCCAGCACCAGCCCCTTGGCGCCGCGCTCAAGGAGAAACGCGGCGATCACCCGGCAGCGCTCGCGAATGTAGTCGGGGCTTTTCTCACCATAGGGCACATGGCCGCTGTCGGCCACGTAGAGCAGCGACTCGTTGGGCAGCAGCGCGCGAATCTCGCGCAGCACCGACAGCCCGCCGACGCCGGAGTCGAACACACCAATTGGCGCCTCTCGCTGACTCATATACTTACCCACTGCAGCCAAGTGTAGGGTGGACATGCCGAAGGCTTGTCCACCACGCAGACAGTAACGGTGGACGAGACTGCCGCCATGTTCACCTAGGCTTCGCCACAGACGCTGCAGGCTGGATCGCGCTTGACCCGCAGCTCGCGGAAGCGGCTGCCCAAGGCATCGATCAACAGCAGACGGCCCACCAGCGGCTCGCCGAACTGCGCCAACAGCTTCAGCGCCTCCAATGCTTGCAAGCTACCCACCACTCCAACCAGCGGCCCGACCACGCCGGCTTCGCTGCAGGTCAGTTCGGCTTCGCTGCCGTGACCGTACAAACAGTGATAACAGGGGCTTTCGGTGCGGCGCGGGTCAAACACCGACAGCTGCCCTTCCAGGCGAATCGCCGCACCGCTGACCAGCGGTTTTGCCGCGGCTACGCAGGCGGCATTGACCGCTTCGCGAGTGGCGAAATTGTCCGAGCAGTCGAGCACCAGGTCCACTGCCGCCACCGCCGCGGCGAGGGAGTCACTGTCCAGCGCATTGCGATGGGCCTGCAAACGAATCTGCGGATTGATCGCACGCAGCCGCTCGCTGGCCGAGTCGACCTTGCTCTGGCCAATGCTGCGGGTGTCATGGGCGATCTGCCGTTGCAGGTTGGTCAGGTCGACACTGTCGAAATCGGCCAGGTGCAGCTCGCCAACACCAGCAGCCGCCAGGTAAAGCGCCACCGGCGAGCCCAGGCCGCCAAGGCCGACGATCAGCGCGCGGCTGTTCTTCAGGCGCAGCTGGCCTTCAATGTCGATCTGTTGCAGGAGAATCTGCCGGCTGTAACGCAGCAGCTCTTCGTCATTCAGCATGTCGTGCGGGCTCATGGCATCACTCATTATCGAAGCGTCCCAGACTGATGCGCTCATGGCCGCCCAGGTCACGGCGGCTTTCGACCGCGCCGAAGCCACGCGCGGCAAGCAGATCGCGAACGGCGGCGGCCTGGTCGAAACCATGTTCGAGCAGCAGCCAGCCGCCGCGTTCAAGATAGTCCGGCGCCTGCTCGATGATCAGGCGAATATCGTCCAACCCATCGCGACCTGCCACCAGCGCACTGCTCGGTTCAAAGCGCACGTCGCCCTGGGCAAGGTGCTGATCGTCGACAGCGATATACGGCGGATTGCTGACAATCAGTTGAAAACGTCGACCTTGCAGCGCGCCAAACCAGTGGCTTTCGAGAAAAACGGCATTGTTCAGCGCCAGACGCCTGCGATTGCGCTCGGCCAAGGCCACCGCTTCGGCCACCCGGTCGACGCCGGTGAGTTGCCAGCCGCCGCGTTCGCTGGCCAGCGCCAGGGCAATGGCGCCGGTCCCGCTGCCCAGATCAAGCACCGCGGCCGGCGTCGCGGGTAGCAGCGCGAGAGCGGTTTCCACCAGCAGCTCGGTATCCGGCCGCGGGATCAGGGTATGCGGCGCCACCTCCAGCTCCAAGCTCCAGAACCCCTGCCGGCCCAGGATGTACGCAACCGGCTCGCCGGTCCGGCGCCGCGCCAGGTCCGCGACGAACCGCGCCTGCTGCGCTGCATCAACGTCACGCTCCGGCCAGGTGCGCAGGTAGCTGCGCGACTTGCCCAGAACGTGGGCGAGCAACAGCTCGGCATCCAGCCGCGGGCTTGGCGAGTCGGGTAGATCGGCGGTGTTGAGCAGCGATTCGATGGTGACCATATTGTTCTCGTAGGGCGGATCGGGGCGCGTAGCTCGCGCTTTATCAATCCACCGCCGACTTCTGGTGGATGAAAAAAGCCTCATCCTCCCTACATGGCGCATGGCGTAGGGTGCGCAGTGCGCACCGCAGACTCAATCGCCCAGCGCGGCCAACTGATCGGCCTGGTATTCCACCAGCAGCGGCTCGATCACCGCATCCACGCCGCCAGCCATCACTTCGTTGAGCGAATAGAGGGTCAGATTGATGCGGTGGTCGGTAACCCGGCCCTGGGGAAAGTTGTAGGTGCGAATGCGCTCGGAGCGGTCGCCGGAGCCCACCAGCAGCTTGCGCGAGTCGGAAATTTCCTTGTGCGCGGCGGCTTCCTGCTGATCCTTCAATTTCGCCGCCAGCCAGGCCATGGCCTTGGCGCGGTTCTTGTGCTGCGAGCGCTCTTCCTGACATTCGACCACGGTGCCGGTGGGAATGTGGGTGATGCGGATCGCCGAGTCGGTGGTGTTGACGTGCTGGCCACCCGCGCCGGAGGAGCGGTAGGTGTCCACGCGCAGGTCGGCCGGGTTGATGTCGATGGCCATCTGCTCGTCCGGCTCGGGCAGCACCGCCACGGTGCAGGCCGAGGTGTGAATGCGGCCCTGGGATTCGGTCTCGGGCACACGCTGCACGCGGTGGGCACCGGATTCGAACTTGAGCTTACCGTAGACGTTGTCGCCCTCGACCCGGGCGATCACTTCTTTATAGCCACCATGCTCGCCTTCGCTGGCCGAGAGCACCTCGATGCGCCAGCCGCGTCGTTCCGCGTAACGTGAATACATGCGGAACAGGTCGCCGGAGAAGATCGCCGCTTCGTCGCCACCGGTGCCGGCCCGTACTTCGAGGAACACGTTACGGCCGTCGTTGGGGTCTTTAGGCAGCAGCATGCGCTGCAGGGTGGCTTCCAGTTCGATCAGTTGTTCCTTGGCCTCGGCGACCTCTTCCTCGGCCATCTCGCGCATGTCGGGGTCACTGTCCTTGAGCAGCGCCTGGGCGCTCTCAAGATCGTCCTGCACCTTGCGAAACGCGCGGAACGCCTGGTTGACCGGCTCGATCTCGGCATATTCCTTGGAATAGGCGCGAAACTGCGTCTGGTTGCCGATCACTTCCGCATCGCCCAGCAGCGCGGTCAGTTCTTCGTAACGATCCTGCAGCAGATCGAGTTTATTGAGCAGTGACGCTTTCATTGCAGACCTTATTTGTTGACCGAGCCGCTATGGGTCGAAGCAGGCGGCGCGCCCTCGTCGAGGGCAAAGAGTTCCTGGGCGACACCGAGCGCATCGATGCGGCCCTCGGCAGACAGTTTTTTCAGCTGCACGCTGGGTGCGTGCAGCAACTTGTTGGTCAGGCCGCGCGCCAGCAGCGCGACCACTTCTTCGGCCGGCGCGCCGTTGCTCAGCATGCGCAGGGCCTTGGCCAACTCCTCGTCGCGCTGGCGTTCGGCCTGGTGGCGGTAGGCCTTGAGCACATCCACCGCCGCCAACTCGCGCAGGCGCAGCATGAAATCGGCGGCGCCGGCGGCCACCAGTTCCTCGGCGGCCTGGGCAGCACCCTGGCGGCTCTTGAGGTTTTCCGCGATGACCTCGTGCAGGTCGTCGACGGTGTACAGATAGACATCGTCCAACTGACCGACTTCCGGCTCGATGTCCCGCGGCACGGCGATGTCGACCATGAAGATCGGCTTGTGTTTGCGCTTTTTCAGCGCCCGCTCGACCGCGCCCTTACCGAGAATCGGCAGCTGGCTGGCGGTGGAGCTGATGACGATATCGCTGTTGACCAGCTCATCGGGGATGTCCGAGAGCAGCACCGCATGGGCGCCGAACTGTTCAGCCAGGCTGCTGGCGCGTTCCAGCGTGCGATTGGCTACGACAATGCGCTTGACGCCCTGGTCGTGCAGGTGACGCGCCACCAGGCTGATGGTCTCACCGGCGCCGATCAGCAGCGCCTGGCTGCGGTGAAGGTCGCTGAAGATCTGCTTGGCCAGGCTGACCGCGGCAAATGCTACGGAGACCGGGTTTTCACCGATCGCGGTGTCGGTGCGCACGGTCTTGGCGGTGCTGAAGGTTGCCTGGAATAACCGCCCCAGCAGCGGCCCCAGGGTACCTGCCTCGCGCGCCACGGCGAACGCGGATTTCATCTGGCCGAGAATCTGCGGCTCGCCCAGCACCATCGAGTCCAGACCCGACGCCACGCGCATCATGTGCCGCACCGCAGCATCGTCTTCGTGGATGTAGGCGCAGGCACGCAGCTCGTCGAGGCTGAGCTTGTGATAATCGGCCAACCAGGCCAGCACCGACTCGACCGTCAGGCCGTCCTGCTCGAGATAAAGTTCGCTGCGGTTGCAGGTCGAGAGGATCGCCGCTTCGCGGCTGCTTGTGCGCAGGCAGAGCTGCTGCAAGGCCTCGACCAACTGCTCCGGGGTAAATGCCACGCGCTCGCGGACATCCACCGAAGCGGTCTTGTGGTTGATGCCGAGAGCGAGAAAGGCCATGCGGGTCGCTGAGCTGAACGGGAGGCGCGCAATTGTCCTACGTCGCCTGATTGAGAACAACCACCGCCGACCATTGTCCTAAGCAGGCAAGATTACCGCTCTAGCCTATCCGGCCTAGCCCCCATGGGCTTGCCCAACGGCTTGTGTCATGATGCCGCGACTGCAGGTTGGCCACATATCTCCCTATGAATAGATCCCTCGCGTTGCTGACTGCCGCCGCTCTACTGGCTGGCTGTCAAACATTTGCCCCTTCCGAACCAGACGGCGTACCGCCGGTGGAAGATCCGTCCGTAGCTGCGACAAAGCCAGAACCGCTGGTGTACGGCTCGTTCAGCGAGGAAACGCTATTCGCGCTGCTGACTGCCGAACTGGCCGGGCAACGCAACCGTTTCGATATCGCCCTCGACAACTATGTCGCACAGGCGAACGCCACCCAGGACGCTGGAGTGGCCGAACGCGGTTTCCGGATCGCCGAATACCTGGGCGCCGACCAGGCTGCGCTCGACACTGCCGCGCTATGGGCGAAGAACGCGCCGGACAGCATCGATGCGCAGCGGGCGCTGGCCATTCAACTGGCGCGCGCGGGCCGTTACGACGAATCCATGAGCGCCATGGAGAAAGTCCTGCAGGCGCAGGGCAATACCCATTTCGACTTCCTTGCCCTGTCGGCCGCCGAGTCGGACCCCGACACCCGTGCGGGGCTGCTGCAGAGCTTCGACCGGTTGCTGGGGAAATACCCGGAAAACAGCCAGCTGCTGTTCGGCAAAGCCTTGCTCCTGCAGCAGGACAACAAGCCAGAACAGGCGCTTGAGCTGCTCCAGCAGCAACCCGAGCAGACTGAAATTGCTCCGCTGTTGTTGCAGGCGCGGTTGCTGCAAGGCCTGAAGCGCGGCGATGAAGCCTTGCCGCTGCTTGAGGACGGCATTCGCAAGCACCCGAACGACAAGCGTCTGCGCCTGACCTATGCGCGCATGCTGGTCGAACAGGACCGCCTGGAGGACGCTCAGGCCGAATTCGCTTCGCTGGTGCAGCAGTATCCCGACGATAACGACCTGCGCTTCTCCCTGGCGCTGGTGTGCCTGGAAGCATCCGCCTGGCGCGAAGCCATCGTTTATCTGGAGGAGCTGATCGAGCGTGACAGCCACGTCGATTCGGCGCGCTATAACCTGGCGCGCGCGTATGAAGCGCTGGAACAGCCAAACCAGGCCATCGCCGAATACGCGCTGGTCGGCCCTGGAAACGATTACCTGCCGGCGCAGGCGCGGATGGCCGAACTGCTATTCGATAGCCAGCGTGGCGACGAAGCCGTGCGGCGACTGGGTAAAGCTCGTCAGGCACAGCCCGATTACGCCATTCAGCTGTACCTGATCGAATCCGAGGCGCTGGCCAAACAGCAGAAAAACGACGAGGCCTGGCAGGTTATCCAACAGGCGCTGGACGAATTCCCAGAAGACCTCAACCTTCTTTATACCCGCGCCATGCTCGCCGAAAAGCGCAATGACTTGGACCTGCTGGAGCGGGACCTGCGCTTTATTCTTGAGCGCGAGCCGGAAAACTCGATGGCGCTCAATGCACTTGGCTACACCCTGGCCGACCGCACCACGCGCTACGACGAGGCAAAGAAGCTGATCGAACAGGCCCATCAACTCAACCCGGAAGACCCAGCCATTCTCGATAGCCTGGGTTGGGTGAATTACCGCATGGGCAATCTGAAGGAAGCCGAACGGTTGCTGCGCCAGGCACTGGAACGCTTCCCCGATCACGAAGTAGCAGCGCACCTCGGCGAAGTGCTCTGGGCCCAGGGCAAACAGGCCGAGGCGCGTGAAGTATGGGCCGGCGCGCTCAAGCAACAACCTGACAGTGCCATCCTGCGCAGCACGCTGCTGCGCCTGACCGGAGCAGAGACGCTTTGATGCTTATCCGCAATGCCATCCTTATCGGCTTGATCGCCCTGCTCGCCGGCTGTGCGGGCATGGCCTCCCGCGAATCCCTCGAAGGCCAGGGTAATTCAGCCGACTGGCAAACCCACAAGCGCAATGTCGCGGCATTGGATGCCTGGCAGATCAACGGCAAGGTCGGCATTCGCGCGCCCAAGGATTCCGGCAGCGGCACGCTGTTCTGGTTGCAGCGACAGGATTACTACGACATCCGCCTGTCCGGCCCGCTCGGCCGCGGTGCGGCGCGCCTGACCGGTCGCCCTGGGGAGATTCTGCTGGAGGTGGCCAACCAGGGCCGCTACAAAGCCGCTTCACCAGAAGCGCTGCTGCAGGATCAGCTCGGTTTGAACCTGCCGGTATCGCACCTGCTGTGGTGGATTCGCGGCCTGCCCGCACCGGACAGCAAGAGCCGCCTGACCCTCGACGGCGACAGCCGCCTGGCGCAACTGAGCCAGGATGGCTGGCAGGTCGACTACCTGCGCTACGCCGAGCAGGATGGCTACTGGCTGCCCGAGCGGATCAAGTTGCAGGGCCGCGACCTGCAGATCACCCTGGTGATCAAGGACTGGCAACCGCGCCAGCTCGGCCAGTGACATGCATGGCACCACCCTAAGCCTGCCCGCGCCGGCCAAGCTCAACCTCATGCTGCACATCCTCGGCCGCCGCGCCGATGGGTATCACGATTTGCAGACGCTGTTCCAGTTTCTCGATCATGGCGACGAGCTGCACTTCGCTCCGCGCGAGGATGGCGAAATCCGTCTGCACAGTGACATACAGGGCGTGTCCCACGACGACAACCTGATCGTGCGTGCGGCTCGCCAGTTGCAGCAGCATGCCAACTGCGCTTTGGGCGCCGATATCTGGCTGGACAAACGTCTGCCCATGGGCGGCGGCATCGGCGGTGGCAGCTCGGATGCGGCAACCACCCTGCTCGGCCTCAATCACCTCTGGCAACTGGCGTGGGACGAGGACCGCCTGGCTGCCCTGGGGTTAGGCCTGGGCGCCGACGTGCCGGTGTTCGTACGCGGTCGCGCGGCCTTCGCCGAGGGCGTCGGCGAGAAGCTACAGCCGGTCGAACTGAGCGAGCCCTGGTTTCTCGTCGCCATTCCGCAAGTCCTTGTCAGCACAGCGGAAGTTTTCTCCGACCCCGAGTTGACACGGGATACGCCGCCCATTAAAGTTCGCAGCCTTCTTGAAGGGGGTGGTCGTAACGACTGCCAACCGGTCGTTGAGAAGCGTTACCCAGATGTTCGTAACGCTTTGATCTTGCTGAACAAATTTGTTCCAGCCAGATTGACCGGAACTGGAGCTTGCGTGTTTGGGAGCTTCCCAAACCAGGACGATGCTGATAAAGTCGCCCGCCAACTTCCAGCCACTCTGCCAAGTTTTATTGCCCAGGGTCGCAACGTTTCGATGTTGCACCGCAAGCTCGAAGCACTGGCAAGGAAGTGAATGCATAGCATCAGATACAGGGGCGTCGCCAAGCGGTAAGGCAGCAGGTTTTGATCCTGCCATGCGTTGGTTCGAATCCAGCCGCCCCTGCCATAACTGCTTTCGAGCAGCTACGACTGACAAGCGGCATTGGTTACACACACGATACAGGGGCGTCGCCAAGCGGTAAGGCAGCAGGTTTTGATCCTGCCATGCGTTGGTTCGAATCCAGCCGCCCCTGCCATTTTCTATACTCATCCAGGTATACCCTCAGCCGGCAGGTACTGCGCGTGTCCAAGATGATGGTCTTTACGGGGAACGCTAACCCCGATCTGGCGCGACGTATCGTACGTCAGCTGCATATCCCACTCGGCGATGCCTCTGTCGGTAAGTTCTCCGATGGTGAAATCAGCATTGAAATCAACGAAAACGTTCGCGGTAAGGACGTATTCCTGATTCAGCCGACATGCGCGCCTACCAACGACAACCTGATGGAACTGGTAGTGATGGCCGATGCCTTCCGCCGCTCCTCAGCGACTCGAATCACTGCAGTCATCCCCTACTTTGGCTATGCCCGCCAGGATCGCCGTCCGCGCTCCGCTCGCGTGGCCATCAGCGCCAAAGTAGTGGCCGACATGCTGACCGTCGTCGGCATCGACCGGGTTCTTACCGTCGACCTGCATGCGGATCAGATTCAAGGTTTCTTCGATATCCCGGTAGATAACATCTACGGTTCCCCAGTACTGGTGGACGATATCGAAGACCAGCGCTTCGACAACATGATGATCGTTTCCCCGGACATTGGCGGCGTGGTGCGTGCACGTGCCGTGGCGAAGTCCCTGGGTGTTGACCTGGCGATCATCGACAAGCGTCGTGAAAAGGCCAACCACTCCGAAGTGATGCACATCATCGGTGACGTCGAAGGCCGTACCTGCATCCTCGTCGATGACATGGTGGATACCGCCGGCACCTTGTGCCATGCGGCCAAAGCACTGAAAGAACACGGCGCCGCCAAGGTCTTCGCCTACTGCACCCACCCGGTACTCTCGGGCCGTGCAATCGAAAACATCGAAAACTCGGTGCTGGACGAACTGGTGGTGACCAACACCATCCCGTTGTCCGCCGCCGCTCAATCCTGCTCGCGCATTCGCCAGCTGGATATCGCACCCGTAGTCGCTGAAGCGGTTCGCCGCATCAGCAATGAAGAATCGATCAGTGCGATGTTCCGTTAACCGGGCATCAAGCTGAACGCAACGCGCCCTGCTCATTTTAAGCACGGGCTTTTTACTGAACCGTCCGGTCGCTGGTCGCAAGCGTAAAGGACGGTTTGGTTATTTTGGAGAAGTGAAATGACTGATTTTAGCCTGAATGCCGAAGTGCGTTCCGACCTGGGGAAAGGTGCGAGCCGCCGCCTGCGTCGTAACGTAGCCATGGTTCCTGCCGTAATTTACGGTGGCGAAAAAGCTCCACAATCGATCAGCCTGCTGGCCAAAGAGCTGGCCAAACTGCTGGAAAACGAAGCGGCTTTCAGCCACGTTCTGAACTTGACCGTAGATGGCAAGAAGGAATCCGTGCTGATCAAAGCCCTGCAGCGCCACCCGGCCAAAGGCTTCGTACTGCACGCTGACTTCGTTCGCGTCATCGCTGGCCAGAAGCTGACCGCTCACGTACCGCTGCACTTCATCAACGAAAGCACCTCCGTTGGCGTTAAGAAAGGCGGCGAAGTACTGCACAGCACCAACGAAGTCGACGTTTCCTGCCTGCCGAAAGACCTGCCGGAGTTCATCGAAGTCGACATGGCCAAAGTTGAAGTCGACCAGACCGTTCACCTGTCCGACATCAAACTGCCGAAAGGCGTTGAGCTGGTTGCCCTGGCCCACGGTAGCGATCTGCCGGTTGCCAGCATCCACATGCCGCGAGTTCGTGTAGAAGACAGCGAAGGCGAAAGCACCGCCGAGTAATTGGCGGGCTGCGCACCCAGTGCGCGCCAGTATCACGAAAGGGCTCCTGTATGACCGCCGTACAACTGATCGTTGGCCTGGGTAACCCCGGCCCCGAATACGACCAGACCCGGCATAATGCAGGGGCCCTTTTTGTTGAGCGCTTGGCGGATAGCCAACGCGCTAACCTCAGCGTTGATCGCAAATATTTCGGCTTGGTGGGCAAGTTCAGCCATCAAGGACGCGACGTTCGCCTGTTGATTCCCACCACGTTCATGAACCGCAGCGGCCAGGCCGTAGCGGCGCTGGCGAATTTCTTCCGCATTGCGCCGGAAGCCATTCTGGTGGCCCACGACGAACTCGACATGCCGCCAGGCGTCGCCAAACTCAAACAGGGTGGCGGGCACGGCGGGCATAACGGACTGCGCGACATCATCGCCCAGCTCGGCAATCAGAATAACTTCCATCGCCTACGGCTTGGCATCGGCCATCCGGGGCACAGCAGCCTGGTCTCCAACTTCGTCCTCGGCCGCGCGCCGCGCAGCGAGCAGGAACTGCTGGACGCCAGCATCGACTTCGCCCTGGGCGTGATGCCGGAAATGCTTGCCGGTGACTGGAGCAAAGCGATGCACAAGCTGCACAGCCAGAAAGCCACCTCTTAATTTCTTACCGCCATTCGCGCGAGGGACACACCATGGGATTCAATTGCGGCATCGTCGGCCTGCCCAATGTCGGCAAATCAACCCTGTTCAATGCCCTCACCAAATCCGGTATCGCGGCCGAGAACTTTCCGTTCTGCACCATCGAGCCGAACAGTGGCATCGTGCCGATGCCCGACTCACGCCTGGCGGCGCTGGCGGCGATCGTCAACCCCAAGCGCATCCTGCCGACCACCATGGAATTCGTCGATATCGCCGGCCTGGTTGCGGGCGCGTCGAAAGGTGAAGGCCTGGGCAACAAGTTCCTCGCCAACATCCGCGAAACCGATGCCATCGCCCATGTGGTGCGCTGCTTTGAAGACGACAACGTGATTCATGTCTCCAACAGTGTCGACCCCAAGCGTGACATCGAAATCATTGACCTGGAATTGATCTTCGCCGACCTCGACAGCTGCGAGAAGCAACTGCAGAAAGTCACCCGCAACGCCAAGGGCGGCGACAAGGACGCCGTCGTGCAGAAAGGCCTGCTGGAGCAGCTGATCACCCACTTCACCGAAGGCAAACCGGCACGCAGCCTGATGAAGACCATGAGCACCGATGAGAAAGCGGTCATCCGCGGCTTCCACCTGCTCACCACAAAGCCGGTGATGTACATCGCCAACGTCGCCGAAGACGGCTTCGACAACAACCCGCTACTCGACGTCGTGCGCGCCATCGCCGACGAAGAAGGCGCGATCGTGGTGCCGGTGTGCAACAAGATCGAAGCGGAAATCGCCGAACTCGACGACGGTGAAGAAAAAGACATGTTTCTCGAAGCCCTAGGCCTCGAAGAACCCGGCTTGAACCGCGTCATTCGCGCCGGCTACGAAATGCTCCACCTGCAGACCTACTTCACCGCCGGCGTCGAAGAAGTCCGTGCCTGGACCGTCCGCGTCGGCGCCACCGCGCCACAGGCCGCTGGCGTGATCCACACCGACTTCGAAAAAGGCTTTATCCGCGCCGAAGTCATCGCCTACGACGACTTCATCCAGTACAAGGGCGAAGCCGGCGCCAAGGAAGCGGGCAAATGGCGCCTGGAAGGCAAGGAGTACATCGTCAAAGACGGCGACGTCATGCACTTCCGCTTTAACGTCTAAGCGCTCTTTGAATAAGCCCGGTCTACTGGGCTTTTTTTCTTGAAATTCTAAGTCTTGAGATAATTCTGATAGTAATCAAGCACAGCCAAATTCTTGTCCTTTGCCTCGAACATGATGTCGAAGTGCTGCAAAAATTCGCGCGCATATAGATTGCACCATTGATTCCACATGCGTTTGCTGTGGCCATAAAGATCGCGCTTGCTTACCCGTTCGAGCACCTCGGCCATTTCCAGTCGCTCTTTGGCTGAAAACCCTGCCTCCATCAAGCTTTCCGGCGGCTGCGAGTAATGCATGGTCGGCCGTACGCCGCGCCAGCTCTCGAGAATGCGTTCGATGCGAGGGTCGGCACTATCGATATAACGCTCTTCGTTGATCCAGCAGTGATGAACGTCCAATACCACTGGCGCCAGGTCAGCGAGTTCAAGGCAAGCGTCCACGCCATAGACCTTTTCCTCATTTTCGAACGTAATGCAATTGCGCGCGACCTGCGAAAGGCGTGGCCAGAGCGCGCGAATACCCTCCCCGCCCAATCGCCCGGCGATATGGACATTGCATTTGAAATCCTGGAAGCGGCGGCCATACCCCATCATGCGGATCATGTCCGCGTGGTACTCGAACTCAGCCAAGCTGTTCTCTACTACCTGGGGCTTGTCCGAGCCCAGCACACAGTATTGGCCTGGATGCAGCGATAGGCGGATACCCTGAGTTCTGGCGCTCTCCCCAATCAACGCTAATCGATCACCGAGCCAGACCTGCATCCCAGGTTCGCGGTAAAAACCGGCGACCTCCGGATGGCTATAGAACGGCAAAAGATCACTGCTTAAGCGCAACATATGCAAAGGTTTCGGTAACGAACCTACGTAATCAAGCAGGCGGAGCTGGGCAGCCAGGTTATGGCTGATGATCTCCAGCAGCCTATCCCGAGCGACCGTAGGTGCGACACTGTTGAGCCACCGCAGGGTCGTCGAGCGAGGATTGAACGCAAGTTCGATATCTTCCAGCTCTTTAACCTTCAGACTGCGCACAGGGTGCCGGTACTGGCAGGCGAATCCGATCTTTTGCATAAGGATAAAGAGCCCCCGTCAACGCTGAATGACAGGCCAGCGCCGCTGGCCTCCACCATTAGTGGCCACCCTTGACGCGAGGTGCCACAGAAACGACGAAGGGCCTGGGAGATGCTCGGAGGAGATATTTCAAAAAACTAGTGCTTCGAATGGCTAGCGAGGGTTAAGTTGAGCATTGGGAGCGCGCTGAGCACGCCAGCTGTCTGTAGACGCTTGATAGTACGATCAATTTTCCCGCGCACGCTTGACAGCATGCCCCCGCACGAGAATAATGCGCGCCACTTGGCTACGTAGCTCAGCTGGTTAGAGCATAGCATTCATAATGCTGGGGTCCGGGGTTCAAGTCCCTGCGTAGCCACCATATAAAACAAGGGTTTAGCGAAAGCTAAGCCCTTTTTTGTTTGCGCCGGTGACTACCAAACAACTACAGCGTTGTCATAGGCATTTCAAGCATCCCAAGATTGGTGACCGGAACGCCAATTGAATCAAAATGCCGTATGTAACTTGCGCATGCATCGATAACGGCAATCTGAGCATCCTTCTTTACCGCCCCTGCATTCTTGATAGTACTTACCCCACATCGCGAACCACCGCGGTTGATATCAGTCAGCCCCCTCGTTATTCGCCTATTTGGCAGCTATGGATGCGGGCTCACTGCTTTAACACTGAAAAGCATGGCCCGCCGCGCAAGCCTGCAAGGTTGCCCGTCCTTCCGTCCGTGAGTTTACAAAGTGACTGAACTAGGCGCCTGCCTGGCACTCCACTGCATTGCGGTTTATTGCAGCGGAATCGAGGTCGTGTCCGCCCTTTGCTGACTAGGAAGGTGTCCAGGGTGGAAGCACATGTCCTTCGCATACTGCGTGACGAACACAGATGGGCGCGGCGTTCGCTCGACGCTTGCCCACGGGTGTTGCGTTTCGCATCCTTGCTCAATTTTTTGCCCCCCGCCGGCGGCACGGCTCGTCCAATTTTCTCGGCTTTCGCGGACTACCGCATTCCCATCGTGACGGTCCAGGTTGCCCATACAGGCACCCTCAGGACGAAGACTCGACTTAACGCCCGCGTTCATATCACCCACCACCCAGCAGTGTTTTCGGGTAACGAGTTGCCACTTCGACTGGCAACCGGGGCTGACGCCGTCCTGCCTGGCCGTCATTGCCACCCTTAACTGCTTGCATGAGGTCTTTATGAAACCCCTTATCACCGGCCGCCTGGCGGCCCTTATGACAATGCTCACGGTTACCAGCGCCTTTGCCATCGAGCCCTTGCAGGTCAATGTGACCGCCGATGAGTTCGATGGCCTCTGCGATGCTCACTGCTCCCTGCGCGATGCGATAGAAACCGCCAACCGCGCGCCGACTGCTCAGCACATTTTGTTGCCCAAGGGCGTGATTCGGCTTACTCGACCAAGCGTGCCGGATACCAATGGCTTCCCTGGGGATGAAGACAGCAACCTCGACGGCGATTTCGACGTGCGCGGCCAGCTGACCATTCAGGGCAGAGGCAATCAGCACACCCGTATCGTTGCCGAGTCAGGCAGCCGGTTATTTGAAGTGCTTGCTGGCGCCAACCTGTCGCTGTTGCGTCTGAGCCTTGAAGGCGGTCGTTCCGCAGGCACCGGCGGTGCGCTGGAAAATCACGGCGAGGCGCTACTGCGTGAAGTGCTGCTTACCGACAACCTGGCCATGACACCCCACTCGGACGGCAACCCACCGCCCGCCGAGGAGGGATTCGCCTGGGGCCAAGGTGGCGCAATCGCCAACTACGGCAAGCTGCTGGTGCATGCCTCAGTGTTCAATGACAACCGCGCGCAGACCCTGGACTGGAACAACAACCTCGCCCGCGGCGGCGCCATTTTCAACCTGGGCGACCTGCTGGTACGCGACAGCCATTTCGACTGGAATCGCGCTGATGAACAGGGCGAGCGCGGCCATGGCGGCGCGATCTATAACCGCGGCACCGCCGATATTGCACGCACCCTGTTCACCCGCAACCTGCATGGCGAGCTGGGTAGCGGAGGCGCTCTCTTCAACACCGAGCAGGGTGTGCTCAAGGTCAGCAACAGCACGCTGAAAAGCAACATCAATGCGGTTTACAACGGCTACGAGGAGTTTCCCGCGAAGATCACCGCGGTGGCCAAGTTGAACAACGTCACCATCGCCGAGTCGGTTGGCCCGGGGTTGAGCAACACCGGCGATGTGCTGGTACGCAATAGCCTGTTCGTTGCCAACTACGACCCGTTCGAACTGGAGTTTCCCTACGACTGCGCCACGGGCAGCAGCGGTTCGCGGTTTCGCGCATTCGGCCTGCTGACGACCTCCCCCGAGAGCACATGCGAGGCGGATCTGTATGAACAGCCAGCCCGCGTATTTACCCACCTGATCGAACCGCTGGCCGACAACGGCGGCTTCAACCACAGCTATGCATTGCGGCCAGGCAGCATGGCTCTGGATGCGGGCGTGGGCGCCTGCAGCGGGCATGATCAACGCCGCCACCTGCGTGTGGTGGATAGGACCGCAGATGGAACGACAGGCTGCGATCTGGGTGCCTACGAGCTAGGGGCACCTTAACCCTGTAGTTGGCCAGGCGAAGGCTGAGCACGTCGCGAGGCTCTGCCTGGCCTACCTGAACCATCGAGGCAGAGCGCTCAAGCCTGTCGATTCACCTGTTGAAAAGTTTTCCCGCAGCGGAAGCGAGGCCGTATCCGCACCTGATGCTCAACCTGCAGGTATCCAGGATGGATAGTGCGATCACTTTCTCCACCCGGTGCATTCGCCATGAATGCACGTCGCCTTGTCTGTGGCCAGTAACGGCTGCGCTGTCTGCGTATGCCGGCACGACTGCGCCCTCAAGCTCCCCACCGCCCCGCCCACACCATCGATTGCAGCGGCGCCGCCTCCCTTGGCGCGAACCGTGCGCTTCGCTTTACCCATCCTGCCGTGTCGTATAACCCACAAGGAGTGATACCGATGAACCTGACTAAACCCAGCCTTATCGTGACCATCGTTGGCGTGCTGACAGCGCCAGCCGCCTATGCCAGCGCTTCGCTGCATGTCAACACCACGGCCGATGAATTCGATGGCATCTGTGATAGCCACTGCTCCCTGCGCGATGCGATAGCAGCCGCCAATCTCGCATCAGGGCCGCAGCACATCCAGCTGGCCAGCGGAACCTACGTCCTCACCCGGCCAAGCGTGCCGGATGGCAACGGCTATCCCGGCGACGAGGATGGCAACCTTGATGGCGATTTCGACGTCAGCGCCGAATTGACCCTGCAAGGACGCGGCGAACAGCGCACGCGGATCGTCGCTCAAGCCGGCAGCCGGCTGTTCGAAGTGCTGCCACAGGCCCGCCTGAGCCTGCTGCGCCTGAGCCTGGAAGGCGGTCGCTCGGCGGGTAATGGCGGCGCGGTGGAAAATCACGGCGCATTGTTGCTGCGCCAGGTGTCGCTGCACGACAACCAGAGCATGACGCCCCACTCCATCGCCAATCCGCCCCCTCTCGCTGAAGCCTTTGCCTGGGGCCAGGGCGGCGCAGTCGCCAACCAGGGGACGGCGCAGATCTACGCCTCGAGATTCACCTCGGGCTGGGCGGGCGGGCTTTATTACAACAACAACCTGGGCCGCGGCGGTGCCATCTTCAATAGCGGTGACCTGCTGGTCCGCGACAGCCTGTTCGAAGCCAACCGTGCCGACGACCAGGGCGACCGCGGCCACGGCGGCGCCATCTATAACCGCGGTTCTGCGGACATCGCCCGCAGCCTGTTCGCCCGTAACCAGCACTCGGAGATGGGGGGCGGCGGCGCCATCTTCAATACCCGCGCAGGCGTACTGAAATTGAGCAACAGCACCCTGAGCCGAAACTCCGGCGCGCTGTACAACGGCTTCGAGGAATACCCCAGCGAACCGCTACCAAGCGCCACGCTGATCAACGTCACCATTGCCGAGTCTGCCGGCGCCGGCTTGGTCAATAATGGCGATGTGCTGATCCGCAATAGCCTGATCGTCGCCAATTACGACCCCTATGACATAGACCAGCCATTCGATTGCCGCACCTCAGGCCCAGGCTCCAATGCGCGTTACCGTGCCATCGGCCTCCTGACCACCTCGCCCACAAGTACCTGCTATGCAGACGGCCACGAAACCCAGGAACGGGTATTCAGCCACCTGCTCAGCCCGCTGGCTGACAACGGCGGCTTTACCAAGACCTACGCGCTGCCCGACGCCAGTGCTGCGCTGGATGCCGGGCTCGGCTCGTGCAGCGGTCATGACCAGCGGCGCCAGCCACGTCCAATTGATGGAACAGGCGATGGCGTTGTCGGTTGCGATCTGGGTGCTTACGAGAAGCAGCCTTGAGCCGCTAGCACGCGTCGCAGCCTCCGGCGCCAGTGGTCTTGCGCGGATCTTTTGGGTTGGGAGGTGCCGCGCGCGAACCGTATGTGGGTAAAGACAGCTGAGCGATCCGCTCGCGGTTGGCGATACGTTCAAGGGTTCAAACGGCAATGGCCTGGAACGTACTCCCGCTGCGCGCCTCCAAACATAAAGCGCCTATAAACCCCAGCGAAGAGAGCCTGACCATGATTATGCATCAGCAACGCCCGGCAGAACCAACCCCGGACCTGGAGCCAGAACCGGACCCGATAAACGATCCAGGCAATGAAGACCCGGGCTCGGAGATTGAACCGGATATGTTCGAGCCTGCGCGCAAGGAGCCGGAAAAGCCTGCGGTGTAGCCTTTCAGGCGCGCTAATCGGCGCGCCTGCTTCCCTGCCTAGGCGCTGCGTCGCGCCAGCTGACTGCCGAGCAGCAGACCGGCAAAGATCAGGCTGCCGCCTAGCCAGTGGAATAGCTGCAAGCCCTCGCCCAGCAGTGCCCAGCCGAGAACCGCGGTAAATACTGGCATCAGGTAATTGCTCAGCGCCGCCTTGGCCGCGCCCACCACTTTGACGCCGTGATTCCAGGCCAGATAAGCAACCAGGGACGCAAACACCGCCGTGTAACCAATGGCGCCAAGCGTGGCCGAGTTGATGGCGAAACGCGCGCCCTGTGCCAGTTCGTACAGGTAGAACGGCAAAATCAGCGGAATTCCCGCCAGCATCAACACACCCAGCAACGCCAGCGGCGGGATCGGCTGCAAGAACACCGCCCAGCGTCTGAGCAGCAGCGAATACAGCGCCCAATCAGCCACGGCCAGCAACATGATCAGATCGCCGCGGTTGAACGACAGACTGGCCAGGGTCGCCCACCGTCCCTGACTGATCAGCACCAGCAAGCCCAGCGCCGCCAGCGCCATCCCCCACCAGGCACGCCGCTGTGGCCATTCGCCCAGGAGCAGGCCAGCGCCGATAAACGTCATCAGCGGCAGGCAAGTATTGACCAACGAGATGTTGATCGCCGCAGTGGTCTGCGCCGCGCTGTAAAGCATCGAGTTATAGCCGGCGATGCCCAGCGCGCCGAGCACCAGCAGACGCCAGCCCGCGTGGCGTAATGCGGCCCGATGGTGCCACAAGGGTTGCAGCACGAAAGGCAACAATAGCGTCAGCGCCAGGCTCCAGCGCCAGAACGCCAGGGCGAACGGCGGAATCTCACCGGCTACCGCTCGCGCGACCAGGGCATTGCCGGACCAGCACAACACCGCGACCAGCAGCCCCAGCATGGCAAGGGAGCGCGAATAGCCCATGCTTAGTTCTGATCGATGGGACGCAGGCGATATTGTGGAGGCAGTTGGTCCATGCCGCTGACGGTGACGTTGAGGTTCTTCCAGCGGCCATCCTTAATGCCGTAGATGCAGCCATGCACCGACAGCGGCTGGCCGCGATGCCAGGCGTTCTGCACGATGGTGGTGTGGCTGACATTCGCCACTTGCTGAATCACATTCAGCTCGCACAAGCGATCCACGCGCTCCTCCTCACTCTGCAGCAGTGCCAGGGGCTCGCGGTGTTCGTAGTAGAGATCGCGAATGCTGCGCAGCCAGCCATCGATCAACCCGAGCTGGCCGTCGCGCATGGATGCACGCACGCCGCCACAGCCGTAGTGGCCGGTGACCAAAATGTGTTTGACCTTGAGTACGTCGACCGCGTACTGAATGACCGACAGGCAATTGAGGTCGGTATGCAGCACCACGTTGGCCACGTTGCGGTGAACGAATAGGTCGCCTGGCAGCAGGCCGACGATTTCGTTGGCCGGTACTCGGGCATCCGAACAGCCGATCCACAGGTATTCCGGGACTTGCTGGCGGGCCAACTTGGCGAAGAACTCCGGGTCTTCCTCAAGTATCGAGGCCGCCCAGCGTTCGTTGTTGTCAAACAGCTGCTTCAAATCGCTCATGCTTGGCTCCGTTCCTGTTTGATGCCGCACCTTATGAAGCGGGCAGCGCTTTGACAAGAGCCAGCGGCGGACGAGTCACGTTTTCATACCACCCGAATGATCTTTTCAGCGCGCACGGTGCGCGTGTTCGGGCCGCGCAAATCCTGCAGGAAATTATCCCGCCACGAGGCCAAGTCGGCGCTGCGAATCGGCAGCATCATGCTTTCGTAGCGCTCTTTGCGCTCGTTCAGCGGCATGCGCAGGGCGCGGTCCAGCGCCTCGGCCATGCCCGCGGTGTCATAGGGATTGACGATCAGTGCACCATTCAACTCGCGGGCCGCGCCTGCAAATCGCGACAGCACCAGCACGCCGGGGTTGTCCGGGTTCTGCGCGGCCACGTATTCCTTGGCGACCAGGTTCATGCCGTCACGCAGCGGCGTGACCAGGCCAATGCAGGCATTGCGAAACAACCCCATCAGGATGCGCCGCTCATGGCTGCGATTCAGATAATGCAAGGGCATCCAGTCCAGCTCGGCATAACGGCCGTTGATATGGCCGGCCTGGGTTTCCAGTTGCTGCCGGATGTTCTGGTAGGTTTTCACGTCCGAGCGCGAGGTTGGCGCTATCTGCACGAACTGTACGTTGCGGCGGTGTTCGGGGAAGCGGTTGAGCAGCTCCTCATAGGCATTAAAGCGCTCAACCAAACCTTTTGAATAATCCAGACGATCAACGCTGATGATGGTCTGGCAGGGCTCGCCCGACGCCTTGCGGCCGATCAGATTGCGCCGGCCCTTATAGCTGGCGGCGGTTTGCTGAATCTCGTCGGGCATCACGCCGATCGGATAGACCTTGGCGCGGAAGTTGTGCCCGTACGCGGTCATGCTGCCATCGGCACCGACCAGCCCGCGCACTTCGCGGGTGATGTAATCCTCGAAGGCCTGGCGATCCACTTCGGTCTGGAAACCGACCAGATCATAGGAACACAGCGTCTTGAACAGCTCGTTGTGTGGCGGTATGGCCGTAAGGATTTCCGGCGCTGGAAACGGAATATGCAGGAAAAAACCGATGCGGTTGCGAATGCCCAGGCGACGGCATTCGTCGGCGAACGGAATCAGGTGGTAATCGTGCACCCAGATCACATCGTCTGGGCGCAGCAGCGGTTGCAACTGCTCGGCGAGCATGTGATTGACCTGTCGATAGCCCTCGTATTCCTCGCGGCGATAGCGCGACAAGTCAATGCGGTAATGGAAAATCGGCCACAGCGTGGCATTGGAGAAACCGCGGTAGTAATTGTCGTAATCGCGACGGGTCAGGCCCAGTGTCGCGTAAGTGATGTTGCCGTGGGTTTCGCTGCTGAGGGTCGGCGTGGCAGTCACCTCGCCATTCCAACCGAACCAAATCCCGCCGGAACTGCGCAACGCGTCATACACGCCGACAGCAAGGCCGCCCGCTGCGACCTTGCCTTCCTTGATCGGTGCAACTCGGTTGGATACCACCACTAAACGGCTCATTGACTGTCTCCATTGTCTTTTTCGTAGTCCGGATCGGGGCTTTGCGCCGCAAGCAGCGCTGCGAGCCAGGCGCTAACTGCGCCAACCGAATCCAGATGCTTATGCGCGCCGCTGGCGCCCTCCCCAACCTTGATCGATAACCCGTCGAGCTGATTGACCGCCGCAAAGCCCGCTTCGTCGGTCAGGTCATCGCCAAGAAATACCGGGATGCGCCCGGCAAATGGCGGCTCGTCCATAAAGCGGCGGATGACGTCGCCTTTGTTGGCGCCCTTGGGCTTGAGTTCGAATACGCACTTGCCCGGCTGCACCGCCAGGACCTGTGCATAGCGCGCGGCAAAATCCGCTGCCAACGACTTGGCTACCTCCTCCAGCTGCGGGGCCTGGCGGTAGTGCAGCGCGAACGCAACGCCTTTGCTTTCCAACAACAGGTCGGGATAAGGCGCGCAGGCTGCACGCAACTCCTGCTCGATGCGCTGCAGCAATGCATGATCGAGCGGCAGCTGCTGCACGTCGCCTTGCGCCGTTCTGCGCTCGACACCGTGCACGCCAGCGCAGGGTAGATGGAGGGGGCGGAGAAACTCGTCGAGCTGCACCAGCGGTCGCCCGGAAATCACCGCAACCGGGCAGAGAGCCGCGAGCTTTTCGAGGGACGCATGTAGGGGGCCCGAGATGAAAACCAGCTCCGGGCGCGGCTGAATGTCGGCCAAGGTGCCATCGAAATCGAAGAAAAAAGCACAACGGCTAACGTCCAGCCGATGGCTTGGAAAATTATCGTTCATGCAGCTATGACTCATGATGGTGCGTGCACGTTCCTCCTTTTTCTGCGCGTCATTTAGATGCCGCTAACCGCTTTCTTGGAGGCAAGGCTGGGCGATCAAGTGTGGCGGCTCACCCACGCCCTTTGCCTGCGCCGGCCGGTCGCGAGACCCAGCCCGCCCTTTCCAAATCAATCGCAACGGCTCTAGTTCGCCGGTTTGCTACGGCTGTCGCGCCGACTGAATCTTTCCCGCAGGGCGTCAGTCACAGCCAGTACCAGCGAACGCAGGAGTTATCCAATGAGCACTTCACGCAAGAACTACGTACCCCGGGAAATCGACGACGTGGAAGATCGAATGGGCGATGTACAGCCCCTGGACTTCGGCGATGACGAGGCCGGCATCCACAGCGGCCGACCAGGTGAAACCCAGCTATCGCCGGAACGCGAGCGTATCGCCGGGATGAGCGGCGGCGAAGCCCTGTCTCAGGGCAGTCATGAAGACGGGGTCAATTTCGACGACCTCAGCCCCGAGACCTTGATCGATGAGGACGGCCAGTCCTACGACAGCGACGATGGCCCCATGGACCGCGAGCTGACGGTAGTGAATGGTCAGGATATCGGCGCCGGCACCGGCCTCGACGAAGCAGAACTCGGACGTGCCCGCCCCCTGGATGGCAAACCCTGGGACGGTCCCGAGGACTCATTGGGCGCCGAGGGCGCGGTCGAAACCTTGCGTGACGACGACAGCATTGGCCTGAACGACGATGAACTGGATGGCGCCGCGCTGGATGGCGACGCGCTGCTCAATTCATCCGCTGACCGCAGCTGAGCAGTTTGCGCCACTGCGAGCGCTAGTCGAACAGCGGACAAACCATCACCAGCGCATCCTCACGCCCACCGACTGCGGGATAGTAATCGCGTCGGCGGCCAACTTCGTTGAAGCCGTACCGCTCGTACAGACGGTAGGCTCCCTGATTACTGGCGCGCACTTCGAGGAAACAGTCATTGGCGCCTTGGGCGCGGGCCTGCAGCATCAGGTGATCGAGCAGTTTCAAACCCAGGCCGCGGCCCTGGCTTTCCGCCTTGACGGTGATATTCAGCAGGTGTGCTTCGTCGATGATCACATTGATCACGCCGTGTCCAACCTGTTGCTCGCCCTCGAACATCACCCAGCAGTTATAGGATTTCAGGCTGTCGGTGAAAATGCCGCGGGTCCAGGGATGGCTGAACGCGGCATATTCGATCTTCAGCACCGCGTCGATGTCCGCCTCGGTCATGGGGCGAAAGCTGATGGCATCACTCATTGAACTTGACTCGAAAAACCGTTGAGAAGGTAAGCAGGGCCAACGAAAGCCCGGAGTTTGGCGGAGCCGTCAGGACTCGATCATCCAGCGCTGACGTACCCGCTGCATGGCCTGCCACAATTCGCGCTTGCGCTGCGGTTCCTCCATCAGCAGTTCCAGGCCCGGTAATGCCCAGGCAGCACCCAGCCCTTCAATCTGCAGCTCGCGGTTGTAGGTGTCGGCACCGCCTTCGCCGACATAACGAATGGCGCTGAGCCCCACCAGCCAGAGGCAGGCGCACGGTTCCTGCTCTTCCAGGCGCGCGCTGACGAAACTCTGCAGAAACTCCAACGCCGCGTCCGGCCCCTGGTCCATCTGCCCGCGAACCAACAACGGCCAGCGCACCGGCTCGCCGATCAGTTGCGGGCTGTCCGGCAAGCCAGCGGCGCGCAGCAGGTCCTTGAGCAACAGGTAAGCCGGATCCCGCCCTTGCAGGGGCTCGCCGGTGGGCAGCTCGACCAGCACCGCGCAGGCGCCGGCACGGAGCAATTGCAAGGCGAAGCGTGGTGGTGCGACTGCCACCACCTTCGCCTCTGCTTCGTCCGCAGGCTCAGCCGTATCGGCCTTGCTCGTACGGGCAACCAGCGTGGGGCGCGGCACCTCAACCTTTGCCCGCGGCTCGAGCTGAGCAGGCGGCTGCCGAGGTGTCTCATCAGCCGGTGCAGCTTCGGCAACAGACTCCAGCGCGCCCTCCACCGGTTGCGGTTCAGGCTCATCACACGGCAGCAACACTTCCGGCCGCGACGGCGCGGCGAACGGCAGCTCCACCCGCGGCAACCAGGTGGCCACCTGCATGGCGCTCAGGTAAGCACGGCGGCGCAGCTCGGCAATCAAACGTCAGCTACCTGCGGATGGGCTTTCTGCCCGGCCTGCATCAGGTTCAAGGCATTGATATAAGCCTTCGCCGAGGCCATCAGAATGTCGGTATCAGCGCCATTGCCGTTGACAATACGCCCACCCTTCTCCAGGCGAACCGTGACTTCGCCCTGGGAGTCAGTGCCCTGGGTGATCGCGTTGACCGAATACAGCTGCAGGCTGGACTCGGAATTGGCGATTGCCTCGATGGCCTTGAAGGTGGCATCCACCGGGCCTGAGCCCTGGGCATTGCCCCGGCATTCCGCGCCAGCGACGCTGACCACGATCTTTGCCTCGGGCACTTCACCAGTTTTGCTTGCGACATCCAGGGTCACCAGCTTGAAGTGCTCCGGGGCTTTTTCCGCCAGGGTGTCGGAGACCAGTGCCTGCAGGTCCTCGTCGAAAATCTCGTGTTTTTTGTCGGCCAGGTCCTTGAAGCGGGCGAAGGCCGCGTTCAGCTCGCTTTCCCCCGCCAGCTGGATGCCTAGCTCATCGAGGCGCGAACGGAAGGCATTGCGTCCGGACAGCTTGCCCAGCGAGAGCTTGTTGGTGTGCCAGCCAACCGACTGCGCGGACATGATCTCGTAGGTTTCGCGGTGCTTGAGCACACCGTCCTGGTGAATGCCGGATTCATGGGCAAAGGCATTGGCGCCGACGATGGCCTTGTTCGGCTGCACCGGAAAACCGGTGATGCCGGAAACCATGCGCGAGGTGCTGAGGATATGCGGGGTGTCGATGCGG
The DNA here is from genome assembly GCF_054483635.1 of Pseudomonas cistanchae. Taxonomy (NCBI): domain Bacteria; kingdom Pseudomonadati; phylum Pseudomonadota; class Gammaproteobacteria; order Pseudomonadales; family Pseudomonadaceae; genus Pseudomonas; species Pseudomonas cistanchae. Next base: position 10,769 of record NZ_JBTLWN010000004.1, on the reverse strand, counting down.
GTGTGCACGCCGAGCAGGTCTTCGCGGGTCTTGATCGCCATGACGATCTCTTCCAGCGCGGCGTTACCGGCGCGCTCGCCGAGGCCGTTGATGGTGCATTCGACCTGGCGCGCACCGGCGACCACCGCGGCCAGGGAGTTGGCTACGGCCAGGCCCAGGTCGTTATGGCAATGCACGGAGAACACCGCCTTGTCGGCGTTGGGCACGCGATTGAGCAGCTGGCGGATGGTGTCGGCGTACTGGTGCGGAATCGCATAGCCGACGGTATCGGGAATGTTGATGGTGCGCGCCCCGGCGTCGATGGCCGCTTCAATGATGCGGCAGAGGAAGTCGATCTCCGAACGGCCGGCGTCCTCGCAGGAGAACTCGACGTCAGCGCAGAGGTTGCGCGCGCGCTTGACCGCATGCACGGCCTGCTCGACCACTTGATCCGGCTGCATGCGCAGCTTGTGCTGCATATGGATCGGGCTGGTGGCAATGAAGGTGTGAATACGCCCGGAGTTGGCGCCTTTCAGCGCCTCGGCAGCGCGGTCGATATCGGCATCCAGCGCCCGCGAGAGGCTGCACACGGTGCTGTCCTTGATGCTGTCGGCAATCGCCTTGACCGCGGCGAAGTCACCTGGGCTGGCGATGGCGAAGCCCGCTTCGATCACATCGACCCGCAGCCGCTCCAGCGCTTTGGCGATGCGCAGCTTCTCTTCGCCGGTCATGGACGCGCCAGGGCTCTGCTCGCCGTCGCGCAGGGTGGTATCGAAAATGATGACGCGATCGTTGCTGCTCATGGCGGCTCCTCAAGGTGCGGCGCGGTAGCGCTCGGGCACACACTGACCGTGGCCTTGTCGGCGCACGTTAGAAGGGAATTGTCGCCGTAAACGCGCCTGCCGGAAAGGCCAACGCTGACAACTGCGGCAATCGGCTGATAGGCGCCGCCGCGCCAGCGACGGACGATTCGCTCAAGGCTGGCGAAACAGGCAGAGCAAATGGTCGGCGATCGCCGCCTTGATGGCGTTGATGCTCAACTGCGAGCAATGCCCCAGCCGAGCGGTATTGATGCGGTGCAGATGCAGCGACGGCATGCGCGCTTCGTACTCGCGCAGGTCGCCTTTGACCAGCACCGGTAGAAAGTGCTCGTTGCGTGCCTTATAGCGCTGAATCAGGTAGCGCAGACCGTCCTGGAACGGCATTTCCCTGGACGCCACCAGGCGATTTTCGCTGGGTATCTTCAGGTAGAGCCCGGCGTAGCCCATGGTTTCGCCAGGAAGGATGTGCACACCGGTCGCCTCGACCGCGTCGACCGGGATATCGTTGAAGGTATCGTGCCAGGCCTGCTCGTCCGGCAGGATGGTGATGTCGCCGCGGTCGCTCTGCGGCACCACGAAACTGTAGTTGCTGTAGAGCTTTTCCACGTAGCCGGAATAGATGCACAAACGGTTTTCAAAGCGTTGCAGAAACGCGATCGCCTCCCTGCGGTTAGTGATCGCGTCCAGGTCCCAGGCGAGATCACGCTGGTTTTGCAGTTCGTCCCAGCGGGCATCGGCGTAGGCGGCAGAAGCGGAAGGCATGGCATGGATTCCAGCGGGTGTTTAACAACTCATCGTTACAGGCTCATCGCAGAAAGCGTGCCAGCGGCAACCCGCCTGAAAAAGCCGCAAAGTGGCGCGCCAGTGCGCTTGAGGCCCGCAGCAGTAGGCTGAAACTGCCCAAATGCGTCACCTCGACCGCCACGCCTCCGATCAGCTCGGGCTCAGTCGATTGCCCGGCGATGCAGTACAATCGCCGCTTTTCCACGCTTGAGCGACCTTTCCCGCAATGATCGACCCCAAGCGCGTACTGCGCGCCCTCGCCGAACACTGGACGTTGCTTGAACCGCTCTGTGAGCGCTTCGATGCCGGCACCCTGAGCCTGGTCGAACTGCGTAAACAGCTCGCCGCGCAGCTGCCGGACAGCACCCCGGTGGACGTTACCGCCCTGCTCGACCAGTGGATCCGCCTCGACATCCTGGTGCCGGTGGCCAAGAGCCCGAACCGCTTCGAGCTGAATGCGCAGATCCACGACTTTCTCGCCTACCTGCGCCGCGAACACCGCCTGGGTTTGTGCCTGGAGATCGAGGCGTACCTGCGTCATCTCGAACGCCTGGCCGGCTATATCAAGGATGCCTTCGAAGTACGCGACGCCGCCGACCTGGCGCGCCAGCTGCGTTTGCTCGACATGCGCGTGCGCGATGTATTGAAGAAGCTGGCCAACGACGAGCAGGCCCTGGTCGCCGTGGCCGAGCGGGCCAAGACCAGCGACCGGCAGATTCCGCTGCGTCAGCGTTACGCCGAGGTGCTGGCGACCTGGGACGAATACGTTGAACCGATGATCCAGTTGGTCGCCGCCGACGGCGCCTTCGAGCAAGGCGTGTACCGCGTCGAGCACGTGCTGCTGCGTCTGCTTGGCGAGCAGCAACGCCTCGGCCAACTGGTCGACGACGACCTGCTGCTGCGCACCCATGCGCGCATCCTGGAAATGCAAACCACCGCCCAGCTGACCCTGCGCCGCGCCCGCGAGCTGCTGTTACCGCTGCGCGAGGAAGCGCGCCGGCACAACGCGGTGACCCGTGGTGCGGCGCTGGCCCTGGCGGCGATTCGCCGTAAGGGGCTGGACGCCGTGCCACAAGCGTCGCTGCCGCTATTTAGCCGGCCACAAAGCACCTTTCTCGGCACCGCTTCGCAGGTCGAGGCTTACGTGTATGCGCTCGCCCGCTTCGAACCTAAGCCGGCACAGTTCCCCAAGGCCAGTGGCACGCGCAAAGGCGAAGCGCCACGCGCGCCCCGTACCGCGCGGGAAATGCTCGAACGCTGCGAACAGGCGCTGCCGTTGCCGGACCTGATGGTCTGGCTGCTGGAGCAGGAACCCGAGGGCGCCACTGACGAGCTGCTCTACTGGTTCTCGCGCCTGTCGCGCGATGCACGCTTCCAGCGCGAACGCCTGGAGCGCCGCGACTATTTGACTGCCGAACATCAGGTCAACCTGAGTTCGTTCACCTTGCTCCGGGCCACTACATAGTGGTGCGCGGAGCCGACTAGGCTGCGCGCACCGCAACCGAATTCATGGTGCGCATGGCGCACCCTACGCATAACGCGCTGCACCCGCAGAATGGATCACCCATGCACATCGACCTAAAAGAACTTACCCAACTGGCCCCGATCTTTCGCGAGCTGTTCAAGGGCTACCACGTCAGCCGCCGCGATCCGGAGCTGTACGCTCAATTGTCCAATCAGCAGGATCAGTATCGCGAACTGTTCAGGGCGCTTGGCTATGAACTGGTGTGCGACAGCCGCGGCTTCTACTACTTTGTCCCGGAACAGATGGGCGCGCAGGTCAACAAGACCGCCCAGCGTCTGGCGCTGTTCACCTTTATCCTGGTCGAGCACCTCGCCGACCAGGGCCGCGACCCGCTGGCCGTGCTTGACGGTGGCAGCCTCGGCCGCGACGAACTGCCGGCGCTGCTCGACAAGTACCGCGACCTGTTCCTCCAGGCCGAAGTCACCACTCAGGACGAGCTGGAGGAAAAGGTTATGCGCCGGCTGACCCAGCTCGGTTTTGCGGGCGAGGACAACGGCATCTATCGCTTCCTCGCGCCCATGCACCGCTTTCTCGATGTGTGCCTCAGCGTGCAACAGGACCGCGACCTCGCCGCCACCCTGCACAGCGCCCTGCCGCTGCCGACACCGGTGCTGCTCGACGACGAGCACGAAGAGGACATCATCAGCCTCGCCGACGATGATCCGGAGCTTTCAGAGGCGGCCGCACTGGCCCGCGCCATGGCCGAAGAACGCGCCACACAGGAGCAAGACGCATGACCCAGGAACGCTATGGCATCCGCCGCTTCGCCCTGCTCAACACCGCCGGCTACAGCCTCGGCCTGTTTCCCCTGGAAAACCCGCTGTCGGTGTACGGCGCTAACAACCTGGGCAAATCTGCCTCGATCAATGCCCTGCAGTTCCCGATTCTGGCGCGCATGTCAGACATGAGCTTCGGCAAGTACAGCCTGGAACAGTCGCGCAAGTTCTACTTCGCCACCGACACCAGCTACATCCTCGTCGAAGTCGCCCTGCCCCACGGCCCCCATGTGATCGGCGTAGCCGGGCGCGGTCCAGGCGGCGGCTTCGGTCACCAGTTCTTCGCCTACCAGGGTGAACTGGACCTGGCTCACTATCAGAAAGACGGCACCTGCCTGCGTCAGCGCGAGTTGTTCAACGCACTGGAACGCGACGGCATCAAGGCCTATGAATTGAAGCCGGAAGAGCTGCGGCGCCTGCTGGTCGGCGGGCACACCTCGATCCCGCTGGATCTCACCCTTATTCCGCTGCGCTCCACCAGCGAGCAAAGCCTGAAGACCTTCCGCGCGCTCTTTATCAACCTGCTGCATATGAGGGAGATTACTGCGGCCAAGCTCAAGCAGCTGTTCCTCGATGCCTTCGAGCACAGCCTGCGTTCGGGCAGCGTCGACTACATCGCCGCCACCGAAGAGGCGTTTCGCGATGTTAGGCGGATGGAGAGTGACTATCAGGCGCTGGTTACCGCCGGCCCGCTGATCGAGGCGCTTGCCGCGGGCGTGGCCCAACGCGAACAACTGCGCGGCAAGCTGCATCGCCTCTCGCCACTGCTCGATTCACTGCTCGGCACCTGGCAGGACTACGCCGGCGCACGTCGCGAAGAGCTGGTGATCCAGGCCGAGCATTACCAGGCCGAGCAGGATGGCCTGCAACACGAGCAACGTGGCGGCACCGCCGAGCTGATGCGCATGGAACGCGAGATCAGCGAAATCCAACGCTGGCTCGGCGAGCTGGCCGTGCTGAAGAACCGTTTCGCCCTTATCGACGATGTGCAGGTGCTGGAAGCGCAACTGCTGGCTGCCAAGGATGCCCACGACGAATTAGCCGGCGCGTTGGCGCAGTCGCGGCAATTCTCCAGCGAGGACCTCGACGAGCGTCTGCGCGACCTGGAAAAGCGCCTCAAATCGGTGAAACAGCAACTCGATCACGCCGACAACAACAGTTATTCGCGCCTGCGCGAAGAATTCTCCCAGGCCGATGTCGACCGCCTGATGCGCCTGTTCAACGGCCAGCTGTTCAGCCTGCCGCTCGGTGAGAAAGGCATTCAGGTGGCCGACGGCGACGCCTGGGTCAAATCCCTCGAAACCATCCTCGACGGTTTTAAAGGCGAGCACTTCGAAGTACCCGGCCTGACCATCGACCTCTCGCATATCGAGCCACCGGCGCTGCAAGCGCTGGCCGATCGCGCCGCCTTGCGCGACCAGAAAGATCGTCTCGACCGCGAGTACAAACAGCTGAAAACCCAGCAAGCGGTGGCCGTCGACCGCGCTGCGAGCAAGGCCCAGGCCGAGCAGTTGTACCAGGCCGTACTGGACGCGCAAAAAGCCCTGGAAGATTACCGCCGCAGCCAGACCCTGGCGGTGGAAGAGGACAGCAAACTGGAACAGCTGGCGCAACTGGAAGCCGCCCAGGACGAACTCAAACGCGCCTCGGATGCCTTTACCGAGCGCGTGCAGCAACTGTCCGCCAAGCTGCAATTGGTCGGCCGCCAGCTCGCCGATCTGGAAGCCAAGCAACGCACCCTGGAAGACGCCCTGCGTCGCCGACAATTGCTGCCGGCCGACCTGCCTTTCGGCACGCCGTTTACCGATCCGGTGGACGACTCGCTAGATAACCTGCTGCCGCTACTCAACGATTACCAAGATGCCTGGCAGGGGCTGCAGCGCATCGACGGACAGATCGACGCGCTGTATGCCCAGGTGCGCCTGAAAGGCGTGGCCAAGTTCGACAGCGAGGATGACGTCGAACGCCGCCTGCACCTGCTGGTCAACGCCTATGCCCACCGCCAGGATGAGGCCATCACCCTGGCCAAGGCGCGTCGCGCAGCCGTTACCGATATCGCGCGCACCTTGCGCAATATCCGCAGCGACTACGACAACCTGGAACACCAACTGGCGCTGTTCAACCGCGAGATCAACAAGCGCCAGGTGTCCAACCTGGAAAGCTTCCGCATCGTGCTGGCGCCGAACAAGGACGCGCTCAAGCATATCGACCAGATCATCCACAGCGCCGGCCAATACGAGGAAGGCGAAACCCTCTCGGTATTCGACCTGCAACAGAGCGCGGATCAGGACAGCAAGAATGAGGAAGCCAAGGAGTATCTGGCACGTCTGGTCGCCGCCAACCATAACCAGCTGGGGTTGAAGGATCTGTTCGAACTGGCCTTCGAAATCACCAAGGTGCACGGTCAGCCGGTGATCCACACCGACATCGATGGCGCCGCGTCAAACGGCACCACCATGACCATCAAGGCGCTGACCAACATGTACCTGTTGCTGCACCTGATGGACCGTGACCAGGCCGGTCGCGTGCGCTTGCCGTACTACCTGGACGAAGCGGCGGATATCGACGAGAAGAACCAGCAGGCGCTGATCGAAACCAGCCTGCAGCTCGGCTTCGTGCCGATCCTGGCGTCAGTCAAACCGCAGGTCTCGGCCCATGTGGCCATCGACCTGGAAGGCGGCAGCGGGCCAAATGGCATCTACATCGACGAGGCGGATTGGAAGTACATCCAGCGCCGCGAAAGCGCCAAGAGCAAAACCGAAATGGCAACTGCAACTACCGAGCCGGCTTAATTTGGTAACCGCCTGAAATGCTAAGGGCCGCTCATGCGGCCCTTATTGTTTACTGCTCCAGCGCGATCTTCGGCGCCCAGCTCAGCCACTCCGGCCTGACTTCATCATGCAACGCGAAGGTCTGCCCTGGCTGGGCCGGGCCGCCCATTTCCGGGTTGTTCGGCGAAGCGAAGGCAATCCCGCCCTCGATCAATGCCTCCAGGGACTCGGTGCGTACTTTGACGCCGCTGAACAGACCGGCGTCCACGCCAATGCCACTGGCATTCCAGAAACGACTGCCGCTGCGCACCAAAGGCGCATAACGCGGTTCGATCAGAATATGGATCAGCACGCGATCCGAGGTGGGGCCAAGTTCGAAGTCGGTGACCTTGCCCACCGGGATCTCCCGATAACTGACCGCCACGCCCGGCTTGATCGACCCGCGCCGCGCTGCGCTTAGCACCAAGCGCAAGCCCTGCTCGCGAACATTGGCAGACCGCGGAGCTTCGCTGGCGGTAAAGCTGGTTTGCTCCGCGCCCGGTTTATTGGCCGGTAGCACCTCGAGGTACTGACCAGTGACCAGGGTTTCCAGATTGGCCGCTCGGGTGAGGCTGACCTCGGGCCGAACCACCCAGAATTGCGTACCCACCCGGGCAATCTGCTTGGTCGCCTGGGAAATGTGCGCGTGCAGAATCACCGCCTGAAGGTCGTCGGTCAGCTCGATGGATTCTATTTTGCCGACGTCGAGGCCCTTATAGCGGATCGCCGTACCTGGGCTCAGCCCTTCCCCGCTGGCAACTTTGATGGTGACGACCTGGCCTTTCTGCAGGGCCTTTTCCTGGCTGTCGTGCAGGCTGAAGCGCTGAACCTTCTTGGTGGCTTTGCCTGCATCAAGGTCTGGGGTTTCAAACGCGATTCCGCCGGCCAGAAGGGTCTGCAGCGACTCGCTCTTCACCTCGACGCCGGAAAGGCCACCCTTAAGCGTGATGCCACTGGCATTCCAGAAACGGGAGCTGCCGTTGACCAGATTGGCGTACTCGGGCTCGATGTGCACACCGAATACGACCTGCCGGTTAGTACGGGATAACTGCACACTCTGCACCGAGCCCACCGGCATCTGGCGGTACAACACCGGGCTGCCCACCTCCAGCGATCCGCGGCTGGCGCTGAACAACACTAGATGCAGACCAGGCGAATCCAGATTCAGTGGCGGAGCCCTGCGCCTCGCTTCGAATTCGCGCTTGGGCGCGGCGCCACTTTCGCCTGGGCGCACGGCGATATAGTTACCCTTCACCAGCGCATCGAGCCCGGTGATGCCCACCAGGGAAATCGACGGCTTGACTACCCAGAACTCCGTGCCTTCCACCAGATAGTCCTCGGCACGCGGGTCGAGCGTCAGCTCCGCTGTGGCACTGGCCAGGTCGTCATTGACCTTGAGCGCCTTCAAGGTACCGGCCTGTATCCCGTTGTAGAGCACCGGTGTACGTCCGGCCTGAAGACCATCGAAGTCGGTCATCTTGACCATTACCTTGATGCCAGCCTGAGCGGAATCGAAATCCTCGTAGAGGCGGAATGGCAGACTCGGATCGGTTGGCGGGCTGTCCTTGCGGTGCTCCGGCGTGGCAAACGCGATGCCGCCTGCCACGATGCTGGAAAGGGATTCGCTGCGTATCTTGAGTCCCGACAGATCGGCGTCGATGCTGATGCCGCTGGCATTCCAGAACCGTGTGTGTTTGCGTACCAGGCTGGCAAACGCCGGTTCGATATAGACCTTGACCTCGATCATGCCTTGATCAGCGGCCAGTTCGTAACTCTTTACCCGCCCGACCTGAACCTGCTTGTAAAACACCGGGCTGTCACGATTAAGCGAGCCCAGCCGCTCCGCCTTCAACACCAGATGCAGGCCCGGCTGCGTGTCCGACATGGGAGGCGGCTCGCGCAGCGCCTGAAACTGCAACGCGGGCTCGCCGCTTCCCGGGCTCATGCTGATGTAGTTGCCAGACATCAACGTCTCCAGGCCACTTACACCGGCCAGCGTCACGCTAGGTTTGACCACCCAGAAGCGAGTGCCTGCGCGCAGCTGCGGTTCGGCCTCTTGGTTCATCTCGATAGTGGCGATCACGCGGGCATCTTCGGCCTGATGGTCGAGGGTCAGAGCCGTGACCTTGCCGACCGACATGCCTTTGTAGACCACTTCGGTTTTACCCGCCTGGATCCCCTCGCCACTTGGAAAGATCACCTGAATCTCGATGCCGGCCATGCTGTAAGCCCGCCAACCAAGCCAGCCGCCAATCAGCAACGCGATCAGGGGCAGTACCCAGATTGCGGACCAGTTGGAAGCAGGACGGGTTTTAGCCATCGGCAAATCATTCATGGTGGTCATCCAGCTCCGTGTCGTCCCAGATCAAACGAGGGTCAAAGGTTAGTGCTGCCAACATGGTCAGAATCACCACGCTGGCAAAGGCCGCCGCGCCCAATCCCGGTTCGACGCTGGCCAAGCTGCCAAACTTAACGACCGCGACCAGGATTGCAATGACGAATATATCCAGCATCGACCAACGCCCTATCCACTCGATAAAGCGATACATCAACACCCGCTGACGCCTCGACATCACCTGATGACGCTGCACCGAATACAGTAAAAAGCCGATACCAAGCAGCTTGAAGGTAGGCACCACGATACTGGCGACAAAGACCACCGCCGCGATGGGGTACATGCCGTAGCTCAGCAACTCGATGACACCGGACATGATGGTATCTGCCTGCGCCGACGAGCCCAGCGAGCTGACCGTCATGATCGGTAGAACATTCGCGGGGATATATAGAATTGCAGCGGTCAGCAATAACGCCCAGGTATGCACCAGGCTGTTGGGTCGCCGTGCATGCAGCAAACCGCCACAACGAGAGCAAAACTGCTTTTTAGCACCGGCTTGCAGAGGGTTGAGCTGATGACATTCATGGCAGAGCAGCAAGCCCGCATCAATTGCCCGCATGTGGCTGCTCCTGCGATAACGCTTCCCAGATCTGATGCGGGGACATGGTGACTTCCAGCCAAATCTGAACGAGCAGTAAGGCGATGAAACACATCAGGCCCATGCCCAGGGTCACATCCGCCATATCTGCCAACTTGACCAGCGCGACGAGTATGCCCATCAGATAGACCTCAAGCATGCCCCAGTCGCGCATATGGTGGTAAATCCGATAGAGCAGCAGGCCATAACTGCGACCGATATTGAAGTGGATGCTCAATAGCACCGCAAACTGACAAAGCAACTTGAGCAGAGGTACGGCCATGCTGCAGAGAAACACCACCACAGCAACGCCTTCCATGCCGTTGTTGTAAAGCCCCACCACAGCGCTCCAAAGCGTATCCACGCTGGCTTGCCCAAGGAGATTGAGCCGCATGATCGGGTAGAAATTTGCAGGTACGTACAACAGTAATGCTGCAATCACTAGCGCCATGCTGCGACGTACAACCTGATGCCGATTGGTATACAGCTCAAAACCGCAACGCGGACATTCAGCGGTTTCACCGTCGGCCAGCTCCGGCTTGAGCATCAACAGGTCGCATTCATGACAGGCAATCAGCTTTTCAAGCGGAAGCTCGAGTAGCTCTTTAGAGCTGGGAGAATTATTCATACAGGCCTCATGGGCGCTCATTCTAAACGAGCGTTGGCGCTGCTAGGGAAGGGGATACGCGCTTTGCTGTCAAACCCCACCCTACGGCCATCTCGCTTGAGACAACGGATAACCTAAGTCCTCAACTGAGCTGCGCATTCCGAAAATCGGTATTTGGAAACAACTATCTGAACGACATTCCCGGCCTGGAAAACCCGACCAGTGAGGTGCTTGCAAAGTGGATATGGCAGGAGCTCAAGCCTCTGCTCCCAGAGCTTTCACGCATCCGAATACATGAGACATGCACCAGTGGATGCGAATACCGCGGCGACTGATGGCACAGCAAAACAATAGCCACCCAAGGGTGGCTTTTTAACGCCTCGGAAATAGCTAAGTGTAGTCGAATCTATTGCGGCATTTTTTCGCAGCCCAAAGACAAACCCCCCATCTGCGTAAGCAGATGGGGGGTTTGGTGTTAGAAGCTTGACGATGACCT
>NZ_JBTLWN010000003.1:0-498022 GCF_054483635.1 Pseudomonas cistanchae | reverse complement strand
TAACGTTTGGTTAAGGGGCCGGCTTTAGCCGGTCCCAGCGAGCGGAGCGAGCGACTTGAACCAGTAGTTAGACGCGGTGACAAATCGAGCTCGGAATTTTCAGGCGACGCCAAATGTACCTGAAGCCGAACCGAGATGTTGGGCAACGAACGTGCGTGGGCTGGCAGATACATAGCGGTAGGACGACCAATGGCGTTTGCCCCAGCGATGGGCCGGCAACGCCACCGCGAAAGGCTACGAACATTCAGATGTTTTGCGCGCCGACGCTCAATGCTTGCAACTGCGCTGATATTTGGCTGAGGAACTGAATTAATGCTTCCGTGCATATAAACCACCAAAATTAAGAGCCGCTTCTAACGTTTGGTTAAGGGGCGGGCTTTAGCCCGTCCCAGTGAGCGAAGCGAACGACTTGAACCAGTTGTTAGATTACTGAAGTTGAGTTGAGCAGCTTGGACAACACTTAATTGAATGGCGATCTTTATGCTGGTTCATAAAAGGAAGCTGCTCTTCGCACTCTGGACACCGCCACAGCTTTCGGGCAAGCAGTATATATAGCCCAAAGAACAGGACAAGTATTACGGAGGCCAGAAGGCGTACGTGAGTTGTGGAGGTGGCCAAAAATGGCATGGCAATTATGAATAGTGTTATAAGTGAAATTATTAGAAGTTGAAATGTAAGTTTTCTAGATTTGAATTTTTTTGCTGTTTCGCTAAGCTGATCCTTTGCTTCTGTGCGCGATAAATAATATAGCGAAATAGATGAACCTAAAAATATACTAACGGCAATTGGAAGTGATAACAAGGAGCGAGTATTTATGTGCCCGTCAAAGAAGCCAAGGAGCAGGACAATGAGCATCATGCCTGAGCCGCACAGGGTAATGAAGAATATGGCACCAATTAGAAGCTTGATGAGTTTCATAGAGTAGTAATCTAACGTTTGGTTAAGGGGCGGGCTTTAGCCCGTCCCAGTGAGCGAAGCGAGCGGCTTGAACCACTTGTTAAGTGTCTTGTGCGCTTTGACCGGCGTACTGGGAAGCCTCTTTGCTTAAACCGCCACCAACGACAATTGCGGCGCTTAATATTACGCAATTTTTAATTATGTATTGACCTTCAAGTGTTGGGGCGTAAGGGAATTTAATGAAACACACTTCAGGCAGAATAAATAATGGTAATACGGTTCCGAATAGTTGCAGAAATAGTAAGGTTAATGCAACTCTCAATAGAGGCTTGATGAGAAGGCAAACGCCAATGGCTATTTCCCATAATCCCAGTATGGGAATGAATACATCTGGAGGGAGCCACGTTATTGTATTTGTCACTAGGTCATTTACTGGACTTATGCCAAGTGGTTTTAGAGCGCCAAGCCATATGAATATAATTGACATTGAGTATTTTAGTAGGGCTTGACCATGTTGGTGCATCCATTCCGCAGCAATTTTGTCGCATCTTCCGAAGGTGAAGCTTCCTACTTTTAATTCCATGATTTCTTCCTGAAGACACTTAACGATTAAGCTAAGGGGCCGGCTTCGCCGGTCCCAGCGAACGGAGTGAGCGCTTTGAGCGCATTGTTAGGAGCCACTACCACCACTGCCGTTCAGGGGCCAAGTTTTGATCTGCTGGGCCGTTTAATTTCCATTGAATTGCTTCTTCGGTGCTTAATAGCCGTAACCCACAGTGCCTGATATTGCAGTAATGGATTTTTCCATCGACGAGGGAAATGCCTTCGATTTGAACCCCTGCGGAATCAACCTCACAGCACAAGCATGGGTGAAATGAGCAGCTTTCAAAGAACTGGCCTATAGCAAGTTCTCCAGGTTTGTTGATTGCAAGAGGCACCGAAATGGCTCCTAACGTTTGGTTAAGGGGCGGGCTTTAGCCCGTCCCAGTGAGCGCAGCGAACGGTTTGAACCACTAGTTAGTGGTGGCCCACGATTTTAAGCCGAGCGAGATATTTTTTTATTTGATTATTCTGACTGTCACCTATAGTTCCTGCCAGGCTTACTGAAAGCTCTTCGTTAGAGGTTAATCCGCCGTTTGTGATGTTCGCAGAACCTATGATTGCTTTATATTTACCAGCGTTCTCAAAGTAGTATATTTTTGAATGAAGATATTTAGTACTGTCGTCTACTACTATGTGGAGAATTGACTCTCTTGATTTTAGAGATTCTATTGCTTCGCTATCAGTATGTTTTTTATTTGAGTAAATTGTGATTTGGCTTTTATTTTTTAAGGCGAGATCAATGGCGGGAAGTAAGTGTTTAAGCCCTGCCTGTTTCAGCCATCCAGAGCACAGTACAGATATTTCAGAGCGTTTTATCAACTCAGCTAAGACCTTCCTGTGGTTGTCTTTATTGGCGTTTAGCTGAAGGAGCATGTTCTTACCCTAACTATAAATAGACACCAAATGGTGCATAACTACCCGGACGGGCGTGGTGGATAACATTCTTGTCTTTTTGCATCGAGCCTTCTAACTCAGGGGTTTGCTGCTGTGCTTTGACCGTAAGGGGGAGTTATACACCATGGCAAAAAACTGTGGCTGCTCGCTCAAGCGGCTAGGGCGACAGGAAGACTAGCGGATTCTTCTGGCGTTTATCGAGTGGCTACATCGGTACTTGAGCGAATGCTTTCAAAGAAGTCAGCCGATTCAACAATGCCGCGCTCTGTTAACAAGCCATCCTTCCGCCCGTCACTTCAACCCATACCCCACCAGCTCTTTCTCCGTCAGTACCCGCATCTGATGCGGGGCGATGCGTTGCATGTCCTGCGCCAGGCGCGGTGGGATGTTCATTTCGCGGAAGTAGGCGGTCGGGTTGTAACCCTGGGTTTTGTGCAGCCGTTGCGCTTGAGCCGATTCGCCAGCGGGGAAGTGCGGGCGGTGCAGGCCGACGTGGCCCTTTACGGTTTTTTTCCGGCCGGCGGCCAGCAGGTAGATGCAGCTGCCCTGGCAGACGCCGTTGCTCGGTACCAGTGTGTCGAAACCGGTTTCGCGCAGCAGGCGGCCCATGCGGATGGCTTCGGGGGCGCTGCCGCCAATGCTGTCGAGCAGGGCAATCTTGCGGGCGAACTTGCCAGGGTTGGCCTTGATGCCGTCGAGCAGGGCTTCGTAGTCGCCGGGGGCGATGTCTTCGGAGAGTTTCACCGCCAGTACCGCGCCGAGGGTCTTGTGTTGAGCCGCTTCGACCTCGACTTTGGCGAGCGTGGCGGTGGTGTACAGCGAGGCGCATAGGAGGGCAGCCGCAACGAAGGTCATGCGCATAAATCTGCGGTGTCCTGGATCGGAATAGGGGCTGAGAAGATACCTGCGCCTGGGGCTCGGCGCACGCGCTGATTCAGTGGCTTCGCTGGTGTCGTTAATGCCGCAGTGGAGGGCTTGGCACCGGCGAATCGGCGCTGCGCTAACTTCCTGCAAAGTTTGCCCGGGAACGTCGAGCGGGTGAGTTCGTCTCAATCCTATCGATGAATGGCCGCTGCGCTTGCGGCAGAGGGGAGAAAGGCATGAGGCTCGAACACAAGGTGGCGCTGGTCACCGGCAGCACCCAGGGAATCGGCCGCGGAATCGCACAGCGGTTGGCACGCGAAGGCGCGGACGTGATCATCAACGGTCGCCACGACGACGAACATGCACGCGCCAGCGCCGAACTGGTGCGTGCCGAGGGGCGGCGGGCCTGCATCATTCCCGCCGACCTGGCCACGGTGGCCAACTGCAAACGGCTTGTGGCCGAGAGCATCGAGCAGATGGGCCGCATCGATATTCTGGTGAACAACGCCGGGGTGCAGAAGCACACGGCGTTTCTCCAGGCCAGCGAGGCGGATTACGAGTTGATTCTCAACGTCAATCTGCGCGCGCCGTTCTTCATTGCCCAGGCGGTGGCGCAGCACCTGATGGACAGCGGGCGCGGCGGCAGGATCATCAACAACAGTTCGGTGCACGAAGAGCTGCCGTTTCCCAATTTCACCAGTTACTGCATGAGCAAGGGCGGCTTGAAGATGATGATGCGCAACCTGGCCATCGAGCTGGCGCCGCTGGGCATCACCGTCAATAACCTCGCACCGGGGGCGATCGAAACGCCGATCAACAGCTCGCTGATGAATCAGCCGGAAAAACTCTCCGCCCTGCTGTGCAATATCCCTGCGCGGCGCCTGGGTCAGCCACGGGACGTCGCTGGCGCTGTGGCGTTTCTTGCGTCCGATGACGCCGATTACATCACCGGCACCACGCTGGTCGTCGATGGAGGTCTGTTGTGGCATTACAGCGAACAGTGAGCGATATCGAGCAGGTCGATCCCTTTAGCCGCGCCTTGGCAAAAGTGGGCGCCGCCGACACCCTGTCACCTGCCGACCGCTATCAGGAGTTGTTCATTGCGGTGCAGACCAGTGGCGTATTCGCCGACAGCAAGACCTTCGTCGACTGCGCGCCGCGGCAGTACCCCGAGCGCATTCTGGATGCCTACCGGGCGCAGCGCGACGCGCCAGACTTCGACCTTGGCGCATTCGTCCACGAGCACTTCAGCGTGTTCGAGTTCGCCCCGCGGGAGTTTGTCGCCAACCCGAACAACAGCCTCAGCGAGCATATCGACCGTCTGTGGCCGGTGCTCACGCGCCATCCGTGCGAACACCCGCCTCGCTCCTCGCTGCTGCCGCTGCCCTACGATTACGTGGTGCCGGGCGGGCGCTTCACCGAGCTGTATTACTGGGATTCCTACTTCACCATGCTCGGCCTCGATGAAAGTGGGCAATGCGACTTGTTGCGCGCCATGGCCGACAACTTCGCCTACCTGATCGACACCTACGGCCATGTACCCAACGGCAACCGTTCGTACTACCTGAGCCGCTCGCAGCCGCCGGTATTCGCCCTGATGACCGACCTGTTCGAGGAATGCGGCATTCGCCGCGCCAGCGATTACCTGCCGCAGCTGCGCAAGGAGTACGCCTTCTGGATGAGCGGCAGCGAGCTGCTGGCGCCGGGCGAGACCCATCGGCGCTGCGTATGCATGGCCGACGGCGCCGTGCTCAACCGTTACTGGGATGACCGCGACACGCCGCGCGAAGAATCCTATCGCGAGGATGTGCACACCGCTAAGAGCTGCGACCGGCCGCCGCGCCACGTGTACCGCGACCTGCGCGCGGGCGCCGAGTCGGGCTGGGATTTCAGCTCGCGCTGGCTTGACGACCCCGAGCAGTTGTCGAGCATCCGCACCACGCGGATCGTGCCAATCGACCTCAACAGCTTTCTCTACAAGCTGGAGCGGCAGATCGCCCGCCTGAGCGAGATCAAGGGCGACCTGCACTCGGCGCAAGAGTTTCGCGGCCATGCGGCGCGGCGCAAAAGTGCCATTGATAAGTACCTGTGGAGCGAGGCCAGCGGCGCGTACCTGGATTACGACTGGCAGCGCGGCTGCCAGCGAACGAACCTCACGGCGGCGACGCTGACGCCGTTGTTCGTGCAACTGGCCAGCGCCGAGCAGGCGGCGGGGGTGGCGGCGACCGTTGCCGAGCGGCTGCTGGCGCCTGGCGGTTTATCCACCACCGAGATCAGCGTGGGCGATCAGCAGTGGGACCGTCCCAATGGCTGGGCACCGCTGCAGCTGATGGGCATTCGCGGCCTGCAGCACTATGGCCATCACGCCTTGGCCGACACCATCGAGCAGCGCTGGCTGGCAATAGTCGCGGACCTGTTCGAGCGTGAGAGCAAGCTGGTCGAGAAGTACGTGCTGCGCCCTTCGGCGGCTTACGCAAAAGGCGGCGAATACCCGTTGCAGGATGGCTTCGGCTGGACCAACGGAGTCACCCGCCGGTTGATGCGCGACGATCCCAAGCACCAGGCCAATCGTTGCCGGGCCGGAGTCTGTACCCGCCAGTGCGGCTCAAGCCGCTGAGCCCGGCGGGCTGATGTGCAGCTCCTGCTGGATGATCTCGCTCAGCCATTGCATGAACACGCGAACCCGTTGCGGCAGGTAGCGGCGGTGTGGATAGAGCAGCGAGACCGCCATGGGCGGCGGCACGAATTCCGGCAGAATGCTGCACAGCTGCCCGCTCGCCAGCAGCTCATGAAAGCCGGTCAGTGGCGCCTGGATAATGCCCAACCCACCGAGGCAGGCGCCTTCGTAAGCATCAATATTGTTCACCGTGACGCTGCCTGCCATCGGCAGGTAATGCAGCGTACCGCCCGCCTGGTACTCGAAGCCCGTCGTGCGGGTGCCCAGCACCTGGGCGTAGTGGATCAACCGGTGCGACGCCAGATCCTCCAGGCTGCGCGGCGTGCCATAGCGGGCCAGGTAGGCGGGGCTGGCATAGTTGCCCTGGCGAAAATGGCCCAGCGGGCGGGCGATCAGATTGCTGTCGACGATCTCACCCACGCGTAGCACGCAATCGAAACCCTCGCGCACCAGGTCCACCCGGCGGTCGCTGCTGCTCAGCTCCAGCTCGATGGCCGGATGCCGATCGAGAAATTCGCTCAAGCGGGGCGCTACCAGCAGTCGCGCGATGGAGGTTGGCATGTCGACCCGCAGGCGTCCGCCCAGCTGCGTGTTGTCCTGGCGGAACAGGGTTTCCAGCTCATCCATGTTGGCGAGCATGTCCTTGCTGCGCTCATACAGCACCGCGCCGTCCTGGGTTGGCTGCACCTTGCGGGTGGTGCGGTGGAGCAAACGCGCGCCAACCAGTTCTTCCAGTAGCTGCACCTGCTCGGAAACGGTGGAGCGGGGCAGGCCGAGGCTCTGCGCCGCCTGGGTGAAGCTGGCCAGTTCACTGACGCGGACGAAGGTGCGCAGCAGCTCGAGCTTGTTCATGGCTATGCCTTATTGTTCGTTTAAACCGGTCAGTGTTTCCGGTTTCGCGATGTTTATCGTCTCTGCTACGGACAATAACCTGGCCGTGCTGACTTAACCAGCGCAACCAAGGAGCACGACCATGACCCGTAAAATCGCATTGATCACCGGCGCAAGCCGCGGCCTGGGCAAGAGCGCGGCGCTGCATCTGGCGGCCCGTGGCTTCGATATCATCGGCACCTACCAGAGCCGGGAGGCGGATGCGCAGGCGCTGCTGACGGAAATCGAAGCGCTCGGCGGGCGCGCCACGATGCTTCAGCTGGATGTCGCCCAGAGCAGCCACTTCGTCCAGTTTGCTGAGCAGATCGGGCACACGCTGCAGACGCACTTCGGTCGCAAGCGTTTCGATGTGCTCATCAACAACGCCGGTACCGGCGCCTTCGCAGCCTTCGCCGAAACCAGCGAGGCGCAGTTCGACCAGATGGTGAATATTCACTTGAAGGGTCCGTTCTTCCTGACCCAGGCGCTGTTGCCGCTGATTGCCGATCAGGGCCGCATTCTCAATATCTCCAGCGGCCTGACCCGTTTCACCATGCCGGGCTTTGCGGCCTATGCGGCCATGAAAGGCGCAGTCGAGGTCTGGACGCGCTACCTGGCCAAGGAGCTGGGCCCGCGCGGGATCAACGTGAACGTGCTGGCGCCCGGTGCCATCGAGACCGATTTCGGTGGCGGCCTGGTGCGCGACAACCCTGAGTTGAACGCCGATATCGCCAGCAACACCGCATTGGGCCGCGTCGGCCAACCCGATGACATTGGCGGCGCCATCGCGGTATTGCTGGCTCAGGAAGGGCGCTGGATCAACGGCCAGCGCATCGAGGCCGCGGGCGGCGTGTACCTGTAACCGGTAACGCTTCAGCCCCGGCGGGCGCTCAGTCGAGTGGTCCGCCGTGTTGCCTTTGCCAAAATGGGTAGCTGTCGAATGCTGATCGATGGCAGTACCATCTGCCGAATGATGCAGCCGGCTTAGGGAGCCTGGGTTTGAAGGGATTGCCGATTGTTGTGGTGGGGGCAGGTACGGCGGGGTTGGCCAGCGCAATTCTGCTGGCACGCCAGGGAATGCAGGTGACGGTGCTCGAACGGGTGGCGGAACTGCAGCCGGTGGGGGCAGGGATTCTCTTGCAGCCCTCCGGCCTGGCGGTGCTGCGCCAGCTCGGGCTACTGGCGGAATGCGCCGGGCTGGGCGCGCCGGTGAGTCGCCTGTATGGCACCACCGCGTGCGAGCGTGTCATTCTCGATACCCGCTATGAGGATTGGCAGCCGGGCAGTTTCGGTTTGGGCATCCACCGCGCGGTGTTGATGACGGCGCTGCTGAACGCCGCCCGGCAGGCCGGTGTGCGCATCGAGACCGGTGTGACGATCAACCGGTTTCGCCAGACTGCAAGCCACGTCAGCCTGTTCCAGGACAACGGCCAGGGCGGCGAGCGGCTTTTTGGCGACTTCTGCGCGTTGATTCTCGCCGACGGCGTGCGCTCGACACTGCGCGCGCAGATGCGCGTCAAACAGTGGGTAACGCCTTACCCCTGGGGCGCGTTGTGGAGCATCCAGCCAACACCCACATCCTCGGCATCCACCGACCTGCGCCAGTGGTACCGCGGCTGCTCGGAGATGTTCGGCGTAATGCCGACCGGGCGCACCCATGCAAACCCTGATACGCCCCTGAGCAGCCTGTTCTGGAGCTTGCCGACGGCGGCTCACGACGCCTGGCGCACCGCCGGGCTGGACGCCTGGAAAACCCGCGTCAGGCAACTGGCCGGCGCGGGCGCCGAACCCTTCCTCGAACGGATCAAGTGTTCGTCGCAGTTGACGTTCGCCACCTACGCCGATGTGCGCATGCAGCGCTGGCACGACGGCCGCGTGCTCGCCATCGGCGACTGCGCCCACGCCATGAGCCCGCAACTGGGCCAGGGCGCGAACATGGCGCTGGTCGACGCAGCCGCGCTGGCGACGGCGTTGCATCCGCAGGCCGGCTCGGCCAGCGATGCCCGTGATTGGCCTTGGGTCTTTGCCGATTACGCAGCGGCGCGCCGCCAACACCTGCGCTACTACAGGCAGGCCAGTCGCTTGCTGACGCCGTTATTCCAGTCCAATAGCCGCGTGCTTGCGGTGCTGCGCGACGGCGCCCTGTACCTGGCCCGGCACAACCGGCTGGGCCGTTACCATGCGGTCACGACCCTGGTCGGGGCGCGCACCGGCTGGCTGTTCAGTCGCTATGACGAAGACGCTCTGTGCGCCTGGCGCCGCGAAGAGGCCACGCTGCATCAGGCACTGCCGTAGGCTCGTGCCCGCTGCGATTTGGCTGCAGCCGATTGCGCAGTAACCGATTCGGGCTAGCAGGCTGTTGAAAAACGTAGGCGAAGTAGGCAAGACAAGGCAAAACGGCCGAAAAAGCGCAAAGTACGGGCTGTAAATGAGCATTTTGAGGCCGTTTTTAACGCGGTATTGCCAATGTAGGTAGTTTCTCAACGGCCTGCTAGGGTAGTGCAGACTTCGTCGAGATAAATCAGGTCTACTGCTTCCCCCCTCCAATAAGGAATTTCCATGCGCTTGATCTATGCCGTTCTGCCCTTGCTACTGTTGGCCGGTTGTTCATCCTTCAGGGCTGCGCCGGAAGACATCAAACCAGTGCCCAGCGACCGTTTGCTGGCGTATCAGGAACCTGGCGCAAACACCGGGCAGCTGGTGGTCAATCGCGACTTGGGCATGATGGGCGGCGGCTGCTACGTCGCCATTCTGGTGGACCGCAAAGTCGCAGCGCGGATCGCCATGGGCGAGGTCGCCAGCTTCCAAGTGCCGGCCGGCACCCGTGTGCTCGGCATCGGCGTCGACAAACAGGATGACACCCTGTGCGGTTATGGCCGCTTGCGCCGTGAACTGGCCGTGCCGGTGGTCGCCGGGCAGAGCAAGCTGTTCCGCATCGTCAGTCAGTCGCAAGGCGGCTTCGATATCCTGCCTGACGACAAATAACCTGCCCCCGTCTGTGGCCTAGCGCCCGGGATAGACCCTGGCGCTCGCGGCTTATCGATCTGCCCCATCGCGCGCTTAGGCGCGGCGCTTAGGCTTCTCAACGGGGCGCTGGCGTTAGCTCAGCCTTCCCGCCGCAAGGATTTACGCATGCCGTCAACGCTGGAAATCTTCGCCAATGGTTTTTACCTGGTGGCCGTACTGCTGGCCGCGCGCAACTCGGTGCACACCTGGTCGATCGGCCTGATCGGCTGCGTGCTGTTCGGCGCACTGTTCTATCAGGTGCAACTGTACGCCGACCTCACCCTGCAGGTGTTCTACGTGCTGACCAGCCTGTTCGGTTGGTGGAGCTGGCTATACGGCAAGCGCGGCGGGGCGATGCCGATCAGCCGTGCGCCCTGGCCCGCATTGGTTGGCGCGCTGCTGATGGCGGTGCTGGTGGCCGTTGCCTACGGCGCCTTGCTGCATTACCTGACCGACGCGTACGCGCCGTTTCTCGATTCCCTGGTGCTGACCTTCAGCGTGCTGGCGCAACTGCTGCTGATGCGCCGCAAGCTGCAAACCTGGTACTGCTGGCTCCTGGTCAATAGCCTCGCGGTGCCGCTGTTCCTGTCTCGCGAGCTGTACCTGACCGGCTTTATCTACGCGTTGTTCTGGTGCAATGCTTGGTACGGCCTGTACCGCTGGCGGCGCGAGCTGGCCGGGCAGACGCAGGCGATGGCGCATGTCACAGACGGGCAGCGGGCCTGAGCAATGGCGGCGCGTTTTCGCAGCGGTCTGGTGGTCGGCAAGTTCGCACCGTTGCACCTTGGCCACGAACACCTGATCCGTCATGCCCAGGGCCATTGCGAACAGCTTTATCTGCTCAGTTGGTCGAGGCCCGAACTGCCGGGTTATGAGGCCGAGCGGCGCGCACGCTGGTTGGCGCTGCGCTTCCCGACGCTGAAGCACTGGGTGCTGACGCCCGAGCGTGTCGCGCAGTGGCAGCGCGCCGGCCTCGACCTGCCGGACTTGCCGTACAACCATGAGGATGACGAGACCCAGCGCGAGTTCGTCGCGCGGTTCTGCCAGCAGGTGCTGGGCGATCCGGTGGAAGCGGTGTTCACCAGCGAGGCCTATGGCGATGGCTTCGCCGCGCACCTGGCGCAGCGTTTCGGCCAGCCGGTCCGGCACCTCGGGCTGGACCCGCAACGTAGCCAGGTCGCGATATCCGGCTCGCGCCTGCGCGCCGATATCCATGGGCTGCGGTCGTTTCTCGCGCCGGCGGTGTATGGCGATTTCGTCGAGCGCATCGGCCTGCTCGGCGGCGAATCGACTGGCAAGAGCAGCCTTGCCCAGGCCCTGGCTGGCGCGCTGGATACCCGCTACGCCGCCGAGTTCGGCCGCGAGCACTGGCTCGCCTGCGACGGGCAGCTGGGCTATGACGACCTGCTGCACATCGGCCGCACCCAGGTTGCCCGGGAAGATCAATTGGCAGGCCAGGCGCGGCGTTATCTGGTCTGCGATACGACGCCACTGACCACGCTGTTCTACTGCCAGGACCAATTCGGCCGCGCCGAAGCCGAACTCGAACAGCTGGCGCGGCGGCTTTACCACCATCTGTTTCTGTGCGCCGACGACTTCCCGTTCGTGCAGGACGGTACGCGCCAGGGCGAGGCATTTCGGCGCCGGCAGAATCGCTGGTATCTCGAGCAGTTGCAGCAGCGCGGCTGGCGCTACAGCCTGCTGACGGGCTCGCTGGCGCAGCGGGTCAATCAGGTGCTGGCAGCGCTGGAGGTACCCTCCACGCGCTAACGGACCCACTGAAACACTTAGCGGTAGTGGGAAAGGATTTCGTCGATTTCGCCGGACTGACGCATCTGCACCATGGCCCGCAGCAGCGCCATGGTGGGCACATCCGCGGCATTGCGCACGATGCAGGACACCGGTTCCAGCGAGGCTTCGCCTACGGCATGCAGGCGCTGGCGGGCGGGCAGGCGCTTGTTGTACCACTGCAGGGAGAGTTCGTTGCTGACCGCGTAGCGATAACGTCCGGCCTGGAGCTTGTGCAGCACCTGGATCTGCGTGCGGGCGTCCTCGCGTACCAGCTGGCCGCTGTCGAAGAGCGGTTGCAGGCTGGGGTAGGTGAAGCCCAGCACCGCGCCGATGCGCTCGTTCTGCAGCTGTTCCGGATGCAGGGGTTCGGTCTGCGGCCGGCGCGCGACCAGCACATCGCGCTGGGTCACAAAGGGCAGGCTCCAGACGTACTGGTGGTGTGAACCGGTGAGCCAGTCCGGGGTGACATAGCAGCGCATGTCGATGTCGTTGCGCTCCATGGCGAGCTGAATGCGCTGGCGCGGCATCACGATCAATTCGGCACGCCGACCTACCTTGGCGGCGAGCCGGTTCTGCAATTCGAACAGGATGCCGCCAACCGCTTCGCCGTCTTCGATCTGGATCAGCGGCATCGCCCAGCTGTCGCTGACCGGAAAGCGCAACGGGCGCTCGTCGGCCTGGAGCCCGGCGCAGAGCAGAGTCAGAAGGATCAGGATAATTCGCATCGAGGGCAAAACAGGAACTCGTACAGAGGAACAGGGAGCGGACCAGCGTCTCGGCAGTATAGCCGCTGTGCTTGAGACCCCGTCTGCCGACCTGGCGTGCGCCGGAAGCGACGCACGGCACCCTGACTAAGCGAACTAAATACGGCTCGGGATGGCCTGGCGGCTTAGCTTGTGCGATTAGCGCCCGCGTACCCCGGTTGCACCCGCCAGGCCAGCCAGAAGACCAGCAAGCCGGCAAGGGCGGTAACCGCACCGATGTAGCCGGTGGAGGTCCAGCCAAATCCCGCGGTGATGGCCAGGCCGCCGAGCCAGGGGCCCAGTGCGTTGGCGATGTTGAACGCCGCGTGATTGGAGGCGGCAGCCAGGGTCTGGGCATCCTGGGCGACGTCCATCAAATGGGTTTGCAGGGCGGGTGACAGCGACACCATGGTGCCGACCGCGAATACCGCGGGGAATACTGTCCAGGCCGAATGCGCCGCGAAGGGAAACGCCAGCAACACCAGCGCGCTCCACAGCAGCAGCCAGGCAATGGCCTTGAAGCGCAGCTTGTCGAACAGCCAGCCGCCGAACATGTTGCCGAGGATGCCACCCAGGCCGAACGCGGCGAGGGCGAAAGGAATCCAGCTTTCCCTTACCCGGGTCACCTCCAGCAGGGTCGGCGCCATGTAGCTGAACACGCAGAACATCCCGGCGAAGCCGACCGAACTGATCGCCAGGGCCAGCCATACCGGCGCGCGGTTGAAGGCGCGCAACTCGCGCATCGGATAGCTGCGCGGCTGCTGCTTATCCAGCGGCAGGAAGATCGCCACCATCGCCACGGTCAGCAGCGCGATCACCCCGACCATGGCGAACGCATAGCGCCAGCTCAGCCACTGGCCGAGCCAGGTAGCGACCGGATTGCCGATCAGAATGGCGACCGTCAAGCCCATCAGGACCCGGCTGACCGCCTTGGCGCGTTTATGCGGCGCCGCCATCGAGGCGGCGACCAGCATCGCCACGCCGAAATAGGCGCCGTGGGGCAGGCCGGCGAAGAAGCGGTAGAGCATCAATGCCTGATAATCCGGTGCCAGCGCACTGGCAAAATTACCGATGGCGAACGTCGCCATCAGCAACAGCAGCAGGTGCCGGCGATACAGCTGCGAGCCGAGAATCGCCAGCAGCGGCGCGCCGACCACGACGCCGAGGGCGTAGGTGCTGATCACGTTGCCGACCTGCGGCTCGCTGATGCCAAGGTCCTGCGCGACGTTGGGCATCAGGCCCATGATCGCGAACTCCCCGGTGCCGATGGCGAAACCGCCGAGTGCCAGGGCCAGCTCGATCAGCATGATCGCGCGAGGCGAAAGGCGTGGGGCGCTCGGGTGGGTGGGGGCGGTCATCGTGCAGGCTCCGGTAGTGAAGCCGGGCATTATTCACCGATCAGGCGAGCGCGCCTAACCGATGTCGGGGCTCTACGACTAAGGTCTTGATGGCCAGTAGCAATGACGGGAGCGTGCACTGACGAATGCCGGCAAAAAAGGCTTTGTCCCAACAGCGTGTTGCATAGCGCACCTGGATAAGCTGGACCTAGTGTGCAGCGCCCGCAAAGTTAAGGCACGTAGGGTGCGCCGTGCGCACCAAATACTGGTAATGACATTGGTAGTGGTGCGCGCAGCCCGGGCAAACCTAGGCGCCGATGCCTGAACACAACAGACTACGGGGACAGGGCCAAAAAAAACCGGGCGACCCGCGCCCGGTTTTTTCACTCAGCCTTGGTCAGCGTTTGCAGGCTGCCAGCGGGGTGTTCTGCACCACGGTGCTGTAATGCAGCGCGTAGTCGCCGCTCAGCGCCTGGGTGCCTTCCTTGCCGGCGTGTTCGCCGATGATCCAGGTGTTGGCCTTGGGCATGCCGCCATTGGCGTAGGCCTCGATGTCGGTGGTGGCGTTGCCGTAGGCGCGGATGATGTTCAGGCCCACGGTGTCGCGCAGGTAGCGCACGTAATTGGCCTTGTGCTCCACGGTGTTCGGCGGGATGGGGCCATCACCGTAGGGGTTGCTGCGGTAGTGCCAGGCCGGCAGGTTCTGCTTGCCGAACCATTCGCGGCCGTCGCGGGTTACCCAGTAGGGCCGTGCGGTCAGGTAGAGCACCTGATAACCCTTGTCCTGATAGGCGCGGACCGTCTGCGGTGCGTAGTGGTAGGCGGTGGCGGTTTTCACGCCGACGTAATCGGCATAGGCCTCGAAGTCGTTGATCGTCAGGGTGCCATCGACGTCGAACAGCACGGCTTCGCGGCCGCGCTCGACCACCGTCAGCCAGCCGTCGACGCTGGACCGGTCGCCTTCCACCACCATGCGCACGCGGTAGTCGCCGGCCGGGCGCGGGGCCAGGGTCATGGCAATCTTGCCGTCGCTGTCGGTGACACGGCTGCCCAGGTATTCCCAGTTCTGCATGCCGGTGCCGAACAGGTAGACGTGCACGCGCTCGTCTTCCAGGTCCTTGTGCAGCACGGCGTCGTAGTCGAACTTGCCGACCAGGTAGGGGTATTGGCCTTCAGCCACCAGCGAGTCGTGCACCATGTGCCAGGGCTGATAGATACCGGCGAGGATCCGGTTGCCGAAATGCTTGAAGGATTTCTTCGCCGGGACTGGCGCGCTGGGCGCCTGTTGCGGCGTCTGGTAGTCAGGGCATATCGCTGCTTGAGCGGCGCAGCTGACGCTCAGGGTCAGGGCGAGCAGGATTCTGGTGATAGGCATGGTTCGGGCTCCTTGCTTGGGATTGTTTTTCACGCCGCTACTTCAGGCTGAAGGGCGGAAAGTATCCCAGCCGACAATGACCAAACCATGACCCCAATGGGTGGGTTGGCCGCGGGAACGCCAACCCGATCACGCTTTACCCGGCCGCTCGTCAGCGCGTCATCGGCAGCGCCGCACCCATCAGCGCGAACAGCCCGCCGCAGCAGCGGTTGAAGCCTTTGCCGCTGCGTTGCAGCCAGGGCCGGATGCGGTGGGCCAGCCGCGCCAGCAGGTATTCGACCACGCCTTCGACCACGGCAAAGGTCAGCGCCATGATCGCGAACTGCAGCCAGATATCGCCGCGTGGGTCGAGAAATTGTGGGAGAAAGGCACCGAAGAACAGGATCACCTTCGGGTTGGAAATCGCCGAGAAAAACCCCTGGCGGAACAACGCCTGAGCCGGTTTTCCGGGCGCCGGGCCGAGGGCTTCAAGGTGCAGCGGCGGGGCGCGCCAGAGCTGGATGCCGAGCCAGATCAGGTACGCGCCGCCCAGCCACTTGAGCACCAGCAGCGCGTTGGCCGAGGCTTTCAGCAGCGCGCCGATGCCGAACATCGACAAGGCCATCAGCACGACGAAGCCGATCATGCCGCCCGCGACTGTCCAGCAGGTCTTGCGATGGCCGTAGAGCGCGCCGTGGGTCAGCGCCAGCAAGCCATTGGGGCCAGGTGTCAGCGACAGGCCGATAACGGCGGTAAGAAACAGCAGCCAGGTGTGCAGGGCCATCTTGATGTCCGTCAGGCAAAGGGCGGTTCGGTTGTGTCTCATGACGCTGGCGGGTGGTCAAGGGGCGCGCAGGGCAGGGCGTGGAATGCCGACGCGGGTGACCAATCGCAGCAGGCAACGGCGGTGAGGGAAACGCAGCGT
The DNA here is from genome assembly GCF_054483635.1 of Pseudomonas cistanchae. Taxonomy (NCBI): domain Bacteria; kingdom Pseudomonadati; phylum Pseudomonadota; class Gammaproteobacteria; order Pseudomonadales; family Pseudomonadaceae; genus Pseudomonas; species Pseudomonas cistanchae. The sequence continues at coordinate 482,061 of NZ_JBTLWN010000003.1, read as the reverse complement.
TGTTGACCGCTGGCGCTGCGCTTTGCAGATGAGCCGGCCGTGCTCCGGCTCACTCCGGTGGCGCAATGGGCGTGGCGTTATTTACGCCGCCACTCGCCCTGCAGCTGGATGTATTGGCCCGCTGGGGTTTTATCGAGCGCCTTCTGCCCGGCGATGGCTTCCACGTCGCTGAGCTTGATGCCGTTCTGCTGAGCCAGCTTCTGGTACTCGGCGCGGCGGGCCTGGTTGATCAGGTGGGCGATCTCGGCCGACTGGCCGCTAGCGTTGACGACGCCAAGGTAACCATTGGGCATTTCACCCACGTGTCCGCTGGCCTTGGCATCACCGAGGGCGGCCATGGCTTCGTTGAGGGTGAGGGCGGCGGCTGGCAGGCTCAGGCTAAGCAACAGCAGCAGGCTGGCGATGCGGGTAAACAGGGTCATGATCGTGCTCCTCAAAACAGTCCGCTGGATTCGCTGAACATGTCGTCCAGCGCCTTATCCACCTTGATATAGATTTCGTGCTCGATCTTCACATTGAGATTGATGTTGATCGGCTCGTTCGGCATCGCCAGCTGCACCGTCGGGGTACAGGCTGCGCTCAGCCAGCTCAGCAGCAGAACGGCAAAACAGCTACGCAAGCGCATGGTGCCTCCTTTGACTATCTAGTTAGGGCTCGGGGCGTCGGGCGTACCAGGCGCGTCGGGCACCGCCGAATTGCGCTCAAGCATACGCTGCTGGACTCGCCGGGTAATGATCTCGTTCACCTTGTCGGTCAGTTGCAGGCTCGCCAGCAGGGTGGGGATGTCCTCTTCCAGGTTGATATTGAAGTGAATCGGCCGGCCGCCTTCGATGGCCGGGTTGCGGCCTTCGAGGCGCATTGCCAGGTTCAACTTGCCATCCTGGTGGTAATCGACGGCGCTGCTCAGGGTCGAGTAATGAAAGTCCTCCAGCGACTGGGTGACCAGCTGCATGGCTGGGTTGCTGCGCCCCAATGCGCGGATGCGCTCGGATTGAAAACGCAGGCGCCCGCCCGGTGCTCGCGCCGCCAGGTGCCCGGCGTTGATCGCGACGCCATCGCTGCCGATGCGCAGCGGCAGCTCGCCATCGAGCAGGCCACTGCCGGCCAGGCCCTCGGTCGGGTAGAGGATGAACAGCTGTTCGAGCGACAGGCCCTGTACCTGCAGGGGAACCGTCAACGGCAGCTGCTTCAGGTCCCAGCTGTCCGGCGCAAGGGTAACGGTGCCGCCGATCAGCGCGAGCCGGGCCTGGTCGATTGCCAGCGTGCCCGCCGCAGGTTGGGCCAGCGGCGCGCTGTAGCGGCCGCTCAGCAGCAGCGGCCCGAGTGGGACACCCGGGTTGATTTCGCCCACGCGCACCTCGTCGAATTCGACCGCCAGTTGCTGGCCTTTCAGGCTGGCACGCAGCTGCCCATCCAATCCCTTGAGCAAGCTGCGGTCATAGATGCCGGCCACGCCTTCGCTCGCCAGGGCAAGCTCGAACCCGGGTGCGCCGCCTGGCGGTTGGCGCAAGGTCGCGTCCGCGCTCAGGCGGCCGTTGTTCAGGTCGAGCAGCGCGGGCCAGTCCGCCAGAGTCTGTGCCAGCGGGTTTCCGGCACGGAGAAACAGTGGCGGCAGTTGCGCCTGCAGGGTGAGCCCGGCGACGGCGTGCTGCAGCAGTTGGACATGCAGCAACAGGTCGTTGTCAGTACTCAGTTGGCCGTCCAGTTTCACCTGCTGCAGGTCGGCCGCGAGCTGCCCCTGCCAGCGCCACGCCTGAGGCTTCAGGCGTGGATGGCTGAGGCGCTGCGTGCTGAGGCTGTGAGCACCACTCAGTTGCAGACGGTAAGGGCTGCCGGCCGGGTAGCCGACCTCGAGCTGCAGGCCCGCGAAGCTGGCACTTAGCTGCTCGAGGCGGAGGTCGGAATTGCGCAATTCGCCAGCGCTCAGGCGTGAGGGCTTGTTCAGACTCAGGTGTAATTGCTCGCGATCCAGATAGCCCTCGACATGCAGGTCGGCCTGTAATTGGCGGGCTTTCCAGCCAGCCAAGGCCAACGCCGCGCTGCTGGCGCGCAGGCGGCCGTCAGCAATTTGCGCGGCCCATGGTGGCGTATTGGCCAGCGCCAGATTGGCCTTAAGCTCAAGTTCGGTAGGGCCCTGGCTGGTCAGCTGGATTGCCAGCGGCAGCGAGCGCCCGACCAGGCTGGCCGGCAGCTCGGCGAGCGGCGTACCGGGTTGAATACGCAGGCGCAGGGAGTCGGCGTGCAACGCGGGCGGTAAACCTTTTAGCCAGCCGCCGGACAGTTGTTGCAGGTGCAGATCGCTGTGCAACCGGTCGATGAACCACTGCCCGGCGATGGCATGCGCGGCCATGTTCAGCTCGCCTTGCGCCTGCCCGAGCCCCGGTATTGGCCAAGGCTCGGGCAGCTGGATGTCAGCGGCGAGCTGGCCGCTGGCGTTGCCTAAGTGTTCGCTGCTCAAACTGGCGCCGGGCAGCGTCAGGGCCCAGCGCGCGGATAACTGTCCGGCGCTTGGCGCATCGGGAATCCCCACGTCCGCCGCCGGCGCCCATTGACGCAGCCAGCTCTGCAGCATGAAGGCTTCGCTCAGGCTTGCGCTGGCGAGCTCGCCGCGCCAGCTCAGCTCATCGGCGCCACGTTGCAGCTGGGTGTCCAGCTTCAGTTGCAGGGTTTGATCGACCGCCAGGCTCAGCTGCACGGCCAGGGAATCATCCGCGCCGGTAAGGAGGGCATGCCAATTCAGCTGGCGCTGCTGATGCTGGAGATTGAGCGTCGCGTCCAGCGTAAGCGGTTGCGCCTGGTCGCGGAGCAACTGCATATCGCCCAGCAGGGTGCAACGGCCGCTGGCACAGGGCAGCTCGGCATTGAGCTCGGCAATGCGCAGGCTGCGTGGCAACCAGGCGAGGTTTTCGACGACCTGCGCGATTTCCACTGCCGCGCTGGGCGCGCTTGGCGCGGGTGAGGGGGCGGATTGCCAATCCAGGTCAAGGCGTTGCAGCTCGATGTGCTGCCAGAACGGTGGGCTGAGGCTGAACTGGCGCCAGCTCAGCTGCAGCTGCTGCAGGTCGATGCGGGCGATTCCGGCAGCGCTGTGCTGGTGCAGGCTAAGACGCGCCAGACCGATGCCGGCGGATGACAGGCTCGCGCCTTGCCAGCTCAGCTGACGAATATCGTGACATTCCAGCAGGCGCAGCCAGCTGGTGTAGCCAAGCAGGCCGAGCAGCAAGCACAGCGTCACTATGCCGGTAAGTCGCAGTCCGCTACGCCGGCTGATCATGGCTGTGTACCCGTCGTTGAGTCGTGGTCGAGCGCGACGGTAACCCATGGGCGCCGCACTGCCAATCGCAAGGCCGACCCCCCATAGTCACAACGCGTTTACCTCCTCGTTGTTCAGCCCTGGTTGGGCATGAAGATGTATGCACCGGCTTGGCGCACATTCGCCCGAGGAAAAAAGCGATGGGCGGTGTTTGTTCGCAGGCGAGAAGGGCCGCCGCTACGCCACCCTCTTTAATGGTGCAGCGCAAGGGGCAAAATGACGCGGTTTTTGCCCCCAAAAGGGGCGTTCCAGACGGCCTGCGGAAAAACTTGTGCACAATTGGCCAGCACCTTGTCAAGGGTCATTTTGTGATTGACGTAAATCGTTGATTCTCCAAGCTGAATTTATAAGTCAATGAAAAATATGAATTTTTTGAGTTGGTGAAAAAATCGTCAGTTTAACCTCAAGCCCCATCCTATCTGCCGTCAGGCCGCTTGCTCCCATGTTGTCCACCGAGTTATCCACAGCTTCTGTGGATTGTCCCAAGCGCTTGCTCTAGAACGCGGGTGAGCCGCTTTTGCAAGGCTTTACCTGGTAGAAAAAAGGAGTAGAGTGGCGCGCTTTTCCGCTACCGCAGCTTCCCATGCCCCGCGCCATTTCCCGACCGACCCTCGAACATGCTTCCAGTCGCCCACGCTTGCCGTTGCGGGTAGCCGTGTGGCTGTTGGACAGCCCGCACCTCGGCCACGCGCCCACCGTGAAACGTTTTGCCGGGCGCCTGCTCAAGCAACCCGCGTTGCAGGGTGTGGTGGTGGCGCAGAGTCGCCTGGGTCGTTTGCTGTGCTGCGATTGCGGCAACCCGCGTGACCGGCGCATCGGGCTGGAACTGCTGCGCCAGGCCGGCCGTGCCGGTGACCGTCATGCCCAGCTGGAACTCGGGCGCTTGTACCGCCTGCCGCGGCATAACGAGCCGCAGCAGGCGCGGCACTGGCTGGAACTGGCCGCGGCCCAGGGCTCATCCGAAGCCAGGCAACTGCTCGGCTCCGACGCCATCTGACCGCTGCGCGCGGGCCTGGTTATACTGCCGGGCAGTCTTGCGCGGAGCCTTTCATGCCAATCGATCCCTCTTCCCAGCTCGCAGCCATTCTGCTCGGGTTGATCCTGGCCGCCGTGCCCTTGCTGGTTTGGGTCTGGGCGCTGCAGCGGCGGGCGAGTGGCCATCAGCTCGAATGCAGCCTGTTGCAAGAACGCCTGAACAGCGCACAGCTGGCCCAGGCAGGCCTGAGCGCGCAACTCGACGATTGCCGCCAGGAAGTCGCCGAGGTCGGCGAAATCAAGGCTGACCAGCAGGCCGAGCTGGCAGCGCTGCGCCGCGAAACCGAACTGTTGCAGCACGAGCGCCAGATCGCTCGTGACAGCGCGTTGAATTGGCAAAGCCAGCGCGAACAGCAGGAGGCCGAGCTGCGCCGATTGGGCGCCGAGCGTGCGGCCCTGAGCGCCGAGCTGCGCGAGCAGCAGGACAGCCACCAGCAACGCTTGAACGACCTGCAAGGCTCGCGTGACGAGCTGCGCGCGCAGTTCGCCGAGCTGGCCGGGAAAATCTTCGATGAGCGAGAGCAGCGTTTCGCCGAAACCAGCCAGCAGCGCCTCGGCCAGTTGCTCGACCCGCTCAAGGAACGCATCCAGTCGTTCGAAAAACGTGTCGAGGAAAGCTATCAGCAGGAGGCCCGCGAGCGCTTTTCCCTGGGCAAGGAACTGGAGCGCTTGCAGCAGCTCAACCAGCGCCTGGGCGACGAGGCGACCAACCTGACCCGCGCCCTGCAGGGCCAGAAAATCCAGGGCAACTGGGGCGAGCTGGTGCTGGAGCGGGTGCTGGAACACGCCGGCTTGCAGAACGGCCGCGAATACCAGACCCAGGTCAGCCTGAAGAGCGCCGACGGCGAGCGCTTCCAGCCGGACGTGCTGATCCAGCTGCCCGGCGACAAGCAGGTGGTGGTGGATGCCAAGGTCAGCCTGACCGCCTATCAGCAATACGTGGTGGCGCACACCGATGGCGAGCGCCAGCAGGCCCTGAAACAGCATGTGCTGTCGCTGCGCAGCCACCTGAAAGGCTTGTCGCTAAAGGATTACCAACGCCTGGAAGGGCTGCACAGTCTGGATTTCGTCCTGCTTTTCGTGCCGATCGAAGCGGCCTTCGCCGCCGCCTTGCAGGCTGACGCGGGTCTGTTCCAGGAAGCCTTCGAGCAGAACATCGTGATCGTCAGCCCGACCACCTTGCTCGCCACCTTGCGGGTGATCGACAGCCTGTGGCGTCAGGAGCGGCAAAGCCAGAACGCCCGGGAAATCGCCGAGCGTGCCGGGGCGCTGTACGACAAGTTCGTCGCCTTCATCCAGGACCTCGACGAGATCGGCGCACGCCTGCAGCAGCTCGACAAGGCCTACGCCGCGGCGCGCAACAAGCTCAGCGACGGCCGCGGCAATATCGTCAGCCGGGTGGAGAACCTCAAGCTGCTCGGCGCCCGTGCGAGCAAAAGCCTGCCCGCCGACGTACTGGAACGCGCCGCCGGTTTGCCGCAGTTCGAGGAAAGCGCCGAGGAGTAGTGGCTGTTAAAGCAGTAGCAGCACTGCGAGGCCGGCGAGCAAGCCCGCGGCCATTACCGGCAGGGTGCGCAGGGCCAATTGGCGGCCGCCGATTAGGGCGATCAGCAGACCTTTGACCAGACTATTGCTTAGTGCTGCGAGGAAGATACCGTGTACCGCCACCTGAGCGCTCAATTCGCCATCCGCGCTGCGCGCTAGCGACAGGGTGATGGCATCGACATCGGCCAGTCCGGAGACCAGCGCCACCAGATAGACCCCGGCGTCGCCGAGCCAGTGTTGCGCCGCCTCCACCAGAAACAGAATCAGCAGTAACAACATGCCGAACCGCAGGGCCGGCCCTAGTTCGAAGGGGTTTTTCAGCGGTGGTTCGGCGTTTTCATCGTTCTGCTTGCTGGCGAGCCGGTAGTAGAACAGCGCGCCCAGGGCATAGACCGCTGCCGCTGCGCTCAGGGGCCAGATCAAGTGCGGCAAGAGCTTGGCGTTGATCAGGCCGACCTCCAGCAGCACCCGCGGAAACATCAGCGCCGAGGTGGTCAGCAAGCCGCAGGCGAGCAGCGCTTGCAACTGGCGGCCCTGGTTCAGGCGGGCGAGGGAAACGGTCATTGCGGTGGACGAGACGATGCCGCCGAGCAGGGCGCTCAAGCCAAAGGTACGGATGCCCGCGGCAAACTGGCCGTCCTCGCTGTTGCGCTCCTGCCAGCCGCGTTCGGCACCGATCAGCAGGCCGATCGCTAGGGCACTGACGAAATTCAGCAGGGTATCCAAGGCTTCGGGCATGGCGTCCTCGGTAGGGTGTGATCGCTGCAGTTTAGTCGGAGGCCGCGGTAGGTCGTTGCCCAGGTCAGGAATGGTTGGGCGCGTGGCCGTTCGGCCGAGACGCCTATGGAGTCACTGGCTTATGGGGCGCAACGGCCAGCCACTACAACGCCTACCGCAGCTTCAGATGGCGGCTGAGTAGCGCCCGCAGCGCTGCCGGCTTGACCGGCTTGGCCAGGTAGTCGAGGCCGGCGGCATGGATCGCGGCGATCAGTTCGGGGCGACCGTCGGCGCTGATCACCACGCCCGGTACCGGTTCACCCAGGCGGGTGCGCAGCCAGGCCATCAGCTCGGTGCCGGTATCGCCTTCATCGAGGTGGTAGTCGACCAGGGCCAGGTGCGGGCGCACCTCTTCGCTGAGCAGGTGCTCGCATTCCAGGCGATTGCGGGCGGTCCACACCTGACACCCCCAGCGCGACAGCAAGCTGTGCATGCCGGTAAGAATGCTGTCCTCGTTGTCGATGCACAGCACCTGGCTGCCGGTCAGCAGCTGGCCGACCGGCGCATTGCTGGCGTGCTGGACGGACGGTGCGGGGGCGCGGGCCAGCGGCACGCTGACGCTGAACACGCTGCCGCGACCCGGCCAGGAGCGTACCTCGATGGGGTGATCGAGCACGCGGCAGAGGCCATCGGCAATCGCCAGGCCCAGCCCCAGGCCTTTTTCCGCACGGGTCTGGTGGCTGTCCAGGCGCTTGAACTCTTCGAAGATCACCTTGCGCTTGTCCTCGGGAATACCGGGGCCGCGGTCCCAGACTTCCAGGCGCAGCTGGCCGGGGCAATGGCGTACGCCGAGCAACACGCGGCCCTTGGCGTAGCGGAAGGCGTTGGTCAGGAAGTTCTGCAGCACCCGACGCAGCAGTTTGATGTCGCTGTCCACCCACTGGCGGCTGCCGCGCACGCGCAGGTCGATGCCCTGTTCGGCGGCCAGTACGCGGAATTCCGCGCCGAGGGTGTCGAACAGGGTGGCCAGCGGAAACGCGTTGCGCTCGGGGCTGATGCGGCCGTTTTCCAGGCGCGAGATATCCAGCAGATCGCTGATCAGGTCCTCTGCCGAGCGCAACGAGCTGTCGAGGTGACGCACCAGTTCCTTGGCTTCACGCGGCAGCGCTTCTTCCTGGTGGGAGAGGGCGGCGGAAAACAGCCGAGCGGCGTTCAATGGCTGCATCAGGTCATGACTGACGGCGGCGAGAAAGCGGGTTTTCGACTGGTTGGCCGACTCGGCGGTGCCCTTGGCTTCAATCAGCGCCTGATTGAGCTGGGACAGCTCATGGGTGCGCTCGATGACCCGTTGCTCCAGGCCTTCATTGGCCTCCTTGAGCGCGCGTTCGGCCTCGCGGAATTCGGTGATGTCGGTGAAGCTCATGACGAAACCGCCGCCGGGCATCGGGTTGCCAATCAGTTCGATGACCCGGCCGTTGGGGAACAGGCGCTCCGAGGTGTGCGCGGTGCCCTGGCGCATCCAGTACAGGCGCTTGTTCACATGCTCGTCGATATCGCCGCCACCGAGCAGGCCGCGCTCGGCGTTGAAGCGAATCAGCTCGGCCACCGGCCGGCCGACATACACCTGGCCGTCGGGGTAGTCGAACAGTTCGATGTAGCGATGGTTCCAGGCCACCAGGCGCAAGGCCTGATCGACCACGCTGATGCCCTGGGTGATGTTCTCGATCGCCCCTTGCAGCAGGGCGCGGTTGAACTGCAGCACCTCGCTGGCTTCGCCGACGATGCGCACCACATCCTCGACCTGCATTTCCCGCCCTTCGATGGCAGCCTTGACCACTGCGCGAGTCGACGAGGCGCCGAGCACGCCGGCCAGCAAGCGTTCGGTATGGGCGATCCACTCGCTGTTGGCGGGCTGGCTGGGGTTGAAATCCTTGCCTTGGCGAGAGGCGAAACGGCTGAAGCTTTCGCGTGCGCGCTCCTCGCCAACGAAGCGGCTGGCCAGCAGCAGCAAGTCCTCGACCTGCACCGCCAGCATGCTGCGACTGCTCGGTTTGGCGCCGAAGTCCTGGCTGATGAAGCGCCCGGCCTGCCAGTGTTCGGAGACCCGGGTGCGGGAAAAATACGACACCCAGGCGAACAACAGGAAGTTGCCCGCCAGCGACAGCACCACGCCGCGGGTCAGGGCATCGACCTCGAAACCGATAGGCGCATACAACAGCGCCTGCAACCCCGGCAGGCTGTCCAGCGACCAGCCCAGGCTGCGCGCCACCAGGGGCATGATCAGGGTGTAGAACCAGATCAGCGCGCCAAAGATCAGCCCGGCAAAGACCCCACGCCGATTGGCCTGCTTCCACACCAGTGCGCCGAACATCGCCGGCGCCAGTTGGCCGATGGCGGCGAACGAGACCTGGCCGATGGTTGCCAGGCTGGCATTCGAGCCGAGCAGGCGATAACACACATAGGCCAGCAGCAGGATCAGCACGATGCTGACCCGGCGGGCGGTGAGCATCCAGTAACGGAAGGCCTCGAACGGCCGCTCGGTATTCTGCCGGCGCAGTAGCCAGGGCAGCAGCATGTCGTTGGAAATCATCGTCGACAGCGCCACCGAGGCGACGATCACCATGCCGGTGGCGGCCGATGCGCCGCCGATAAAGGCGAGCATCGCCAGCCCAGGATGAGCCTGGGCCAGCGGCAGGCTGATGACGAATGAATCGGGGGTGACGCCAGCCGGCAGCAGCATCTGCCCGGCCAGGGCGATCGGCACCACGAACAGTGCGGCCAGCACCAGGTACAGCGGAAACACCCAGCGTGCCAGCTTGAGGTCGGCAGGATCGATGTTTTCCACCACGGCGACGTGGAATTGCCGCGGCAGGCAGATGATGGCGATCATCGCCAGGCCAGTCTGCATCAGCATCGCCGGCCAGTTCACCGCTTCCGCCCAGAAATCCTCCAGTGCTGGGCTGGTCTTGGCCTGGCTGAACAGGTCGGCGAAGCCGTTGTACAGGCCGTAAGTGACGAATGCGCCGACGGCGAGAAACGCCAGCAGTTTGACCAGCGATTCGAAGGCGATGGCCAGCACCATGCCGCGGTGGTGTTCGGTGACGTCCAGGTTGCGGGTGCCGAACAGAATGGTGAACAGCGCCAGCACCAGCGAGACGATCAGTGCCGTGTCCTGGGCGCTGGTGCCATTGGCGCCTGCGCTGGTGCCGATCAGCAGGTTCACGCCGAGGACGATGCCTTTGAGCTGCAGGGCTATATAAGGCAGCACGCCGACCAGGCAGATCAGCGCCACCACCACCGCCAGGGATTGCGACTTGCCATAGCGCGCGGCGATGAAGTCGGCAATCGAGGTGATGTTTTCCTGTTTGCTGATCATCACCATTTTCTGCAGCACCCAGGGCGCGAACAGCAACACGATGATCGGCCCGAGGTAGATGGGCAGGAACGACCAGAGCTGTTCGGCGGCCTGACCGACCGCACCGAAAAACGTCCAGCTGGTGCAGTACACGGCCAGCGAGAGGCTGTAGACCCAGGCGCTCGCCCGCGGCGGCATCGGCGTGCGGCGACGGTCGCCATAGAAGGCGATGGCAAACAGAACAGCCATGTAGATCAAGGCGACCGCTGCGATCAGCCCGCTGGACAACGACATGAACACCCCGGCAGCAAACTATGTGGAACTTATTCGGTCATAGGCTCAGCGTGAAAACCGGCCGGCGCGGCGTTGGTAGATCCGTGATCAAACCGTACGAGGTCGAGCGCAGCCCGCTAAAACGAGACGATACGTGAAATGAATGCTCAGCAGTGTCGCAGCAAAGTGGCGTGCCGTCAGGCGCGACCAAGGTCGCAAATACACCCATCAATCCGTGCGCCGATGCGCGCGGGCAATTGTGGTCGGGCACCTGCCCTGTTAGCGTGGCGCGCTTGCGCCTAGTCGGAGGAGGGACCCCATGTTCAAGCCGCAATTGATTACCCTGCAGCGCGGAGCGTTGCGTATCGAACCCATGCTCGATGCCGATATTCCAGCGCTAGTCACACTGGCCGAAGCCAACCGTCAGGAGCTGGTCTACATGAACGGCCCGCAACGCCTGGACTGGTACCGCAGCGGGCTGACCGAACAGCGCGAAGGCAAGTCCCTGCCGTTCGTGATCCGTCTCGGCGAGCAACTGGTCGGCACCACTCGCTTTGGTGATTTCATGCCCAGCCTGCCGGCCGCCGAAATTGGCTGGACCTGGCTCGACAGCAGCCAGCACGGCACCGGCCTGAACAACACGGTCAAATACCTGATGCTGCGTCATGCCTTCGAAAGCTGGCGCATGGTGCGGGTGCAGCTGAAAACTGCCGGCAGCAATCAGCGTTCGCAGCGCGCCATTGAAAAGCTCGGTGCCCAGCGCGAAGGCGTGTTGCGCAACCATCGCCGACTGGCCGATGGACGCCTGGACGACAGCGTGCTCTACAGCATCACCGATCAGGAATGGCCGGCCATCAAGCAACAGCTGGAGGCGCGCTTCGGCGGTTGAGCATGCAGCAGGAGGGCGTCGAGCAGACCCGGTTCTGGCAGTCCCGCGAGTTGGCGGGCGTGGAGCTGCTGCACGCCCACTACATCGAACAGCGCTTCGCCCCGCATGTTCACGAAGGCTATGTGTTTACCGTGATCGAGCGCGGTGCCCAGCGCTTTCGTCACCGCGGCAGCGATCACCTCGCGCCGGTCGGCAGCATGGTGATGATCAACCCGGACGAATTGCATACCGGTTCCAAGGCCCATGAACAGGGCTGGCGCTACCGCGCGTTTTACCCGCCGATCGAGCAGATCGTTCCGGTGCTGGATGAGCTGCAGCTGGGGCGCGGCGGCCTGCCCAGTTTCGAGGACAGCGTGTTGCACGACCCGCTGGTAAGCCGGGTGTTCAGCGAGTTGCACCGTCTGCTCGACAGCCCGGCCAGCGCGCTGCACCAGCAGTTGGCCTGGCGCGAGGCGATCGAGCTGCTGTTTCGCCGTCATGCCCGCTTGCCGGCGGGTATCGCTCCAGGGCATGAGCCCCTCGCGGTGAAGCGGGCCAAGGAACTGCTCGCCAGCCGCATCGCCAATCCGCCGTCGCTGGAAGAGCTGGCCGCGGCAGTGGCGTTGTCGCCGTTTCATTTCGCCCGCGTGTTTCGCCGCGCCACCGGCATGCCGCCGCACACCTGGCTACTGCAGCGCCGCCTGGAACAGGCGCGCAGCCTGTTGAAGCAGGGCTGCCTGCCAGTGGCGGTGGCCATGCAGCTGGGGTTCGCCGACCAGAGCCACCTGAGTCGTCAGTTCAAACAGGCCTACGGCGTAGGGCCGGCCACCTATCGCAAGGCCTGCTCCGTAGTGTCTTCGTCCGCATAGGGCAGTTGCTCGAGGGATCGCCTACAGACGCTAAGGCCGTTCGCTGGCCGTGTGCAACTGCGCAAGATCATTCAAGACGGCTGGTCGGCCAGGCGCTAGGCTGCGCGCTGGAGGAACGACCATGACCCGTTCGCACGTCTTTTTATCCGGTGTTCGCGACAGCATTCCAATGATCGTCGGCATTTTGCCGTTCGGTCTGATCTATGGCGCGTTGGCCAGCCTGGCGGGGCTCAGCCTGTGGCAGGCAGTGGGCATGTCGCTGCTGGTCTACGCCGGCTCGGCGCAGTTCATCGCCATCAGCCTGCTGACGGCGGGCACCGGAGCGGCGGTGATTCTGTTCACCACGCTGATCGTCAACCTGCGCCATGTGCTCTACAGCGCAGCGCTGCAGCCTTATGTCGGGCAACTGTCGCAGCGCTGGCGCCTGCCGCTGGCGTTCGGCCTGACCGATGAAACCTTTGCGGTGGTACAACGCCGCTACCTGTCACGCGGCATGGCCGGCTATGCGCAGTGGTACCACGCAAGTGTGGCGTTGGCGCTCTATCTGTCCTGGGTAAGCAGCTCGTTGACCGGCGCGCTGTTCGGCCAGAGCGTGCCGAACCTGGCGGGCTGGGGGCTGGATTTCGCCATGCTGGCGACCTTTATCGGCATCGTAGTGCCCGCACTGCGCAACCAGCCGCAAATCGCCGCGGCGCTGGTGGCGGGCGCCGTGGCACTGGCATGTCACGCCTGGCCCTACAAGCTTGGCTTGATGGCCGCAGCGTTCTGTGGCATCGCCATTGGCGTGGTATTGGAACGGCGTGGCAGCCGCGCGACGGTCGAGGAGGGCACGTAAATGGACATCTGGCTGCTGATTGCCGGCATGGCGCTGATCACCTTCGTGATCCGCTACAGCCTGTTCGCCTTTCCCGACCTGCGTTTCCCACCGCTGGTGCGTCAGGGTTTGCATTACGTTCCCACGGCGGTGCTGACGGCCATCGTCGTGCCCGGCATGCTGATTCCCGATGGCCAGCAATTGGCGCTGCGGTTGGACAATGCCTACCTGCTAGCGGGCCTCGTAGCCATCGCCATCGCGGCGCTGACCCGCCATCTGCTGGCAACCATTGGCGGCGGGCTGCTGGTATTTTTCATGCTGCGCTGGGCGTTGGGGCAACTCCCGCTTTAACTCGATTTGCGCGGAAAAACCTGGCAAATGTTGGCGATAGCTATGGCGTTGCGCCTGCGTCTTGCAGTCCAATGCTCGACGCCCCCCAGTCAGCCTTAGAAATAGGTACACGGACGATGACCCAGCACTCGCAGTTCGCCTTGCTCCGCAACAAGCGCTTCCTGCCGTTCTTCACCACCCAATTGCTTGGCGCCTTCAACGACAACATCTTCAAGCAGTCGTTGATCCTCGCGATCCTCTACAAATTGACGGTAAGCGCCGACCGCGACCTGCTCGTCAACCTGTGCGCCTTGCTGTTCATCCTGCCGTTCTTCCTGTTTTCGGCGCTGGGCGGGCAGTTCGGCGAAAAATTCGCCAAGGATTCGCTGATCCGCAAGATCAAGTTCGCCGAGATCGTGATCATGCTTGCCGGCGCCGCCGGTGTGCTGCTGGACAACCTGCCGTTGATGCTGGGCGTGCTGTTCGCCATGGGCACCCAGTCGGCGCTGTTCGGCCCGGTGAAGTATTCGATCCTGCCGCAGCACCTGCGTGAAGAGGAGCTGGTGGGCGGTAATGCCCTGGTGGAAATGGGCACATTTCTGGCCATTCTGGCTGGCACCATCGGCGCCGGGATCATGATGGCCAGCAGCGGGTACGCCAGCCTTGTCGCAGGCTCGGTCGTGCTGGTTGCCGTGCTCGGCTACCTGGCCAGTCGCGCGATCCCTGCCGCGGCGCCGGCGCTGCCGGAACTGAAGCTGGACTGGAATATCTTTCGCCAATCCTGGCTGACCATGAAACTCGGCCTGGGCCAGCGTCCGGCGGTATCACGCTCGCTGGTCGGCAACTCGTGGTTCTGGTTTCTCGGCGCGATCTACCTGACCCAGATTCCCGCCTACGCCAAGGAGTGGCTGTATGGCGACGAGAGTGTGGTGACCCTGATTCTCACCGTGTTCTCCGTCGGCATCGCCCTGGGATCGATGCTTTGCGAACGCATGAGCGGGCACAAGGTGGAAATCGGCCTGGTACCGTTTGGCTCCCTCGGCCTGACCCTGTTTGGCATCCTGCTGTGGTGGCACTCCGGCGGCTTCCCCCAGGGCGAGGCGGCCCACGACTGGCTCGCGGTGCTGAGCCATGGGCAGGCCTGGTGGATCCTCGGTTCGATCCTCGGTATTGGCCTGTTCGGCGGCTTCTACATCGTGCCGCTGTATGCGCTGATCCAGTCGCGGACGGTGGAGCACGAGCGGGCGCGGGTGATTGCGGCGAACAACATCCTCAATGCGCTGTTCATGGTGGTTTCGGCGATCGTCTCGATTTTGTTTCTGAGCCTTGCTGAGCTGTCGATTCCGCAGCTGTTCCTCGCGGTGTCGTTGATGAACATCGCGGTCAACACCTACATCTTCAAGATCGTGCCCGAGTTCAGCATGCGCTTTCTCATCTGGCTGCTCGGCCATTCGATGTACCGGGTCGAGCATAAGGACCTGCAGCAGATCCCGGATGAAGGTGCGGCGGTACTGGTCTGCAACCATGTGTCCTTCGTCGATGCGCTGCTGATCGGCGGTGCGGTGCGCCGGCCGATACGCTTCGTCATGTACTACAAGATCTACAACTTGCCGGTGCTCAATTTCATCTTTCGCACAGCCGGCACCGTACCGATTGCCGGGCGCAACGAAGACCTGCTGATCTACGAAGCAGCATTCAAGAAGATCGCCGAGTACCTGCGCAACGGCGAGCTGGTGTGCATCTTTCCGGAAGGCAAGCTGACCGGCGACGGTGAGCTCAACGAGTTCAGAAACGGGGTCGAGCGCATCCTCGAAGAAAACCCGGTGCCGGTCATTCCCATGGCGCTGCAGGGGCTGTGGGGCAGCTTCTTCAGCCGTGCTCCGCACAAGGGCATGTTCCGGCGACTGTGGTCGCGGATCACCCTGGTGGCTGGCGCGCCAATTGCCGCCGAGGCAGCCAAGCGCGGCGTATTGCAGGAGCAGGTTGCTCAACTGCGCGGCGAGCGGCGGTGAGCCCTGCTGCCCGCGCCGGTCGAGACCGGCGCGGGTGATTACAGCTTCACGCGGGCGAGCGTTAGTGGCTGAGTTTGAGGCCCAGCAGACCGCAAACGATCAGCGCCACGCTGGCCAGGCGGATCAGGCTGGCGGATTCGCCGAACAGGATGATGCCCGCAATCACGGTGCCGACCGCGCCGATGCCCGTCCAGATGGCATAGGCGGTACCCAGCGGCAGTTCCTTCATGGCCAGGCCAAGCAGGCCAAGGCTGACGGCCATCGCGCCGACAGTCAGTAGGGTGGGGAGAGGGCGGGTGAAGCCGTCGGTGTACTTCAGGCCGACCGCCCAGCCGACTTCGAACAAGCCGGCGAAAAACAGAATGATCCACGACATTTCAACCTCCAGAGTTACGGCGAGCCGGGGCCGCCCCCGGAATGGTTACTTCGAGAAGTGGTGAGGTCGTCCTCACGTTGTGCAGTATTCTGCACGTGCGCCTGCACAAGACAAGCCGCAGAGGATCGAGGGTGCTTCCGCTGCGGCGTTGCTACAGATGCGATGGCGAACCGGTAGCGGTTTAGATTCCCTGGGGAATCTCCTCGCCGCCGAGCGCTTCGAACAGCGCCGGGAGGAAGTCGACCAGGGTCAGCATCATCAGGGTGAAGCTGGCGTCCTGCTGGCCGAGCGCATCGTCGCCGCCGTCCTGCTCGGCCTGATCCTGCAGCAAGTCCTCGAAACGCAGGCGCTTGATCACCAGTTTATCGTCGAGCACAAATGACAGCTTGTCCTGCCAGGCCAGCGACAGCTGGGTGACCTGCTTGCCCGACGTCATGTGCAACTGGATTTCGTCGCCGGTCAGGTCCTGGCGCTTGCAGCGCACAACGCCGCCATCTTCATGGGTGTCGCGCAGTTCGCACTCGTCCAGCACGTGAAAGTCGGCAGCGGCTTTTTGCGTCTTGACCCAGTCAGTCAGGGTCGCGCTCGGGGCAATCTTCACCGTCAACGGGCGCACCGGCAGCGAGCCGATGGCTTCGCGCAGGGTCGAGAGCAAGTCTTCGGCACGCTTTGGGCTGGAGGCATCGACCAGAATCAGGCCCTGCTTGGGCGCGATCGCAGCGAAGGTCGCCGATTTGCGGATAAAGGCACGCGGCAGGAACGACTGCACGATTTCGTCCTTGAGCTGATCGCGCTCCTTTTTATAGACCTTGCGCATCTGCTCGGCTTCGATCTCGTCGACCTTGTCCTTCAGCGCGTCGCGGATCACGCTGCCGGGCAGCATGCGTTCTTCCTTGCGCGCGGCGATCAGCAGGAAGTCGCTGCTGACGTGCACCAGCGGCGCATCGCCACCTTTGCCGAAGGGCGCGACGAAGCCATAGGTGGTCAGCTCCTGGCTGGCGCAGGGACGCGCTGGTTTGCTGGCCAGTGCAGCTTCGAGAGCCTCGGCATCAAACGGGATGTTCTGGGTGAGGCGATAAACCAGCAGGTTACGAAACCACATGAGGGGATGACTCTCCGTTAACGCAAAGCGCGCATTATTCTCCCCTTGGCGGCTCAGGCCAACCCTGCGCTAAGCCTTTGCTGTGTCGATAGAAAATATTTAAATGAGGGCTTGCCAAGGGCCAGGTGGCTCTCTAGAATGCGCCCCACTTCGAGAGTGAAGGGTGATTAGCTCAGCTGGGAGAGCATCTGCCTTACAAGCAGAGGGTCGGCGGTTCGATCCCGTCATCACCCACCAAACTCGTTTTTGAAGTTACGCGCAGCGGTAGTTCAGTCGGTTAGAATACCGGCCTGTCACGCCGGGGGTCGCGGGTTCGAGTCCCGTCCGCTGCGCCATTTTTTCCTCGCTCCATCTCCTTCCGCAGTTTTCTCGCAGCCCTGTCTGCAATCCTCGCTAGATCTTCTAAACATCTGAACTTATACGCATTTCCTTGCTCGTATGGCGGTAGCTATTGATCGCAGCGGCCTGCTAAGCTCGCGCCTTCACTCGTTTGCCCTAGGGCGCACCGGACAAGGAATAAGCATGAAACAACATCGTTTAGCGGCGGCGGTCGCCCTGGTTGGTTTGGTTCTCGCAGGTTGTGATTCGCAAACCAGCGAAATCAAGCTGGAGACGCCGGCGCAGAAGGCCTCCTACGGTATCGGTCTGAACATGGGCAAGAGCCTGGCCCAGGAAGGCATGGATGATCTGGACTCCGACGCCGTGGCCCAGGGCATCGAAGATGCTATCGGCAAGAAAGAACAGCGCCTGAAAGACGAAGAGCTGATCGAAGCCTTCGCCTTCCTGCAGAAGCGTGCCGAAGAGCGCATGGTTGCGATGAACGAAGAGTCGGCCAAGGCCGGCAAGAAGTTCCTGGAAGAGAACGCCAAGCGCGAAGGTGTCACCACCACCGCTTCCGGTCTGCAGTACGAAGTTGTGAAGAAGGCCGACGGCGCTCAGCCGAAAGCCACCGACGTGGTGACAGTTCACTACGAAGGCAAGCTCACTGACGGTACCGTATTCGACAGCTCGGTGGAGCGTGGCAGCCCTATTGATCTGCCGGTCAACGGTGTGATCCCAGGCTGGGTCGAAGGCCTGCAGCTGATGCACGTTGGCGAGAAGTACAAGCTCTACATTCCAAGCGAACTCGCTTATGGCGACCAGAGCCCGACTCCGGCCATCCCTTCCAACTCGGTGCTGGTGTTTGACCTCGAGTTGCTGGGGATCAAGGATGCCAACGCCGCTCCTGCTGCTCCAGATGCAAGCGAAGCCGAAGCAGCACCTGCAACGCAGCAGTAAATCCATCGATGTTGCAGCGCCCCGTCTCGACGGGGCGTTGTCGTTTCTGTGTCGCGAAAACACGAACCGGGGGTTGACTTAAGGGTCTGAAAGAAGGGTTGATGACGCATCGGTGTTACGGTTATGCACATTTGCCAGGACGCCCCGTAGCAATTGCGTTGTGACTCGATAAAAACCTTTTGCAATTTTTAAGTTGTTGATTTTATTGGTTTTTAGTTGCTGGGCAAAAAACGCCCGATCTGAGCCAAGGCCGCGTGGGCCGGGCCTTTGCCACGCTCATCCAGATTCTGTTCACAAGGTTATCCACAGTTTCGGTGGATAACCTGAGGCAGCCCAGCAGCCATGCGGGGCCGACAAGGAGCAAGCATGAAATTACCGAAAAACTTTTCCCGTTACCTGCCTTTGGCGCAACGTTTTCTGGTGCGAGGGCGGTTGCCCGTTCTGCTGTTAGCGGTTGCCCGCAAAGGTGGCAAGCAGGGGCATCGGCTCGCCGATGTGAAGGATGATCTGCGCCTTCTGCAAGGACTCTGTCTTGCCTGGTGGCGGGGGGAATACCGGGCGATCAGCAGCCAGGCACTGCTGGCTGTGGTGGCGGGGCTGCTGTATCTGGTCACGCCGCTGGACACGGTGCCGGACTGGTTGCTTGGCGTCGGCCTGATCGACGATCTGGCGGTTCTGGCCTGGGTGGTACGTACCTGGAGCGGTGAGCTGGAGGCATTTCGCCAATGGCGCGACAAGCAGACGCCCGAACGCCTGGCAGTGATCGAACGGTTGCCGGACCCGAAAAGTCTCGCTCACGACCCTGAGAAATAACCGCTTGGGGTGTGGCGAGCGCCGGCGGATCAGCCAGTCGCTGCACCACGCAGTTCCAATTGCCAGTACTTGCATATCGGCAGGCAGGCCGCTTAGGTTACGCCCTTTGCTGTGAGCAGATCACGGTCGACATGGACGGAGATCCAACGATGAATGTGCAAGTTATCAGGCGCGATGGCGAACCCGAATACGCCGTACTGCCCTGGGCGGAGTACCAGGCGTTGTTGCAGGCGGCGGGCCAGCAAGGCCTGGGGCGTGAAGAAAAAGCGCCTGACCGGCAGCCCCGGCTTTCCGAGCTCACTCAGTTGCGCGAGCAGAAGGGCCTGTCCCAGGAACAATTGGCCAAGGCCGTCGGGATCAGCCCGCATTATCTGAGCATGATCGAGAGTGGCGAGCGACAGCCAGATGCGGCTATCCAGCGCTCGCTGGCCTGGACACTCGGTGTCACGGCGTGGGAGGCGGACTCTTGAGCGTGCGCATCAGCCGGCAGCACTGGCAGGCACTGCTTGATGAATTGGCCACCGCGCGGCGCCAGCGCCATCTGTTGACCTACCGCGCCTTGATCGAGCGCCTGGCGCTGCCCAGCCCAGCCATGCAAACCCTGGCGGCGGCGCTGGAGCACCTCGCCACCCTGGATGCACGGGCCGAGCGGCCGTTGCGCAGCGCATTGGTGATCAGCCAGGGTGCAAGCCGGCTGCCGCGCACGGGTTTTTTCGAATGCGCGACTCGCCTCGGCCGCTTTACCGGCGCGTCCGATGGCGTCGCGGCCGCTTCCTGGCATGCCGCTGAAGTGGTGCGCGTGTTCGAGTTCGACTACCCCGAGGAGCCCTGAGCCTGAGGACTTTCAAGTGTTGATGCGTGTGCGGGCGCGGTTGAGTTATGCCGTGGCCAGACGGCTGTTTCACTGGTCATGGCTGGTCCGGCAGCCACGTGGCTGGCGCTGGCTGGAAGGTCAGTTCGCGCGCATGGCCAACCTGGGTGATGTCGCCGCGCAAAGCTTCTATGGGCATATCCTGCTGTTCCGTGGCCAAGGCCTTGGCGCGCGGGAAGAGGGCATCCGCTTGCTGCGCCTGGCAGCCGCGGCGGGGGATGGAAAATCGGCTTACCAGCTGGGCCTGTTGAGCATGGCCGGCGATACCCGCAACGCGCCGGACCCCGAGGGGGCGCTGCGCTGGTGGAGCCTGGCCGCGGATGCGGGTCATCCGCTGGCTGCGCAGCGGCTGGCGCAGATGTACCGTGAGGGCGCTGCCGGAATACCCGCGAATGCCGCGCAGGCCGAGCGTTTCAGCGCCAGGGCACGGGAGCTGGGGTTGTAGCAGCGCTTATTCGACGCCGACAAATCCTCCCGTCTGGTGTTGCCACAACCGCGCGTACAGGCCGCCGCTGGCGATCAGTTGACTGTGGCTACCGGTTTCGACGATCCGCCCCTGATCGATCACGACCAGGCGGTCCATTCGCGCGATGGTCGACAACCGGTGGGCGATGGCGATCACCGTCTTGCCCTGCATCAGTACATCCAGGCTTTCTTGAATCGCCGCTTCGATTTCCGAGTCGAGCGCCGAGGTCGCCTCGTCGAGTACCAGAATCGGCGCATCCTTTAGCAGTACGCGGGCAATCGCGATGCGCTGGCGTTGACCGCCCGACAGCTTGACCCCGCGTTCGCCAACCTGCGCATCGAAACCGCGGCCGCCCTGGCCGTCATCCAGCAGGGGGATAAACCCATCGGCGCGGGCCTTGCGCACCGCCTCCAGCAGCTCAGCGTCGCTGGCGTCCGGTTTGCCATAACGCAGGTTGTCGCGGATCGAGCGGTGCAGCAGCGAGGTGTCCTGGGTCACCAGGCTGATCTGCGCGCGTAGGCTTGCCTGGTTGACCTCGGCAATGTTCTGACCATCGATCAGGATGCGCCCGCTTTGCAAGTCGTAGAGGCGCAGGAGCAGGCTGACCAGGGTGGATTTACCAGCGCCGGAGGGGCCGACCAGGCCGATTTTCTCGCCGGCTCGTACCTGCAGGTCGAGGCCGCTGATTACGCCGCCGCGCTTGCCGTAATGGAAGTCGATGGCGTCGAAATGTACCGCGCCCTGGCTGACCCGCAGTGGCTTGGCATCGGGCCGGTCAAGCACCTCGCGGGGCTGGACAATGGTCTTCATGCCGTCCTGCACGGTGCCGACGTTCTCGAAGATGCCATTGACCACCCACATGATCCACTCGGCCATGTTGTTGATGCGGATCACCAGGCCGATGGCCAATGCAATGGCGCCGGCGCTGATCAGGTTCTCGCTCCACAGCCAGAGTGCCAGCGAACCGGTGGCGCCGATCAGCAGGCCGTTCAGGCAGGTCACGCTGAAGTCCAGCGCAGTCACCGTGCGGGTTTGCAGGCGTACCTTGTCGAGCACCTCCTGCATGGCTTCGCGGGCGTAGTGCTCTTCTTCACGGGTATGGGCGAACAGCTTGAGGGTGGCGATATTGCTGTAGCCATCAACCACGCGGCCCATCAGTTTCGAGCGCGCCGCCGAGGCAGTGGCGGAGCGATCCTTGATCCGCGGGACGAAGTACCACAGCGTCGCGCAGTAGCCGACGATCCACAGCAGCAACGGGATGATCAGGCGTACATCAGCTTCGGCAAACAGATAGATCGCGCTGCCCGCATACACCAGCACGTGCCAGAGCGCGTCGACCACCTGCAGCGCCGAATCACGCAAGGCGGGGCCGGTCTGCATGATGCGCTGGGCGATACGCCCGGCGAAGTCATTCTGGAAGAAGCCCAGGCTCTGCTTGAGCACGTAGCGGTGGTTCTGCCAGCGGATCAGGTTGGTCAGGCTCGGTGAAATCGCCTGGTTGACCAGCAGATCATGCAGGCCGAACACCAGCGGGCGGATCACCAGTGCGACCAACAGCATCCACAGCAGCTCATTGCGATACTCACTGAAAAACGCGCTGCTTGGCGTGGCCTGGGTCATGTCGATCAAGCGGCCAAGGAAGCTGAACAGCGCCACTTCGATGATCGCCGCGAAGAAGCCGATGACCAGCACGGCGATCATCAAGGGCCAGACCTGACGCAGGTAATGGGCGTAGAACGGCAGAATCCCCTTGGGGGGTTCGACGTCCGGGCTGGGTTTGAATACGTCGATCAGGGCTTCGAAGCGGCGGAACAGCATGTCAGCTGCCTTGGTAGTAAGCGAGGGCCGATTCTACCCCCAATTGGAAGCCGTTCCGGGTGCCCGCAGGATCACCTGGGGCGATCTGCACATTGCCGTACACCTCACGAAGGCCTATTACGGCGCACGGCCGTTGGTCAGCTGGCAATCCCGCTGTCCGCCACAGCCCAGGTTGGAAACCGGCGGTTCGCCTGGCATGTAGCGCCGCGGGGCGCGGCACCCGGCTGGTGCGCGTTGGGCCGATCGCCGCTGTCGCCTTGCCAAGCGTGCAGCGCTCTTCTAGCGTCAATTCGTGCAGGAAGCATCCGCAGACAGGAGTCATTTGGCTGTAGTCCGACGCGCTTCCGAACCGCTGCATCGATTGCCAACGCCGCACCCTTTGGGGGCTGCTGCGGTGAAGCAATCGTGAGCATGGGAGGCGACGATGAAGGGACGCAACACCCCTACCTTGATCCGGTGCGAGCTATCGCCCTCGGCCCCCTTTGCTGCGCTCACCCAGCACGCACCCTTGCCGCATGCAGCGCCGTCGACTGCCAGGCATACAGGCTGCTGCGGCGCAGCCACACAGCAGGAGATACCACCGACAGCCAATCCGCTAGCCAAAGTTCTGACGTTATTCACCGGACGATTCGCGCGTTTGCTCATGGAGAACAAAATGACCTACCCACTCAAACCCCGCCTGATCAAGGCAACATTCCTGGCCCTTTGCCTGGCCGCGCCCCTGCTTACCGTACCACCCGTGTCTGCCGCCCCCGCGTGCCCGGCCAGCGAAAGCTGGATCAGCAATCCCAACCCTCCGGGGGAGGTGCCCAACGGAGCGAACGCGCAGTTCTGCGACTTCTACCAGTTCAGCTGGCAGTGGTTCCTCGACCTGGTCAGCCCCTCCCAGGCGGACCCTAGCGTGCGGAATTTCGAGGTTGCCACCGACTACCCGTTGTTGCAGGCCACGGGAGTGGACTCCTGCTCCAGCGATGCGCCGCTGCAGGCGATGTTCGTGCGCACCGAAAAGCCGCTGGACGCCAATACGCCATTCGTTCTGCCGGAGCGCACCGGTCAGGCGGGCGGGGGTGACACCATCTACGACCAGAACGGCAACGTGGTGTTTTACGACATACGCTTCAGCCGCAACCTGTGCAATGTGGGGCAGATCCAGGCGGCGCCGAACTTTCCAGCGGGCACCACCGAGCTGAAGTCGGCGTGGCGGATCATCAGCGAGGCGGAGAAACCTAGCTATTTCTGGATGGAGGCCAATATCGATGGAGTGGCGGGTAACGAGCTGCTGGGCATGATCGGTTTTCACATGGTCATCGCCACGGCATTGCATCCGGAGTTCATCTGGGCGACCTTCGAGCACCGCAGCAATGTGCCCGAATGCACCAATCCCGCGCCGGCACCTGCGGCGGGCTGGTCGTTCACCAGCGCCACCTGCGCGGCGCAGTTGGCCAACCCGCCGGTCGAATGCGCGTTCAACACGGCGGCGCCAAGCTCGAGCCTGACCGGCACGCCAACGGAGATCTGCCGGCTCAACCACGATGGCAGCAACCCGACGGACCATGAAGGCGCGGACAACATCGCCATCATTGATGGCCTGAATAGCCAGATTCAGGGTTTCCTGGCCGCCCTGCCGAGCGATAACCCGATGTCGGTCTGGCAGAACTACATGAACGTCGGCGCGCTGTGGGAGAACGACATCACCCAGCCGTCGTCGACCATCACCAATCAGCGTGGCTCCATGCGCCTGGCCAATTCGGTGATGGAAACCACCTTCCAGAATGTCGACCTCAATTCCTCGTTCGTTTCCAACTGCTTTGGTTGCCATAACTACCAGACCACCGAAAGCAATACCCTGCCTTCCGCCAGCCTCAGCCACATCTTCGACGATGTCATGCAGGGGCAGTGCAAAGCGGTGGATGTGCAGGCCGGACCGATCTGGAACAACAGCGATGCGCAGCAGAAATGCGCGCAAACCTGCAAAAGCAAAGGCGGCTGGAATGGCAATTGGACGACGACGGTGGTCGGGGAAATGTCTGTCTGCGGCTGCTGTGGCGGCTAAGTCCAGCGCGCCGCGGTAACCGCTGGTGGCTGCCGTAGCGCTAGCGAGAAAGGAAGAGCAGTCAGTGGCCCGAACGGGCCACTGTTTTTTTACAGCCTTACAGGCGCTTGGCCTCGACGATCAGGACCGGCTCGCGCGGCACGTTCTGGTGGCCGCCGCTGTTGGCGGTCGGCACCTGGGCGATTTTGTCGACCACGTCCATGCCGCTCACCACTTTGCCGAAGACCGCATAGCCGAAATCGCGGGAACCGTGGTCGAGAAAGGCGTTGTCCTTGTGATTGATGAAGAACTGGCTGGTCGCCGAATCACGCGCCTGGGTGCGGGCCATGGCGAGGGTGCCGCGAACGTTGTGCAGGCCGTTGTCGGCCTCGTTCTTGATCGAAGGCTGAGTCTCCTTCTGCTGCATCTGGGCGTCAAAGCCGCCGCCCTGCACCATGAAACCGGGGATAACCCGGTGGAACTGGGTGCCGTTGTAATAGCCGCTGTCCACGTAGGCGAGGAAGTTGGCCACGCTGATCGGCGCCTTCTCGGCTTCCAGCTCGATTTCTATTTCGCCGAGGCTGGTGGTCAGTAGCACTTTCGGGTTCTCCGCGGCCAACAGGCTGCTGGCCAGCAGCATGGAGCAGGCGGCGAGGGCGAGTTTTTTCAACATTCTCATGGGTTCCTTATTGGAGGTTGGGTGCTGCGTGTTCGGCGAGAAAGGCCAGCAGGCTGCTGTTGAAGCGCTCCGGCTGGTCCAGCGGTGTAGCGTGTCGTGAATCCTCGATTACCAGCAAGCGGGCATTGGGCAGTTCCCTGACGTACGCCTCTTTCTGCGTGACCGGGGTGTAATCGCGGTCCGCGCTGACAACCAGCGTAGGACAGGTGATGCGTGTCAGGCGTTCCCGCACGCCCCAGCCAATGATGGCGTCGAGGCTGGCCAGGTAGGCGCGCTTGTCATTCTGCGGCCAGCGCTCTTCGATCTTGCGCCGCAGCTCCGCTTGCTCGGGCTTCGGGAACAGCAGCTTGCCCAGCGCCTTGGCAATGGTGTCTAGGCTGAGCAGCCGTGACAGGGTCCAGCGCTTGGCGATTTCCAGATAATCGCGCGGGCTTCTGGCTTTCACTTCCGGGCCGCTGTTGACGACGGTCAGCGTGCGCAGCAGCTGTGGATGGTCGACGCCAAGCTGAAAGCCGATCATGCCGCCCATGGATATCCCGACCAGGTGCACCGGACCCAGTTGCAGGTGCTCGATCAGGGCGGCCACGTCGTCGGCAAAGCCGGCAATGCTGTAGCGCTCTCGGGGTTTGTCGGAGCGGCCATGGCCGCGCACATCCAGGGCGATTACCCGGTAGTGCTTGGCGAGCTCCGCTACCTGGTATTCCCAGTCGCGGGTGCTCGACCCTAGGCCATGCACCAGCAGCAGCGGGGCACCTTGGCCCAGTTCTTCGTAGTACAGGCGGCAACCGTGTTTATCGAGATAGGGCATGCTTCAACGTCCTGTCATGCGGAAGGCAAGGGCGCAGCGAAGGCTGTGTCCAGCGGGGCGGCGTCGAAGCGCAGGATCAGCTCGACGAGTATCTGGGTGGCCGGGCCAAGCGGCTTGTCCTTGTTGGCATACAGGGAAAACCGCGGGTTGCGGCAACCCCCCTGGTTCAGCGGCAACGGCTTGAGCAGACCGTCGCGCAATTCGCGTTCGAGCAGGTGGCGCGGTAACCAGGCGAACCCAAGGCCGTTGCTGACGAAGGTGGCGGCGGTGGCGAGGCTGCCGACTGTCCAGCGATGTTCTGCGCCGAGCCAGCCGACGTCCCGCGGCTGCTGCCGCCCGGAATCGCGGATCACGACCTGCATCTGGGTTTCCAGATCATGGAAGGTCAGCTCCCGTTGCAGCTGGTGCAGCGGATGGGCAGGGTGGGCAACGGCGATGAATTCCACCGAGCTCATCTCCCGGCCGAGAAAGCCCTGGATGCTCACTCCGCTGATCGCCAGGTCCGCGGTGCCTTCGATCAATACTTCCTCGACCCCGGACAGCACTTCTTCGCGCA
Organism: Pseudomonas cistanchae; assembly: GCF_054483635.1. Taxonomy (NCBI): domain Bacteria; kingdom Pseudomonadati; phylum Pseudomonadota; class Gammaproteobacteria; order Pseudomonadales; family Pseudomonadaceae; genus Pseudomonas; species Pseudomonas cistanchae. Next base: position 456,131 of record NZ_JBTLWN010000003.1, on the reverse strand, counting down.
AGCGCACCCGGCAGCCGCGGCTTTGTGGCATGAACGCGGTAAGGGCCCTGACCAGACGCGCGTTGGGGTACGCGGCATCGACCACCAGGCGCACCTCGGCTTCCCAACCCTGTTCCATATGGTGGGCCAGGTCTTCCAGCTGGCTGGCCTGCTTGACCAGTTGCCGAGAGCGGCGCAGCAAAACGTCGCCGGCCTCGGTGAGCACCGCTTTGCGCCCGTCGATACGAAGCAGCGGAACGCCAAGCTGCTCCTGCATGCGCGCAACGGTGTAGCTGACCGATGACTGCGAGCGGTGCAGCACCTCCGCAGCCTGGGCGAAACCGCCCTGGTCGACCACCGCTTGCAGGGTTCGCCATTGGTCCAGGGTGACGCGGGGCGCCTTCATCGTTGTTCCTCTACTGGTTGACGTCGCTCAATCCGGGTGCACATTGGCGCGATCTGACCCTAAACTGGCGGCTCCTTGTTGGAGACCGCTGAATGAAAAGCTATTTGTTTGCGCTGCTCGCTGTGTTGCCCATCACCGCCCTGGCGTACCCGATCGAATTGGAGAAACAACTCAACGGCGCTGAAGTGTCAGCAACGACCCAGGAGATCGACCACAACATGGGCGCGGTACGGCTGTACAACTACGGCCAAAGTGCAGCGGAATGTACCGCGGTATTTCGCAACGGCCCGGAAGCGCCGCGCACCCGCAAGGTCACCCTGGGCGCCGGGCAGAGCAACAACATGACGGTCCGCTTCACCCGCAGCATCATCCGCCTGCGCGTGCAATTGACCTGTGAGTTGCAATAACGCCCTAGATTCGCTGCAACTGAGACAAGTTGACCGCTGTTATAAATCAATTTAATCGATTATTAGAAGCTATTTTTTGCGCTTTTTAATCGATTGGCTGCTGGATATCGTTGCTCCATCGACTTCAACCCCCTTCGATGGAGTAAGCCTCATGTCCAACGTTCTTGTCATTGAAAGCAGCGCCCGCCAGCAAGGTTCGATCTCGCGTCAGCTCACCCAGCAGTTCATTGCCAACTGGCAGGCTGCCAATCCGGCCGATCAGATCACCGTCCGCGACTTGGCGGTGGAGCAGGTGCCGCACCTGGACGCCAATCTGCTGGGCGGCTGGATGACCCCGGCGCAGGAGCAGAGCGAGGCCGAGCGTGCAGCGCTGGTGCGTTCCAACCTGTTGACCGACGAGCTGATCGCCGCTGATGTACTGGTGCTGGCAGCGCCGATGTACAACTTCGCGATTCCCAGCACCCTGAAGGCCTGGCTCGACCATGTGCTGCGTGCAGGCGTCACCTTCAAATACACCGAAACCGGCCCGCAGGGGCTGCTCAGCGGCAAGCGCGCCTTCGTCCTGACCGCGCGCGGCGGCATTTATGCCGGTGGCAGCATGGATCATCAGGAACCCTACCTGCGCCAGGCACTGGCCTTTATCGGCATTCACGATGTCAGTTTCATTCACGCCGAAGGCCTGAACCTCGGCGGCGAGTCGATGGAGCGTGGCCTGAGCGAAGCCAAGGCGCAGATCGCTGCCGTTTCCTGATCGAACGAGTCTCCTGGCGCCCGCCGCTCCTGGGCGCGATTGCCCGGCCACCTGCGCAAGCGGTGTGCCGGGCTTTTTTATTGGATATGCCCGATAGCGTGTTGCATGGCGCACCTGGATCAGCGTGACGTTGCGCGTAGCGACCGCAAAGGTAGGGTGCGCGGGCCCGCCTGGGGCGTGCGCACAAGGCACCGGTATTGGCGTTGGTATTGGTATTGGTGCGCATGGCGCACCCTACGGCCCTTACAGCCTGGGCGCCGACGCCCGAACACAACGGATTAGGGGGATCGGGGCTTTTGTTCGGCCGCGCTTTCAATCGGCCCATTCGCGTGAGGTCTTAACTGCGGTTACAGTCGCGCGATGGCGTGTCGCGCCAGGTAAGCCGCGACGGGCTTTCATCTGATCAGGAGGACGCGATGCAACTGTCCGGGCGCGGCGTGAGTTTGTCGATAGTCGCCTCGATTCTGTTTGCCCTGGTGCCCGGTTACGTGCAGCTGCTTGCGCCGCTGGACGGGGTGCAGGTGTTCGCCCAGCGCGTGCTGTGGTCCATTCCCGCGGTATTGCTGCTGGTTACCCTGGCGCGGCAGTGGCAGGTGCTGGGCGCGACCTGCGCCCGGTTGCGCCGCGAACCCTTGTTACTGACAGCGTTGCCGCTGGCGGCGTTGCTGATGGGCATCCAGTGGGCCTTGTTCGTCTGGGCGCCGCTGGCCGGGCGCATGCTCGAGGTGTCCCTGGGTTATTTCCTCCTGCCGCTGGCGATGGTCCTGGTCGGGCGGCTGTTCTATGGCGAACGCCTGCGCCCGCTGCAGCGACTGGCGGTGGCCTGCGCGCTGCTTGGCGTACTGCATGAACTGTGGCGAACCCAGGCGTTTTCCTGGGTAGTGCTGGTGACCGTCCTGGGTTATCCGCCGTATTTCATGCTGCGTCGTTGGATGCGCATGGATGCGTTATCTGGTTTCGTCCTGGAAATGCTGATGCTATTACCGGTCGCCATCGGGTTGATTATTGTCTGCGGGCCCCGCGGCGTTTTCGCCGCAGTACCGCAACTCTGGTGGTTGCTGCCGGGCCTGGGGCTGCTCAGCGCGCTAGCGTTCGCCGCGATGATGGCGTCGAGCCGGCTGCTGCCATTGGGCCTGTTCGGCATTCTCAGTTATGTCGAACCGGTGCTGCTGTTTCTGGTGGCGCTGGTTTTTCTCGGTGAATCCTTCGACGTCGCTCAGTGGCTGACGTACCTGCCGATCTGGCTGGCCGTGGTACTGGTGGGGTGGGACAGTGCGCGGCTGCTGATCAAGCAACAGCGAAACTGAGGGTTGGCCAAACCGGGGCGCTCTGGCAGGCGCTTAGGCGGAGTTGGTCAGCCATGGCGAACGTCGGCATACCGCGGTATGCCGTCAGGTTTATGCAAAGAAATTCGGCCGTAGCGCCGGAAAGCGTTAGGCTATGCGGCTGATTTTTTGTTTTTGTCGAGGTTGCTCCCGTGTTTTCCCAATTCGCCCTGCATGAACGCCTGCTTAAAGGCGTGGCTGCGCTGAACTTTACCGAGCCTACCCCGGTGCAGGTGGCGGCCATTCCACTGGCGCTGCAGGGGCAGGATTTGCGGGTAACCGCGCAGACCGGCAGCGGCAAGACTGCAGCCTTCGTGCTGCCGATGCTCAACCGCCTACTTGGCGATGGCGCCTCATCGCCACGCATGAGCGTTCGCGCAATGATCATGCTGCCGACCCGCGAGCTGGCCCAGCAGACTCTCAAGGAAGTCGAACGCTTCGCCCAATTCACCTTTCTCAAGGCCGGTCTGATCACCGGTGGCGAGGACTTCAAGGTGCAGGCCGCGATGCTGCGTCGGGTCGACATCCTGATCGGCACGCCAGGGCGTCTGATCGAACACGCCAACGCCGGCAATCTGCTGCTCGATGAGGTCGAGGTGCTGGTGCTCGACGAAGCGGACCGCATGCTCGACATGGGTTTTGCCGAAGACGTCCAGCGCCTCAGCGAACTGTGCAATGCCGAGCGCCAGACCTTGCTGTTTTCCGCCACCAGTGGCGGCGCCGGCTTGCGCGAGATGGTCGAAAAGGTCCTGAAAGAGCCGCAGCACCTGCAGCTCAACCGCGTCAGCCAGCTGAACGAGGGCACCCGTCAGCAGATCATCACCGCCGACCATAACCACCATAAGGAGCGTCTGGTCGAGTGGTTGCTGAAAAACGAGACCTACGACAAGGCAATCATCTTCACCAATACCCGGGTTCAGGCTGATCGCCTGTATGGCAAGTTGGTCGCCCATGACTTTAAAACCTTCGTGCTGCACGGCGAAAAGGACCAGAAGGACCGCAAGCTGGCCATCGACCGCCTCAAGCAGGGCGCGGTGAAGATTCTGGTAGCCACCGATGTCGCCGCCCGTGGCCTGGATGTTGACGGTCTGGACTTGGTGATCAACTTCGACATGCCGCGCTCCGGCGACGAATACGTGCACCGCATCGGCCGCACCGGCCGTGCCGGCGCAGAAGGTCTGGCGATCTCGCTGATCTGTCACAACGACTGGGCGCTGATGTCGAGCATCGAGCGCTACCTCAAGCAGCGCTTCGAACGCCGCAATATCAAGGACCTCAAAGGCATCTATCAAGGGCCGAAGAACCTCAAGGCGTCCGGCAAGGCAGTGGGCCCGAAGAAGAAAAAGGTCGACCCCAAAACCGGCAAGAAGATTGCGAAGAAGCCGGCCGCCAAGGCGCCGAGCAAGCGCAACACGATCAACAAACCAAAAGTCGATGCGCCCGTGCTGGTCAGCCAGGATGGCCTGGCGCCGTTGAAACGCCGCAAGCCCAGCGCGGAATAATCCGTATTTGCAGGGCGTGTTCGTAGCAGGGTAGGTCGGGTTAGCGGCGCCTATCGCATTTTGCGCAGCGTCATCGCCACCGGCCGCCGCGTAACCCGACAAGATCGCTATGGTCGCAGCGGTGCACGCAGCGTTTGTCCCGGATTGCGTCCACGAGCTCTGTAGGGTGGATGACGCTTTTTTCATCCACCATCGCAGTTGGTGGATGGGTGAAGCGTCATCCATCCTACGAGGCTGCCCGCCGTCGTCAGCGTGCGATTACTTCGGAACGATCAGGATCTTGCCGTCGCGCTCGCCACTGGCGGCGGCTGCCACGGCCTGCTTGATCTCGCTGACGTCATAGGTCGCGGCGACGCGGGTATGCAGTTTGCCGCTGGCGATCAGTTGGGTCAGCTCGCCGAATACCTTCATCTGCTCGGCCTGGCTGGCATTCTGGAACCACTTGGCCAACCAGAAGCCGCGCAGGCTGACGTCGCGAAAGACGAAAGAGGCGGGCGATACCTGACAGGGTTGCCGGCTCATCATCCCGTAATTGACCAGTACGCCACCCTCGCTCAGGCTGGCGGCAAGGTGGTCGGTTGATTCGCCGCCAACTGCGTCGATGCCCAGGCGAATTGCCGCGCCGCCAGTCGCTGCACGCACGCGCTTGGCCAGGTCAGCGCCGTCGACCAGCACCACGTCGCCGCCTTCGGCTTCCACTCCGGCGACCGCCGATTCGCGGCGCACCACGTTGACCGTCTTGAAACCGCGCAGCTTGGCCAGCTGGATGAGGTAGCTACCGACACCCGAGTTGGCGGCGTTCTGGATCACCCAGTCGCCCGGCTTCAGGTCGACGAATTCGCTGAGCATCAACGACGCCGTCGGTGGGTTCACGGTCATCATCGCCAACTGCTGCGGGTCGGCCTCAGGCAGGGGAATCAGCTTGTTGGCTGGAGCGTTCAGGTGGCTGACCCAGGTACCGCAGCCGACCGGCAGCAATACCATTTGGCCGACCTTGAGGTGGCTGACGTCGGGGCCCAGTTCTTCCACTCGGCCGACCCCTTCGTTGCCGCCGATGGCTGGCAGCGGCGGCAACATGCCGTATTCGCCCGTTAGGGTAAGCACGTCTGAAGGGTTGATGGGCGCCGCCAGCACCTTTACCCGCGCCTGGCCGGCGGTCAGGGCAGGTAGCTGCAACGCAACTGCGGCAATCGCTTCGTGGGGAACGGGGCCGCGGGTCTGATATTCGGCTTTAAGCATGGGAGGTCTCCAGTTAGGGCTGAGCAAAGTGGCTGAAGTCTAGACCGGAGTGGCCAAGGCGCGACGAATCCTCTGTTATCGATCTGGGTGATTGCGGCAGGTGGATGGCGCTAGTTGTTGCCGGCGTCAACCTCGTCGCCAGCTTTTTCCAGCTCCTTGAGGCGCTGGTCATAACCTTCGCAGCCGTTTTCCAGTTCGTCTGAAGAGGTTTCCGGCGAAGTTTCCTTCAGCTCTGCGCGCAGCTGGGCGGCGCGGGCAGGGTCTTTCTGGGTGATCTCTTCGATCTTGGCCGCGAGTTGCTCGGCCTTGGCGGTCGCCTCCTCAGAACTGCAGGAGGCGTAGGCCGTGCTCTGGGCGAACAGAGCAAAGGCGGCGCACATGCCCAGGGCGGTTTTGCTTGGCAGGGTGGTTCTCATGGCAATGTCCTCACAGCAACAGGCTGACGTGCCCGGTTGAGTACGCCCGGCCGAGGAAAGTTCAGGCTGCGCGCCACGCCTTACCCGATCGGCGAGCGAACCTAGCGCACGCGATCGCGGCTTTTTACCGCAAGGTCGAGGGCCTTCTGCATGTCGAGTCGCGCGGAGCGGCCGATGTCCGGGTTGTTCAGCTCGTAGTTGCGCTCGGAGGGCAGAATTGGCGCGGTCAGGTCCTCTGCATCGGTCGGCTCGAAGTCGAATTCCTCGCCCAGGGTCATGGCGCTACGGCGCAGCAGCATGCGCAGCTGGGCGGGGTGCAGATCGGGGTTGATCGACAACAGCCCGGCGACCAGGCCGGCCACCAGCGGCGTGGCGTAGGAGGTTCCGCAATGGATCTCGCCCTGCTTGTTCTCGCCCGTGGTGGAGGCGTGCACGCACGCGGCGGCGCTGATATCGACCCGGGTATCGCTGTTCGACGAGCTGCGCTTGATCGCGTATCCGGGGTCCTCTACCGGCACATCGCGCTCACTGCGCTGGTGCCCGCCGACGACCAGCAATTGATCGGTGATAAACGACGAGGGCAGCCGATATTCGTCGGCGCCGGAAAACGACGCGCCATTGCCGGCCGAGTTGACCACCACCACCTGCGGATGCTCGCTGCGCAGCCACAGGAAGAACTCTTCGAGCAATTCTTCGTAGCCGCTCATGGCAAGACCCGAGCGAACCAGCGAGTCGACTTCGTCCCCGCGGATATTCTTCGCACCGATCCGGTGAATGCCCCAGCTCCAGTTGAGCACCCGTACACCGTCTTCCACCAGGTTGACCGAGGCCGCGATGTTGGCGGTGATGCCCGCATCGGAGTTGCGTTCCACGATTACCTCAAAACCCGGGCCGGCGCCGTCCAGGCCGCGCAGGAAACCCGTGTTGCCGCCCTTGTCCCAGCGCGCCGCGAGGATGCCGGCCACGGTAGAGCCGTGCCCGTCCGGCCGCGCCGCATCCCGTGCATACAGGCGAGTGTGCGGTTGGTCATCGGCGCGATGGGCTGCGCCCAGGTAGTCGTTGAAATCGGCTGCATCGAAATCCACGTCGCGTTCGATCAGACCGATGCGCACCGGCGTGGTCGGCACGGGCGCGTCCTTAGCAGGAATGCGCCGCTGGTAGTAATTGACCGCATCGAGAAAGCGGTTCGCTGCCCATTCGTTTTGGTTCGGCATGGTTGTTGACGGCCTGTACTGGGCTTCGGCTTCGCCTTCCTCGGCAGCGGACTCCTCGATCACCACGGCGTCCACACTGACCTCGCTGCCGAGGCGCAGCACCATGGCGTCACGCTCGGTGAGGTTGTCCACGGGTAGGCGCAGCTGGTAGGTGTTCAGCGGCGCGATGGCCCCCACCACTTCGGCGCCGTATTTTTTTGCGAGCTGTCGGGACACCGCGAGGCCATCGGCGTCCTCTTCGATGATCAGGCTGATCAGGTCGACATAGGTGGTCAGCCCATCCATGTTCTTCGCCACTTCGCCGGGTTTGGCCGCCAGCACATGGCTGCCCTTGAGCGACAGCCAGACCGGATTGCTGGCCTGACCCTGCTGCTCCAGCCAGATCGGCCCGCTTTGTTGGGTATCCCTGGCGATCCTGATCTGCAATGCCTTGCCGTTGCGCTCGATTGCCGCGTTCGGCAATGGCGTGCCGTTGAGCAGCACGGTGAACGCGCCGCGGTTCAGGCCCTGGCTGTCGAGGCAGAATAGTAGCTGGCGCTCATCGAACAGATCGCCACAGCGCTGCAGGTGCACCAGGCGAAGCGGTGCGTCCGCCTGAACGGCTGCGGTGGTGAGCAAGAGCGCAACGGCGAGCAGGGGCTGGAACAGGCGCATGGGGCGGAAACCTCGAAGCGGAACGGTTGGCGTACGTCTGACTGCTGGCGCCGGGGCATGGTTCAGGGCGCGCTGCGGCGCCAGGTCGAACCTAAACAGGCCTGGGCGGGTCCGAAATGATGAGGGCGACCGCAACGAGGCCCTCGCGCCTGCCACTGGGTGGAGCGCTACGCGAATGGGAGAGGATGCTATGTCTTATAACTGGGATCTTATCGAGCGCCTGCTGCATGAAGTGCAAAATTCCGCCGGAAAAAATTTCGCGCCACGGGCCTATGCCGAAGAGCTGGCGCAGGAGCTTGAGCGCGCAGGCGAGCACACCAGCAATCTGGATGCGCTGAAGGCGCAGGCGGCGGATTACGAGTCGCAGTTGCTCGAAGCGGGCTTTATCGAGCCACGGCCGGAAGATGAGGGCGGCAACGGCGAGAACTTCGTGCTGACGCCACGGGGCCTGCAACTGCTGAGCATGATCGACAGCAGCATTCCGGGAGGCGAGCATTCCCGCGAGTTGCTCGACGATCAGGGTACGGCGGCGCTGGTGCCGGAGGTCTTTGACGATACGGCGGCCAAAGCCAATCTCGTTTAGTGCCATATCCCCGCTTGCCGAACTACGGGTAGCCAGCCAGGTCGAGTTTCAGCCGTAGCAGCGAAGTAGGGCTGAGCTCGGCGAAGGCTTAGCTGTGCCGACCCCAGTGGGGCGGCGTGGCCTGCGCGCATACCGAACCCATGTCCAGCTATGCTGCATCTATCCAGGTTTAAGGTGTGGGCATGAGGTGGCTATTAGGTTTCACGTTGTTGTTCGCGAGCCAGTTACTGATGGCGGAGCACCTGCGCCTTGGGTTTGGTACCCACAAGCCGCCTTACATATTCGAGAACGAGCCCCGTGGGCTTGAGTACGAGATCATCAATGCTGCCGCCACTTTGGCAGGGCTGCAGGTCGAGGTGTTTTACGCACCCATGGAGCGTCTGCATCTGTTGTTGCAGCGCGACCAGGTCGATGCCATCGCCACCACCAGTGAGCGCAGCGGCGTCAGCGCGTTCTATTCCGACCCCTACATTCATTACCAGAATGTCGCCGTGTCGCTGCGTGCGCGCCAGTACCCGATCAAGCAGATCGCCGATTTGAAAGATTATTCCGTCAGTGCCTTTCAGCGAGCGCGTCATCTGCTGGGCGACGAGTTTCGCCAGATGGCAGAAGCCAACCCGCGCTACCGCGAAGAGGCCAACCAAATTGCCCGTAATCGCCTGCTGTACAGCGGTAGGGTGGACGTGGTGATCGCCGACGTGCGCATCCTTCAATACTTCAACCGTGAAGTGTACGACCAGGTCGATGTCAGCCAGCCATTGAGCTGGTTTCGCTTGTTCGAGCCGACGCCGTATCAGGTCGGGTTTCGCTTGCAGCAGCAGCGTGACCAGTTCAACCAGGGCCTGGCCACGCTACGTGCAAGCGGGCAGTACGCAGCCATCGAACGCAAGTACGCGATGTATTGATCGACCTGAAACCTGATGAAACCGTCTGGCTGCTGAAAGCCGGTCAAGCCTGTTGCACACTCCGGCGGGTCCGCAATCATCCATCCAGGAGTGCCCCATGTCCCCGCAAACGCCGTTTCGGCTACGTCCGTTGTCTCTTTTGGCCTTGACCGCTGTGCTCACGGCGCCCATGGCGCATGCCGACGTTCAGCTGCTGCCGAGTGAGCTGGGCGAGGTGCAGGTCGAAACCCTGGTGGCTGATCTGAGCAACCCGTGGAGCCTGGCGTTCCTACCGGACGGGCAGGGCATGCTGGTCACCGAGCGCTCAGGCAACCTGCGCCGGGTGACTGCCGGTGGCGAGCTGTCGGCGCCAATCAGCGGGGTGCCTGAGGTATTCGCCACCGGCCAGGGCGGGTTGCTGGATGTCGTGCTGTCGCCGAACTTCAGCAAGGACCGGCTGGTTTACCTCTCCTACGCCGAAGAAGGCGAAGACCAGCGCGCGGGCACTGCGGTCGGCCGCGGCGAGTTGTCGGCGGACCACCGCGATCTGACGAATTTTCAGGTGATTTTCCGGCAACAACCGAAGCTCTCGACCGGCACCCATTTCGGCTCCCGCCTGGTGTTTGACCGCGACGGTTATCTGTTCGTCGCGCTGGGCGAGAACAATCAGCGACCGACCTCTCAGGACCTCGCCAAGCTGCAGGGCAAGATCGTGCGACTGCACGCCGATGGCCGGGTACCGAGCGACAACCCCTTTGTTGGTCAGCAGGGCGTGCGGCCGGAAATCTGGTCCTATGGCCATCGCAACCAGCAGGGCGCGGCGCTCAATCCCCGGACCGGGGCGCTCTGGACCCACGAGCACGGCCCGCGTGGCGGCGACGAGATCAATATTCCCCTGGCTGGCAAGAACTATGGCTGGCCACTTGCAACCCACGGCATCAACTATTCAATGCTGGCTATTCCCGAAGCACAGGGTGAGGTGGTCGAGGGTACCGAAGCGCCGCATCATGTCTGGGAGAAGTCGCCGGCGATCAGCGGGATGGCGTTCTACGACGCGACGCGCATTCCGCAGTGGCAGGGCAATCTGTTCGTTGGTGCGCTGGCAGGGCAGGCGCTGATTCGCCTGGAATTGGACGGCGACCGGGTGAAACGCGAAGAGCGTCTGCTGGAGGACCTCGATGCGCGCATTCGTGACGTGCGCCAGGGCCCGGATGGCTACCTCTATGTGCTGACCGACTCGGCGAAAGGGCAGCTGTTGCGCCTGAGCCTGCAGGCCGACTGACATTCGGGTCTACTGGGCCTGGAGACCGACTTCGTCCTTGTCGCGCTTGGCCGCGATCAGCTGATCTTCACGGTGTTCGCTGATCACGCTGAAGTCGGTGATCTCGATGCTGCCTTGGCCTTGCCCCAGCAGGTGAAAAGAGAAGGCTTTGCGGGTGTCGAGGTTGTCGAAGACGAAGCTCACCTCGACGGGCCGGTCGGCGGTCAGCAGCGGCAGATCGGGGATCTGGACAACCACGTCGCGGTCGTACTCCTTGGTCTTCAACTGCAGTCTGGCGCCGTGCTTGTCCATGCGCACGGCACGTATCTTGAGGGTCACGGTGGTTTGCGTGCCCTTTGGCAGTTCCAAGTACTGGGCACCCACCAGATTGTCGGCCCAGTCATCGCCAGCGGTTGAGTTGAGCTGAATCGGCGTGCGGTTGGCGAACTGATAGCGCAGGCTGACTTCGCCGGTCTGCAGCGATTGGTCGAGCAAAGCGGCCCGCTGGCTAATCAAACGCGCGGGGCGGCCGCTTTCACGGCCCAGGTAACGCGCGCTATCGGCGATGAAGCCGGCGCTGGCATAACGTCGGCAGACCTTGCGGAAGTCGCATTCGATGAAGGTGCCCTGGCCGTCGTGCTGGCGCAGCAGGCCATTGGTGTAGGACATGATCGGTCGACCGCTGCTGTAGTCGCGCAGCAGCGAGCGCCCGGCGATATCCGCCGGCATGGGCAGGTCGAAGTAATCGAGCACCGAGGCGGCCAGGTCGACATGCCCGTAAGTGCCAGTCTTCAACGAGGGCAGCTGCTTCTGCTCGGGCGCGAGTATCAGATTGAAGCCCCAGGCCGAGGCCAGGCGAACCTTTTCGATGCCGTGGGACTCGTCTGACGTGACCATGACCAGTGTGTCCTTGAGCACACCTTGCCGTTCCAGCCCCTGCAGGAAATCAGCCACCGCATCGTCGAGGTAGGCAATTGCCGCCTGCTTGGCCGTCGGGAAGCGCTCAAGGTAATCCGGCGGCGCGGAGTAAGGTTGATGGGTGCCGACGGTTAGCAGCGTCAACATCCAGGGTTGCTTGCCCTTGCGCAGTTGCTTGACATAACCGAGCGCGCCTTCGAAATACGCCTTGTCGTCCATGCCCCAGGGGAATTCCAGGTACGGCTTGTTCTTGAACCAGCTGCGGCCCAGGGTCTTGTCGAAGCCCATGCGCGGCATGATCTGGTCTTTGGCCATGAAGCGCAGCCCAGCGCCTTGCAGGTAGTGGGTGCTGAAGCCGTTCTCGCGCAGTTGCGCCGGTAGGCATTGCTCACTGCGTGTCGGGTTGTTCAGCAGCTCGACGCCTTTGGGCGTGCCGGAGTCCAGTTTGCTGTAGTCGCCACAGAGCATCGCGTAGAGGCCGCGGATGGTCTGGTGGCTGTGCAGTACGTAATCGGGGGTCAGCATGCCACGCTCGGCCCATTCGCTCAGGCGCGGCATGGGGTTTTGCTGGTAGCTGCTGCCGATGGCCTTGCGACTGGCATCCAGATAAGCGCCTGGAATGCCTTCGAGGGTGATAATCAGAACGTTACGGGCGGCTCCCGCCTGCTTGAGCAAAGGCGTGCCGTTGAGGTCAAGCTGGGTCAGGTCGCTGATATCCGCCGGGCTTGAAGGCAGATCACTAGAAACCCAGTCCTCCACGCGCAGTTGCGCGCTGCTGAGGCTTTCAGCCAACAGTTTGTGAGTCAGGTTGAACTGCAGCCACTGGTCGGCCTCGCTGGGGTTGCGGTACTGCAAAGCCGCATGGCCGATCAGCAGGGCGATTCCGGGCACCAGCCAAATCGGGGAGAAGCGCTGGCGAGCTCCGCCGGATTGGCGCCACCGCACCACCAGATAAACGACGATAGCAAGGCCCAGAGCCAGTGCCAGCAAGGGTTGGCTGAGCCCGCTGCCCTGCGTGGAGTGGCTGACGAATTGCGCGTCGGTCAGGTAGTGAAGGTCTGCCAGCTCGGGCATGCGCCCGACCGCGCTGACGAGTTCTGCAGTGCCCAGAATGAATACGCACCACGCCAGGATGACCGGAACGCTCAGCAGCCAGCTGCGTTGATGCAACAGTGCGACCAGCAGGCAGCCAATGGCTAGGTCTGACAGCAGGCCATAGGGGTGTGTCCAATCCAGCGCAACGCGGCTGATCAGAGGAATGAGGATGAACAAGGTACCCAGCGCCAGCAAGGCGCCTGGATATTGCAGCCGATGGCTGAAAGGTCGCACAACAACTCCTGAACAAACCGCTCGCAACGCGCGAAAGGCGCCACTTAGGACGGCTTGTCATGATTCTGAAACAAGGTTGTGCTACGCGCCAGTGGCGGTTTGCTAAATAAATGAAAATGTTTTCGATGCGGAGGGGATGAGGCGGGGAGGATGTGCAGCCCAGCGCTTTGTGGTAGCCAGCAAAGCGCTGCGGGGCTTGGCGGGCTTTATTTCTTGCCGATGGTGATCTGCTTGGAGGTGCCGTAGACCTGACCGCTTACGCCCTTGGCGATTTGCTGGATCTCGCCGCCGGACTTCAGAAATGCGGCAATCTGCGCATCGATAGAAGCGCTGGTTTCAACGGCTGGAGCGGGTTTTGGTTTGCTGTTGGATGCTTTTACGCGCATGGCGGCCATTAACCTTTTTAAAATTAATTTGGCAGGCGATTGTACGCGAACGACTTGACAATTGCTCGATTAATAACGGCCGAAGCGCTTATTAACCCGCTATAAATCGTTTATTTAATTACGCGAAGTGGCTGAATATATTCTCAAGTTGCTGATTTATATCGACTCGTAAAGTAGATGCATTTCTTTTCCAATAATTGATTAGGTTTTGCCCTGCGCATGCGAGCGCGCGAAACGAGGGCGCAACTCGGGTAGAATGCGCGGCTCGCAAAGAGGGTAGGCACATGGCTGTTATCGGAAGAATGAATAGTTTGCAGGTCGTCAAACACACGGATTTTGGCTTGTATCTGGATGGCGGCGCGGACGGCGAGATACTTCTGCCCAAGCGGTATATCCCGTCCGATACACCCAGCGAGGTGGAGGACTGGCTGAACGTATTCATCTACCTGGACAGCGATGACAAGTTAATCGCCACCACGGAAAAGCCCAAAGTGCAGGTGGGCGAGTTTGCCAGCCTGAAAGTCGTGGATATCAACCGTGTGGGGCTGTTTCTCGACTGGGGCTTGCCGAAAGATCTGTTGCTGCCCCATTCCGAGGAAAAGCGCCCGTTACAGGTGGGGGATTATTGCGTCGTTCATGTGTTCCTCGACAAACGCAGCAAGCGCATCACCGCAACCGCGCGCCTCGACCGTTATTTGGACAATCTCCCCGCCAATTATCAGCCCGGTCAGGAAGTCGACCTGCTGGTGGCCGATTCCACCGACATGGGCTTCAAGGCCATCATCAACGGCAAGCACTGGGGGCTGATTCACAAGAACGAGCTGTTCAAGTTCCTGCGCAGCGGCATGCAGGAAAAAGGCTTTATCAAGGAGGTGCGCGCCGACGGCAAGATTAGCCTGAGTCTGCAGCCTGTCGGTCAGGAGGCCGCCAGCAGCCTTGGCGAGCAGATTTTGCTCAAGCTGCGCGAGAACGGTGGGCAACTGAACCTCAACGACAAAAGCTCACCGGAAGCGATCAGCGCGCTGTTCCGGGTCAGCAAGGGCAACTTCAAGAAAGCGATTGGCGGCCTGTATAAGCAGGGCCGCATCGTGATCCACGAAGATCGCATCGAATTGCCCAGCAAGTGATCTTCGCTCTCCAGCACCTTTTTAAACAGAGGCCGGTATTGCCGGCCTGTTCTATTGAGCGGACCTGGGGCGGTTTAACCACCTCCAAACTGGGAAAACGAAGCGGTCCGGCCTGGTTTGACCTTTTCTGGCATTGAGATTCTGCCAGCGTAGCGCCATTCCCAGGGCGGGACTATGGACTCCGCTGGGAGCTGCCAAAGACCTTTGTCCATGTTTCTGGCCAGCGTTTCGGCGTCCTTCAATCTGTGGTCCTTCAGCTGTTTGGCAGAGGCCCAGGCCGCGCCTTGCTCAACCAGCAGGTAATTAACATCTCGGCCGCCGACGTAAGCGCGGGCGATGGTTCTGCCGTAGCGATCGACGTCCTGAACATCCAGTACTACCTGTTTTTCAAAGATCATTTCAGCCAGTGCCTGTTTGGCTTCGGCGCCATACGGCTGTTTTCTTTCTGGAGCATCGATTTCGGCCAGACGAACTCGCAGACGTTGGTTCTCCGTGGTCAGGCAGGTGAAGGTGTCGCCCTCGCTGATGGTCACGGCCCTGCAGCTGAAGGGCTCGGCTGCTGCGATGCCTGGGAGGCAAAGGAGCAGTAATAGAAGGGTACGCATGGTCATCTGGTGGGCGAAGCTCGGTTCGAGTGCGGAGCCGCTGATAGTAAAGAATGCCGTTCGGACGAAGCGCGATGGGTATCGCGAAACGGGTTGGCGGGTACAGGTTTATGCTGTGAATGGATGATCGGTCACGGTGTGTGGGCTCAGGCGCGTTGGCTGGGTCTGATCAATGGACGGAACCACCGGCTTGTACAGCTGGCCAAACCTTTAGGTTCATTTCGCGCGCTCAAGGCGCAGAGGTTGTGATGACGAAAGCTAGCTATCTGGTCGTTCTGGCTTGCCTGCTGTTGATTGCCTCATTGCACGCGGAGCAACAGGCACCGCAGACCATTCGAGTCATCCCGAAAACCTACGTCAGCCCAGGTGCCAGTGGCAGTGTGAGCGGTTCGCAATACCATGAAAGTCACAACCTGTATGGCGGGCAGCGCTTGCCTGGCGACGGAACCCTTGAGCGGCAGGAAAGTTACCAGGGCAGCCAGTCGATCGAGAGTCGCGGCGGAATCCGCCAGAGCATCGAGTACCCCAACGGCTATGAAGTGCAGCGTCTACCGGGGCATAGCAGCCAGACTTACCAGCGCAGCCGTTGACCCTGCCACGTTGCTAGATGGCAGTGCCTAGCCACCAGCGCAGCGCGAGGAAAACCAGCAAACCCAGCGGGCCGAACATCAGCGTCAGTAGATAGCAGGGCACGAGGGCCCAATGGCTGATACCGGCGATTGCGCCTTCGCTGCGGATGTATAGCCCCACCATCAGGTCGAACGACAGGATATGCACCCAGGCTGCCAGTGCGGCGGTGGGCTGGCGCAGCAGCGCCAGTACCCCGCCAAGGCTGAAGAACCCTGGCTTGCCGCTGCCTGGCTCGGGTCGCTGGCGCATGGCAACTGCCAGCAGCCAGACGTAGATGAACCCCAGCAGAAGTACCGAAATGCCCAGAACCAGCTCGTCGGTCAGTTGCCAGAACGGCAGGCAGATCAGCGCCAGCCAGCCCGCCAGGGCCACCAAGGATGCGATTTTGAACAGTGGCTTCAACGGTGCCATCGGAATGCCTGCGCCGGCTGTGAGAACGTCACCGTAGCCGAGCGAACCGCCTGCCGCCGCTTTGAATCACTAGCTGAATGCCCGGCCATCATCCGTTGGTAGTCGGCGGCGAGTTCGCTTCGTGGTCACTTGCCCCACAGCTGTTCCAGCCGATCATCCCGCCCACAGCCATTACGGTAGTAGGAATAGCGCAGCGGGTTCTTCTGATGGTAGTTCTGGTGATACTCCTCGGCTGGGTAAAAGGTCGTGGCTGGCAGCACTTCGGTGACCACCTTTTGCTGGAAGCGTCCTGATGCGTCCAACGCCGCTTTCGAGGCTTCGGCCAGGGCCTTCTCCTGCTCGTTGGCATAGAAAATCGCGCTGCGATACTGCGCGCCCTGGTCGCAGAACTGGGCATTGGGCGTCAGCGGGTCGATGGTTGGCCAGAAGGCTTCCAGCAGTGCACCATAGCTGGTCTTGCTGGGGTCGAACCGCACCTGCACCGCTTCGATATGGCCGGTGGTGCCCGCCGACACCTGCTCGTACGTTGGATTCTCGACGGTGCCGCCGATATAGCCCGAGGTGGTTTCAAGCACACCGGGCAACTTGTCGAAGTCTGCTTCGGTGCACCAGAAGCATCCGCCGGCAAATACGGCGGTGGCCTGTGTGGTAGCGCTACTGGCGTTTGTATCGGACTTGGCTGGAGCCGCCGGCGCTTGCGCGGAGCTCTGTTCGCAGGCGGTCAGCGATAGGCCGAGCAGCAGCGGCGCCAGGTAACGCGGTGCGCGTTGGATCGATTCGAAAAATGCCATGTTCAATTCCTCAAGGCGGGCAAGGTTTCACCCTGGGCCACGAATTTCAATGCAACACCGTTATTGCACCAGCGCTCGTTGCGCGGCGCCGGGCCGTCATCGAACAGGTGGCCCTGATGACCGCCGCAGCGGGCGCAGTGGTATTCGGTGCGCGGGAAGATCAGCTTGAAGTCGCGCTTGAATGCTGTGTGGCCCTCAATGGCCTGGGTAAAGCTGGGCCAGCCGGTGCCACTTTCATATTTGTGCTGGCTGTCGAACAGCGGCAGGTAACAGGCTGCGCAGATATAAGTACCTGGGCGCTTTTCCTGGTTCAGCGGGCTGCTGCCGGCGCGCTCGGTGTCTTCTTCGAACAGCACCGCATAGGCCTGCGGGCTGAGCAGCTCGCGCCAGGCAGCATGGGGTTTATCCAGTGGGGTGAAGGTCGGTGCGATACCTTGCTGCGGCGTGGCCGCGCTCAGGGTCAGCGAGCTGCCGAGCAAGGGCAGGGCGGGTAACAGGGCGAAACCCTGGATAAAGGCGCGTCGTTTCATGGCGGTTCCCGAGCAGAGAATGTGCTGAATAGACTGGGCAGCCAGGGGATTGTTACAGAAGCCGGTGCGGCGCATGTAACAGGCGATTGCAGCCGTGGTGCCCTTGTAAACGGCCGATCACGCAGTAGCTGTGCCGCTAGCTGGCGCCCAGCTGCAAGGGTGCCGCAGGTTGCAGCTCGTCTTCGATGATCGAGCAGTTGCGCCCTGCGCTTTTTGCGCGGTACAGGCGCTGGTCGGCGCGCTGCAGCCAGCTCTCCCAATGTTCGCCGTCGCGCAGGATGGAACCGCCGATCGACATCGTCACCGGTCCGCCCGGACCCTGCAGGTGCAACCTCAACTGCTGCTGCAAATGCTCGGCGGCGGCCAGCAGGCCCGGCTTGTCGGTGCTGGGCAGGAGCATCAGAAACTCCTCGCCGCCAAAGCGGAACAAGCGGTCTTCCTGACGCGAGGATTTCTTGATCAGGTTTACGAAAGCGGTCAGCACCCGGTCGCCGGCCTGGTGGCCAAAGTTGTCGTTGATCAGTTTGAAGTGGTCCAGATCCATCACCAGAATGCCGTAGTTGTTGCCGTGGCGACGATGAATCGAAGCGGCGATCTTCAGCTCTTCGTTCATCGAGCGCCGGTTGCGGGCGCCGGTCAGCGGGTCCTGTATGGCCAGCAGCTGCAGCTGTTCGCGTTGGCTGCGGGTGCGGTAGGCAAAGATAAAGGCGAGCAGCCCGGCCATCAGGCTGGTGACCAGAAACGAGGTCATCTGGTAGGTGCTCTGGAATACCGTCCCTGGCACAAGTACCGCATGTGTGACCAGGCTGACCAGCACCAGCAGGGTCGCGATCACCGCTTTGCCGGGGGTCACCATGAAGAAGTTGAACAGCACCAGCGGATAGATCCAGAACACCCCGTTGACCCCCAGGTTGATCGCAACCAGGGTGGAGCCCACGGTGAATACGGTCGCCAGGAAAATACCGGGCTTTTCGGTGTTGCCGGTGCGCCAGGCGTAGATCACCGCAGCGGTGGTCGAGAGCACGATGATGGTGTCCGCCACGCCAACCAGAAGGTTGCCCTGAAGCAGGCGATAAACCGCGTAGGGGGTAATGCCGACAACACCAATCAAGCCCATCAGCGTGATGATGGAGAGTTGGAAGTCATTGCGCAGGCGCGTGAGCATTCGCAGAAGTGGTCTTGCCATGGCCGGTACTTTAGTCGCAGTTCCCTAAGGATGCCGAGCTTTGTTCACGCCTGGCAAGAACGAAAGCTGATCAAAGTGCCAGCATTCACGCCAATTCATCGAACAGGCGCTCTAACACGGACCATTGGCCGGCGAAATCATTCAAACCGGAGTGGCACGAACGCCGAACTGGGGCTGTTCAGAAAACGTTCAGCAGCGCTTGCCGGCCTGTTCCGCGGGCAGGGAGACCATGGAGCACCTGCCGTGTCGGCGGCTAGCGCCAGCTGAGAATCGGCCAGTTCGCGTGCTGCGCATGTTCGCGCAGCACCGGGTCCGGATTGACCACGCGCGGGTTGTCCACCTGCTGGAGCAGCGGCAGGTCGTTGCGCGAATCCGAATAGAAATAGGCGCCATCCAGGCACTCGCCCTGTTCCTGCAACCAGGTATGCAGGCGGTTGACTTTGCCCTCGCGGTAAGTGAGCACGCCTTGGGTGCGACCGCTGTAATGGCCGTGCTGCAGCTCCAGATCAATCGCCAGCACATCGTCGACGTTCAAGCGCGCGGCAATGGCGCTGACGAGAAAATGCGCGGAGGCGGAAATGATCAGGATGCGGTCGCCAGCCTGGCGGTGGGTCGCCAGGCAGCGGGTAGCGTCGCTGTAGAACAGCGGCTCGATCACGTCCTCGACATAGGGCTCGACGACGAAGGCGACTTCCTCGGCGCTGCGCCCGACCAGGGGCGAGAGGCTGAAGGCCATATAGTCCTCCATGGCCAGTTTGCCCTCGGCATACAGCGCCATCAGTTCGCGGTCCTTGTCGAGGAAGGACTCCGCGTCCACCCAGCCGAGCTTGGCCATTTCCTCGCTCCACAGGCTGGCGCAGTCGCCGTGGATCAGGGTTTCGTCGAGGTCGAAAATTGCCAGGGCCATCACGCCACCTCCCGGATAGCGTCGGCGTCGATGCTCAGCGCGATGTGCTGGCCGCTGTCGTGCATGTCGCTCGCCGAGCGGTTCAATACGTCGACCAGCAATTCCACACCGCGTGCCTCGACGCGGTAACGGATGACGTTGCCGAGCAGGCTGTGGCTACGGACGTGCCCTTTAATGTTGCCTTCGCCGCCGAGGTGGATGGCCTCGGGGCGGATGGCGATGCGGCTGTTTATCGGCCGGTCGAGCAGGCGGCTGGCGGCGTCGGCGTCGAGCAGGTTGTAGTTGCCGATAAAGCCGGCGGCGAAGGCATCGACGGGCGCGGTGTAGAGGGTTTCCGCATCGCCGCTCTGGACGATCTTGCCGGCGTTCATCAGGAAGATCCGATCAGACATCACCAGGGCTTCTTCCTGATCGTGGGTGACGAAAATGGTGGTCAGGCCGAGGTCTTGCTGAATCGAACGGATCTGTTCACGCAGGTGTTTACGAATCCGTGCGTCCAGCGCCGACAGCGGCTCGTCGAGCAGCAGCAAGCGTGGGCGGGTGACCAGCGAGCGGGCCAGGGCCACGCGCTGGCATTGGCCACCGGACAGTTGGTGCGGATAGCGCGTGGCGAAGTCGCCGAGTTCGACCATAGCCAGGGCTTCGCGCACGCGTTCGGCGCTTTCTTCCTTGGCGACCTTTTGCATGCGCAGGCCGAAGGCGACGTTCTGCTGCACGGTCATATTGGGGAACAGCGCGTAGCTCTGGAACACCATGCCGATGCCGCGCTTTTGCGGTGCTTGCGGCACCAGATCCTCGCCATCCAGAAGGATTTGCCCGCCGTTTACCTCGGTCAGCCCGGCAATACAGCGTAACAGGGTGGATTTGCCGCAGCCCGAGGGACCGAGCAGGGTGACGAATTCGCCCTTGCCGATTTCGCAGTCGATATCGCTGAAGATCGAGGTGGCGCCGTAGCTCTTGTGCAGGCCGCGGATGCTCAGATAACTCATGACTTGTCCTTGTTCAGGCGGTTAGCGGCCCAGGTGAAGACCAGCACGAAGAAGAAATAGGAAATCACCAGGGCGCTGTTGAAGTGGCCGCTGCTGTTTTTCATGTTGTTGAGGTAGACCTGCAGCGTCTCGTAACGGGTGCCGACCAGCATGTTGGCGAACACGAACTCGCCGAACAAAAAGCTGAACGAGAGAAACAGCGAGACCATCAGGCCTTTGCGCAGGTTTGGCAGCACCACCAGAAACGCTGCCTTCCAGGTGCTGGCGCCGAGCAGATGGGCCGCGTCCATCAGGTCCGGCAAGTTGATCGCCTGCAGGTTGTTGGTGATGGCGCGGTACATAAACGGCAGGGCGATGGTGAAGTAGCAGCCGATCAGAATCCACGGTGTGCCGGTCATCGCCAGCGGACCGGAGCCGTACAGCTGCAGCAGGCCCACCGAGGACACCACCGGCGGCACGGCGAACGGCAGCAGGATCAGGATGTTCATCAGCCCGTCGAGCTTGGGAAAGTGGTAATGCACCACGAACAGCAGCGGCAGAATCAGCACCACTGACAGCGCCAGGGCACCGAAGCACACCAGCAGTGACTGGCCGAAGGCATTGAGAAAGCGCTGATCGCTCCACAGCGCCAGGTACCACTTGAGCGTCAGGCCATCCGGCAGAATGCTCGCCGACCAGCTGGTGGACAGCGAATAGAGCAGGGTGCCGGCCAGCGGTGTCAGCAGTATCAGAAACAAGAGCCAGACCACGACGCGGTGGTAGAGCGCGGCGGGCGTTCGGTCAGCGCGAAGCATGGTAGCTCCTCTTCAGCAGCAGCTGATGGGCCACGGTGATCACCGCCATCAGGCCGACCAGGATCATCGCCAGGGCGCTGGCGAGGTTCGGGTCGAGGGAAATATCGCCGGAAACCAGGCCGGCGATGCGGATCGGCATCACGTTGAAGTTGCCGGTGGTCAGGTAGTACACGGTGGCGTAGGCGCCGAGGGCGTTGGCCAGGAGGATAACGAAAGTGCCGAGCAGCGCCGGGGTCAGCACTGGCAGGCCGATATGCCGCCAGAAAGCCCAGGTGCCGGCGCCGAGCAGCGCGGCGGACTCGCGCCAATCCTCGCGCAGGGCGTCGAAGGCCGGGTAGAGCAGCAGCACGCCGAGGGGAATCTGGAAGTAGGTATAGAGCACGATCAGGCCATTTTTCGAGTAGAGGTTGAAACTCTCGATCAGGCCGATCTTGATCAGCAGCAGGGTCAGCGCGCCGTTGAAGCCGAGCAGGATGATAAAGGCGAAGGCCAGCGGCACCCCGGCGAAGTTACTGGTCATGTTGGAGAAGGCCATGACGAAATCGCGCAGCTTGGAATCGACCTGATGCAGCGAATAGCTGCCGAGTATCGCAATCGCCATGCCGAACAGGCTCGACCAGAAGGCAATCTGCAGGCTGTGCTTGATCGCCTGCAAGTAGAACTTGGAGCTAATTACCTTGCTGAAATTGGCCAGGCCCCAGCCTTCGGCACTGTTCAGGCTGTTGATCGCCACCCACACCAGCGGCGCGATCTGAAAGGCGATGAAGAAGACGGCGAAGGGCACCAGGCACAGCAGCGGCAGCCATTTGATGTGTCTGCTAGGCGCGCGGGGTGCTGCAATCGTGCTGGCGTGCATGTCGCCGGGCAGCTTGAGGTTGTCGTCGAGGGGCGCGCTCATTTCAGCAGGTCCCGACAGACCGATTTATCGTGAGATACACCGAGCAACTCGCAGATGGTGCCGCACAGATCGGTCTGCCGTGGCCGCGCTTCGCTGTGCAGGCTGAACGCCGAGCCCAGCACGAACAGCGGCACTTCGCGTTCCTCCGGGAGCAGGCCGTTGTGGCTGCGGTCGTTGTTCATGCCGTGATCGGCGGTGACCAGCACCTGGTACCCGGCATCCAGCCAACCCTGCAGATAGTCGGCAAGAACGACATCGGCGCCCCGCGCGCTGTTGCGGTACTGCGCGCTGTCGAGGCCGTGCTTGTGGCCGGCGTCGTCGATATTCATCGGGTGTACCAAAAGGAAATTCGGGCTGTGGCGCAGGCGCAGGCTTTCCGCGTCGGCGAACAGGTGGGAGTCGGGGTAGTGATCGGCATAGTAGAAATGCCCGTGCTGGATCGGCAGTTCGAGGTCATCGGTATGACGGTCGTGGGCGGCGTCGAAAGGCGCGCGGTTGTACAGCTCGCTGATCCAGTGATAGGCCGCCGCGGCGGTGGTCAGGCCGGCGTCGCGGGCGTAGTGGAAGATGCTGCGCTGGTTGGACAGGCGCACCACATTGTTGTGCACCACGCCGCTATCGATGGGGGCAACCCCGGTGAGGATGCATTCATACAGCGGGCGGGAGAGCGACGGCAGCTCGCATTCGAGCTTGTACAGCGCTGCGCGCTTGGCGCCGCAGTAGGCCTGCAGGTGACCCAGCGCGTGCCGGGCAACCTCGTAGTTCAGGCCGTCGAGAATGACGAGGATGACCTTGGACGCCATGGGTTGTCCTGTGTGAAAGATTCATCATTGATTCGTAGCCCGGGTCGAGCGCAGCGACACCCGGGAAATCTGCCCTGGGTATCACTGCGCTCAACCCAGGCTACGTAGAAAAATTGCGGATGGAGCCAAAAAGACCGTAACCCGGATTGCACCCGGGCTACGTTGCTTGAGCTGTTACTCCATATTAATGATGACGTTTTCCTGCCACTGCTGCGGCAGGGCCTTGGAAGTGGCTTCCCAGGCGGCGGCATCCTTGATCGGCTTGACGTTGGCGTACTGCTCGTTCGGCAACAGCTTGGCCTGTACTTCGGCTGGCAGGGTCAGGTGCTCGGCGCGGATCGGCCGGGCGTTGCCCTTGGCCAGGTTGATCTGACCGGCGTCGCTGAGGATGTACTCGCGCGTCAGTTTGGCGGCGTTGGGGTTCTTCGCGTACTTGTTGATGATGGTGGTGTAGCCGGAAATCACCGAGCCATCGGACGGGATCAGCACTTCGAAGCGGCTTGGGTCGATCTGGTCGCGGTAGCTCAAGCCGTTGAAGTCCCACACCACGCCGACTTCCACTTCGCCTTTTTCCAGGGTCTGTATGGTCGGGTTAGCCAGCGACAGGCGGCCTTGTTCGGCGATCTCGGCGAAGTAGTCCAGGCCCGGCTGGATATTCTTCTCGTCGCCGCCGTTGGCGATGGCGGCAGCCAGCACGCCGTTGACCGCCTGCGCGGCGGCACTGACATCGCCGATGGCGACGCGGTATTTACCGGTTTTCAGGTCGGCCCAGCTTTTCGGTACATCCTTGACCAACTGCTTGTTGACGATAAAGGCGATGGAGCCGGTGTAGGCGAGCATCCAGTGGCCATTGCTGTCCTTGGCCCAGCTCGGGATCTGTTCCCAGGTGCTTGGCTTGTAGGCCTGGGTCACGCCTTGTTGCACGGCGATAGGGCCGAATGCGGCGCCGACGTCGCCGATATCGGCGCTGGCGTTGTCCTTCTCGGCGGCGAACTTGGCGATTTCCTGGGCCGAGCTCATGTCGGTGTCCATGTGCTTGAGGCCGTAGAGTTTCTCCAAGTCGGCCCAGGTGTCTTTCCAGTTGGCCCAGCTGTCCGGCATGCCGACGCTGTTCACCGCGCCTTCTGCGCGAGCGGCTTGTTCCAGCGCTTTCAAATCCATGTCGGCGGCCATCGCCTGGGTTGCCACTGCAATGGCGGCACCCATCAGTGAAGCGAGCAGCAGTTGTTTCATTTGAAACTCCTTGGCGGTGCGAGAGTGTTGGTCTAGATCAGCGAAAACCTCACCAATCTAGGCGCTGTCGATGACATTTTTATGTCGTGGTATGCCTCGCGCCATGGCGAACGCTACTGCAGGCAGAGTGCTCATCTAGCGTAGACCATGCGTCGTCGCGTGCTGAATGGAGGCGCCGCAGTGCTCTAGATCGGGCTTCTTGGAAAAAATGACATTGATGTCACGGCACAGTCATCTAGGCTGCTTAGCATTGCCACAGCGGGCGGCCCGGTCGCCTCTCGATAAAGATGAACGACAATTGGACTAGTCCAATTCAGGATTGTTGATGCGTGACGCAGCACCACGAGCGGTAACCGCAATCTGTCGGGCTCTGGAAGAGCAGATCAGCCACGGTCTATTGGTGCCTGGCTGTCAGCTGCCGGCCGAGCGCAAGCTTAGCGAGGTGTTCGATACCACCCGCATCACCTTGCGCGAAGCGCTCGGCCAGTTGGAGGCGCAGGGACTGATTTATCGGGAGGAGCGCCGCGGCTGGTTCGTCTCGCCGGCCCGTATCGCCTACAACCCGCTAGTGCGCAGCCACTTTCACGCGATGGTCGCCGAGCAGGGCCGCGTGCCGGCTACCGAAGTGATCAGCGCGCGGCTGATGCCGGCCAATAGCGAAGTCAGCCAGTTACTGGGGTTGCCGCCACTGTCCAGCGTGTACCAGATTCGCCGGGCGCGGCGCATCGACGGCCGGCTGGTGCTGTATGTCGAGCACTACCTGAACCCCAGCTACTTTCCCGGCGTACTGGACTTCGATCTGACCCGCTCGCTGACCGAGCTGTACGCCAGCGAATACGCCATCCATTACGGCCGAGTACGTTTTGATATGGTGCCAACCGCGTTGCACAGCGAAGCCGCGGCAGCGCTGAAGGTCGCCGTTGGCAGCCCGGCGCTGCGCATCGTGCGGGTCAACCGCGATCAGCATGGCCGCCTGATCGATTGCGACCTGGAAATCTGGCGTCACGACGCCCTGCATGTGAGCGTCGAAGTGCCGGAGTAAAAGCCCTGTAGAGCCTATGTCTTGTGCAAGATCTATGAGGCGTAGGGGAGATGGCGCTTAATCCATTCACCCAACCGCGATGGTGGATGAAAAAGACGTCATCCACCCTACCGGACTACGACGTGAGCTGTAGGCAGTCCCTCAGGGCAGCTCGGCGCTCGCGTAGAACGCCGTCAGCACTTTCACCAGGTGCTCCAGATCATGGCTGCCGGCCAGTTCGCGGATCGAATGCATCGCGAACGTCGGCAGGCCGATATCCACCGTCCGCACCCCGAGATGACTCGCGGTGATCGGCCCTATGGTCGAGCCGCACCCCATGTCGCTGCGGGTGACAAAGCTCTGCACCGGTACTTCGTTTTCCAGGCAGAGGTGGCGGAAGAACCCGGCGGTTTCGCTGGTGGTGGCGTAGCGCTGGTTGCTGTTGATCTTGATCACCGGACCGGCATTGAGCTTGGGGCCGTGGTTGCTGTCGTGCTTGTCGGGGTAGTTGGGGTGCAGGGCGTGGGCGTTGTCGGCGGAGACCAGCAATGAGCGCTGGATGCTGCGCACATAGCCTTCGCCTTCGGGCAGCACGCGGCGCAGCACCTGTTCGAGCATGGCGCTGTCGGCGCCACAGGCCGAGGTGGAGCCCACTTCTTCATGGTCGGTGCAGACCAGTACGCAGGTTTCCTCGTCTGGCGCGGCCAGCAGTGCCTGCAGCCCGGCATAGCATGACAGCAGGTTGTCCAGACGCGCGCCGGCGATGAAGTCGCGGTTCAGGCCGATAACCGCGGCCGGCTGGGTGTCATAGAAGCTCAGTTCGAAATCCAGCACTGCATCGGCACTGAACGCGTGCTCCTGGGCCAGGCGCTCGGTGAGCAGGGCGCGGAAGTCGGTGGCATCTGTGCCCGCCAGCTGCGCGAGGATCGGTGGCAATTCGTTTTGCGCGTTGATCGGCCAGCCCAGATTCGCTTCGCGGTTGAGGTGAATGGCCAGGCTCGGGATGACCGCGATCGGCAACTGGAAGTCGATCAGCTGGCTTTCCACCTTGCCGTCGCGGCGATAGGTGACGCGCCCGGCCAGCGACAGGTCGCGGTCGAACCAGGGTGCATACAGCGCGCCGCCATACACCTCGACGCCCAGCTGGAAAAAGCCGTGGCGCTGCAGTTCCGGTTGCGGCTTGACCCGCAGGCAGGGGCTGTCGGTGTGGGCGCCAACCAGCCGGATGCCGCCTTCGATGGGCGGCCGCCGGCCCAGCTTGAAGGCGATGATCGAAGAATCGTTGCGGGTAACGTAGTAGCGCCCGCCTGCGGTGGTGTGCCAGGGCGTGCGCTCGTCGAGCGTCTGGTAGCCTGCGGCTTCAAGGCGCTGGGCCAGGCTGGCGGTGGCATGGAAAGGGGTTGGCGAGGCCTTGAGGAAATCGATCAGGCCTTGGTTCAGTTCTTCGCGCATAGGGCACTCCAGGCGGCAATGGCTGGAGTTTATCGGATTTGCCGGGCGCGTAGCCGGTGGATCAGGCCGGAATGCTGACCAGACTCAACAGATAGCCGTCGAACTCGACAAATTGGCCATGCAGCTCGCTGTCAGCGGGCCAGTCCGGGTGCAGGTCGATCAGCAGGCGCAGGCATACCGCGTCGCCATGTCCGCAGTCGAGCAGCTCAGCATCGTGAAAATAGAAGTGCCGCAGCACCAGCGGGTAAAGCGCCTTGAACAGACTTTCCTTGAGCGAGAAGGTCAGGCCGATCCGCCGGGCGCGTTCGGCCGCTGGCAGGCCCTGTAACCTGGCCAGCTCCGCGGGGGTGAGGATTTCCCCGGCCAGGCGTTCGGCGCGTTCGGCCGCTAGCTGTTTTTCCACATCCAGACCCAGCCCGCGCCACATGCTCTGCTGCGCCACCACGGCCGCAGCCCAGCCACCGCCGTGGGTGATCGAGCCGACCACGCCGGATGGCCACTGCGGCGCCCGATCTGCACCAACCGCCGGCACGCTCGGGATGCCAGTCAGGCGGCGCAGCGCCTGCCGTGCGCACAAGCGCCCGGCGAGGTATTCGCCCTGGCGTTTCGCCACGCCTCTCACCGGTGCGATGCCGCTGCGCTGGAAGTCCTCGGGGTGCAGTTGCGTGCTGTCGAAGAAGGTGCTGACCAGGTGCGCGCCAGCCCGGCGCTGCGGCAGCGGCCAGTGGTCGTTCAGGGGGCTGCAACAGGCGGGGAGGAAGGCATCGATCATGCGGGCATTCTGCCGCGCCGCGCTGCGATCTGCCAGCCAGCGTGGCGTTTACATTTCTTTGCAAAGCGCTAACAAAGCACTACGGTTTGCGTCTGTCGATTTTGTCACACTGCCGCCGCGTTCTTCGGGACGCAGGTGAGGTTGTAGCTGGTGCAGGCGTGAGGCTTGCTCCGGCATTTCTCAGAGAATGAGTACGGGAGCCCGTTTGGGCTCCCGTTTTTTTTGGTTCTTCGCGGCTAAAGCGGAGCGTCGTCCGGCCCATTCCACACATTTGCGGCTGCGAGCCTTGTGGCAGCAGCGGCAGGGTGCGCTGTGCGCACCAGGCGTCTGTGGTGCGCCGGGTGGTGCGCGCGGCGCACCCTACGAGGTGGTTTCTGGTGCCCCCACTGCGATTCCGCCACTGGTGGGAGGGGGCTTTAGCCGCGAATGCTTCGGTGCGGATCTTTCCCACCTTTACCAGCCCGGCACCCCACTCATGTCCGGCAGCTTGTGGGCGATGCCTTTATGGCAGTCGATGCAGGTAGCCTCGCCGGCGGCCAGGGCGGTGGCGTGCATCTGCCTAGCGCGCAGGCCTTGGCGAGTGAAGTCCATGAACTCGAAGTTGTGGCAGTTGCGGCATTCCAGCGAGTCATTGGCTTTCAGCCGCGCCCATTCGTGTTCCGCCAGTTCGCGGCGGTGAGCGAGGAATTTTTCGCGGGTATTGATGGTGCCGAAGATCTTGCCCCATACCTCCTTGGAGGCCTGCATCTTGCGCGCGATCTTGTCGGTCCACTGGTGCGGCACGTGACAGTCCGGGCAGGTGGCGCGCACCCCTGAGCGGTTGGTGTAGTGGATGGTGTCCTTCAGCTCGACGTACACGTTGTCGCGCATTTCGTGGCAGGAAATGCAGAAGGTTTCGGTGTTGGTGGCCTCCAGCGCGGTGTTGAATCCGCCCCAGAAGATG
The DNA here is from genome assembly GCF_054483635.1 of Pseudomonas cistanchae. Taxonomy (NCBI): domain Bacteria; kingdom Pseudomonadati; phylum Pseudomonadota; class Gammaproteobacteria; order Pseudomonadales; family Pseudomonadaceae; genus Pseudomonas; species Pseudomonas cistanchae. Next base: position 427,785 of record NZ_JBTLWN010000003.1, on the reverse strand, counting down.
ATCCCGGCGATGAAACCGCCAAGCGTCAGAAAGCCCAGGCTGTAATGCACGCTCGGGCGACGCAGGATGCGCCAGTAGTCCTTGAGCAGCGCAAGCAATGACTTCATGACGCCTCCTCAGGGGTTCGCCGGGGCATTGATTTCATCCTGCAACAGCGTGTCGATGGTCTTGAAGCTGTTGCCCACCAGCGGTTTCACATCGTGCTGCGAGACATGGCACTGGTTGCAGAAGTAGCGCCGTGGCGACACTGCCGCCAGCGCCTGGCCGTCGCGGTCCATGTAATGGGTGATGCTGATCATCGGCGCCTGGCTGCGTGCACTGTTGGCGCGACTATGGCAGGCCAGGCACTTGTTGCCGTTCTTGTCGATCGGGTAACCGCTGATGCTGTGCGGGATAGTCGGTGGCTGCTCGGGGTAGTTGCGCTCGCGCCTGAGGTCGTCGTTTTCCTCGTTGGCGATGGCGGGTGCCGGCAGGCTCTGGCTGATGGTGCCGCCCGGGCGACGGCCATCCGGTGCCGGTGCGTCCAGCGGGTAATCGACCTCGGCGGCCACGGCAATGCCGAACGCGGCCAGCAGCAGAAAAGGCAGTAGGCGAATGTTCATCGGCGTTCTCCTCAGGCCATGCTGATCAGTTCGATCTTCACCGCACACTTCTTGTAGTCGGTCTGCTTAGAGATCGGATCGGTGGCGTCCAGGGTGACCTTGTTGATCAGCTTGTTGGCGTCGAAGAACGGCACGAACACCAGGCCCTGGGGCGGTTTGTTGCGGCCGCGGGTTTCGATGCGTGCGCGCATTTCGCCGCGCCGACTGATCACTTTGACTTCGCTGCCGCGCCGCGCGTTGAGCGCCTTGGCATCGTCCGGGTGCATGTACACCAGGGCGTCGGGCACCGCCTTGTGCAGCTCTTCGACGCGTTGGGTCATGCTGCCTGTGTGCCAGTGCTCCAACACCCGGCCGGTGCTGAGCCAGAACGGGTAGTCGGCATCCGGTGCTTCGGCGGGCGGCTCGTAGGGCAGGGCGAAGATGATCGCCTTCTTGTCCGGGTAGCCGTAGAACTGCACGCCGCTGCCTTTTTCCACATAGGGGTCGAGGCCTTCACGGTAGCGCCAGCGGGTTTCCTTGCCATCCACGACCGGCCAGCGCATGCCACGTTCGCTGTGATAACGGTCGAAGTCGGCAAGGTCGTGGCCATGTCCCCGACCGAACTGGGCGTACTCCTCGAACAGGCCTTTTTGCAGGTAGAACCCAAAGGCCTTGGCTTCATCATTGAGGTGGCCTGCTTCAATCTGCTCGCTGGGGAACTGATCGACCTGACCATTGGCAAACAGCACCTGGTAAAGGGTGCTGCCCTTGTGCTGCGGTGCTGCGGCCAGCAACTCGGCGGGCCAGACTTCATCGGTGGTGAAGCGTTTGGAAAATTCCACCAGCTGCCACAGGTCGGATTTTGCCTCGCCGGGCGCAGTCACCAACTGGTGCCAGAACTGTGTGCGACGTTCGGCGTTGCCGTAGGCGCCTTCCTTTTCCACCCACATGGCGCTCGGCAGAATCAGGTCGGCGGCCTGGGCGGAGACGGTGGGGTAGACGTCGGAGACGATCACGAAGTTGTCCGGGTTGCGCCAGCCTGGCAGCACTTCGCCCATGATGTTCGGCCCGGCCTGCATATTGTTGCTGGCCTGGGTCCAGTACACATTGAGCACCCCATCCTTGAGCATGCGGCTCTGCTGCACGGCGTGGAAACCGGGTTTCTCCTGAATTGTGCCAGCAGGTAGCTTCCAGATTCTTTCGGCAATGGTGCGGTGCTTGGGGTTGGTCACCACCATGTCGGCAGGCAGACGATGAGAGAAGGTGCCGACCTCGCGCGCGGTGCCGCAGGCCGAGGGCTGACCGGTGAGCGAGAACGGGCTGTTGCCCGGCTCGCTGATCTTGCCGGTCAGCAAATGAATGTTGTAGATCAGGTTGTTGGCCCACACCCCACGGGTGTGCTGATTGAAACCCATCGTCCAGAACGACATGACCTTGCGCTTGGGGTCGGCATACAGCTCGGCCAGGGCCTTGAGGCGTTCGGCCGGCACCCCGGTTTCCGTAGCGGTGCGTTCCAGGGTGTAGGGTTTGACGAAGGCGGCGAACTGCTCGAGGGACATATCCGTCCAGGTATTGGCCTTGTCGGCGTTCTTCGCCTGCATTTCCAGCGGGTGATCCGGGCGCAGGCCGTAGCCGATGTCGTCGGCGCCCAGGGCAAACTTGGCGTGTTTGCGCACGAACTCCTGATTCACCGCGCCGCTTTCGATGATGTGGTTGGCGATGTAGTTGAGGATCAGCAAGTCGGTCTGCGGCTTGAACACCATAGGGATGTCGGCTAGCTCGAAGCTGCGGTGCTCGAAGGTCGAAAGCACCGCGACCTGGGTCTGCGGGTGGCTCAGGCGGCGATCGGTGACCCGACTCCAGAGAATCGGGTGCATCTCGGCCATGTTCGAACCCCACAGCACGAACACGTCGGCCGCTTCGATATCGTCATAGCAGCCCATCGGCTCATCGGCGCCGAAGGTGCGCATAAAGCCCATCACCGCTGAGGCCATGCAATGGCGCGCGTTGGGGTCGATGTTATTGCTGCGCAGCCCGGCCTTCATCAGCTTGTTGGCCGCGTAGCCTTCCCAGACCGTCCACTGCCCGGAGCCGAACATGCCCACCGATTCGGGGCCCTTGTTCTTCAGCGCTTCCTTGAACTTCAGCTCCATGATGTCGAAGGCCTGCTCCCAGCTGATCGGCTGGAACTCGCCCTGCTTGTCGTACGCGCCGTTTTTCATCCGCAGCAGCGGCTGGGTCAGGCGGTCGACGCCGTACATGATCTTCGACAGGAAGTAGCCTTTGACGCAGTTCAAGCCGCGGTTGACCTCGGCCTTGACGTCGCCGTGGGTGGCCACCACGCGGTTGTTCCTGGTCGCCACCATCACGCTGCAGCCGGTGCCGCAGAAGCGGCAGGGCGCCTTGTTCCAGTTCAGCGTGGTCATGTCCGCTTCGGTAATCAGGTTGCTGGCCGAAGTGGCGATCGGCAGGCCCGCCGCTGCGGCGGCAATAGCGGCGGCATTGGCTTTGGCGAATTGACGGCGGGTCATGCTCATTCGGCGGCTCCTTCGGGGCTGAGCACTTCGTGGTAGACCAGCGCAGCGTTGAGCACGCCCGGCAGGTTGCTGATCTGATCGATGCGTTCAAGAATCTGCTGCTCGTCGGCGGTTTCCAGCACCACCACCAGCTTGCCTAGTGGGCTCTGCTGGTGCAGCTCGACACCCTCGAGCACGCGCAGGTTGGCTTTCACCGCCTCGAACAGCTCGGGGCGGGCGTGTACCAGCAGGCTGGCGATGTGCAGAGGGTCGGCCATGTTCCGTGGCTCCAGATTGAACCTGTTCACGATCTGCTGCGCGTCGGCCCTACTGCGTTAAAAACAGGCTCGGAATGCTCATTTACAACTGTAAACTCCGCTTCCTCGCCTGTTTTTGCCTTGTAGTGCTCTAGCTCGCGAGATCGTGAGCAGGTTCTGTGAAAAGGATGTTTCAGCTGGGCGGTCCAGGTGGGCCGACCAGCATTTGCAAAAACCAGATAAAGAAACCGTAGCCACCTACCAGGGCGATGGACAGCAGGGGGAAGAGGCAGACCACGAGAAACAGGAACAGGCGAGTTTCCTTGCCTTTCTGCGCGCGCTCGTCGTTGTAGGGGGGCATCGCGGCTGACTCCATTCAGAAGTAACGATCAGCTTAGACCTTACTCTCTATAAGGATAAAACGCCGAGATGAATTAAGACGGATGGCGTTTCTTCTGATCGTTGTTCTTGCCGTGCAAAACGGCTGTGCCTCGTGCGCAAAGCCGGTGCCAATGGCTGCGTGCTAATCTGCCGGAACGGCCGATCTAGAGCCATCATGCGAGCCCACCATGCCTGTTGCCGATGCACCCGCTCATCTGACGCGTGGCACTGTTGCCTACCGGCGCGCCACCCTCGCGCTGTTCTGCGCAGGCTTTGCCACCTTCGCGTTGCTGTATTGCGTGCAGCCATTGCTGCCGCTGCTGGCCGGGTATTTCGCGGTATCGGCGGCCGACAGCAGCCTGGTGCTGTCGCTCAGTACCCTGAGCCTGGCGCTGTGCCTGCTGGTGTCCGGCGCCCTGGCGGAAAGCTGGGGACGCAAACCGGTGATGGCGGCGGCGCTGGCCATTGCCCTGCTGCTTGGCATCGGCTGCGCCTGGGTCGACAGCTGGAACCATCTGCTCTGGTTGCGCGCCTTGCTCGGGCTTGCCCTCAGCGGCTTGCCCGCACTGGCGATGGCCTATGTGGGCGAGGAGTTCGACCCCGAAGCACTGCCGGCGGCGATGGGCCTGTATATCGGCGGCACCGCATTGGGCGGATTGCTCGGTCGCTTGCTGGCCGGCTTGCTCAGCGATATCGGCGGCTGGCAGTTGGCCTTGGGTGGCATCGCCGGCATCGGTCTACTGGCGCTCGTACTGTTCGTCTGGCTGCTGCCGCCATCGCGGCATTTTCGCGCGCAGCCGTTATCGATTCGCGGCTTGCTCGGCAACTTCGCCTTGCACCTGGGCAACGGCGAGCTGCGCCGCCTGTTCGGCGTGGCGTTTCTGCTGATGGGCGGCTTCGTCGCCTTGTTCAACTACGTCGGTTTCCGCCTGGCCGCGCCGCCATTCAGCCTGTCGTCGACGCTGATCGGTTTGCTCTTTACCGTCTACCTGATCGGGATTTTCAGCGCAGGCTGGGCCGGGCGGCTGGTTTCCCATATCGGCGCGCGTCAGGTGTTGCAGGGCGGTATCGCCATCATGCTGAGCGGCGTCGCGCTTTGTGCCACGCCATGGCTGGCGGCGGTGATCGTTGGCCTGGGTTTGTTCACCCTGGGCTTTTTTGCCGCCCATGCGGTGGCCAGCGGGCAGGTCGGGCAACGGGCGAGTGGCGCCAAGGCCCAGGCTTCGGCGTTGTATCTCTGCGCGTATTACCTGGGGTCCAGCGTGATTGGCTATGCCGCCGGGTATATCTGGGAACATGCCGGCTGGCTGCCGCTTCTGGCCGCGCTGACGGCACTGTTTGTGGCCGCTGGCTGGTTGGCCCGCAAGTTGTAAAAAAGGCAGGTGATTTAGCCGCGAACTTGCCTGCTGCTGCGCCCAAGTGCGCTGCGCGTCAAACACGCGAGCATCTCACCGCTACGGGGCTAACCCGTTGCAATCTGAAGAGCTGCTTCGAGAACCAAACAACGCCGGTGCAGGCTGCGCCTTTAGCTCGCCAGTACCAGATAAACCACGCCCATCAGCACGATCAGGCCCAGCCAGATCAGCGCGTTGGTCCTGCTCAGCCCGACGATGCCGGCACCGCGCAGGCGAACCGGCGGGTTTTCTTCAAGGTAGATGTTCAGCTGCTCCTGGGCTTCTTCCGGACTGAGGCCCTGATTCACGGTGAGCATGCGAATGGCCTGGTCATGATCGCCGCGCTGCATGGCTTGCAGAACGGGCTCGGGTAGGTGGGACATAAGACGTTTCCTCCAATACAGACAGTCGTTAGAGGCCAGCCAGTCGGCTGGGTTCGACCTATCCCTCCCGCCGCCGGAATGGGGGAGCGCATGGTCAGGGTTTATGTCGCTGCAGCCACTCAGCCGCTACCTCGCCCATTGTTTTGGGCCGTCCGTCCTTGATCCAGGCCATCAATGCTCTGTCGAACTTGAAGTCTGGCCCGCAGGCTTCAGTCAAGAATCGACGCACGTTTTGCGTATTCAGGTAGGTGTCGGTTACCCGCGTTTCGGTTGTGATTGGATCGCTGTGCCAGTTGAAAGCGGTCATTTCTTAATCCCTGAAAATCCTAGATTGTCCACATCAACAGGGCGGATACCTGTCTCAACTGACTGCCCAGCGCACCGGCAACTGCGTCAATGAGCGAAAATTAGCTGTGTTGCGCCAGCGAAGTTGCTCAGGTGCGATGTCCATTTCCAATGCAGGCAGGCGCCGCAGCAGTGTACCAATGGCAATTTCTGTCTCCAGCCGCGCCAGCGAAGCGCCCAGGCAATAGTGAATACCTTTTCCAAAAGCCATATGCGGGCAGGCCGGGCGACGAATATCCAAGGTTTCGGCATTGGGGCAGGTTCGCTCGTCACGATTGGCCGATGCCAGTATTGCGAACACTATCTGGCCCCGCTGCAGGGCTTGCCCACCGAGTTCGGTGGCGTCGGTAATGAACCGGACCATGGCGCGCTCTACAGGTGGGTCATACCTCAAGAGTTCTTCAACGGCTCCAGGCAATAACTCTGGTGACGCCTGCAGGTCTCGCAACGCGGTCGGGTGCTGCAGCAGCGCCGAAATGGAATTGCCAATGAGTGACACAGTGGTTTCATGGCCTGCCACGATCAACAAAACGATCATGCTGCACAGTTCGCCCTCCGCGAGGCGCGCGCCTTCATCTTCGATATGGACCAAGGAGGAGATCAAGTCGTCCTGTGGTTGCAGGCGGCGCTGACCGATCAACTCAAGCATGTAATTGGAAAAGTCGCGGTAGCACTTTTCCAATTCGGGAATGTTTTCACCATCCGCTCGTACCATGACATCGGACCAGCGCCTGAAGTCTTCGCGTCGCTCGTCCGGCACGCCTAGCAGCTCTGCAATGACGATGATGGGTAACGGGAATGCGTAATCCTGTACCAACTCCATTTTTCCGTTGGGCACGACGGGGTCGAGTAGCTCATTGGCAATCTGCTGGATCCGCGGGCGCATCGCCGTTATCGCTTTCAGCGTAAAAGCCTTGCTGACCAACTTGCGCAATCGCCGGTGGGACTCGCCGTCGCGGTTCAGCATGTGGTTATCGACCATCGCAGAGATGCTTTTGTCACCCATCCGGAACATCGCAGCGTACTCGGACGAGATGGCAGAGGGGTCGCGCGCGAAACGCTGACTGTCCAGCAGCACCTGTTCGACCTCAACCGCACCGGTCACGTACCACACCGGAAATTGCCCTGCCGGCTGACTCAGGAACACCGGAGCTTCGGCCCTCAATTGTCGATAGTAGGCGTATGCGTTGCGGCGAAACTCCTCGGTATTGAAGTCAAGGTCGTGCTCAATGCGCATGTAGCGCCTCCACATCCATTAGCCATTCGGAATGAGTGGCGGTATTCGGCAAAAGATTCCAGCCGAACCAGTTCGCCGCTGGTATTTGTTTTTTGTGGAGGCCGGCTCGCGGCCTGCGGCAACTGTCTTTGTTTAGCTTGGCTATGAGCGTGCAGATGGATACGGCATGGGCACGGCAGGCCCTTCACCCCTCCTGCGCCCGATAAGCCCCCGGCGTCAGCCCCGTCCACTTCTTAAACGCCCGATGAAACGCGGACGGCTCAGAAAACCCCAGCTGCTCGGCGATATCCTGAATACCGAGCTCATCACGCCCCAGATGATAAATCGCCAGGTCCCGACGCAGGTGGTCCTTCAATTCCTGAAAACTCGACCCTTCCTCACGTAAATGCCGGCGCAGGGTTTGCGGGCTCATGTGCAGTTGCTGGGCGACTGTGTCGAGGTCGGGCCAGTTGCTGCAGTCGCGGCCGAGCAGGCGGCGGATCTGGCTGATCAGGCTGTCGCCGCCATCGGGGCGGGCCAGCAGGTCGGCGGGGGAATGCTGGAGAAACTGCTTGAGCGTGCGTTCGTCCTGCAACAGCGGCATGGCCAGGTAGCGCGCGTGGAACAGCAAGCTGGTGCGGCCGGCCGAGAAGCGGCGGGAGCAGGGGAACAGCAGTTCGTATTCGGCCGCGTGGTCGGGCTTGGCGTAGGTGAAGGTGGCTTCTTCGAGGCGAATGCGCTGGCCGATCAGCCAGCTGCCGAGGCGATGCCAGATCACCAGCAGGCTTTCCACCAGGAAGTGATCCGGGTCGCACAGGTTGGCACCGTCGACGCTCAGGCGCGCCCAGTCGCCTTCGCGCGCCAGGGTGATGCCCGGCGCGTCGGGGAACAGACTGTAGAACAGCGCACCGCGGCTCAGGGCTTTTTCCAGCGAGCGGCAATGGATGATGGCGTGGCACATCATTGCGAAGGTGCCGCGCTTGCTGCGCTGCCGGCCAAAGCCCAGGTATTCGTCGTCGAGGGTTTCCCACAGCACCTGCATCAGCCGGGCGAACTGTTCCGGGGCGATGCGTGCCCGTGGTTCGTCGAGCAGTGCCGGCTGGATCGCCAGCTGGCGCAATAGCGGGGTGCAGTCGTGGCCATGGGACTGGGCGCCGCGCAGGGCGGCGCGGACGAAATGGCTGGCGATGGTGCGTTCGCGCATGGACGTGCTCATCTGAAAAGGCTGGGCGATGGTAGCCAGCTCGGGGCTGACGCAACAAGCGACCGTCGCGCTCGCATCGCCCGCGCGGGCTGCTTCGTCTCTGGCGGTTTACCCGCAGTCACAGCGCCGCACCGTGCGGAAACCCGCCAGGTTAATCCATGAAGAGCCTTTTCAGATGTTTATATCCCATTGTTTATAAATGGTTTTTTTATAGTTTCAGGGCATGGCATGGGCCTTGCGATAAGCCAACCAAGGATGCGCCAGACGCGCCTATGACAAATCCCTCCAGCTAGGAGGGTTCGCGCTTATCGAACGCTTGCGGGTCGCCAAGAAGACGACCGCGCAGCACCGCTGAGGATCTGCCATGACTGCCATAACGACTGACGCCCCGCGCCAACCGTTTTACAAAATGCTCTATGTCCAGGTGCTGGTCGCCATCACCATCGGCATTCTGCTCGGCCACTTCTACCCGGACACCGGCGTGGCGCTGAAGCCGCTCGGCGATGGTTTCGTCAAGCTGATCAAGATGGTCATCGCGCCGATCATCTTCTGCACCGTGGTCAGCGGCATCGCCGGCATGCAGGACATGAAAACCGTCGGCAAGACCGGCGGCTATGCCTTGCTGTATTTCGAGATCGTTTCCACCATCGCCCTGGTCATCGGGCTGATCGTGGTCAATGTGGTGCAGCCGGGTGTCGGCATGCATATCGATCCGGCCACCCTGGATGCCAGCAGCATCGCCAGCTATGCCTCGGCCGGCGCGCAGCAGAGCACCATCGGCTTTCTGCTCAACGTGATCCCCAGCACCGTGGTCGGCGCGTTCGCCAATGGCGATATCCTGCAAGTGCTGTTCTTCTCGGTGATCTTCGCCTTCGCCCTGCAGCGCATGGGCGACTACGGCCGGCCGGTGCTGGAGTTCATCGAGCGCATCGCCCAGGTGATGTTCGGCATCATCAACATGATCATGAAGCTCGCGCCGATTGGCGCGTTTGGCGCCATGGCCTTCACCATCGGCCAGTACGGCGTCGGTTCGCTGGTGCAGCTCGGCCAGTTGATGATCTGCTTCTACATCACCTGCGTGTTCTTCGTGCTGGTGGTGCTGGGCGGTATCGCCCGCGCCCATGGCTTCAACATCCTGCGTTTCATCGCCTATATCCGCGAGGAGCTGATGATCGTGCTCGGCACCTCGTCGTCGGAATCGGTGCTGCCGCGGATGCTGACCAAGCTGGAGAAGCTCGGTGCGAAGAAATCGGTGGTCGGCCTGGTGATCCCGACCGGTTACTCGTTCAACCTCGACGGCACCTCGATCTACCTGACCATGGCCGCGGTGTTTATCGCCCAGGCCACCGATACGCCGATGGACCTTGGCCACCAGATCACCCTGTTGCTGGTGCTGCTGGTGGCGTCGAAGGGCGCGGCGGGCGTAACCGGTAGCGGCTTTATCGTGCTGGCGGCAACCCTGTCCGCGGTCGGCCATCTGCCGGTTGCCGGTCTGGCGTTGATTCTCGGCATCGACCGCTTCATGTCCGAGGCGCGCGCGTTGACCAACCTGATCGGCAACGGCGTGGCCACCCTCGTGGTTGCCAAATGGTGCAAGGAGCTCGACGAAGACACCTTGCAACGCGAGCTGGCCGCCGGTGCCAAGGCCGAGCAACCGATTGTGGCGGCCGCGAGCCGCGAGGTCGTTTGATGCTGGTGTGTGGCTGCTGACCTGAACAGGTCATTGACCAGGCCATTGGCAACCACCTGCGTTAGCCGCGCGGCGTTAAAACGGGCGCGTCTCGCCTAGGTTGCCAACGGCCTGTCAGGCCCGTCTCGCGACGGGCTTTTTTTCGCCTGGGATTTGGCGCCGGACGATGACCGAATGGGTCAATCGAGCCTGAGCGCATGCGTCATTGAGGGAGCGGGGCGGGGGCGCCTACCCTGCGGGACGACTTCGCTCAGGGGCACATCCGCATGCAGCGCATTATTTTCGACACCGAACACCAGATGTTCCGCGACGCCTTCGCCGCATTCCTCAACAAGGAGGTGGTGCCCCATCAGGACGAGTGGGAGACGGCCGGCGTTGTCAGCCGCGACGTGTGGAAGAAGGCCGGCGACATGGGGTTTCTGCTGCCCTGGGCGGATGAGCAATACGGCGGTGCAGGGCTCAAGGATTTTCGCTACGAGCAGATCATGTGTGAGGAGCTGGCGCGGATAAACGAGCCGGGCTTTATGCTGCCGCTGCACTCGGCACTGTGCGGCCCCTATATCGCCGAGTACGGCAATGCCGAGCAGAAGGCGCGGTTTATGCCCGGCATCATCAGCGGCGAGACCATTCTCGCAGTGGCGATGACCGAGCCGAGTGCTGGCTCGGACCTGGCCGGCATGCGCACCAGCGCGGTGGACAAGGGCGACCACTATGAGCTCAACGGCTCCAAGGTGTTTATCTCCAACGGCATCCTCGCCGACCTGATCATAGTCGCGGCCAAGACCGACCCGGCTAACAAGCACGCCATGGGCCTGTTTCTGGTGGAGCGCGGCATGGCCGGTTTCGAGCGCGGCACGCCGCTGAAAAAGCTCGGCATGAAAAGCCAGGACACCGCCGAGCTGTTCTTCAACAACGTCAAGGTGCCCAAGGCCAACCTGCTGGGCGATGCCAAGGGCGGCTTCCTTTACCTGATGAACATGCTCGCCCAGGAACGCCTCACCAACGCCTGCGGTGCGGTGGCCGGCGCCGAAGCGGCGTTGCAGGTGACCATCGATTACGTGCGCGAGCGCAAGGCCTTCGACCGGCCGATCTCGCACTTCCAGAACACCCGCTTCAAGCTCGCCGAAATGCGTACCCAGGTCGACGTCGCACAGGTCTTCGTCGACCGCTGCGTGATGGACCACAACCAGAAGAAGCTCACTCCGGAAGTGGCCGCCGAGGCCAAACTGTTCACCACCGAGCTGCTCGGCAAGGTGGTCGATGAAGGCGTGCAGCTGCACGGTGGCTGGGGCTATATGTGGGAATACCCGATCTGCAAGATGTACGCGAACGCACGTATCCAGCGCATCTTTGCCGGCACCTCGGAGATCATGAAAGAAATCATCAGCCGTGGGATGAAGCTTTGATCAGCGGGTTCACTATGGTTGGGTGGTGCGCACGGCGCACGCTGCGGTGATCGTGACTGGGTGGTGCGCGTGGCGCATGCTGCGGCGATCGAAGGGGGCGCCTTGCGCACCATTGGCTTTGGCATGAAATGAGGGTTGCACATGGACGAACAACTGCCCCTGGAGCGGCTGGCGCTCTGGGTCGAGAAACGCCCGGATGCGGTCTGGCTCAGCCAGCCGGTAAACGGCCAGTGGCACGACTTCACCTGGGCGCAGGTGAACGACCAGGCGCGGCGCATGGCCACGGCCTTGCAGGCCCTGGGGTGCGCGCCTGGTGAGCGGGTCGCGTTGCTGGCGAAGAACTGCGCCGAATGGATCATTGCTGACCTGGCGATCATGCTCGCCGGGCTGGTCAGCGTGCCCTTGTATCCGCTGCAGTCGGCCGAAAGCATCGACTATGTGCTGCGCCATTCGCAGTGCAAGGCGATCTTCCTCGGCAAGCTGGATGAACCGGCCAAACTCGCTGCGGGCATTCCGGCCGAGGTGATACGCATCGCCATGCCGTACCCGACCATCGAGGCCACTATGGGTTGGCAGGATTTGCTGGCGGCGCACCAGCCCCTAACGCAAGTGCACCGGCAGGTGCCCGAGGCCTTGCTGAGCATCCTCTATACCTCCGGCACCACCGGCCAGCCTAAGGGCGTGATGCTCTCGGCCAGGGCGTTTGCCCATGCCGGCAGTCAGTCGGTCAAGGAGCTGCAAATCACCGAGCAGGACCAGTATTTCTCCTACCTGCCGCTGTCCCACGCCGCCGAGCGTTTTCTGGTGGAAATGAATGCGTTGTACAGCGGTGGGCGGGTGGCCTTTGTCGAGTCGCTGGAGACCTTTGCCAGTGACCTGCGCCATGTGCGGCCGACGGTGTTCTTCTCCGTGCCGCGCCTGTGGACGCGCTTTCAGCAGGGCGTGCTGGAGCAGCTGCCGCAGGCCAGGCTGGCGCGATTGCTGCGCATCCCCCTGATCGGCGGCCTGGTGGCGCGCAAGATTCGCAAGGGCTTGGGGCTGGATCGCGCACGTATTCTGGTCAGCGGCGCGGCGGCGATTCCGCGCGCGTTGCTGGAGTGGTACCGGAGCATCGGCATGACCATTTGCGAGGGTTACGGCCTGACCGAACACCTGGCCTATGGCTGTTTCAACCGGCCGGGGCAGGTGCATTTCGGCACCGTGGGGCGGCCCATGCCGGGCAATGAATTGCGCATCGCTGAGGATGGCGAAATTCTCTTGCGTTGCCCGAGCCTGATGCTGGGCTATTACCAGGACCCGCAGAAGACCGCCGAAACCATCACCGACGGTTGGCTGCACACTGGCGATAAAGGCGAGGTGGATGCGGCCGGCTACCTGAAAATCACCGGGCGGGTGAAGGACATCTTTAAGACCAGCAAGGGCAAGTACATCGCTCCGGCGCCGATTGAGGGCGAAATCGCCAAGAACCTATGGGTTGAGCAGGTCTGCCTGATGGGCAGCAACCTGGATCAGCCGCTCGCGCTGATCGAGCTGTCGCCAGCCGCCCGTGAGCAGCCGCGCGAGCAGGTGGCCGCGGATCTTGCGCAAACCCTGCAGCAGCTCAATGCCCAGCTTGAGGCCCATGAACGGCTCAGCCATTTCGTGCTGGTGCGCGAGCCCTGGACCGTGGACAACGGCTGCATGACGCCGACCATGAAAATCCGTCGTAACGTGCTGGAAGCGCGTTACGTCGACGAATTGGCCACGCTTGATGCCAGCCAGCCGCTGCATTGGCAATAGATAGGCGGCTTGGCCTAGCCCGGATTGCGTCGAGGCTACGAAGTGCGCTTTGTAGTCCCGATGGTGGACAAGCCTTCGGCATGTCCACCCTACGAGATTGCAGGCATTGCACATAAAAGCGCCTCCATGCAGCTAGCCCCTCTACATAAGGAATCCCAACCGTGATGAAAGGCCCGCTGTCCTCCCTGAAGATTCTCGATTTCTCCACGCTGCTGCCCGGGCCGTTCGCTTCCTTGCTGCTCGCCGACATGGGCGCGGAGGTGCTGCGCGTCGAGTCCCCCAGCCGACTGGACCTGGTACGGGTGTTGCCGCCTCACGACGGCGGCGTATCGGCCAGCCACGCCTACCTCAATCGTAATAAACGCAGCATTGCCCTCGACCTGAAAAAGGCCGAAGCGGTGGCGATGGTCAAGCGCCTGGTGGCCGATTACGACATCGTTCTGGAGCAGTTTCGCCCCGGCGTGATGGACAAGCTGGGGGTTGGCTACGAGGCGCTGAAGGCGATCAATCCCCGGCTGATCTACGTGTCGATCACCGGATACGGGCAGACCGGGCCCTACCGGGATCGCGCCGGGCATGACATCAATTACCTGGCGCTGGCCGGCATCGCCAGCTACACCGGGCGGCGCGAAAGCGGGCCGCTGCCGCTGGGCATCCAGGCGGCCGATATCGCCGGCGGGTCGTTGCACGGGGTGATCGGGCTGCTGGCTGCGGTGGTGCAGCGCCAGGTGACGGGGCAGGGCCAGGCCGTCGATATCAGCATGACCGACTGCGCGTTCAGCCTGCACGGCATGGCCGGCGCGGGTTACCTGGCGGCGGGAGTCGAGCCGGACATGGAAAACCAGCCGCTCAATGGCGGCAGCTTCTACGATTACTACCGCACCCGCGATGGTCGCTGGCTGTCGGTCGGCAGCCTGGAACCGCAGTTCATGCAGCAGTTCTGCGCTGCCATCGGCCGCCCCGAGCTGGCTTCGCGTGGGCTGTCGCAGAATCCCCAGGATCAGCGGGCGCTCAAGCGCGAAATCGAAATGGAGCTGGAGAAGCGCGACTTCGACGACTGGTGCGCCCTGTTCGCCGGGCTTGATACCTGCGTGGAGCCGATGCTGCGCCTGTCCGAGGCAGTCACCCATCCGCAGCTCAGTGCACGCCAGCTGGTGACCGACGTACCCCGTGGCGACGCGCCGCCGCAGCCGCAGATTGCCTGCCCGATCAAGTTTTCCGGCGGCCTGCCCGCGCCTCGGCATATCGGCGCAGCGCTTGGTGCGGATACCGAAGCGGTGTTGCGCGAGCTGGGCTATTCCACCAAGCAGATTGGCGAGCTGAGGGCCAGCGGGGTGGTCGCCTAGCCCGCTGCAACGGCAGCGCTACGGCCCCGGCCTTTCATCAGGGGCTCGCAATACCGCGCGTTTTCCGGCATAAGCCTGGGCACTTGCACGACTGAGGCCTTTCGGGACGGAAAACATGTATCACGGTGAGCGATTCAACGCCTGGACCCATCTGGTTGGCGCAGTGCTGGCCTGTATCGGTGCGGTGTGGCTGCTGGTGGTCGCCAGCCTCGACGGCGAGCCGGTGAAGATCGTCAGCGTGGCGATCTACGGCGTCACGCTGGTGCTGCTCTACAGCATCTCGACGCTGTACCACAGCGTGCGGGGCCGCGCGAAAGTGGTGATGCGCAAGCTCGATCACTTGTCGATCTACCTGCTGATCGCTGGCAGCTACACGCCGTTCTGCCTGGTGACACTCGCAGGCCCGTGGGGCTGGTCGTTATTCGGCGTGGTCTGGAGCCTGGCGGTGATCGGCATGCTGCAGGAGATCAAGCCGCGCTCCGAGGCCCGGGTGCTGTCGATCATCATCTACGCAGTGATGGGCTGGATCGTGCTGGTGGCGGTCAACCCGCTCATTGCCGCGCTGGGCACCAGCGGCTTTGCCTGGCTGGCGGGCGGCGGGGTGCTCTATACCGTGGGTATCATCTTTTTTGCCTACGACAGCCGCTTTCGCCACTGGCACGGCATCTGGCACCTGTTTGTGGTCGGCGGCAGCCTGATGCACTTCATCGCGGTGAGCTTCTATGTGCTGTAACCCGAGCGGTACAGCCGCGATTGAGATCACTCCAGCCGTTGTTCGCCACTGAAGCGTAACGTCACCTTGCAGCGTCGGCAGTAATAGCGACGGCCTTTGCCGACCAGCGTATGGCGCTGGCTGGAGAAGGGAAATTCGGCTTCCGGGCACCCGCACCGGTAAATGAAGCGGCTGACCTGGCGGCGTTGCACCTCATAGCTGTGGCATCGATTGGGCGGCAGCTCGTACACGCCGCGCATGATCAGCTGCCATTCCTCGCCGTGCGGTTGAATCCGCGGGCCGAATAGCTGATGGGCAATCAGATGCGCCACCTCGTGGGGCACGGTCTGACGGAGAAAATCCTCGCGGTTCTCCCGGTACAGCTGTGGGTTGAAACGCAGCTTGTTTTCCGTCAGATGGGCGACCCCGGCCTTCTGCCCGCGCAGTTTGAAACTGACCTCGGCACGCTGGAATGATCGCTTGAAGAAGGCTTCGGCCTGCTGGTAGCAGGCCTCGACGCGGGCTTGAATATGTTCGGGCATGGCGGTTGCTGCTGAAGAATGCGGGCCGATTATGCCGCATGCCTGGCCTTACTGCAGTTCCCGCTCGCCGGATGCGTCCTGGGGCCGCTGCTGCTCGGTACCGTAACTCTGGTCCTGCTGCAGAGTGCGCTCGTAGGTGGGTTCGAGGAACCACAGCCACATCAGGATCATGCCGACCTTGATGTTGACCAGGACCAGCAAGCCGACGCCCCAGGTGCAGGCGGCGTACAGAAAGGTCTGGCGATAATCGATGCGCATGAACTTCGGCATGCCGACATACAGCAGATAGCTGGCATGCAGGCCCGCCAGGACCAACACGGTGATCGCGACCCAGCGGGTCGGGTACAGCGCGCCCAGCCCGGCAATAAAGAACGGCGTGCAGATATAGGCGATAAAGCCCACGCACTGGTTATAGGTCGGCCGCGCCTCGAAGGTGCGGGACATCCAGCGCAGGAAGAACCCCATGATGAATGCGCCGATGACGATGGTGAGGTAGATCAGCACGCTCAGTTGCAGGGCACTGATGGTGTCCAGGCGAATACGCTCGTCTTCGACCAGGCTCCAGCCGACAAAGCGAGTGCCGATGAACATGCACACTGCCGGCAGCAAGGCGAACAGCAGCAGGTGCAGCAGGTAGTTGGCGCCGTGCTGTTCCTCGTCGCGGCGGATATCGGTCCAGGCCTGGTCGGGGCGGGTCAACAGGGTTACGAAGTGCGGGATCATGCGGAGTTCTCCATCTGCCAAGCGGCTAACGGTGCGGGGCAAGCCGCAACCGGTAATGGAGTTTTTGAACGGCGCCGATGGCGCGCGGTTCCATGTAATTGAGGCGCGCCGAACTCGGAGCAGGTCATTACGGGCGTGCATGAAAAAGCCGCCCATGCGGGCGGCCTTTTTGTCAGGCATGACCAATCAGCTGGTGTAGACCGGGCCGACCCCGAAACCCCAGAGAATCACCGAGCAGGCAATCATCGCAACCAGCACGACCAGACCGACCGCCAGCACGGAGCTGGAGAACATGAAGCCTTCGTCCTCGGGAATGCTCATGAACGTGGGGATGCCCACATACAACAGGTAGACCGTGTAGCAGATCGCTGCAGTGCCGACCACCATGGCTAGCCAAAGGTGCGGGTAGAGCGCCGCCAACCCGCCGATGAACAAGGGCGTTGCGGTATAGGCCGCGAACACCACGCACTGGGTCAGGCTTGGGCTTGCGTCGTAGGTACGCGCCATCCAGTGGATGAACGCGCCCATGACGGCAATCCCGGCGAGCATGGCCAGGTAGGTCATGATCGTCATCTGCAAGGCGCTGCCTTCCGTCAACATCACCGGTGCTCGGCTGCCGATGGACCAGCCAACCTGGGTCGTGCCGATAAAGGCGGATATGGCGGGAATCGCCGCGAGAATCAAGACATGGGTGAGGTACATGTGGCTGATCGTTTCTTCTTCGCCACGAATTTCCTGCCATTCCTGGTCGGGATGGGTGAAGAGGCCCCAAACGTGATGGATCATGCAAGCACTCCTATTGTTATGGCAGTCGCCCCCCAGCGAAGCGCCCGGCGCGCGTAGGCAGCGCTACCGGGTACTGGGCCGAACCAATGCGACCGTATGTCGCAGTATAGGCAGCGGATTGCAGGAAAGAGGGCGCGTGGCTTAGAGCAAATCGGCCTCTCAATGTCGGCCGTAATAGCGTTCGAGAATTTCCATGGCCTTGTTGATCGATTGCAGGCGTGACGTGCTGCCGCCGCGATCCGGGTGATGCAGGCTCACCAGCTGCCGGTAGCGGTGCTTGATAACGGCGAGGTCGAGCGCCTGCGCGTCGTCGGCAAGCTCGAACAGCTCCAGCGCAGCCTGTTTCTCCTCGCCGCCTTGCATGCGGGTCCAGAAGCTCATTAGCAGCTTCTCCACGTCGCGCTCGTCGGTGTCGCTCAGTTGGCTCAGGTCCAGGTAGTACTCGCGCAGCGGATCATGGGTGTTCAGTTCGCCGCTGCCGGGCTGATAAGGCAGCAACTGGATATGCAGCGGGCTGATCTGGACGAAACCCGCCTGCGCCGCCCATAACCGATCACGCAGCAGGTACAGCGCGTTGAAGATCAGGAAATGGGTGCGAAACAGCACCAGCTTGTCGGTCAGCGGCAGGTTGGGGATGTGCGTGCTGTGGCGATCCTTGAGGAGCTGGATCAGCTGGTATTCGCCAAGTCCGGCGGGTACGGCCTGGAGCAACTGATGCAATTGCTCGGGCAGGTCGAGGCTGGGGTCTAGTTCGTCGTTCATCGGCCGAGCCTAACATTTCAAATTGAATGGGGTAGGGCACATCCCGCTTTCTGCGTAAAATGCCGCACTTTCGTAAGCCTCCGGATTCCAGCGCACCATGGGCAGCCTCTCGGTCAACCAAAACAAACTGCAAAAACGCCTGCGTCGCCAGGCCGGCGAAGCCATCGCCGACTTCAACATGATCGAGGATGGCGACAAGGTCATGGTCTGCCTGTCTGGCGGCAAGGACAGCTACACCATGCTCGACGTGCTGCTGCATTTGCAGAAGGTCGCACCGATCAAGTTCGAGATCGTTGCAGTGAACATGGACCAGAAGCAGCCAGGCTTCCCAGAACACGTGCTGCCGGCGTATCTGGAGTCCATCGGTGTGGCGTACCACATCGTCGAAAAGGACACCTATTCGGTGGTCAAGGAGAAGATCCCGGAAGGCAAGACCACCTGCTCGCTGTGCTCGCGCCTGCGCCGCGGCACGCTGTATACCTTTGCCGATGAGATCGGCGCGACCAAGATGGCCCTGGGGCATCACCGCGACGACATCCTGGAAACCTTCTTCCTCAACATGTTCTACGGCGGCACGCTCAAGGCCATGCCGCCCAAGCTGCGCGCCGACGACGGACGCAATGTGGTGATTCGCCCGCTGGCCTATTGCAGCGAGAGCGATATCGAGGCCTACAGCGTGCTCAAAGAATTCCCGATCATTCCGTGCAACCTCTGTGGCTCCCAGGAAAACCTGCAGCGCCAGGTGGTCAAGGAAATGCTGCAGGATTGGGAGCGCAAGTCGCCGGGGCGCACCGAGATCATGTTCCGCGCCCTGCAGAACGTGGTGCCGTCGCAGTTGGCTGACCGCAACCTGTTCGACTTCAAGAGCCTGAAGATCGACGACAGCGCCACGCCGCGCTTCCTCGATGTAATGAACCTCTGATCCAGCGGTTTCCCGGCTCAAGGACTCCCGATGCGCGATTACAAATGGCTTAACGAGTACTGCCTGAACCGTTTCGGCTCGGCCGCCGCCCTCGAAGCGCGCCTGCCGCAACCACGCTCAGCCGCGGAGCTGCGCTTGATCAGCGACGACCGTTACCTGTCGACGCTCAGCCTGCGGATCTTCCGTGCCGGCCTCAAGCACAGCCTGGTGGACGCCAAGTGGCCGGCGTTCGAGCAGGTGTTCTTTGGCTTCGATCCGGAAAAGGTCGTGCTGATGGGCGGCGAGCGGCTGGAGAACCTGATGCAGGATGCGCGCATCATTCGCCACCTGGGCAAGCTCAAGAGCGTGCCGCGCAACGCCCAGTTCATCCTTGATGTGCAGAAGGAGAAGGGCAGCTTCGGCGCGCTGATCGCCGACTGGCCAGTAACCGACATCGTCGGCCTGTGGAAATACCTCGCCAAGCAGGGAAGCCAGCTCGGCGGCCTGTCCGCGCCGCGCTTTCTGCGCATGGTCGGCAAGGACACCTTTATTCCCAGCGACGACATGGTCGCCGCGCTCAAGGCGCAGAAGATCATCGACAAGCCGCCTACCAGCCAGAGAGACCGCGCGGCGGTGCAGGCGGCGTTCAATCAGTGGCATGCCGAAAGCGGCCGGCCGCTGTGTCAGCTGTCGGTAATGCTCGCGCATACGGTCAACCACTGAGCAGGTAGGGTTGGGTGGATGACGTTTTTCCATCCACCATGGCGCTGTTGCGGTGGACGACAAGAGCGTCGTCCACCCTACGCATGAGGGGTCGAGATGGACGAGGTCATTGCCCGTGTTGCCCAGGCAATCGTAGCGGCTGAACGCATTCTGCTGATCACCGGTGCTGGGTTGTCCGCCGATTCGGGGCTGCCGACCTACCGCGGGCTGTGCGGTCTGTACAACGGCCATACCGAGGAAGGCATCCCCATCGAGGCCGCGCTGTCCGGCTCGATGCTGCAGCGCGACCCAGCGCTGTGCTGGAAATACCTGGCCCAGCTCGGCGAAGCCTGCCTGGGCGCCGAGGCCAATGCCGGTCACCGTGCGATTGCCGAACTGCAACGGCTCAAGCCCGAGTGCTGGCTACTGACCCAGAACATCGACGGCTATCACCGCAGCGCCGGCAGCCCGCCGGAGCGGCTGATCGAGATTCACGGAGAACTGGCCCCGCTGTATTGCCAATCCTGCGGCGCAGTCGATGCCGACCTGGTCGAGCACCTCAACAAACCCCTGCCGCCGCGCTGTCAGCACTGCGCGGGCGTGCTGCGTCCGCCCGTGGTGCTGTTCGAGGAAATGCTGCCGGAGCGCGCCCTGAATACCCTTTATAGGGAGCTGGGCAAGGGCTTCGACGTGGTGATCAGCATCGGCACCAGTTCGAGCTTTCCGTACATCGTCGAGCCGGTGCTGCGCACCCGTCAGGCGGGTGGGTTTACCGTGGAAATCAACCCGGCGCGCACCGACCTGAGCGAGCGGGTGGATGTGCACCTGCAAGGGCGCGCGTTAGATGTTTTGCCGAAACTACTGGGTCACATTTGACGCCATAGAATTTGCAAATGATGGCCATAGTGGGCATAGTCGCGGCCTTAGACAGTTTCCCGACACGGTCGTGCCCATGCTAAAACGCCTCGCACCCCTCGTGCCTATTGCACTTACCCTGGTTCTGGCCGCCTGTGCCAACCACACTCCCAACCCGCATTCGAACGTACCGAACGAGCCGGTCGTCGCCGTCGAGCCGGTGATGCTCAGCGACGAAGACGTAACGGCGTCGCTCGGCGAAAAGCCCTATGAGCTGCCCAATCTGGCCGACAGCATTCTCACCCACGGATTGTCCCTGGTGGGCACCCGCTACCGTTACGGCGGCAGTTCGGTGAAATCGGGCTTCGATTGCAGCGGCTTTATCGGTTATCTGTTCAAGGAAGAGCTTGGCATGCAGCTGCCGCGTTCGACCCGCGAAATGATCAACATCGACGCGCCTCTGGTCGAGCGCGAAGAACTTGAACCTGGCGATCTGGTGTTCTTCAGCACCAATGGCCGCGGTCGCGTCAGCCATGCCGGTATCTACCTGGGCGATGACCAGTTCATTCATTCCTCCAGCAGCCGCAGCGGCGGTGTGCGGGTCGATAGCCTGGAAGATCGCTACTGGAACCGTACGTTTATCGAGGCCAAGCGCGCGCTGGCATTGGCGCCAAGCGAGCCCGGCGCGCGCCATCCCTGAGTCCGCCCAGCAGGTCCTCGACCTGCTGGGCAGTGCTGCCAGCAACCTGGGATTCAGTCCGCGCCATTCGATCCTGATAGTTTTCAACGACCTGCCGCACAAAGCTAAAGCTTGCACTACGCAGCGCTAGCCGGCAGAGTGGGCGCATCCCGGTTCAGGGTTGCCTCGTCCATGACTGTTATCGCTCGTCTCGCCTTAGTTGCCCTGGTTGCGCTGCTCACCGCCTGCGCCGGGCACGCCCCCGCACCATCCTCCGCGCCACAACCCATAATCACTACTCCAATCGGCGGCCAGTCTGGCAATGCCCACGACGTGCTGTTTCGCGCATTGGGCTTGGTCGGTACGCCTTATCGTTACGGCGGCAACACCCCGGACGGTGGTTTCGACTGCAGTGGCTTGATCGGCTACGTCTACCGCGATGCTGCCGGCATACGTCTGCCGCGTTCTACCCGCGAGCTGATCAGCATGCGCGCCCCGGTGGTGGGGCGCGATGCACTGCAAAGCGGCGATCTGGTGTTTTTCGCCACCAACGGCGGGCGGCAGGTCAGCCATGCGGGCATCTATGTCGGCGAAGGGCGCTTCGTCCATGCGCCGTCCAGCGGCGGCACCGTGCGGCTGGACAGCCTCAGCAACACCTACTGGCAACGTACCTACCTGAACGCCAAGCGCGTGTTCAGCCCGGAGCTGGCGAGCAATCCCTGAGCGGCATCGCCGGGCTTGTCCGCTGCTGGCGCGCCAGCGCAGCACTTTGAATCGGCAGGCGACCTATGACCAATCGCACCCTCGATCTCGACGACAACCTCTACCGCTACCTGCTCGACGTATCGCTGCGCGAATCGCCGCTGCTCAGGCGCCTGCGCGATGAGACCGCACAGCTGAGCAATGCCCGCTGGCAAATTGCGCCGGAGCAGGGGCAGTTCATGGCATTGCTGGTGCAGCTGCTCGGAGCCCGGCGCATCGTCGAGGTCGGCACCTTTACCGGCTACAGCGCGATCTGCATGGCCGGCGCGATGGGTGCGGAAGGGCGCCTGGTCTGTTGCGATATCCCCGGCGACTACAACCGCGTCGCCGAACGCTACTGGCATGAGGCCGGCCTTGCCGAGCGGATCGAACTTCGCCTGGCGCCGGCCCTGGAAACCCTCGCCGCCCTCGAAGCGCAAGGCTGGGGCGCAAGCGTCGATCTGATGTTCATCGATGCCGACAAAGCCAACTACCCGCATTATCTGGAGTTCGCCCTGCGCCTGGTTCGCCAGGCCGGCCTGATTCTGTTCGACAACACCCTGTGGAGCGGTCGCGTGCTGGAACAGCAGCCGAGCAGCGCCGACACCCAGGCGATCCAGGCGCTCAACCTGGCCCTGAAGGACGACCAGCGTGTCGACCTGTCGATGCTGCCGCTTGGCGATGGGCTGACGCTCTGCCGCAAACGCTGAGCCGCCGGCAACCCGCATGCCCGACGCCATTCGCCTGCCGCCCCAGCCCGATCACTGCGAACTCTGCGCGCGGGCCGCGCCGCTCACTCGCCATCATCTGATACCCAAGGCCCTGCACGACAAGCCCTACGTGCAGAAACGCTACGCCAAGCACGAGCGCATCGCCGCCACGCTCTGGGTCTGTCGCGCGTGCCACAACCAGATCCATCGGCTGTTCAGCGAAAAGGAACTGGCGCTGACCTACAACAGCCGCGAGGCGCTGCTTGGCGACGAACGCCTGCGCACCTTCGTCGAGTGGCTCGCAACCAAGCCGGCCGGATTTATGCCCCGACACTAGCGACTGCCTATCCCCAAGGCAGCGGTCGGCCGCTCAATCGTCCAAATAGATAATGCCCGCCCGAACGGCGTAGAGAACCAGGCCAGGCACGTCGTGTATCTGCAGGCGTTTCATGATCTGCGCGCGATGGGCCTCGACGGTTTTCACGCTCAGGCCCAGACCGTCGGCAATGGCGCGGGTGGAAACCCCCCGGCTGATCAAACGCAGGATCTCGATCTGGCGCTGCGTCAGGGTGCGGTCCTCGGCCGCCTGGCTACGGGCTAGCGCCTGGGCGATTACCGGCTGAGCAATGGCCGAGCTCAGATAACGTTGGCCACGACCAACCGCGCTCAGGGCCATGTGCAGTTCGGCCACGGCAGCGTCTTTGAGCAGATAGCCGTAGGCGCCACCCTCCAGCGCAGAGAGCACGACCTTGGCCTCGGAATGCATCGACAGCATTAACACCCGCGACTGCGGCGCAACGGTTTTCAGGTGCTGCAAGGCGTCGATGCCGCTTAGGCCCTCCATGGTCACGTCGAGCAGAATGATGTCCGGCTGCAGCGCCTGAGCCTGGTTGATTGCCTGTTGCCCGTCCTGAGCTTCGCCAACGATCTCGTACCCGGGCAGGTCGTGGATCATCGCCCTAACGCCCGCGCGTATCAGCGCGTGGTCATCGGCCAGCAACAGCCGACAGGTCATCCGCTGACCTGCGTTGTCGTCGGATTGAATCGGTGCTGTTTCCAGGCATCGACGATGCGTTGCGTTCGAGTCATGGTTCACCCCCCTGGCGATTTGTTCTACTGGTAGTGAGTGGCATCCAGCCATGAAGGTTCGGCTGAATTTTGCCCAGTCGCAGTAGCAGATGACGAACTGTGAAGTTGCGCAAAAGTCGCTCGGCATTGCGCCGAATATTGCAGAGCGGTACTGACGGGCGGGCTGCGTTATCCCGGCGCAGTGTTCCGTAAAGGCTAGCTGGATGCGTATTGGATGATCAACCTGGGCAGGTTGTTCAAGGATTCGCAGCTCTGCGCCGCGTTCATGCGCAAGGCTTCCTTGGGCATGCCGAAGACCACGCAGCTGGCTTCGTCCTGGGCGACGGTGCGTGAGCCAGCGTCGCGCATGGCCAGCAGACCGCGCGCGCCATCGTCGCCCATGCCGGTCATGATCACCCCCAGGGCGTTGTGGGCGGCGTGCTTGGCCACGGAGCGGAACAGCACGTCCACCGATGGCTTGTGCCGGTTTACCGGAGGACCGTCGAGCACCTCGACGAAATACTGCGCGCCACTGCGTTTGAGCTGCATATGCCGGCCGCCGGGGGCGACCAGCGCCAGGCCGGAACGGACCCGGTCCATGTGCCGCGCTTCGCGCACTTCGATGGCACACACCTGGTTCAGCCGCTGGGCGAAGGCCGCGGTGAATTTCTCCGGCATGTGCTGGACGATGACGATGCCGGGACAATCCACCGGCAGCTGGCGCAGCACCACCTCCAGGGCCTGGGTGCCGCCGGTGGATGTGCCGAGGGCCACCACCCGGTCGGTAGTGGAAATCAGGATCGCTGCGGACGGTTCCGGCGCACGGGGCATTTCCCTGGCCGCTGACGCGGCGCCGTTCCGTGCCGGCATTGCGTGGGGATGGCTGCGCGCGGCGATTTCGATCTGCTTGATCAGCTCGCCGGAAAGTTGTTGCAGGCTCTCCTTGAGGCCGACCTTGGCTTTGGTGAAGACGCCAACCGCACCGGCCGCCAGGGCATCCAGGGTGATGGCTGCGCCCGCTTCGGTCAGTGTGGAGCAGATGATCGCGGGGGTCGGTCGTTCGGCCATGATCTTGCGCAGGAAGGTGATGCCGTCCATGCGCGGCATTTCCACGTCGAGCACCAGCACGTCGGGCCAGCGCTTGTGCATTTTTTCCAGGGCAAAGATGGGATCGGCCGCCTGGCCGATCACCTCGATGCTGGGGTGATTGGCCAGGCAGGCCGTCAGCACCTGGCGCACCAGTGCCGAGTCATCGACGATAAAAACCTTGATCATGCCGAATCCTTCATAAACGTTCGAATACGGATGGGCGTACGGTACGCAGCGGCAGGTTCAGGCCATGCAGGCTCTCCGCATGGCCGATGAACAACAGCCCGCCTGGACGCAAGCGTTCAACCAGGCGGGTGACGATTGCGCGCTTCTCGTCGGCGGCGAAGTAGATCAGCACATTGCGCAGGAAGATCACATCAAATTGGCCCAGCTCCTGGCGCAGAGGCCGGGTCAGGTTGACCTCGGCGAAGCTCACCCGCTGGCGTAACGGCTGAGCGACGCGAAACAGCCCGTCGCTGTCGCAGATGCCACGTAGGCAGTGGCGCTCTAGCCAGCCGGGAGGGAATTTCTGCGCCTGTTCGAGCTTGTAAACGCCCTGACGCGCCTGGTCCAGCACGCGGCGGCTTAGGTCGCTGGCAAAGATCGACCAGTCGCCCTTGGCCCGCTCGCAGGCGGTCATGGCCATGCTGTAGGCCTCTTCCCCCGATGAGCTGGCCGCGCTCCAGAGTTTCAGCGGGCCGCGCTGCTGCGCCAGCCAGTCGCCGAGCACCTGGAAATGCTGGGGCTCGCGAAAGAAATAGGTTTCGTTGGTGGTCAGCAGATCAATGACCTTGCGCCGCTCTTCCTGTTGCTGCGGGTCTTCCAGCAGGCGCAGGTAGTCGCCATAGCTGGTCAGCTCCAGGCTGCGCAGGCGACACATCAGGCGGCCGGCCATCAGCGTGCGCTTCTGTTCGGCCATGACGATTCCGGACGCCTCCTGCATCATCTGCTGGAGGCGGCGGAAATCGTGGTCGCTAAGCTTGGGCAGGTTGCTAGCCGGCATCAGCCAGCCTGCTGGGCCAGGCTCAACTGGCGAATATCATCCAATGAAAGCACCCGGCGCACGTCGAGAATGATGGTAAAGCCCCGGTCGTCGCGGGCCATGCCGGAGATGAAGTCGGTGCGCAAGCCGGCGCCGAACGGCGGGGCCGGTTCGACCTCGTCCGCGTCGATGTCCAGCACCGCGTCCACCGCATCGACCACCAGGCCGATGCGTTGTACCTGATCATCCAGCGGCAGCTCGATGATCACGATGCAGGTGCGCTTGCCCGGCTCGGTCAGCTCCAGGCCGAAGCGTGCCGCCAGATCGAGCACCGGCACCACGTTGCCGCGCAGGTTGATGACCCCATGGATGAAGCTGGGCATCATCGGCACCGTGGTGATTTGCCCGTACTCGATGATCTCGCGGATCAGTTCGATGGGCAGGGCGAAGCGCTCCTTGCGCACCCGGAACGACAGGTGCTGGATACTGCCGGGGGCGATTTCCGCCAACAGCGCGTGTTGTGAGTTCATGGCGGTCGGCCTCAATTGAAACTGACGAATTGGCCTTCATCTGCCGGCGCCGGAGTCGCCTTGCGGGCAACCTCGCGGTGCAACGGACGGACGTTGTTCGGCCGCGGCTCGACGCGCTGGGTTTTGCCGGCCGGTGCGTTGTCCAGACGGAAGTAGCTGATCAGTTCCTGCAACTGGCTGGCCTGGGCGTTCATCTCTTCGGCCGTGGCTGCCAATTCCTCGGAGGCCGAGGCGTTCTGCTGGGTGATCTGGTTCATCTGGCCCATGGCGATATTGATCTGCCCGGCACCCGTGCTCTGCTCCTGGGAAGCCGCGGTGATCTCCTGGACCAGGTCCGAGGTCTTCTGGATGTTCGGCACGATTTCATCGAGCAGGCGCCCGGCCTGTTCGGCCAGTTGCACGCTGTTGCTCGCCACACCACCAATTTCCTGGGCGGCTACCTGGCTGCGTTCAGCCAGCTTGCGCACTTCGGCGGCCACCACGGCGAAGCCTTTGCCATGGTCGCCGGCACGGGCGGCTTCGATGGCGGCGTTCAGGGCCAGCAGGTTGGTCTGGTAGGCGATGTCATCGATGATGCCGATCTTGTCGGCGATCTGTTTCATCGCCACGACCATTTCACGTACGGCGCGGCCGCCCTCGACGGCGTCGTTGGCCGCTTTGCCGGCGATGCCGTCGGTGATCTGCGCGCTTTCGGTGTTCTGCGAGATGGAGGCGGACATCTGCTCCACCGACGCGGTGGTTTCTTCGACGCTGGCGGCCTGTTCGGTCGAGGCCTGGCTCAGCGATTGCGAGGTGGCGCTGACTTCTTCGGAGGCCGATGACAAGGAGTCGGCGGCGCTGCGCACATCACCCATGACGCTGCGCAGGCGCTCGGTCATGTTCTGCATCGAGGCAAGCAGTTTGCCGGTTTCGTCGCGGCTGTCGACTTCAACCTGCACGCTGAGGTCGCCCGCAGCCAGGCTGTCGGCCACGCCAACGGCGCGGTTGAGCGGACGAACGATGCTGCGGGTGACGAAGATGCCGATGGCAAAGCCCAGCAGCGCGGCGATCACCACCAGACCGATCATCTGGGTGCGCGAGCTGAGATAAATACTCGTGATCTCGTCGTTGGCGGCGCTGGCGCTCTTGCGGCGGTATTCCACCACTTCGCTGAGCAGGTCATCGACCACCTTGCCGCGTTGCGAGAGCGCGGGCAACAGGTCGCTGACCGCAGTGCGTTCGGCCAGCTGACCGCTGCTCAAGTGCATGCTGAGTACCTGCTCGAGCGCCTGGTTGTACTGCTGCATGGGCTCGGTGAGCTTGCCGATCACGGCGCGACCTTCGTCGGTGGTGAAGCTGGCTGTTGCCTGCTCGACCAGGGCGGCGGTGTCCGCCATCGCCTTGCGGCTGGCCTGAGCGGCTGTATCGCGCTCTTCGACGGTGCTGGCGAGCAGCGAGCTGCGCAGCGCACGGCCGGCGATGATCAGGGTGTAGTTGGCGTTCTGAATGATGTTCAGGCCGACCAGGTCACGGCTGTACATGTCGTCGGACAGGTCGTTGACGTGGGCCAGGTTGCGAATGCCGATCAGGCCTACCGCGATGGTCAGGATAACCACCAGGGTAAAGCCGGCAATCAGGCGGACGCCGATCTTCATGTTTCGAATGAATTGCATGGTGGTTCTCCTAGATGCCCTTGAGCTCTTGACGCAGATGTGGGGTACGGGTCTCGGCCGACTGGCCGTCGATGTTCTGTTGCAGGTGGCGGAACAGGCTGGCGATATCGAGGATCAGGGCCACTTGCCCGGAGCCCAGGATGGTGGAGCCGCTGATGCCCTGCAGATGCTGGAACAGCAGGCCAAGCGGCTTGATGACGGTTTGCAGCTCGCCGTGCAGGCTGTCGACGATCAGCCCGGCTTGATGCCGGCCGAGGTTGACCACGACGATGTTGCGGCGCTTGCTGCGGCTGGTCGGCAAGCCGAAATGCGCGGTCAGGTCGACGCAGGGCAGGGGCTTGCCGCGCAGGCTCAGGTGGCCGTATTTGCAGTCTTCGAGCTGGTGGTGATCGAGCTCCAGGCATTCGGTCACCAGGTCCAGCGGAATCACGAAATATTCCTCGCCAAGGTTGACCAGGAAGCCGTCGATGATCGCCAGGGTCAGCGGCAGGCGAATGCGAAAGGTGCAGCCGACGCCGGCCCGCGAGTCGATTTCGATGCTGCCCCGCAGCGCGTCGATGGCGCTGCGCACCACGTCCAGACCGACGCCACGGCCGGACAGATCGGAGACGGCGTCGGCGGTGGAAAACCCGGCGGCGAAGATCAGCATGTGGATGTCATGTTCGGCCAGGTTGGCCTGCGCATCGATCAGGCCGCGGCCAATGGCTTTTTCGCGAATGCGTTCGGTATTCAGGCCATGGCCGTCGTCGGCGACCTCGATGACGATCATCCCCGACTCGTGAAAGGCGTTCAGGCGCAGGTGGCCTTCGGCAGGCTTGCCGGCAGCCACGCGCTGTTCGGCGGACTCGATGCCGTGGTCGATAGCGTTGCGCACCAGGTGCGTCAGCGGATCGGCCAGCTTGTCGATCACCGACTTGTCCAGCTCGGTGTCGGCGCCGCGGATTTCCAGGCGGATGTCCTTGTTCAACTGCTGGCTGACGTCGCGAACGACGCGGTGGAAGCGGTTAAAGGTGTCGCCGATTTCGATCATGCGCAGCTTCAGCGCCGCTTCGCGAATCTGCTCGACGTGCTGGTTGACCGTTTGCGCACTTTCGATGCACTGGCTGTTGCCCTGGGTCTGCGCATGCAGCTGGGCACCGGCCGCGCTGATCACCAGTTCGCCGACCAGGTTGATCAGTTCGTCGAGCTTGTGCGCGGCGACGCGAATCTGGGTGCTTTCCTGGGCCTTGCGATCACGCGACGACTGCTGCTTGGCCAGTGCGGCGTTGACCGCTTGCGGCGCCACCAGACCTTCCTGTACCAGCACCGCGCCCAGGGCCGGTTTCAGTTCGCTGGCTTCGGCCTGCACCGCAAGGCCTTGCTGCAATTCGTTTTCGGTCAGCAGGCCGCTGGCGACCAGGATGCTGCCGACCCGTGCGTCGGTTTCTGGCAGCTCGTGAATCAGCTGCAGGTAGTCGTCCAGCGCACTGTTCGGCGGCAGGATGCGCAGGGTGCAGAACTCGCGGATGAATTCGAACACATCCTCTATCTCGACTTTGCTCGCGTTGCTGCACAGGTCGATTTCAAAGCCCAGGTAGCACTGCTCGGGGTCGAGCTCAGCGAGCACCGGCAGGGTGTCGTCCATCACCTGCAGGTTGAGGATTTCGCCGAGGCGCTGCAGGTAGCGGATAAAGGCCGCCGGATCGAAGCCGTTGCGCAGCAGCTCGCCATCGAAACGCAGGGAGATGTGCCAGGCGCCGTCGGCATCGCAGCTCGAACAGCGCTCCAGGCGACCGCGGTTCTGGCAGTCGGTGTCGAGGGTATCGATCAGTACCAGGGGTGCCTCGACGCCGCTGTGCTGGTTAAGCGCGGCGAGCAGTTCTTCCTGGTGCGTGGTGTCGACCGGCAGATCGCCGCTGCTGGCGTCGATCAGACCGACCATCGAGCCGATCTCGTCGAGGCAGCGCAGCATCACCGAAATCAGCGGCGGCGACAGCTGGCGATGGCCGTCACGCACGGCCATCAGCAGGTTTTCCAGGTGGTGAGTGAAACTGACCAGCGGTGTCAGGGAGAACAGGCCCGCCGACCCCTTGAGGGTATGCATGGCGCGGAACAGACCGTTGATGGCGTCCTGGTTTTCCGGTTCCTGGTCGAGCTGCAGCAGGTACTCCTCGGCCTGTTTGGTCAGGTCGTGGGCCTCCTCGATGAAGCCCAGCAGCAACTGGCTCCATTGTTCTCCGTTGAGCATCGTGTCGTCCTGTCAGGCTGTTTGAGCGGAGGGGTACAGGGCCTGCAGGCGCAGCAGGTCGAGCAGATCGCGCACCGCGTCGGCCGGTTGCAGCAGTTGCAGCTCGGCGCCGCGTTGGCGCAGGTGGCGGTCGAGGGCAAGGAGCAACTGCACGCCGGCGCTGTCCAGCTCGTCCAGCCCCTGCACGTCGAGTGTCCAGGGCCCGGGTTCGGCGTCGCAGCTGGCGGCCAGCAAGGCCTGGTGGGCGTCGCGGGCTTCGTAGATGGTCAGGCTGCCACTGAGGCTGCGATTGTCGGTGTCGCGCGTATTTAACTGGTACATGTCAGCTGGCCAGCTTGTCGACGGCCGCGAGCAATTGCTGCGGCTGGAATGGCTTGACGATCCAGGCTTTGGCCCCGGCCGCCTGGCCTTCGGCTTTCTTGCCCTGCTCGCTTTCGGTGGTGAGCATCATGATCGGCGTGAAGCGGTATTCGTTGCGGGTCTTGATCTCCTTCACCAGGCCGATGCCGTCGAGGTTGGGCATGTTCACGTCGCTGATGATCAGGTTGATCTTCTGGCCGTTGAGCTTGGTCAGCGCGTCGCGCCCGTCGACCGCCTCGATGACCTGATGGCCGGCGCCGGTCAGGGTCATCTTGACCAGCTGACGCATGGAGAGTGAGTCATCGACGATAAGGATTGTTTTGGCCATGGGGCGGGGCTCCGGCGGGTAGGCAAGGGGACGTATCAGAAAAAGGTGACTTCGTTCTGGCTGCTGCGGCCATTGGCGCCTGCAGGCTTGCCGCCGCGCTCTTCGTCGGTGGTGAACTGATGGCGCAGCTCGTCCAGCCACTGCTGCGGCCGGGCGATGATCGGGTCCTGCTGTTCGACGGCACGCTGCAGGCGCTCGAGGTCCAGCTGCAGGTGGTCGAGCATCTGGTCGGTACGGTCCTGGAACTGCAGGCTGACGACGATTTCCTGAATGTCGGCCTGGGTCGTGCGGGCGCCCTGTTGCAGATCGCGGGAGGTTTCGGTGAGTGACTCGAGGTTGCCGCTCAGGCTCTGCATAATTTCGCCGGCAACCTGGTCGAGGTAGCGCAGGTTGTTGACCTCATTGCTGGAGAGTTCATCGGCGGCGCTGACGGTGGAGCGGATGGCCTTGTTGATCTCGCCGACCTTTTCCACCATGCGCTGGCCGGTCTCTGCGGACAGGCTGGAGAGCTTGCGCACCTCATCGGCGACCACCGAGAAACCGCGGCCATATTCGCCGGCGCGGGCCGCCTCGATGGCGGCGTTGAGGGCGAGCAGGTTGGTCTGGCTGGCGATGTCCTGCACGTGCTTGGACATGGCCTGCAGTTCGCTGGCATAGCTGTTGAGGTGGCTGATGGTGGCGAGCAGTTCGTTCTTGTGCACGCTGGCGGCGTGGAAGGCGCTGGTGACTTCATCGAGGCTGCGCTGGGCCCGACGCAGGCTGTCGGTCATGCCGG
This sequence comes from Pseudomonas cistanchae, assembly GCF_054483635.1. Taxonomy (NCBI): domain Bacteria; kingdom Pseudomonadati; phylum Pseudomonadota; class Gammaproteobacteria; order Pseudomonadales; family Pseudomonadaceae; genus Pseudomonas; species Pseudomonas cistanchae. Next base: position 396,163 of record NZ_JBTLWN010000003.1, on the reverse strand, counting down.
TATCGCCGATCACGCCATCCGAGCGCACCAGGGTCTGTTCCAGGCCCTGCGCCAGGCTGGCGAAGCGCTCGAACAGCTGGCCGACGTTCTGGTTCAGCAGTTGACGCACCTGCCCGAGGTTCTGGTTCCAGGCTGGCAGTACGGCAATCAGCAGCGGCTCGCAGCTGGGCGGGGCGGGTGCTTCGATGGGCGCCTCGGCCGGTTCGAGCGCCGGTTTTTTCGGGCGCAGCAGCAGGGCGGCGATTGCCGCCAGTATGGCGCCGGCAGCTGCAACCCAGGGCAGGTCGAAACCAATGCCAGCCAGACAGACAACAATTCCCAACCACAGAGTGCAATAGGCCAACACGGCGACGTTCCCAGCGAGGTTCAAGTGCTGGAGACAATAGGACTCGCTGCGTCATGGCGAAATCGGGGAAACCCCTACATCACGTAGGGGGAAGAAACCGGCCAGCCGAGGGGTGTGGCGCTCGGCTATTCGCCGTCGAGCAGGCTGCGTACCCGCACGCTGAACTCTTCGATGCCGAACGGCTTGGTCAGCAGCGCCGTGCCAGGCAGCTTGATGGCCTGGTCGAGTCCGGGGTCCTTGGCGAAGCCGGTGATGAACAGCACCTTGGCATTTGGATGGATATCGCGGATCGCCTCGGCCAGGCGCATGCCGTTTATCGCGCCGGGCAGGCCGATGTCGGTGACGATCAGGTCGATGTGCGGCATCTTCTTGCTCTGCTTGAACGCCGAGGTGCTGTCGATGGCTGCCACGGCGCGGTAGCCCAGTTCGCGCAGCAGTTCGAAGACCAGCTGGCGGACCACGACTTCATCGTCCACCAGCAGCACCACTTCGCCCCTGGCCATTGGCAGATCGAGCATGGCGTTGATGTCCAGGGCATCGTGCTCCTGGCTTTCCGGCAGTTGCGGAAAGTACATGGTGACCGTGGTACCCACGCCCAACTGGCTGTGAATGCGCACCTGCCCGCCGGACTGCTGGGTAAAGCCGTAGATCATCGACAGGCCCAGGCCGGTGCCTTCGCCGGTCTGCTTGGTGGTAAAGAACGGGTCGAACGCGCGGGCCACCACCTCGGGCGACATGCCGGAACCGTTGTCGGTCACCGCAATGCTGACGTAGCCGCCGGGCGCGAGCTGGTATTCCATTGCCTGCTGTTCATCCAGCACCACATCGCGGGTTTCCATGATCAGCGCGCCGCCAAGCGGCATGGCGTCACGGGCGTTGATGGCCAGGTTGATCAGTGCGTTCTCGAGCTGGTTGGGGTCGCAAAGGATATTCTGCCGGGCGCCCAGCTTGCTCGTTACCGTAATGTTCGGCCCCACGGTACGGCGAATCAGTTCCTCGAGCTCGACCACCACCTGGCTCGACTGCAGCTGCTTGGGTTCCAGCGCCTGCTGGCGGGAAAACGCCAGCAGGCGATGGGTCAGCGCCGCCGCACGCTTCACGGTGCGCACCGCGAGGTTGTTGTAGCGCGCCAGGTCATTGAACTTGCCGCTGTCGATGCGCAGTTGCATCAGCTCCAGGCTGGTCATGATGCTGGCCAGCAGGTTGTTGAAGTCGTGGGCGATGCCGCCGGTCAACTGACCGACCGCTTCCATCTTCTGGCTCTGGCGCAGCTTCTCTTCGGCTTCGGCGCGCTGGCGCTGTTCCGATTCGAGTTTCTCGGTACGGTCGGCAACCCGCTGTTCGAGGGACTCGTTGGCTTCGCGCAGCGCCGCTTCGAGCTGCATGCGTTCGCGAATGTCCTCAACGGTGCCGTACCACTGCACGCATTCGCCGCGCACGTCCACATCAGGAAAGGCGCGAACCCGAAACCAGCCATAGCTGCCGGTCTTGGTGCACAGGCGCACCCGGACGTCGAGGGGTTTGTGGCTGATGATGCAATCAGCCCATTCCCCGTAGACGCGGGTGCGATCTTCGGTGTGGATCAACGCTCGCCAGTTACTGCCGAAGATGTCCGCACGGCCCAGCCCCGTGGCTTCCAGCCAGCGATCGTCGACATAGGTGATCTCACCACGGGCGTCGGCGCCCCAGAGCAGCTGCGGGTTGAGCCGCGCCGAGATGCGGTAGTGGCGCTCGCTCTGGCGCAGATTAGATTCGACGCTGACGATCCGCGCCATGGTGCGCTGGCGCTCCACTGCGGCGGCGATCAGGTTGGCGTAGCTCTGCAGGAAATCGATGTCGTTGTCGGTGAAGGCCCGTGGCACGCGGCTATCGACTTCAAGGATGCCAAACGGGGGTTCGTCTTCCGCGCCAAGGATGAGCACGTTGACGAACGCCTCGACGCCGTGGTCGAGAAGGAAATCGTGGTAACGAAAACGGGTTTCCGTGGCGACGTTGGCAGAAACGACCGGCGCGCGGGTGGCCAGTGAGTAGGCTTCCGGTGAGCCTGGGGATGCCGTCAGGCGAAGCTCGCCGACGATGCCGGGCTTCCAGTGGACGCCGGCACGGACCAGCAGGCTGTTGCCGTCGTTGCCGATCTGGATCACCTTCGCCAGGTCGGTATCCAAGGCTTCCCTGACCAATTTGCAGCTTTCAGCGAAGATTTTATCGAGGTCGTCGGACCGCAATGCAAACTTGCCGAACTCGGCCAGCACCTTCTGTTGGCGCAACAAGGTCTGATCGTCGTCTGTGATTTCCATAGTCCCGCTCTGCCATTGCATTCTTTTTGGACCCGCCCTGGCCGCTTTGTTCAGCCTAATTGCACAAAACCCTTTGCGCGGGCGCTGCGACATCCGTCAACACCGCCTTTGAAGGCGCGAGCCTATCAAAATGCGAGCCGCTCTTGAGCGGAAGCGGTGAGCAGTCGCGAAAAATAGCTGGCCAGCCGGCGCGCGAACAGATGCCCGAGTTTGACGCCATTGGCCCAAGTCTCTACCCTTCGCGCCTTGCAACAGGTGCCCCCGCGCAATGCGTCGAGGGGTGAAACAGGGAAGTCGGTGCGTTTGGCCTCAGCCGCCAACAATTCCGACGCTGCCCCCGCAACGGTAGACGAGTCAAACCGACGCTTTTTCAACCACTGTGCACTGCAGGTCTTCGATCTGCCGGCATGGGAAGGTGCGTTCGGTGGCGCTCTGGTTTTCCAGAGACGCCGCTCGTAAGCCCGGAGACCGGCCTGCTGCAGTCCATGGCACCGCGGAGGGCGTTGTCTGGCGTGTGGGCTGCGCCATTGCCAGCCCGTGCGTCGTCGTTCTCCGTATGCCTTTCCCAGCCTGTGTCGCCCGGGTGAGAGCGACGGAGCATACAACGCGATGAGCAAGACCCTTCTAGAGCCGACAGCCCTGGTGCTGTGCGGCCTCTGCTGCATTCCCCTGGCCCATGGGGCCGAACCCACCCACCTGGATGATCAGGTGGTGACCGCCACCCGCACCGCGCAGACCACTCGCCAGAGCCTGGCGGCGGTGACGCTGTTCGACCGTGCGCAGATCGAGCGCAGCCAGGCCAGCTCGGTGCCGGAACTGCTGCGCAGCGTGCCGGGTGTGTCCTTCAGCAACAACGGCGGGCCGGGCAAGAACAGTTCGCTGTTCATGCGCGGCACCGAGTCCGACCATGTGCTGGTGCTGATCGACGGGGTCAAGGCCGGTTCGGCGACCTCCGGCGGCGCCGCGTTGCAGGACCTGCCACTGGAGCTGATCGAACGGATCGAAGTGGTGCGCGGGCCGCGCTCCTCGCTGTACGGCTCGGAGGCGATTGGCGGGGTGATCCAGATATTCACCCGCAAGGGCGATGGCCGCGGCGTCAAACCGTTCTTGTCTGCCGGCTACGGCACCCATGACAGCTACAGCGGCGGTGCCGGGGTTTCCGGCGGCGATGGCAAGGCCTGGTACAGCCTGGGCGTCAGCGGTACGGACAGCGACGGGATCAACACCAAGCCACAGCAGGCCAGCGGTTACGAAAACGATGCCGATGGCTACCGCAACCTGTCCGGATCAGTGCGCGCCGGTTACCGCTTCGACAACGGCCTGGAGCTGGACGCCAACCTGCTGCACGCCAAGGGCCACAACGACTATGACCAGGTCAACCGCACCCGCACCTCGGGCTTTCGCGCCAACGCCGACAGCCTGTCGAGGGTCGTCGGCACTCGCGCGCGTTTCTCGCCATTGCAACCCTGGCAGGTCACCCTGCAGGCCGGACGCAGCGAAGACAAATCCGACGCCTACCTGGACGGGCGCTTCAGCTCGCGCTTCGACACCCGCCGCGACACCTTCAGCTGGCAGAACGACCTGAGCCTGGCGGCCGGGCACAGCCTGATCGTTGGTCTCGATTATCAGCTTGATGAGGTCAACGGCAGCACTGCTTACGCCGAGGACTCCCGCGACAACAGCGGCGCCTTCGTCCAGTACCTCGGCGAGGTGGGCAGGCACGACTGGCAGCTGTCGTTGCGCCGCGACGACAACCAGCAGTTCGGCAAACACGACACCGGCAACCTCGCTTATGGCTACGCCCTGACCGACCGGCTGAGCGCGACGGTGAGCTACGGCACGGCGTTCAAGGCGCCGACCTTCAACGAGCTGTACTTTCCCGATTACGGCAACCCGCAACTGGATGCGGAAACCTCACGCAGCCTCGAAGTCGGCCTGGCCGGCGAGCAGGAGTGGGGCACCTGGGCGGTCAATGCGTTTCGCACCCGCGTCGACGACCTGATTGCCTACGACTCGAGCATCCAGGCGCCGGCCAATATCGACAAGGCGCGCATTCGCGGCGTCGAGCTGGTGCTCGGCAGCCAGCTGCTCGGGGTGGACTGGAACGCCAACTACACCCTGATGGAGCCGGAAAACAGCGCCGACGGTGCCAACGCCGGCAACGAGCTGGCGCGCCGGGCCAAGCAGATCTTCAACCTGGATCTGGACCGTCGCCTCGGCGCGTTCAACCTCGGCGCCAGCCTGCATGCCGAGGGTCAGCGCTACGACGACCTGGCCAACACCAAGGAACTGTCTGGCTACGCGACCCTGGACCTGCGTGGCGAATACCGCCTCACCCCCGAATGGCGCCTGCAAACCCGGGTGGCCAACCTGCTGAATGCCGATTACGAAACCGCCGAGGGCTATAACCAGCCCGGCCAGGCGGTGTATTTCAGCGTTCGATACCAAGCCCTCTAACCGCGACCGGCGCGTGTCGGCATTCGGCCGCTGCGCGCCTCAACAAGGAGCTACAGGATGAATCTGACACCGCGTACCCAACTGCTGCTCGGCCTGGCCCTGGCCGCGCTGATGGCCATGACCCGTGGTCAGCACTTCGCCACGGTCAACCTGCCCAGCGCCTCCTGGGCGGTGTTTTTCCTGGCGGGCGTGCTGCTCAAGCCGCGCTGGGTATTTCCGGCGCTGTTCATCGAAGCGTCGTTGCTGGATTTCGCCGCGATTCAATGGGCGGGCGTGAGCGACTGGTGCATGTCGCCGGCCTACTGGATGCTGGTGCCGGCCTACGGTTCGCTGTGGCTGGGTGGGCGCCTGTATGCCCGCTGGCACCGTGATCAGCCTGGCAGCCTTCTGCTGCTGGCGGCGGTCGTCGCGGTCAGCGCCCTGGTCTGCTACCTGTTTTCCGGCGGCGGCTTCCTGTTCTTCTCCGGCCGCTATCCCGAGCCGAGCCTGGCAGTGCTGGCAGAACGCATTGCCGTGTATTACCCGCGCTACCTGGGCAACCTGGCATTGTACGTCGGCCTGGCGACGCTGCTGTATGTCGGCGCGCGCTCCTGGCAACTGCTGCAGCGCCGCGCCGAGGCCAAGCGATGAGCGAGTCGGCCGAACGCGATGCCCGGCACAAGGCGCGCATGGAACGGAAAAAGGCCCTGATCGACGAAAAGATCGCCCAGGCCCAGGACGAATACGGCCTGCTGCTGGTGCACAGCGGCAACGGCAAGGGCAAGAGCAGCTCGGCCTTCGGCATGGTGGCGCGCGCCCTCGGCCATGGCTTCAAGGTCGGCGTGGTGCAGTTCATCAAGGGCGCGGCCAGCACCGGCGAGGAAACCTTCTTCCGGCGCTTTCCCGATGAGGTCAGCTACCACGTGATGGGCGAGGGTTTCACCTGGGAAACCCAGGACCGTCAGCGCGACATCGACAAGGCGCAGCAGGCCTGGGCGGTGGCGCGCCAGTTGCTGAGCGACCCGGCCATCGGCCTGGTGGTGCTCGATGAGCTGAACATCGCCCTGAAATACGGCTACCTGGAGCTGGACACGGTGCTCGCCGACATCGAAGCCCGGCCGCTGCTGCAACACGTGGTGGTGACGGGGCGTGGTGCGCTGCCGGGCATGATCGAGGCGGCCGACACCGTCACCGAGATGAGCCTGGTTAAACATGCCTTCAAGGCCGGCGTCAAAGCGCAGAAAGGTGTCGAGTATTGAGCATGAATCCCAGAGCGTGCCCGGCGCTGCTGATCGCCGCACCGGCCTCGGGCCAGGGCAAGACCACCGTCACCGCCGCCCTGGCGCGCCTGCATACGCGCCAGGGCAAGCGGGTGCGGGTGTTCAAGTGCGGGCCGGATTTTCTCGACCCGATGATCCTCGCCCGCGCCAGCGCCGCGCCGGTGTACCAGCTCGACCTGTGGATGGTCGGTGAGGCCGATAGCCGGCGTTTGCTGTGGCAGGCGGCAGGCGAGGCCGACCTGATTCTGATCGAAGGGGTGATGGGGCTGTTCGATGGCTCACCGTCCGCCGCCGATCTGGCGCGCCGCTTCGGCGTGCCGGTGCTGGCGGTGATCGACGCCTCAGCCATGGCTCAGACGTTCGCCGCGCTGGCCCATGGCCTGGCAACCTTCCAGGCCGATCTGCCGTTTTCCGGCGTGCTGGGCAACCGGGTCGGCAGCGCGCGCCACGGCGAGATGCTGCGCGATGCGCTGCCCGCGTCGATCCGCTGGTACGGTGCCTTGCCGCGCAGCGCCGAGGTCGAATTGCCGAGTCGTCACCTGGGCCTGATTCAGGCCGAGGAACTCGCCGATTTGGACGCCCGCCTGGACGCCGCAGCCGATGCCCTGGCGGCGAGTGCCGATGTCGGCCTGCCGCCCGCGGTCGAGTTTGCCGCCGCCGCGCCGCGTGCCCTGGTGCCGCTGCTGGCCGGTGTGCGCATCGGCGTGGCGCGCGACAGTGCTTTTGCTTTTCTCTACCAGGCCAACCTCGACCTGCTGCGCGAGCTGGGCGCCGAGTTGCGGTTTTTCTCACCGCTGGTCGACAGCGAACTGCCGGAGGTCGACAGCCTTTACCTGCCCGGCGGTTACCCCGAATTGCATCTGCAACGGCTTGCCGCCAACCAGGCCATGGCCACGGCAATTCGCGCCCACCATGCTGCCGGCAAGCCGATCCATGCCGAGTGCGGTGGCATGCTCTATTTATTCGAGCGGCTGACCGACAAAGCGGGCGACAGCGCGCCGATGCTCGGCCTGCTGCCAGGCGAGGCCAGCCTGCAACCGCGCCTTACCGCGCTGGCCTTGCAGGACACGCAACTGGCGGAAGGCCGTCTGCGCGGCCACACCTTTCACCATTCGGCGCTGAGCACGGCGCTGACGCCGATTGCCCACGGTGAATGTCCGAACTACCGGCGCACCGCCGAGGCGGTGTATCGCGTCGGCCGGCTGACAGCCTCGTACATCCACTTTTACCTGCCATCCGATCCCGCTGCAGCCGCCGCGCTGTTTCTGCCAAGGCAGCGCTCATGAGCGCCCATGCGTTCAGCCCAGAGGAACGCGCGGCGGTGTACCGGGCCATCGCCGAGCGCCGCGACATGCGTCACTTCAGCGGCGGTGAGGTGGCGCCCGAGGTGCTGGCCCGGCTGCTCGAGGCCGCGCACCAGGCGCCCAGTGTGGGCCTGATGCAGCCCTGGCGGTTTATCCGCATCACCCGGCCGCACCTGCGCGACACCATCCATGGCCTGGTCGAGGCCGAGCGGGTACGCACCGCCGAGGCCCTCGGCGAGCGCAGCGATGCATTCATGCGGCTCAAGGTCGAGGGCATTCGCGACTGCGCCGAGCTGCTGGTAGTGGCATTGATGGAAGGGCGTGAGGCGCACGTCTTCGGTCGCCGCACGCTGCCGGAGATGGACCTGGCGTCCGTTGCCTGCGCCATTCAGAATCTCTGGCTGGCCGCCCGCGCCGAAGGTCTTGGCATGGGCTGGGTGTCGCTGTTCGAGCCGGCCGCGCTGGCCGAGCTGCTCGGCATGCCGCCCGGCAGCACGCCGGTCGCGCTGCTGTGCCTGGGCCCGGTCGAGGCCTTTTACGAGGCGCCGATGCTGGCGCAGCTGGGCTGGGCCGAGCCGCGACCGCTCGACGAACTGGTCTTTCACGAACAATGGGGAGCACGCCTGTGAGCAAAGGCCCGCAACGGATCGTCTGCCTGTCCTCGGAAACCTGCGAAACCCTCTACCTGCTCGGCGAGCAGGCGCGTATCGCCGGCATCTCCGGGTTCACCGTGCGCCCGCCCCAGGCGCGCAAGGAAAAGCCCAAGGTCAGCGGCTTCACCACGGCGCGGCTGGATAAGATTCTCGCGGTCAAGCCCGACCTGGTGCTCGGCTACTGCGACCTGCAGGCCGATATCGCCGCCGACCTGGCCCGGGAAGGGCTGGAAGTGCACCTGTTCAACCAGCGCGACATCGCCGGCACCTTGCGCATGATCGAAACCCTCGGCGCCCTGGTGCACGCCAACGAACGCGCCGAGCGGCTGATCGACGAGCTGCAGGCCGGGCTTGCCGCCATTCGCGCCAGCGCCGCGCAGTTGCCGCGGCGGCCCAAGGTGTATTTCGAGGAATGGAACGAGCCGCTGATCAGCGGCATCGGCTGGGTCAGCGAACTGATCGAACTGGCTGGTGGCGAGGATTGCTTCGCCGAGCTGGGCGGGTACAAGCGGGCCAAGCAGCGGATCATCGCCGACCCCATGGAAGTGGTGCGCCGTGCGCCCGAGCTGATCGTCGGCTCCTGGTGCGGCAAGCGCTTTCGCCCTGAACAGGTCGCCGCGCGCCCCGGCTGGCAGGCGATACCCGCGGTGCGCAATGGACAGTTGTTCGAGATCAAGTCGCCCGACATCCTCCAGGCCGGGCCGGCAGCGCTGACCGATGGGGTGCGCCAGTTGCACACGCTAATTCGCGGCTGTCTGGCGCTGAACCCATGAGCCTGGTCTTTGGCGCGGTAGCCGGTGTGGCCCTGGATGCGCTGCTCGGCGAAGCGAAGGGCTGGCACCCGCTGGTGGCGTTCGGGCGCATGGCGGCGCGCATCGAGCAACGCTTCAACCCGGCCGGCAGTGGCTGGCGCAGTCACGGGGTCAGCGCCTGGTGCCTTGCGGTGCTGCCGCTGACGCTGCTGGTGGGGTTGCTGGCGCAGTTGCCGCTGCTGGGCTGGGCGGTGGAAATCATCGCGCTGTATGTCGCCCTCGGGCTGAAGAGCCTGGCCGAGCACGCATTGCCGGTGGCCCAGGCGTTGCGTCTGGGCGATCTGCCGCTGGCGCGCGAGCGGGTGGGCTATATGGTCAGCCGCACTACCGCGGAGCTCGACGCCTCAGGCGTGGCCCGCGCCGGCAGCGAATCGGTGCTGGAAAACGGCTCCGATGCGGTATTCGCCGCGCTGTTCTGGTTCCTGGTTGCCGGCGCGCCTGGCGTGGTGCTGTACCGCCTGAGCAATACCCTGGATGCCATGTGGGGCTATCGCAACGAACGGTTCGAGCGTTTTGGCTGGGCCGCGGCGAAGATCGATGACGTGCTCAACTACCTGCCGGCGCGCCTGGTCGCGTTGACCTATGCAGTGCTCGGCCGCACCGCGCTGGCGCTGCGCTGCTGGCGCACCCAGGCGCCGCTGTGGGACAGCCCCAACGCCGGGCCGGTGATGGCGGCCGGCGCCGGTGCCCTGGGCATCAGCCTGGGCGGTGCGGCCGAATACCACGGCGAACTGCACCTGCGCCCGCAGCTCGGTGAGGGGCCGCCGGCCGCCGCGCGCGACATCGAGCGGGCGCTGAATCTGGTCTACGGCGGCGTCCTGCTGTGGCTGGCCGTGCTACTACTGTGGAGCCTGCAGCGTGCTTGAGCATGGCGGCCGTCTGCGCGCGGCGGCGCTGCGCCACGGCATTCCAGTCGGCGACTGGCTGGACCTGTCGACCGGCATCGCGCCCTACGGCTGGCCGCTGCCGGCCATACCGGCGGCGGCCTGGGCGCGCCTGCCGGAGCAGGACGACGGCCTGGAAGCGGCCGCGCGCGACTATTACGCGGTCAGCCATCTGCTGCCGGTCGCTGGCTCCCAGGCCGCATTGCAGGCGTTGCCGCGCCTACGCCGTAATGCCACGGTCGGCATCGTCTCGCCGGCTTACGCCGAACACGCCGCGGCTTGGCAACGCGAAGGCCACCGGGTGTTGACGATCAGCGAAGCGAGCGTCAACCGCGCGCTCGAGCGTCTCGATGTGCTGCTGCTGATCACCCCGAACAACCCCACTGGCCGCCGTTTCGAGCGCGAACAACTGTTGATCTGGCATGCCCGGCTGGCCGAGCGCGGCGGCTGGCTGGTGGTCGACGAAGCCTTTATCGACTGCACCCCGGAGCAGAGCCTGGCGCCGCACAGCGGCTTGCCGGGGCTGATCGTGCTGCGCTCGTTCGGCAAGTTCTTCGGCCTGGCCGGCATTCGCCTCGGTTTCGTCCTGGCGCAACAGGTGCTGCTCGATCAACTGGCCGAATTGCTCGGGCCCTGGACCGTCAGCGGGCCAAGCCGGGCCGTGGCGACGGCCTTGCTGCAGGATGCCGCGGGCCAGCAGCGCCAGCGTCAGCGTCTGCTTGCCGATGGCCAGCGGCTCGCCGCGCTGCTGGCCGAGCAGGGCCTGCCGGCAACGGGCGGCTGCGCCTTGTTTCAATGGATCGCCAGCGACCTGGCGCCCGTGCTGCACGAATTTCTCGCCTGCAACGGCATTCTCACCCGCCTGTTCGACAGCCCCTGCAGCCTGCGTTTCGGCTTGCCCGCGGATGAGCAGGGCTGGCTGCGCCTCGAGCAGGCGCTCCACGTATTCGCCAAGGAAACCGCATGAGTCAGCTAACGGCGCGCAGCGCGACCCTGATGGTCCAGGGCACCACCTCCGATGCCGGCAAAAGTACCCTGGTCACCGCGCTGTGCCGCTGGTTGCGCCGCCAAGGCGTTGCTGTGGTCCCGTTCAAACCGCAGAACATGGCGCTCAACAGCGCGGTGACCGCCGATGGTGGCGAGATCGGCCGTGCCCAGGCGGTACAGGCCCAGGCCGCGGGTTTGCCGCCGCACACCGACATGAACCCGGTGCTGCTCAAACCCAACAGCGATATCGGCGCCCAGGTGATCATCCACGGCCGCGCCCTCAGCAGCATGGATGCGGTCGCCTACCACGACTACAAGAAGGTGGCGATGAACGCCGTGTTGGAGTCCCACCAGCGTCTGACGGCCGCTTATCCGGTGGTGATGGTGGAAGGCGCCGGTTCGCCGGCGGAGATCAACCTGCGCGCCGGCGACATTGCCAACATGGGCTTTGCCGAGGCGGTGGATTGCCCGGTGATCCTGATCGCCGATATCGACAAGGGCGGCGTGTTCGCCCATCTGGTCGGCACGCTCGCGTTGCTCAGCGCATCGGAACAGGCGCGGATCAAGGGCTTCGTGATCAACCGGTTTCGCGGCGATATCGCGTTGTTGCAACCGGGCCTGGACTGGCTCGAACAGCGCACCGGCAAGCCGGTGCTCGGGGTGTTGCCCTACCTGATGGATTTTCACCTGGAAGCCGAGGACGCCATCGACGTTCGCCAGGGCGACAAGACCGCCGAGACGCTCAAGGTGGTGGTGCCGGTGCTGCCGCGCATCAGCAACCACACCGACTTCGATCCGCTGCGCTTGCACCCGCAGGTTCAGCTGACTTTTGTCGGGCCTGGCCAGCCGATTCCGCCGGCCGATCTGCTGATTCTGCCGGGCTCGAAGAGCGTGCGCGCCGACCTGGCGTTTCTACGTGAGCAGGGCTGGGAGGGGGCGATTCATAAGCACCTACGTTATGGCGGCAAACTGCTGGGGATCTGCGGCGGCTTGCAGATGCTCGGTAAGCGTATTGACGACCCCCATGGCCTGGAAGGCGCCGCCGGCAGCAGCGCGGGGCTCGGTCTGCTGGATTTCACCACGCGCCTGGAAGCGGAAAAGCAGCTGCGCAACGTGCGCGGCCGGCTGTGCCTGGAAGACGTGCCGGTCAGCGGCTACGAAATTCATGCCGGGGTCAGTACAGGCGAGGGCTTGAACGCCGCCGTGCGGCTGGACGATGGTCGCGTCGATGGTGCGTTGAGTGCCGATGGCCAGGTGCTTGGCACCTACCTGCATGGCCTGTTTGAAACACCGCAGGCCTGCAGCGCCTTGCTGCGCTGGGCCGGGCTGCGCGATGTGCAGCCGGTGGATTATCACGCTTTGCGTGAGCGCGATATTGAGCGCCTGGCGGATATGGTCGAGCAGCATTTGAATACGGCGCAGCTGCGCCAGCTATGCGGTCTGGCGTAGGGTGCGCCGTGCGCACCACCGAGGCTCCAACCGAGACAGCAATGGTGCGCGCGGCGCACCCTACGGAGTGGCGATGCTTGAAATGATTCTCGGCGGTGCCCGGTCCGGCAAGAGCGCGCTGGCGGAAAAGCTGGCCGGCGAAAGCGGGCTGGCGGTTACCTATATCGCCACCAGCCAGGCGCTGGACGGCGAGATGGATGCACGCATCCTTCACCACCGTCAGCGCCGGCCGGCGCATTGGGCGCTGGCGGAAGAGCCCGTGCAGCTGGCGCGGGTGCTGCGCGAGCATGCGGCGGCCGAGCGTTGCCTGCTGGTCGATTGCCTGACCCTGTGGCTGACTAACCTGCTGATGCTGGACGACCCGGCGCGCCTGGATGCCGAGCGCGACGCGCTGCTCGCCAGCCTGGCCGAGTTGCCGGGGCGGATCATTCTGGTCAGCAACGAAACCGGTTTGGGCGTGGTACCGATGGGCGAGCTGACCCGGCGCTATGTCGATGCCGCAGGCTGGCTGCATCAGGCCCTGGCCGCACGTTGTCAGCGGGTGATCTTCACTGTTGCCGGCCTGCCGATGCTGTTGAAAGGAGAAGCGCTATGAGCATGCACTGGTGGCAAGAACCCTGTCAGCCGCTTGATCACGTGGCCCGGGGCAAGGCCCAGGCCCGTCAGCAGCAACTGACCAAACCGGCCGGCTCGCTAGGCCAGCTCGAACAGCTGGCGATTCAGCTGGCGGCGCTGCAGGGCAGCGAACGGCCGCGGGTCGAGCGGGTGTCGATCGCCATCTTTGCCGGCGATCACGGCGTGGTGGCGGAGGGCGTGTCCGCCTTTCCGCAGGCGGTGACCGGGCAGATGTTGCGCAACTTCGTCAGCGGCGGCGCCGCGATCAGCGTGCTGGCGCGCCATCTGCAGACCAGCCTGGAAGTGATCGACCTGGGCACCGCCGTGCCCCTGGACCCGCTGCCGGGCGTGCTGCATCTGAACCTCGGTGCGGGCACCGCGAACTTTCTTCATGGCCCGGCGATGAGCGCGGCCCAGGTTACCGCTGCGCTGGCGGCAGGTCGCGAGACGGTGTTGCGCGCCCAGCAGCGCGGCTGCGAGTTGTATCTCGGCGGCGAGATGGGCATCGGCAATACCACCGCCGCTACGGCGCTGGCCTGCCTGCTGCTGGAGCGCCCGGCGGGTGCGCTGGTCGGCCCTGGTACGGGACTTGATGATGCGGGCATCGCCCGCAAGCTGGCGGTGATCGATAGCGCGCTCGCGCTGCACCGCCTGCGTCCGCTCGAGCCAATCGAGGCCCTGGCGGCGCTTGGCGGTTTTGAAATCGCCGCGCTGGTCGGCGCATACCTGGCCTGCGCGCAACAGGGCATCGTCGCCCTGGTCGATGGCTATATCTGCAGCGTCGCCGCGCTGCTGGCGGTGCGTCTGAACCCGGCCTCGCGCGAGTGGCTGCTGTTCGCCCATTGCGGCGCCGAGCCCGGGCACCAGGTGGTGCTCGCGGCGCTGCGCGCCGAGGTACTTCTCGATCTCGGCCTGCGCCTGGGCGAAGGCAGCGGCGCCGCCTTGGCCGTGCCTCTATTGCAGCTTGCCTGTCGTCTGCACAACGAGATGGCGACCTTTGCCGAAGCCGCCGTGGCCGAGCGTCAGGCATGACCCTGCATCTGGAACTCCTGCGCCACGGCGAGACCGAACTGGGCGGCGGCCTGCGCGGCAGCCTCGACGATGCGCTGACCGCAACGGGCTGGGCGCAGCTGCGTGACGCCATGGCCAATGCAGGGCCCTGGCAGCGCCTGATCAGCTCGCCGCTGCAGCGCTGCGCCCGCTTTGCCGAAGAGCTGGCCCAGCAGCACGGCTTGCCGTTGAGCCTTGAACCTGATTTACAGGAACTGCATTTCGGCGAGTGGGAAGGGCGCAGCGCCGCCGAGTTGATGCAGACCGACGCCGACGACCTCGGCCGTTTCTGGGCCGATCCCTACGCATTCACCCCACCGGGCGGCGAGCCGCTGCTGGCATTCGAGGTGCGGGTGCTCGGCGCGCTGCAGCGGCTCCACGCACTGCATGCTGGCGAGCGCTTGTTGCTGATCACCCACGGCGGGGTGATGCGCCTGCTACTGGCACGGGCACGGGCGTTGCCACGCAGCGCTTTGTTGCAGGTCAATGTCGGTTACGCCGAGCGCTTGCGCCTGACCCTGGATGGCCGCGGCACGCTGCGAGAGCTCGGATGATTGCGCTGCTGATTGCCGTGCAGTTTCTCACCCGCCTGCCCGTGCGCCTGGCCGAGCTGCCAACGCCGCAGCAGGTTGGCCGCTCGCTGCTCTGGTACCCGCTGGTAGGTGCGCTGCTGGGGCTGTTGCTGCTCGCTGCGCACGGGCTGATCGATGACAGTTCGCCGCTGTTGCAGGCGGCCCTGTTGCTGGCCCTGTGGGTGGGGCTGACCGGCGGCTTGCACCTGGACGGGCTGGCCGACAGCGCCGACGCCTGGATCGGCGGCTACGGTGACCGCGAACGCACCCTGGCGATCATGAAAGACCCCCGCAGCGGTCCGATTGCCGTGGTCGTGCTGGTGTTGCTGCTGTTGCTCAAGTTTGCCGCGCTGGTGACGCTGATCGAGGCGGCCCAGGCCTGGAGCATGCCGCTGGTGGCAGTGCTGGGGCGCGCGGCAGTGCTGGCGCTGTTTCTGACCACGGGCTACGTGCGGCCGGGTGGCCTGGGTCAGACCCTCGCCGAGCAGTTGCCGCGGCCGGCGGGGTGGCGCGTGCTGGCAGCCGTCGCGCTGGTGCTGCCGGCGCTGGCCGGTATCGAGGCGCTGGTTGCATTGCTGTTGGCCGCCGGCGGTTTCTGGGCCTTGCGGCGGATGATGCTGCAACGCCTCGGCGGCACCACAGGCGATACCGCGGGCGCGCTGGTGGAAGTGCTGGAGTGTCTGATGCTGCTTGGCCTGGCGCTGCTAGTCGATTAAGCGGCAGCGCCTCAACCGGCTCAGGCCGCCATGCTGATGCTTTCGCATTCCTCGACGCAGCGTTGGCACGCCTGGGCGCATTGCTGGCAATGCTCATGGTGGTGCTTGCTGCATTCTTCCGCACAGGCCTGGCAGGCCACCGCGCAGAGGCGACAGATTTCGTCGACCAGGGCACTGTCGCGGGCCATCAGCGCTTCCGCCAGGCGGCACATGTCGGCGCAGTCGCGATCAAGCTTGATGCAGGTGGCCATCATCTTTACGTCCTCCTCCTTGAGGCACTCCGAAGCGCAGACCTCGCACGCAATGGCGCAGGCGCTGCAGGCCTGGATGCAGGATGCATAGCGGGGCGAGTTGAGGGATTGCAGATTCATGGGTCGTTCCTCCGTTCTAGCGTGTGGTGGGCGGTTGACCGAGAGGCCGCAGGGGTGTTCAACAGTTTTGCCGCTGATGTGACGAGCGGGGCAACGGCGCGTTGCGGTAACCAGACGCTGGACGTCGTTAGTCGAATTGCCTTCTGCGCCGGTCGGGCTCAACCTAAGCGGGCGCAATTTAACGAGAATCTCAGGGGAGGATCAGATGACCTCAGTGTGGCGAACGAGTGGATGGATTCTGGCAGGCGGGTCGCTGATCCTGGCGCTGTCGCTGGGCATTCGCCACGGCTTTGGCTTGTTCCTGCCGCCGATGAGCGCGGAGTTCGGCTGGGGGCGCGAGGTGTTTGCCTTCGCCATCGCCCTGCAGAACCTGATCTGGGGCCTGGCCCAGCCGTTCGCCGGTGCCGCGGCGGATCGTTTCGGCGCCCAGCGCACCGTGATCATCGGCGGCATTTTGTATGCGCTTGGCCTGCTTTGCATGGGCCTGGCGGATTCGCCGACAACACTGTCGCTGAGTGCCGGTTTGCTGATCGGCATCGGCCTGTCCGGTACTTCGTTCTCGGTCATTCTCGGCGTGGTCGGGCGTGCGGTGCCGGCGGAAAAGCGCAGCATGGCGATGGGCATCGCCGCCGCGGCCGGCTCGTTCGGGCAGTTCGCCATGTTGCCGGGCACGCTGGGGTTGATCGGCTGGCTAGGCTGGTCGGCGGCGTTGCTCGCGCTGGGCTTGCTGGTGGCGCTGATCGTGCCCCTGGCCGCGATGATCAAGGACGTGCCGATGCCACGCATGGGCCACGAGCAGACCCTCGCCGAGGCGCTGCGCGAAGCCTGTGCACACTCGGGCTTCTGGTTGCTGGCCCTGGGCTTTTTCGTCTGCGGGTTTCAGGTGGTGTTTATCGGCGTGCACCTGCCGGCGTTTCTGGTTGATCAGCACCTTCCTGCATTGGTCGGCACCACGGTGCTGGCGCTGGTCGGCCTGTTCAATATCTTCGGCACCTACATCGCCGGCTGGCTCGGTGGGCGCATGTCCAAACCGCGGCTGCTCAGCGCCCTGTACCTGGCGCGCGCGGTGGTGATCACCGCGTTCGTGGTTGCGCCGCTGACGGTGTGGAGCGCCTACGCCTTCGGTATCGCCATGGGTCTGCTGTGGCTGTCCACGGTGCCCCTGACCAATGGCACGGTGGCGACCCTGTTCGGCGTGCGCAACCTGTCGATGCTGGGTGGCATCGTGTTCCTGTTTCACCAGCTCGGTGCGTTTCTTGGCGGCTGGCTCGGCGGTTATCTGTATGACCGCACGGGCAGCTATGACCTGGTTTGGCAGATCGCCATCGTTCTCAGCCTGCTGGCGGCAGCGTTGAACTGGCCGGTGCGCGAGCAGCCGGTGGCGCGCCTGCAGAAACTCCAGGTGGGTGCATGAGCAGCCGAATGGGGGGCGCCCTGGCGGCGGTGCTGGGCGTGCTGTTGCTGGGTCTGGCCTGGTGGGGCTGGCAGCAGGGGGGATTGGCCATTTTGCAGTTGGCCACGATGGTGTGTTGAGCGCGGGTTGCCGCGAGCATTTTTCGAGGATTGATGTATGTCGCTGCGTAACGGTTTGCTCGTTCTGCTGATTGGTTTGTTTGCCGCACCGGCGCTGGCGGCGCAGTGCCCGGCGCTGCTGCAGGGCGAGTTGCCGAAGCTGCGCAGCAAGGCGCGCATCGACCTCTGCGAGCAGTTCGCCGGCAAGCCGCTGGTAGTGGTCAATACCGCCAGCTTCTGTGGCTTCACGCCGCAGTTCAAGGGGCTCGAGGCGCTGTATCAACGCTACAGGGCTGAGGGTCTGGAGGTGCTGGGCGTACCGTCCGATGACTTCAAGCAGGAGTCCGCCGATGTCGAGGAAACGGCCAGCGTGTGCTACGTCAATTACGGCGTGACCTTCACCATGAGCGAGCCGCAGGTCGTTACCGGCGCCGACGCCACCACGCTGTTCAAGGCGCTGACGGCGCAAAGCCAGGCGCCCGACTGGAACTTCAACAAATACGTGATCGACCGCCAGGGCAAGGTGGTCGCGCGTTTTTCCAGCCGGGTCGAACCGGATGACCCGAGGCTGATTGAGGCCGTGGAGCAGGCCATCGCCTCGGGCCCCTGAAGCCCTGCTCCGCGCCGCCGCCATCGAAGAGCCATTCACCCATCTGGGCGATGGGATGGCTGCGGGTGACTCCCTAGACTTGCTGGACGCCGGACGCAGTCCCCCCGGCGTGCCAACAAGAAAAATAAGGAGGCACCCATGCGTCGCGCTGTTACTACTGCCCTGGCCGGAATGGCCCTGCTTGGCGCCGTCGAGGCTCAAGCCAACTACACCCAAACCAAGTACCCGATCGTGCTGGTGCACGGCGTAACCGGTTTCAACACCATCGGCGGCTTGATCAACTACTTCCACACCATTCCCTGGAACCTCGAGCGTGATGGCGCCAAGGTCTATGTCGCCAGTGTGGCCGCGTTCAACGACAGCGAGCAGCGCGGTGCCGAACTGGCCCGCCAGATCGCACCTTGGGCCAGCGCCAACGGCGGCAAGGTCAACCTGATCGGCCACAGCCAGGGATCGCCCACCTCGCGAGTCGCTGCCTCGCTGCGGCCTGATCTGGTGGCGTCGGTGACCTCGATCAACGGCGTCAACAAAGGCTCCAAGGTTGCCGATGTGGTGCGCGGTCTGATTCCCGCCAACGGCGCGATCGAAGGCGGTGCCAATGCGGTCGCCAATGCCCTGGGTTCGTTGATCAACCTGCTGTCCGGCAGCAACAACTCGCAAAACGGCTTGGCCGCATTGAAGACCCTGACCACCGCAGGTACCGCTGCGCTGAACAGCCGCCACCCCTGGGGCGTGAACAACAGCAGCTACTGCGCCAAGTCGTCGGAACTGCACAACGTGCGCGGGCACAACATCCGTTACTTCTCCTGGACCGGCAACACCTCCTACACCAACGTCTTCGACGCGGTCGACCCGTTCCTGGCCATCACCGGCCTGGCGTACGGCGGCGAGAAAAACGACGGCCTGGTTGGCGTGTGCTCGACCTACCTGGGTCAGGTGCTGGGCGACAGCTACAACATGAACCACGTCGATGCAATCAACCACCTGTTCGGTGTGCGCGGCTGGACCGAGCCTGTATCGCTGTACCGTCAGCACGCCAACCGTCTGAAGAACAAAGGCGTCTGATCGACATCAGGCAGTAACCAAACTCAGCGCCTGGCAGGCTTCGATCTGCCGGGCGTTGTGGTTTTCGCCGGGTAAGTTGTTCTGGCATATCGCCGCAGTGGTTCTGGAGGTTGCATGTCCTCGCGTTATCGTTCTATCGGCCTGGTAAGCGTACTGGCTGTCAGCGCCGCCGCCGTCACGCTGTACTGGCAGTGGCCGGCGGCAGCGCCGCGTAGCGTAGCGGCGGCGCCCGCGCCAATCGCAGCGGCGCTGCCAACGCCAATCCCCTTGCTCGCGCCTGCCGCAAGCCGCGCACCGGGTCAGGCCAAGTCGCATATCCAATTACCCAACCTACAAGGCACCGAGGTCGACGGCGAGCTGAAGACCGACAGCAACGGCAATCTGGTGCTGCAGCTGGCGGTACGTGACTACTTCGATTATTTCCTCAGCGCTGCCGATCAAGCGGGGCTGGAAGCGTCCGTCGAGGCGCTGCTGGCGGATGCGGGTTCGCGTCTGCAGGAGCCCGCGCTCGGTCAGTTGATCGGCCTGCTGGGCAACTACCTGGATTACAAGCGCGCCAGCCTCGAGCTGATGCAGCAGCCCCTGAGCGCCCAGCAACAGGCGCAGCCTGAAAGCCATCTGGCGGCATTGCAGCAGGCGTTCGATCGCCTGGGGCAGATGCGCCGCACGCATTTTTCCGCTGCAGCGGCGGAAGCCCTGTTCGGCGCCGAAGAGGCCTACGCCCGCTACACCCTGGAAAGCCTTGCGGTGGGTGCGCGGGAAGATTTGAGTGATACCGCCAAAGCGCAGATGCAGGAGCAACTGCGCGCCCAGTTGCCCGAGGCCATGCGTGCCAGCGAAGAGCGCCAGGTCCAGGCGCTGGCCCAGCAGAGCCAGCGCGAGCAGATGCTGCGCGACGGCGCGAGCGAGGAACAGATGCGCCATTTCCTTGCCGTGACCTATGATCCCGCTACGGTCGAGCGCTTGCTCGTCGAACAACGCAACGAGCGCGGCTGGCAGCAGCGTTACACGGCTTACCGCGACGAACTGGCCAAAATGCAGGGCGCCGGCCTGAGCTCGGCGGATCGGCAGCAGGAACAGCAGCGTCTGCGCCAGCGCTTGTTCAGCGCCGAAGATCAGCATCGAGTCGACACCTATGACGCCATTGCCGCCAAACAGCAGGACACCGAAACCGACTCCCCCGAGTTGTAAATCCAGCATCGGTACGCGGTGGCGCCCATGATGCCGCTGGAGCAGGAAGAACGCCTGCTGCTGGCGCAGCAGCGGCGCGGCTACCGCCGCCTGCGCTTCGTTCCCGAGCTGGAAGAGCGCTTCGTCGAGCATCGGTTTCAGCGCACGGGCCGCCGGCTCGGGTTGATCGTCGGCACGGCGATCATTTTCCAGCTCATCTACACCTTCCTCGATCTGGTGCTGCTGCCGCTGGCGGTCAGCCTGTCGGTCGTGCCGCTGCGCTTGCTGGGCATTCTCGGCGTGGCCGGTGCCTTCGTTTACTGCCAGCGGCCAGACAGCCTTCCGCGCCGTGCGCTGCTGGCCTATATCAGTGCCTACGCGCTCAACGGCGGCTGCGTCGTGCTAATCATCTACGTCTGCCTGATGCAGGGCGTGGCGATGCCCTACGACGGGCTGTTCCTGATTCTGTTGTTCGGCTACGTGTTGCTCGGCGTCTCGTTTCGCGCGATCAGCGTGGCGGCCTGGGGTTTCTGCGGGCTGTTTCTCGGCCTCGGCCTGGTGCTGACCGAGGCTGGTTCGACGCTGGCGTATCAGAGCCTGTTCCTGATCTGCGCAAACATGATCGGCAGCGTTGGCGCCTATTTGCAGGAGCATGGGCAACGTGGCGCCTGGCTCAACCTGCGTCTGCTCGACCTCGCCCGCCAGCGCGCGGAAGGCGACGATGCGCGCAAGCTACGCCTGCTGGCCGCCGCCAGCCATGACTTGCGCCAACCGCTTAACGCGATGGGCCTGTACGCCCAGCACCTGCTCGAACAGGCCCAGGAGCCCTCCGTGCGCCGGGTCAGCAGCCAGTTGGCCATCTCGGTCGAGCAGCTCAGCCGCCTGCTGCAGTCGCTGTTCGATTACTCGCGGCTGACCTTGCCGGGCGGCGTACAGGTCAAGCCTGAAGTGTTCCCGTTGCGACCTCTGCTCGAGCGGCTGAGCAGCGAAACCCGCGGCGAAGCCGAGGCTCAGGGCGTCGAGTTGCACCTGCAATGCGGCGAAACCTGGGTGCGCAGCGATCCGTTGTTGCTCGAGCGGGTGTTGCGCAACCTGCTGACCAACGCACTGCGCCATGCCCAGGCGCGCCTGGTCACGCTCACCGCCAGGGTCGAGGCCAACTGCGTGGTGCTGGAAGTCGCGGACGATGGGCGTGGCTTGAGTGCCGAGGAGCAGGCGCAGGTCTTCGAGGAATTCAGCCAGTTGGACAACCCCGGACGCAACGCGGAACGTGGCCTCGGCCTCGGCCTGGCCATCGTCCAGCAACTGGCGACGCTGCTCGAACACCCGCTGCAGCTGCGATCCAGCCCGGGGCAGGGGGCATGCTTTTCATTGCGTCTGCCGCTCGCCGATGCCGGGCTCTATCCATTGCAGGCGCCAACAGGCGTAAACCTGGAAGGGCGCATTCTGCTGCTCGAGGACGATGCTGCCAGCCGCGAGGCGCTGGCGGGGCTGTTACAGCGCTGGGGCTGCCAGGTATGGGCGTGCGCCGACCTGGAGGCCGCGCTGGGTTGTCTGGCGGTAGCGGCGCCACAGCTGCTGATCAGCGACTACCGCCTGGCGGCAACCGAAGATGGTCTGCGCGCGCTCGAGCGCCTGCGCGAGGAAGCCGGGCAGATGCTGCCTGCATTGCTGATCACCGCCGATATCAGTCCGGAGTTGCAGGAACGCTGCACGCCGGCCCATGTCACCTTGCTCGGCAAACCCCTGTTGCCGGCGCGCCTGCGGCAGGCCTTGCAGGTGGTGCTGCCGGCGCCATCCATTGCGGAAAAAGCGCCGGCCACGCTGGGCGACTGAACCGAGCTACAGCCAGCCCCGTTGTCGCGCCGCGCTGACACAGGCGGTGCGGTTGTGCGCGTCGAGTTCCTGAAACAAGGCTTTCAGGTGGGTTTTCACCGTGTCTTCGGAGACACCCAGCTGACGGCTGATCGCCTTGTTCGGCAAGCCGTTCGCCAGCAATAGCAGAATCTCCTGCTGCCGTGGCGTCAGCTGCGGCTTTTCGCTGCGGGCCGGCGGCGGCAGCGTCTCGCCCAGGAGCACCCGGGTGACGGCCTGACGCAGGTCGTCGCTGTTGGCGCTTTTCGAAATGAAACCCAGCGCGCCTGCGGCAATCGCGGCCTGGGCATCCAGGTTCGAGTCGCTGGCACTGAGGATTGCCACGGGCGTCATGCGCCCCTGTTGCTGCCAGCGTTGGAGCAGTTCGAGGCCGGTGATATCGGGCAGGCGCAGGTCGAGCAGAATCAGGTCGAAACTGCAGTTGGCCAGCCAGGTTTCGGCTTCGGCAGCGGTTTCGGCGGTGTGGATGATCAGATTGGGGCAGAGCGGGGCGAGGGCCAAACTGAGGCCGTCGAGGAAGATCCGATGGTCGTCTACCAATAGCAGGCAGAGCTGCTCGGGCAAGGCAGTACAGAGTGCTGTCATGGCTGTCTCACGCGGTCTTTTTATTGTGGTTATCGCCGCGCGAGTGTAACGCAAATCGCCTGGGTGGTTAGAAGCGGTAGGTGACCTGCGCGCCCAGGCCATGGGCAGAGTTTTTATAGGTCGAACGGTAGGAGCCCTTGAGCGGTTCGTTCAGCTCGATATCGGTGTCGTCTTCCTTCAGGTAGGAATAGGCGAAGTCGACGGTGACGTCGGCGTTCGGACTCCAGGCGGCACCCAGGCTGGCAATCTTGCGATCACCGGTGGGAATGCGCGGCGAGCGGTGGGCGTTGTTGGTGGGCGATTGATCGACCGCCAGACCGGCCTTGAGTACCCACTGCGGGTTCAGCTTGTAGGCCGCGCCTACTGCATGGGCCCAGGTGTCGTGCCACTCCTGTTCTTCGCTGATGGTGCTGAATACCGGCGACAGCGGTCCGCTGATACCTTCGCTTTCGACGGTGATGGCTTCCAGGCGACTCCAGCGGGTCCATGTACTGCCGGCATAGACCGTCCAGCGTTCGTTGAGGTCGTGGGTGACCGAGAAGTCCACCGACTCCGGAGTTTCCAGATCCAGCGAAGCGTCGTATTTGCCCGCCGCACTGGCGAACAGGCCGCCGCCTTCGATCTCGGTATCTCCTTCGAGCGTGTAATCCACCTTGGAGTGGTAGGTAATGCCGAAGCGGGTCTGCGGGCTGAGTTCGAACAGCACGCCGGCGTTGAAGCCCAGGGCGGTGTCGTTGCCTTTGATCTTCACACCGGCGCTGTTGCCTGGCAGGAAGGGATCCGGCACGGTCGATGACAGCTCGCCGTCGATGCGGTTGATGGTCGGGCCGAAGCCGATCGAGAGCTGGTCGTTGAAGCGATAGCTCAAGGTCGGTTGCAGGGTGATGATCCGCACTTCGCTGCGGTCGCCGTAGGCGCGGCCCTGGAACTCGCGTTCGTAATCGGTGACCAGGCCGAACGGCACGTACATGCCGAAGCCGAACGTCCAGTTATCGTCCAGCGGCTTTACGTAATAGCCCATGGGTGCGCCGATGAACGGCACCATATCGCCGTCGTTGCTGCCCGCAGCGCTGCCGCTGGCGTCCTCGATATCGGTCTTGGCGTGCAACAGCGCGACGCCGCCGCTGACCTGCTCGCGGTCGAGGCGCGACATGCCGGCCGGATTGCCGAAGATGGTCGAGGCATCTTCAGCCGAGGAGGAACGACCCGCGAATGCAGTGCCCATGCCGCTGACGCTCTGTTCGTTGATGGCAAAGCCACTCGCCAGGGTCTGGCTGGAAGCGGCGGCGATCGCGAACGCGAGGCTGGTTTTTAAAACTCGTTGGCTCACAGAGTGCTCCTTGGGTAAACGGGACGCGGAAACTAGCAAGTTTCCTGACCCATGAGAAGCCAAGGAAGTTCATGATTTATATCAATTTTGTCCTACAAATGGCGGCTAAATGCTGGCATTTGCAATGATCGTGCGAGAAGCGCCTGGGTGCGGCGATGTGTCACGCCACCCGGCTCAGTGTACCGACGCAGCGGTGCCAGGCGTCGATGAAATCGCTGGTTCGGCCCTTGGGGCGAAACACCTTGCGCCATACCTGGGCCAGGCCGCGAAGATCATCGCTAGCCGGTAGTTCAGCGGTTTGCGCTTCTACCAGCATCCAGGCAATGGCCGTGGCGTAGCGCAGGTTTACCGTGAGTTCCAGATGCGGCGCGGCGAGAAAGGCATGCTGACTGGCGAGGCCGCGAACTCGGCTCGCCAGGTCCGGGTCGAGCGCCAGGTGCAGGTCCCACAACCGCTGATGGCGCAGCGCGGCGATGCGATAGAGGCCGTAACCATGCTGGTCGTCGAGCGCCGCACCGAGTCCCGACTGGCTGGCGGCCGTGCCCAGCAACAGGGCTTCGGCGGCAGGGGAGTGGCGACCCAGGTAGATCAGCGTGGGGCGGATGACGTGTTGTGACAGGTCACAAGCGGCGATTCCCATAGGTACCTCGGGAAAAGATGACCGGTGGGCCTGAGCGACTGGCAGCGTCTCGTTTATTGGAAAGGCCACACCGGAAGCGGGCTTAGCCGCTTGTTTTGAAGTGTAGTGCGATATATGGGCTGTAAAAGGCTGTTTTTAAAATGTTTTCAGCTTTCGGTTATTACCTATATTCCGCGTGGCAATTAGGCAGGTGAGCTACCGTCGGCTACCCGTGCTGACCAGATTGCAGCGAAACGCATCAGTCACCCGTTGCAATCGGGCGGTGCGGATCGGTAATCCACTCGCTCCAGGAGCCGGCGTACAGCGGTGCGAGTGGATAGCCGGCCAGGCACAGGGCGAACAGGTTATGACAGGCCGTCACCCCGGAGCCGCAGTACGCCACCACACCTGTATCTGGGCGCGGGCCCAGCTGCGCGGCGAAACGCTGGCGCAGCTGCTCGGCGCCGAGGAAGCGTCCATCGGCGCCCAGGTTGTCGGTGAATACGGCGCAGCGCGCACCGGGGATGTGCCCTGCCACCGGGTCGAGCGGCTCGACCTCGCCGCGAAAGCGCGGTAAGGCACGGGCATCCAGCAGAGTCAGCTGCGGGTCGTCGAGGCGATGCTGCAGACCTGCGGCGTCGAGCACCATGGCTGCATCGGCAGCGCCGTCGAAGGTGCCGAGCGGTGCGTTCGGTTGCGCCTGGCTCAGCTCGAAGCCAGCCTGGCGCCACGCGCTCAAACCGCCGTCGAGCAGGTAGACGCCGTCGCGCTTGCCCATCCAGGCCAGCAGCCACCAGGCGCGGGCGGCAAACGCGCCGGGACCGTCGTCGTACAGCACCACTTCGCTGTGATCATGCAGGCCCCATTCGCGCAGACGCTGCAGCAGGTCGGCAGGGGCCGGCAATGGGTGGCGGCCGGTCATGCCTTTCTGCACCGGGCCGGACAGGTCGCGCTCCAAGTCGGCGAACTGCGCGCCATCGATATGGCCCTGCGCGTAGCTGCGCTGCCCGTACGCCGGATCGTCGAGGGCGAAGCGGCAATCGAGAATCAGCAGGTCCGCGCGTTGCATGCGCTGCTGCAGCTGCGCCGCGGTGATCAGTTGAGCGAGTGGCATGCCGTCATCCTCTGGCAGGTAAAGGTCGCGGGCATGATAAACCCGGCTACCAGGCACTCGGGAAGCCGCGATGTGCAGAATTTATGCGTGCAGGCCGCGTTGACCGCTGCATATTTGTTCATTTGTGTGCATGCTGCCTGCCCCGTTTTTCTCTGACTGGCAGCAGCGACCCATGAAGCGTTTTGTATTGCTCGACACGGCCCCGATCCCCGACGGCACGGGCGCACTGTGTCTGTTTGAGTACGGCGAGGATTTCGTCATCAAGATCGCCGGCGGTGATGGCGGCCAGTTGATGAACACGCGCATGCATGGCTCCGAAGATGCACTGGCGGCAATCCCGTGCAAGAAGGTCGCGGGTCGCCCGGAGTCGCGGGTGCTGATTGGAGGCCTAGGGATGGGCTTTACCCTGGCGGCAGCGTTGCAGAACCTGGGCAAGACCGCCGAGGTGGTAGTGGCCGAGCTGGTGCCTGGAGTGGTGGAGTGGAACCGCGGCCCGCTTGGCGCCAAGGCCGGTTATCCGATCCTCGACCCGCGTACCCGGGTGATTCAGGACGATGTGGCGAACTGCCTGAAAAACGCCGACCAGCGCTATGACGCGATCATGCTGGACGTCGACAACGGCCCAGAGGGCCTGACCCAGAAGCGCAATAGCTGGCTGTATTCCGCCCAGGGTTTGCAGCGCTGCTACCAGGCATTACGTAACAAGGGCGTACTGGCAGTGTGGTCGGCCAGCGCCGACCGGCAGTTCAGCGACAAGGTGCGCAAGGCCGGTTTCAAGGTCGAAGAATTGCAGGTTTACGCCCATGGCAATAAGGGCACCCGGCATACCATCTGGATCGCCGAAAAGATCAAATAGGCAAATCCCCGAACATTAAAAAGCCCGCGCAACTGAGCAGTTGCGCGGGCTTTTTTGTATTGGCGGCTTAGAGCCTGTTTCGGATCTCGCGAGCTAGAGCAAAACAAGGCGAAAACGGCTGAGGAAGCGGACTGGGCTCGCACGCGAGTGTACTTCTGTACATGAGCATTGCTCGCTTCGCTCGCCCTTCGGGCCGCGCTAAAGCGCGTTAGCCGCAAGCGGCTTGCGACCGGGCTGGCGCACCAGCCTGTTTTTAACGCAGCAGGGCCGACGCACAGCAGGCGTTGGGCAGATTCTTAGCGGATTTTCAGCTTACCAATCCGATCATTATCCAGGCTGCCAAAGTACAGATAGTCGCCCACTGGCTTGACCGACGTAACCATGCGCAGGTGGGTGCCGCTGGTGTCGTGCAGGCTCTGGGTGATTTCGCCCTGTTCATTCAGGGCAATGGCGAAACCGTAAGGCACGGCCTTGGGCCAGAAGGCGCGCGGCAGCTTGGCCAGTTGCGCCTTGGCCCAGGGCGAGCGGTGCAGCATGTCGGCGTCGGTCTTGCGCGGGGTCGGCAGGGCGACCCAGAAGGTGCCGTTGCGGTCGCCCTGCAGGTTGTCCGGCAGGCCGGGCAGGTTGTCGATAAAGACGTCGTGGGTGCCGGCCTTGTCGCCGCTCAGCCAGTAACGGGTGATGCGGTAGCGGTAGGTTTCGTTGACCAGCACGAAGTCCTCATTGGCCGACAGTGCCACGCCGTTGGCGAAGTACAGGTCCTTGAGCAACACCTTGGTTTCGCCGCTGGCCGGGTTGTAGCTGAGCAGGCGGCCATGGGGGCGGGCTTCGAGCAGGTCGAGCAGGTAATCCGGTTGCTCGAAACGCGCCGAGGCGTCGCTGAAATAGATGGTGCCATCGCGGGCGATATCCAGGTCGTCGGTGAACTTGAACGGTACGCCATCGGCTTCGGTGGTAAGTACCTTGATCTGCCCCTGGGCGTCGATGCTGAGCAAGCCCTTGTAGGCGTCGGCGACGATCAGGTTACCGGCGGCATCGAAGTCCATGCCGAGAGGGCGGCCTTTGGTGTCGGCGAAGGTTTCCACGCTGCCATCGGCCTTGATTCGCACGATCGTGCCGTCATGCAGGCCAGCGTACACCAGGCCCTGGGCATCTACCGCCGTGTCTTCCGGGCCGTGCACCTGGCCGCGGCCGAGCAGCTCGGCTTTCATCAGGGTGTCGTTGGGTTCCAGCACGCCTGTCATGGGTGGGATTTCTGGCGCCTGCCAGGCCAGCGGATCGATCGGGCTGGGGGTAACGGCGAGGTAGATGGCCGCGGCGGCGATGACCGCCAGCAGAAGTCCGAGCAGTGTCTTCATTATTATTGTCCCTGTGCTGAAGTGCGCCCGAGTCAGGCGAGCGGCCGCAAGAATACACAGATGCGGCCTCTTAATGCGATGGCGTGCGCAGGCGCCGGTTGAATGGGTGAGCGCCGTCGATCCGGGACGCCATGCCCGGTAGCGAGGCGGGGCGATATATACTGCGCGGCATTCTTGATGGGAGAGCCGTGTGGCTATTGAAATTCACTGGGTCAGTGACGACGCCAGCCTGGCAGCACAGTGCAGCGAATGGCGGCGTCTGCCGTTTGTGGCGGTCGATACCGAATTCATGCGGGTCGACACCTTTTACCCGATCGCCGGTTTGTTGCAGATCAGCGAGGGCGAGCGGGCCTACCTGATTGATCCGCTGCTGATCAGCGACTGGACGCCTTTCGCCGAGCTGCTGCAGGACCCGGCCGTGGTCAAGGTGCTGCATGCCTGCAGCGAGGACCTGGAAGTGTTTCTGCGCCTGACCGGCAGTCTGCCCACACCCTTGTTCGACACCCAACTGGCCGCCGGCTACCTCAACCTGGGTTTTTCCATGGGCTATTCCCGCCTGGTCCAGGCGGTGCTGAACATCGAACTGCCTAAGGGTGAAACCCGTTCCGACTGGCTGCAGCGACCGCTTTCTGCGACCCAGGTCAGCTATGCCGCCGAGGACGCCCTGCACCTGGCGGAGATGTATGTGCTGCTGAAAGCGCAGCTGTCCGACGAGAAATACGCCTGGGTGCTCGAAGACGGCGCCGAGCTGGTCGCCAACCTGGGCCGCGAAGTCGACCCCGAGTTGGCGTATCGCG
Source organism: Pseudomonas cistanchae (assembly GCF_054483635.1). Taxonomy (NCBI): domain Bacteria; kingdom Pseudomonadati; phylum Pseudomonadota; class Gammaproteobacteria; order Pseudomonadales; family Pseudomonadaceae; genus Pseudomonas; species Pseudomonas cistanchae. The sequence continues at coordinate 367,500 of NZ_JBTLWN010000003.1, read as the reverse complement.
AGGCCAAGCTGGCCTGGAAGCTTTCGCCGCAACAGCTCGCGGTGCTGCAAGCCGTTTGCGCCTGGCGCGAACGCCAGGCGCGGGCGCGCAACCAGCCGCGCAACCGGATCATTCGCGAGCACTCGTTGTGGCCGCTGGCGCGGACCCAGCCGGACAACCTGGTGGCGCTGGCGCGGATCGAGGACATGCACCCGAAAACCGTACGTCAGGATGGCGAGTTCATTCTGCAACTGATCAAGCAGGCCGCCTCGACGCCTGCTGCAAACTGGCCCGAACCGCTGCCGGAGCCGCTGCCGATCGAAGCCTCGGCGCTGTTGAAGAAGCTGCGCGCCATTGGCCAGCGCGAAGGCGAGCGGCTGCACATCGCGCCCGAGCTGATGCTGCGCAAGAAAACCCTCGAAGCCTTGCTGAAAAGTGGCTACCCCGATGGACCTTACCGCCTGCCTGATTCCCTGAGGGGCTGGCGGCGGACGTTGATGGGCCAGGCGCTGCTCGACTGCCTGGCTGAAGGAGAGTGCCCGTGAAACGCATCTGCTCGATCTACAAAAGCCCGCGCAAGAACGAGATGTACCTCTACGTGCTGAAAAGCGACGGGCTGGCGCGCGTGCCGGAAACCCTGCTGGCTGCGTTCGGCCCGCCAGCGCTGGCCTTCAGCCTGGTGCTGACGCCGGAACGCGAGTTGGCCCGCGAGGACATTCACCAGGTGCTGGCCAACCTGGAAGCCCAGGGCTATCACCTGCAGATGCCGCCGCCGGAAGACGACTACATCGAGCACCTGCCGGAAGAGCTGCTGCGCCGGAACGATCCGGTCTGAGCCATGGCTAACGAATCCGCCGTGCGCGTGCTGATTGGCGAGACCGACCACCTCACCTATGCCGAGTTGCTGAGCGTGGCCGCGCCCTCTGTCGAGCTGCTCGGCAGCGCCGATCCCGCTGAGCTGGCAAGGCATGCGGCGTCCTGCCCGGTGTGGCTGGGTCAGCCCGATCTGCTGGCCGGCCTGCTGCGTCAGGGGCACAAGCCGCAGTGGTTGCAGTCGACCTGGGCCGGTATTACGCCGCTGCTCGCCACGGACCTGCCGAAGGATTACCTGCTGACCCGCGCGGTGGGAATTTTTGGCCAGGTGATGGCCGAGTACGTGCTGTGCCACCTGCTGGCCCATGAACGCGCGCTGTTCGCTCAGCGGGCCGCGCAGGCGCAGCGGCACTGGGACAATCGCGCGCCACGCAGCCTGGCCGGGCGCCGTGCACTGATCGTCGGCACCGGCGATATCGGCGTGCAGGTTGCGCAGTTCCTGGCACCGTTCGGGGTCGAGCTGGTCGGTGTGGCCAGCCGCGCGCGAGTGCTGGCGCCGTTCAGCGAAGTCGCCGCGCTTGATGGTTTGCCACAGCTGGCTGCCACCGCCGACTACCTAATCAACCTGCTGCCGGATACCCCGGTAACCCGCGACCTGTTCGACGCGGCCTTGTTTGCCGTGTTGAAACCAAGCGCGCTGTTCATCAATGCCGGGCGTGGCGTCGCCGTGGTTGATGCCGACCTGGTGCGCGCGCTCGAGCAGGGTCAGCTGGCGGGTGCGGTGATCGACGTATGCCGGCAGGAGCCTTTGCCGACAGCGCACCCGTTCTGGCATGCGCCGCGGTTGCTGCTCACCGGCCACAGTTCGGCACCGACCGAGCCGCGTTTGCTGGCGCAGCTGTTCCTCGACAACCTGGCGAACTGGCGCAGCGGTCGTGCGGTGCGCGGCGGCGTCGATTTCAGCCGCGGTTATTGACCGGCATTCGACTCGCCGGCCTTGGCCGCAAGGGCCACGCACGCTAGACTGCCGGCCTTTTCGCCCGTCAGTAATGCCCGCCCATGGCCGCCAAAGTCGAACCTTTCTGGAAACGCAAAACCCTCGCTCAGCTCGATCAGGCGGAGTGGGAGTCGTTGTGCGACGGCTGCGGCCTGTGCTGCCTGCAGAAGCTCGAAGACGAGGAAGATGGCGGCGTCTACTACACCCGTATCGCCTGCAAGCTACTCGATCTGAAAAGCTGCCGCTGCACCGATTACGCCAACCGTACCCAGTTCGTCCCCGATTGCATTCAGCTCACGCCAGCCCAGGCCGACCAGTTCCAGTGGCTGCCGCCAACCTGTGGTTATCGCCTGGTCAGCGAGGGCAAGGACCTGCCGCTCTGGCACCATCTAGTGTGTGGCGACCCCCAGGCAGTGCATCACGAACGCATTTCCCAGTCCGGCCGCATGCTCAGCGAAAACAGCGTGGCCGAGGACGACTGGGAGGACTACCTGATCTTTCGCGCCGGCTGACGGCCCTGGGCAACGACACCGCTTATCGGTGGTCTAGGGTTTAGCGCATTGACCTTTAGCATTCTGGAGCTTTCCGCATGTCGATCTACCGTGCCTTGTCGTCCGCTTTGCTGCTGTGCCTGAGCACGCCTGTGTGGGCGGCGCAGAAAGTCGATCTGGACTATCACGTTAGCTTCCTGCCGCAGAGCGACCAGGCCGAAGTGCGCCTGACTCTGGAAAAAGGCGAGCGGGTAGTCAGTCTCACGTTCAACTTGGGCGACAAGGGCTACTACAGCGACTTCAAGGGTGACGGGCAGTGGACCCAGAACAGCCCCGAGTCGGGCGTGTGGAAGCCGGCCAAAGGCCAGTCCAGCCTCAGTTACCGGGTGCGCATCAACCACCCGCGCAAGGACGACCGTTTCGACGCGCGGATGACCAAAGACTGGGCGTTGCTGCGCGGCGACGATCTGGTGCCGAGCGCGGTGCTGCGCCAGCAAGACAACACGCAGCTGGTCTCGCGGCTGACGTTCGAGCTGCCGAAAGGCTGGCGGGGCGTGGAAACCGGCTGGCCGCGCATTGGCAAGAACAAGTTCCGGATCAACGTGCCGGATCGCAAGTTCGACCGGCCGACGGGCTGGATTCTCGCCGGCAAGATCGGCACTCGTCGGGCCAAGCTCGGCGAAACCGACGTGACAGTCGCCGCGCCGGTTGGCGAGGGCATGCGCCGCATGGACATCCTGACGCTGCTGACGGTCGTCTGGCCCGAGGCCCAGGCGGTGTTTCCCCGCGACCCGGACAAGCTGTTGATCGTTGGCGCGGGCGACCCGATGTGGCGTGGCGGCCTGTCGGCGGCCAACTCCTATTTCATGCACGCCGACCGGCCACTGGTCAGCGAAAACGGCACCAGCTCACTGGTGCATGAACTGGTGCATGTGTTCAGCCGCATCCGTGACACCGATAAGAGCGATTGGATCAGCGAGGGCCTGGCCGAGTACTACGCGATCGAACTGATGCGCCGCGCCGGTGGCATGAGCGAGGATCGCTACCAGAGCGTGCGCGAGCACCTGATCGAGTGGAGCAAGCCGGTAAAGAGCCTGCGCGGCGAAAACGCTACGGGGCCGGTGACCGCGCGTGCGGTGCTGTTGCTGCAGGAACTCGATCGGGAAATCCGCCAAGCCACCAAGGACGGTGAAGCGCGCTCCCTGGACGATGTCACCCGCGGTCTGATGCGCCTGGACAAGGCCAGCACCCGCGACCTGATCGAAATCAGCGAGAACGTGATGGGCAAGGCGTCCGAGGTGCTCGACAGCAAGCTGCTGAAGTAATCTCGGCGCCAGCAGACTGGCTCAGAATTTCGGTCCGGACTTGGTGTTGTTGCCCTTGGCCATGCGGTCATACAGCACGACATTGACCGTGGCGGCGAGGTTCATGCAGCCCTGGGTCGGGATGTAGACCACGTCCTCGCACCAGGCACGAATGCTCTTGTCCAGCGAGCCGTCCTCCGGGCCGAAGATGTAGATCGCCCGGTCCGGATGGGTGTACTCCGGCAATGGTCGCGCGCCATCGACCAGTTCCACCGCCACCGGCGTGCAACCCAGCGGGATGATCTTCTGCAGGTCGTCGATGCCGATCAGCGGAATGTCCTGATGAATCTTCTTGGTGTCGGTGATGAAGTCGCGGGCGCGCTCATAGCGCTTGCCGGTGTAGAACACCGAGGCAACGCCATAGCAGCCGGCCGCGCGCATCACCGCGCCAACGTTTTCCGGGGATTTAGGGTTGAATAAACCGATGCAGCTGTATCGTTTCGCCACGAACCTGGGCCTTCATGCAAAGGGGCGGCAGTATACGTGCTGCCGGCCCGGCGCCCTCATTCTTTGCTTTTCAGCAACGCTGCGAGATCGGCAAATGCCTTGTGGGTCGACTTCGGCCCTTGCTGGCTGGCGGTCGAGCCTTCGCTGAAGTACTGCTGGTCGGTGTAGCGCGAGTGTTCGTTGTCGTGGCAGTACAGGCACAGCAGCTCCCAGTTGGAGCCATCCTGGGGGTTGTTGTCGTGGTTGTGGTCGCGGTGGTGCACCGTCAGTTCGCTCAGGCGCTTGCCCGAGAACTCGCGGGCGCAGCGGCCGCACACGTGCGGATACATCTTCAGGGCCTTGTCGCGGTAGCCTTCTTCGCGCGAGCGCTGGGCGTCGGCGAGGATGCGGTCGAGCTTGGCGGTGGCCGAGGGGGCTTTGTCGGTACTCATGGGACGCTGTCTCGTGTCAGGGCGCGGTGTGTCGACAGTGTAGCCCCGCCGGTGGTCGGGGAGAATGCCCGCAAGGGGCACTTACCGCGGCGACGGGAGCCCAACGCCTATAACTGCAAGGAGGATATGACGATGCGAACCCTCGCCACCCTGGCACTCAGTTTCGCCTTGATCGGTGCCGTACAGGCCCAGGATGCGATGCTGGCCAGCAATGATCGCGCGCCGGGCTCTCCCGGCACTGCCACCCCGCATCCGTTCGAGATTCCCGCACCGCGCCCGCTACCCAATGCCACGCCGAGCAGTCCGCCATTGCTCGACAACAGCTCCGGCAGTCGCATGAACCCGCGTCCAGCGACACTGCCGGAGCGCGATGGGGAACTGCCGTTGCTCGAGCAGCAACGCCAGCGCGAGAGCCCGTCACCGGCGCCTCGCAGCGAGCAACGCAGCGAGTAACGGCGCCTAGAGCTGCTGCTCGACGAGCTGCCCATCGGCCATGCGCAGGCGTTTGGACATGGCGACCGCGATGGCGCGGATCAGCTTGGCCGCCGGTTTTGGCGCCTCCTGCAGCATCTTGTCCAGCGAGTCCTTGGCGAGTATCAGCAAGGTGCACTCGCTGATCGCCACGCAGCTGGCGGAACGCCTCTCGCCATCGAGTACCGCCATCTCGCCGAACGCCCGACCCTTGCGCAGCTTGGCGATCTCCAGCGCTTCGCCGCTGGAATTGGTCTTGAGCACCGACACCGCGCCGAAATGGATGATGCACATGAAGGTTCCGGCGTCGCCCTCGTTGCAGATGACCTGGTTCTGCTCGACCCGGCTGATGCTGAAGTAACCTGCCGCGCACAGCAGTTCGCTGGGTTGCAGGCCATTGAGCATGCCGCTGTCGAGCAGCATGGTGTGGATTTCGTTGATCAGGGAGCTGTCGGGCATTTGGATTGTCGTCGTGTTTGCGCCGCGCAGAGTTGCCTGCGTGGCGGGTAAATGCAGTTACGTCCGGTTGAGTACTTTGAGAATAAACGCGTATTCCAGTGCCACATCCTTGAGCGCCTGATAGCGCCCGCTCATGCCGCCGTGGCCGGCGCCCAGGTCGGTCTTGAGCAGCACCAGGTTGTCATCGGTCTTACTGGCGCGCAGCTTGGCCACCCATTTGGCCGCTTCCCAATACTGCACGCGGCTGTCGTTGTAACCGGCTACCGCGAGTATGGCGGGGTAGGCCTGGGCGCTAACGTTTTCATAGGGCGCATAGGCTTTGATGCGGGCATACACCTCTGCCTGGTTGGGGTCGCCCCACTCGTCGTACTCGGTCACGGTCAGCGGTAGATCCGGGTTCTGCATGGTGTTGAGCACATCAACGAACGGCACCTCGGCAATGGCCGCGGCAAACAGCTCGGGGCGCTGATTGAGGGTTGCACCGATCAGCAGGCCACCGGCGCTGCCGCCGCTGATGGCGAGTTGATCGGAACGGGTGTAACCGTTGGCAATCAGGTGTTCGGCGCAGGCGATGAAATCACCGAAGCTGTTCTGCTTGTGCTCCAGTTTGCCGGCGCGATACCAGGCCTCGCCCAGTTCGCCGCCGCCGCGCACATGGGCGATGGCGTAGACGAAGCCGCGGTCCAGCAGGCTCAGGCGGGCGTGGGAAAACCACGGGTCGAGGCTTTCGCCATAGGAGCCGTAACCGTACAGGTAGAGCGGGGCAGCCTGACCCAGCACGTCACGCCGAGCCACCAGGCTGATCGGCACCTGCGTGCCGTCGGCGGCGGTGGCCCACAGCCGTTGGCTGATATAGGCCTCGGCGTCGAAGGGGCCTTCTACCGGCGTCTGCTTGAGCACCTGCTGATCGCCGTCGCTCAGGTTCAGCTGGCGGATCTGCGCCGGTCGATTGAGCGCTTCGTAGCGCAGGCGAATAACCGGGCTGGTGAATTCGAGGTTGTCCTGCACATGCAGGCTGTAGGCCGCGTCCGGCAACTTCACACGGTACGCAGGTTGGCCCTGAGGCTGCACTTCGATGATCGGCAGGCCGCCTTCACGCAGGCTGAGAATCAGCGCGCCGGCATTCAGGCTGAGGTCTTCGAGCATCACCTGCGGCTCGTGTTCGCGCAGTACCTGCCACTGCTGACGGGCTGGCGTTTGCTGCGGGTCGGCGTCTGGCGCGTAATACAGGGCGAAGTTGATGCCGCTCTGGTTGCTGCGGATGAACCACGCCCATTCGCCGTCGAGCTGGCCATGGTCGACGTAGTATTCGTGGTCTTCCTCGCGCGGGGCCACGCAGCGAAACGCCTGTTGTGGCGAGTCGGCGGCCAGCACCCAGGATTCGCTGGTGGTTTTGCTGCCCAGCAGCAGTATCAGCTGCCGCTCCGAACTGCTGCGGTAGCAATTGAGGAAGAAGCGCCCGTCGGGTTCATGAAACACCAGCTCCGCGCCGTCGCCGCCGAGGCGATGCCGGTAGAGCTTGTGCGGCCGATGGGTATCGTCCAGCTCGCCGAAGAACAGCGTCTGGCTGTCATTGGCCCAGGTCATGCTGCCATCGCAATCGGCGAACGGCAGTTCGCTGATGAGATTGCTGTTCAGCTCCTTGACGAACAACCGGTAGACCTCGTCGCCGCTGGTGTCGAGGCTATAGGCGAGTCGCTGCTGGTCCGGGCTGACGCTGAAGCTGCCGAGCGAGAGAAAACCGCCGTCAGCCAGGGCATTGGGGTCGAGCAGCAACTGCTCGCTCTGGCTGTCCACCGTCAGCGAGCCGTCGGCGGGTTTGCGGCAGCGGTAATGACGCGGGTATTCGTCGCCCGCAGTGGTGCGCTGGTAATAGAGGTAGTCGCCCCACGGCGAAGGCAGCGACAGATCGGTCTCGCGGATGCGCGCCTTGATCTCCTGGAACAGGCTTTCGCGCAGTTTGCTCTGCTCGGCGAGTTCGGCTTCGAGGTAGGCGTTCTCGGCGCGCAGGTGATCGAGTACGTCGTCGTGATCGCGGTTTTCCAGCCAGCGGTAAGGGTCGTCACCGGGCTCGATACGGGCGATGGGGGCGAGGGACATAGCGCTACTCCAATGGATGATGGCCGACAGCAGGGGCGCCGAGCCCGGCAAAAGCCGTTATCATAAGCCCCACGTCGCAGGCCAGCCGTTGAAAAATGCAGCGGCGTTGCATTTTTTCCCAGCCTGCAGCTTTGCTTCGATATGGACACGCCGTTCAATGACTGAAAACGACTATCTGCTCGCATGGGGCGCCTATGCCATCGCCGCGCTTGGTTGCCTGTTGGTAGGGTTCCGGCTGACCCGCTGGATGTGGCGATACGCCCGTGAGCCGCTGCGGGTGCTGATGGCGGTGCTGCTGTTCAGCCCGACCATCGTCGACCCGGCTAAAGAACTGTTCGCACCCTCCATCGCCATCACCGCCCTCGACCTCATCTTCGACATGGGCAACAACGTCTGGCGGGCGGTGGCTGACCTGGCCATGTATGGCCTGATCGCGTTCGCGCTGTACCTGCTGTTCGTGGCGGTGCGCTGGCCGATAGCGCGCTGGCTGCGCGCGCGGCGCGGCCCGGCCAGTGCAGGCGACGATGATTATGAACCTACCCTGCGCGAGCGCATGCAGCAGGAACAGGATCACGGCGACACCCGCTACGACCAGAATGGCGACCGACGCCTGCGGTTGGAACCGCGGATCTAGACGGGTTCCGGCGGCGCACCGCTTGCGTCGCTTACGCCGGGCGTTCAGCATAGGCCCACCGCATACAAGGAGGGCTTATGGACTGCGTGTTCTGTGCAATCGCCAATGACCGGCTTCCGGCCCATCGCATCTTCGAGGACGAACAGTTCATCGTCCTGCTGGACATCTTCCCGCTGCGTCCCGCCCATGTGCTGATCGTCAGCCGCCAGCACGCTCCGCTGCTCCGTGATCTTTGCCCTGTTGCCCGTGACCGCCTGTTGCCACTGGCCGAGCGTATCGCCGCCGCGATGCGCGCCAGCGGCTATGCTGCGCCAGGCATCAACTTCCTGATCAACGACGGCCCTTCGGCCAACCAGCATGTACCGCACCTGCATCTGCACCTGATTCCACGGCGTGCCGGCGACCTGCTGTCGCTGATCTGGCGAGTGCCGACGCGCTTTCTGCCGTTCGGCCGCAAGCGTCTGGAACGCAGCCTGCACGAGCAGGCGCAGCGCTTGCGCGCAGCCCTGGAAAGCGAGCTTGCCCATGTGTGAGTTGCTCGGTATGAGCGCCAACGTGCCCACCGACATCGTGTTCAGTTTTACCGGGTTGATGCAGCGCGGCGGTCGAACCGGCCCGCACCGCGACGGCTGGGGCGTGGCCTTTTATGAAGGGCGTGGCTTGCGCCTGTTCCAGGACCCGCGGGCGAGCAGCGAGTCGGAGGTGGCGTTGCTGGTGCAGCGTTATCCGATCAAGAGCGAGGTGGTGATCGGCCATATTCGTCAGGCCAATGTCGGCCGCGTCTGCCTGGCCAATACCCATCCCTTCGTCCGGGAAATGTGGGGGCGCAACTGGTGTTTCGCCCATAACGGCCAGCTGGCCAATCTGCCGGCGAGTGCCGATTTCTATCGTCCGATTGGCGACACGGACAGCGAAACGGCGTTCTGCGATTTGCTCAACCGTCTGCGTAACGCGTTCCCCGAGCCGGTGGCCGTGGAGGTGCTGTTGCCGGCGCTGGTCGAAGCCTGCGCCGGTTATCGCCAGCATGGCGTTTTCAACTGCCTGCTCAGCGATGGCGACTGGTTGTTCAGCTTCTGCTCGAGCAAGCTGGCACACATCACCCGGCGCGCGCCATTCGGTCCGGCCTACCTGCGCGACGCCGACCTGCAGGTGGATTTTCAAGCGGAAACCACCCCCAACGACGTGGTGACGGTGGTTGCCACCGAGCCGTTAACCGCGAACGAAAGCTGGGCGCTGTTCCAGCCGGGGGAATGGCGCTTGTGGCAGGGTGGCGAGTGCGTGGCCTGGGGCATGGCCGACTGAGTGATTGTTTCGTGCAGGATTTTTCCAGAGGGGGGAGCGATGTTCAGGAGTTACTTGCGGTTGGCGCTGTTTGGTCTGGGGCTGCTGGTGGGCGTTCAGGTGCCTGGTTTTATTGACGATTACAGCAAGCGGGTCGAGGCGCATCGGATCGAGTCGGAGCAGGGACTCAAGGGCTTTCGTGACACCGCCCGACGCTTTTTCAAGGGTGACCTGGATGCGCTGGTGGCCCATTATCAGGTTAGCAAGGATCCAGTGATGCGCAGCGATGCGCACAGTGTGAGCGTGCTGGTGCAGCGCGGACAGTTTCTGGAGATGGAAGCGAAGGCCATGCAGGGGCCTTGGTATGGCCAAGTCTGGCACCTTGCGACCGCCGCCGACCCCGAGTTGATCGAGGAAACCTTCGCGGCCTACCGCTATCAGGTGTTGCTGGCGCCGGAAGCCATCGCCTGGGGCATTGCCTGCGCACTGCTGCTGGCCTGGTTGCTGGAAAGCCTGGTACTGCTGGTGGGCATGCTGTTGGGTGCAGGACGCAGTCAGAAAGTGCAGCAGCGGCACTGGCGTTAAGCACCTCCCTGCGGTGTGCTCCACGTCGGCCATCAGGCAGTAAGCGTAAACAGCCGCTAAAACAATCAAGGCCCGTAAAAGGCCTTGATTGTCTGAGAGGTGTGGTTATTTCGACAGGAATTTCATGCCGTCTTCCAGGCCCTGCAACGTCAGCGGGTACATCTGGTCTTCCACGAGCTCGCGCATGATGTTGGTCGAGGCCGTGTAGCCCCAGGTGTCCTTGGGGTAGGGGTTGATCCAGATCAGCTTCTTGTACTTCTCCATGAAACGCTTGATCCAGACGTAGCCCGGTTCCTCGTTCCAGTGCTCGACGCTGCCGCCGGCCTGGGTGATCTCGTAGGGCGCCATGGCCGCATCGCCGACAAACACCACCTTGTAGTCGGCGCCATACTTGTGCAGCAGGTCCTGAGTGGAGAAGCGCTCGGAGGTGCGACGCAGGTTGTTCTTCCACACCGACTCGTACACGCAGTTATGGAAGTAGAAGTACTCCATGTGCTTGAACTCGGTCTTGCAGGCGCTGAACAGCTCTTCGCAGACCTTCACATGGGCGTCCATCGAGCCGCCGATGTCGAACAGAATCAGCAGTTTCACCGTGTTGCGCCGCTCCGGGCGCATCTGGATGTTCAGCAGGCCGCCGTCCTTGGCGGTGTGGTCGATGGTGCCGTCGAGGTCGAGTTCATCCTGGGCGCCCTGGCGAGCGAACTTGCGCAAGCGGCGCAGGGCCACCTTGATATTGCGCGTGCCCAGTTCGACCTGGTCGTCGAGGTTCTTGTACTCGCGCTGGTCCCAGACCTTGACCGCCTTGCCCTGGCGCTTGCCGGCGTCGCCCACGCGGATGCCTTCCGGGTTGAAACCGCCGGAGCCGAACGGGCTGGTGCCGCCAGTGCCGATCCACTTGTTGCCGCCTTCGTGGCGTTCTTTCTGTTCTTCCAGGCGCTTCTTAAACTCCTCGATCAGCTTGTCGAGGCCGCCGAGGGACTCGATCTTGGCGCGCTCCTCGTCAGTCAGCGAGCGCTCGAATTCCTTGCGCAGCCACTCATCGGGGATCAACGCCTCAATGTGCTGGTTGAGGTTTTCCAGGCCCTTGAAGTAGGCGCCGAACGCGCGATCGAACTTGTCGAAATGCCGCTCGTCCTTGACCAGGATGGTGCGCGAGAGGAAATAGAACTCGTCCATATCGGCGAACACCACGTTGTGTTTCAACGCGTTGATCAGGTCGAGCAGCTCGCGCACCGATACCGGCACCTTGGCGGCGCGCATTTCATTGAATAGGTTGAGCAGCATGGGCACCTCAGGTCGTGCCGACGTATCAAGGCACAGGAAATAAAGCCGTTATCAAGTGTCGCCGGTGTGCTGAGTCAGGCCGTCGCGAATCTCATACCAGTCGGCCTTGGAGCCGGTGAAGATATGCTTCTGCGGCAGCACCCCGAGTGGCGAGTCGAGGGTGCCGGCAGTCACGCCGACGGTGTGATCGCGGTTGTCGACAAATTGCAGGTTGGCTCCGCAGCGTTTGCAGAACGTGCGAGTTACATGTTCGGAGGAGTGATGCGCGCCGAGCTGATCCTTGCCTTCAGTGAAATGAAAAGCCTCCAGCGGCACGCTGGCATAGGTCGCAAAAGCAGCACCGTGCGCTTTACGGCACATGCTGCAGTGGCAGTGGCTCAGAGCCGTGATAGGCGCGTCGATGCGGTATTTGACGATGCCACACAGGCAGCTTCCGGTATGCATAACACTTCCTCCATCAGCGGGATGGCCTGCCGCAGGCGGCAGGCTTCAATCAGCGGCTGGCGCGGCGGCTCATAAACGCCAGGCGCTCGAGCAACTGCACATCTTGCTCATTCTTCACCAGGGCGCCGGCGAGTGGCGGGATGGCCTTCGTCGGATCGCGCTCGCGCAGCACGGCTTCGCCGATGTTGTCGGCCATCAGCAATTTCAGCCAGTCAACCAGCTCGGAGGTCGACGGCTTCTTCTTCAGGCCCGGCACCTTGCGCACATCGAAGAACACGTCCAGCGCTTCGGCCACCAGGTCTTTCTTGATGTCCGGGTAGTGCACGTCGACGATCTTCTGCAGCGTCGCGCGGTCAGGGAAGGCGATGTAGTGGAAGAAGCAGCGGCGCAGGAAGGCGTCCGGTAGTTCCTTTTCGTTGTTCGAGGTAATGATGATGATCGGACGCTTTTTCGCCTTGATCGTCTCGTCAGTCTCGTAAACGTAGAACTCCATCTTGTCGAGTTCTTGCAACAGGTCGTTGGGGAACTCGATATCGGCCTTGTCGATTTCGTCGATCAGCAGGATCACCCGATCCTCGGATTCGAAGGCTTCCCAGAGCTTGCCCTTCTTGATGTAGTTGCGCACATCGTGGACTTTCTCGGAATCCAGTTGGGAATCACGCAGGCGGCTGACCGCATCGTATTCATAGAGGCCCTGATGAGCCTTGGTGGTGGACTTGATGTGCCAGGTGATCAGGCGAGCGCCGAAGGATTCAGCCAGTTGCTCCGCCAGCATGGTCTTGCCGGTACCGGGCTCGCCCTTGACCAGCAGGGGTCGCTCCAGGGTGATGGCAGCGTTGACCGCAAGCTTGAGGTCGTCGGTGGCGACGTAGGACTGGGTGCCTTCGAACTTCATCGGTAAATCCTCGAACGAAAAAATACGCAGGCGATACCCGCGGGTTCAGTATTTGGAAGCGCCGACTATAACGCGCGACCTTGGCCTCTGTGAACGCAGAAGCCTCATTCAGTCACTGAATGGCCGGTTACTCGGCCGCTGGGGCGGGATCACCCTCTTCGAGCGAGGACTCGAAACGGGTGTTGAAGGCCTGGATGAAGCCGTTGCGCAGAATCGCAATAAACGCCTGGAAGGCGCTGACGTCCTGCTGATGGACGTTGCCGCTGAGTTCCACCCGGGTGGCGAACTGGTCGACGCGCTGGTTTTTCAGCAGGTTTTCGCTGCCGCCAACGATGGCTTCCCAGACCGAGCGGAAGAAACCCTTGTCGTCGCGGGTTACGTCCTGTTCCCAATCGAAGACCTGAACGTCTCGCAGCAGCGGTTTGATATAGCCGCTGAGCTCGCCGTCGTCGGCGCGGGCTTCGACCACCAGATTGCCGGTGCCGGCCTTGAAGTCGAACTTGCCGTAGGCGCTGGAAAAGGAGTTGAGTTCGGGCAGTTTGATGTCGGTGGTGCGCAGCTTGAGTTCGAAGTTCTCGAAATCGGCCAGCGGGTCGAACGACGCGGTGGCTTCCAGGGGCGCGTGGCCAAGCAGCTGCGCCTTGCCCTCGAAGCGGGCAACGTGCCGGCCTTGTTCGTCCGCCACGGTGGTCAGGTTGTACACGCTGGCATCGACATCGCTGGCCTGCAGTTCGACCGGTGGATCCGAGGTGAAATTGTGGAAATGAATACGCCCATCGACCACGCGCAATTCATCCAGAGTGATCGGCAGCAGCTTTTTCAGCTGCTCGCGCCAATCAGTGCCTTCACCCGTCTGCGAGGCCTGTTCGTCGGTGCCGCCGTCAACGAAGTTGAGCACCGGTTGCTCGAATATCACCTGGGCGACAATGGCGCGTTTGTACCAGAGCGCATTCCAACTGACCGCCAGATCGATAACCGGCGCTTCGACGAATGGCAGCGGCACACGTCCATCGGTTTTGACGATTTCAAGCCCGTTGATCTGGTATGCGCCGCGCCACCATGCGAGGTCCACATCGGTGATCTGGCCACGGTAATCGCCCATGTCGGCGAGCTTGTCGTTCAAGTAGTTGCGCACCAGGATTGGCAGTGTGAAATGCAGCACCACCAAAGCGATGAGCAGGCCGAGGAGTATCCATTGGGGAATGCTGTAGCGTCTTTTCATGAATAGACTGACTCGTTACCCACGGCTGGGTTCCAGCAAATATTCGGGCACTGGACTGCCGCGCTCATGAGTCTTAGGCTTGAGCGCTTATTCGGCAACGCACGCACAAGGACATCGCCATGAGCCGCATCTTCGCAGACAACGCACAAACTATCGGCAACACCCCTCTGGTTCGAATCAATCGCCTGGGGCCGGCCGGTGTAACCATCTTGGCCAAGATCGAGGGGCGCAACCCGGCCTACTCGGTAAAGTGCCGGATCGGCGCCAGCATGGTGTGGGATGCAGAAGAGCGCGGCGTGCTCAAGCCAGGCATGACCATCGTCGAACCGACCTCGGGCAACACCGGCATCGGTCTGGCGTTCGTTGCCGCAGCGCGCGGTTACAAGCTGGTGCTGACCATGCCGGCCTCGATGAGCCTGGAACGGCGCAAGGTATTGAAAGCCCTGGGCGCCGAGCTGGTACTGACCGAACCGGCCAAGGGCATGAAGGGCGCGATCGAGAAGGCTGCGGAAATCGCGGCGTCCGACCCTGAAACCTATTTCATGCCCCAGCAGTTCAACAACCCGGCCAACCCGGCGATCCACGAAAAAACCACTGGCCCGGAAATCTGGAACGACACCGAGGGCGCGGTGGATGTGCTGGTTTCCGGCGTAGGCACAGGCGGCACCATCACCGGGGTGTCGCGCTACATCAAGCAGATCCAGGGCAAGCCGATTCTGTCGGTCGCGGTGGAGCCGGTCAGCTCGCCGGTCATCAGCCAGACCCTCGCCGGCGACGAAGTCAAACCCAGCCCGCACAAGATCCAGGGCATCGGTGCCGGTTTCGTGCCGAACAACCTCGACCTGGCAATGGTCGACCGGGTTGAGCAGGTCACTGACGAAGAATCCAAGGCGGTTGCCCAGCGGCTGATGCGCGAAGAGGGCATCCTCTGCGGCATTTCCTGCGGCGCGGCCATGGCAGCTGCGTTGCGACTGGCAGCCGAGCCGCAGATGCAAGGCAAGACCATGGTGGTAATCCTGCCGGATTCCGGCGAGCGCTACCTGTCGAGCATGCTGTTCGCCGACCTGTTTACCGATCAGGAATTGCAGCAGTAAGGGTGCACTGGCCTGTGATCAAGCCGCCTTCGGGCGGCTTTTTTGTAGGGTGCGCCGTGCGCACCAAAACGACCGTCCATTGGTGCGCGCAGCGCACCCTACACTTTCGCTGCACTGGGCCGCACCACCGGCATCGTAGGGCGGACATGCCGAAGGCTTGTCCGCCATTGGGCAGCCAGCGGTGGACAACGCTCCGCTATGTCCACCCTACATAGCGCACCCCGGATAGGCATGGCGCAATTCGATATCCGCCATTTATCGGCTTAGCTGGCTTTGATCGGCGCCGGGGTTGTTGTGGGCCGGACCACCAGCCAGAGCGCGATGGCGATCAGCACGCCGCCGTACAGGTACGCCCAGGACAAGGGTTCGTCCAGCAGCAGCGCGCCCCAGAGCACGCCGAAAGGCGGGATCAGGAAGGTGGTCGTCGATGCCTTGATCGGCCCGACATCCGTCAGCAGGCGAAAGTACAACACGTAGGCGAACGCCGTGCAGATCAGGCCCAGCCCCGCCAGGGACAGCCAGACGTCCAAGCCGCCCCAGTGCGCAGGCGGTTGCACCGCCATCGCGCCGCCGAACAACGGCAGCAAGAACAGGCTGGCGCCACACAGGCTGGCGAAGGCCGTCAGGCGATTGTCCAGGCCGCCTTGCTGACCAATCCAGCGCCGGGCCAGAAAGCCGGCAAAACCATAGCAGGTGGTTGCCACCAGGCATGCCGCGGCGCCCAGCAACAGGTCAAGGTCGAAGGCCACCGGCCCGGTTCGGGTCAGTACCGCCACGCCGAACAGACCCAGGGCGACGCCTGCGGCTTTGCTCAGGGTCAGCGCTTCGGCGAAGAACAGCATGCCGATCAACACGCCCATCATCGGTGTAGTGGCGTTGAAGATGGCCGAGTAACCCGCGGGGAGAACCAGCGCGGCCAGGCAGTACATGGCGGACGGCAGGCCGGCGTTGATCACCCCAAGCACCAGGCACTGCCTGAGCTTGCCTCGAAAATCCCAAGGCACCCGCATCATCAGCAAAATCACCAGCAGGCCAAGCGCGCCGAGGCTGGCGCGAAAAAACGCGGTCGGCATGCTGCCCAGCACGGGCGCGATGATGCGCATGAACAGAAAGCTTGCGCCCCAGACGGCGGCGAGCATGAGCAAACGCATCAGATCGGCGGGGCGCACAGTGGCCTCCAAATCATTTGAAAGGCGCGCAGTGTTGCCGGTCCGGGCGCCGCAAGGCAATCCGAAAAGCGCTTTTATATTCGCGCCTTGGCCGGCCTGTGAGCGGGCTACTTGCAGCATCGTGCAATCGGCGCTTTTCCTCCGCGACGGCACTGGCTAAGCTCGCCGCATCATCAGCGCGTTCAGCAGGGGTTCGTTCATGCCACAGCAATGGCCAGCCGGCGATATCGCCAAGCTTATCCTCGATGGCTTCGACGACTATCGCGAGCAGTTCCGCCAGATCACCAATGGCGCGCGGCTGCGTTTCGAGCAGGCCCAGTGGCAGGAAATCCAGCAGGCGTCGGCCGCCCGCATCGCGCTTTACGAAGAGTGCGTGGGCGAAACCGGCGAGCGGCTGCGCGGCAGTTATGCCGATGAGGTGCTTCTGGATGTCAGCCAGTGGCCGCTGGTCAAGTCGGCCTACATCGCCTTGATCGACCTGCGGTGCGACGACGAATTGGCGGAAACCTGGTTCAACTCGATCTATTGCGGCCTGTTCAGCCATGACCAGATCAACGACGGCTGCATGTTCATTCACACCACTCGACCGGCCATGCGAGCCAATGCGCCCGTGCCGCTGACGCGTGTCTATCAGCCCAAGGGCGATATCGAGGGTACGCTGCGGCAGATCTTCGACGACTACCGCTTCGAAGTGGCGTACGAGGACTTGTCGCGCGACCTGACCCGGCTACTCAAGCAGATGCGCGAAAACTTGCCGGACTGGGTGTGCAAGGACCCGGACCTGAGCATCGAGCTGTTCTCCTCGCGGCTGTATCGCAACAAGGGCGCGTACCTGGTCGGGCGCATTAATACCCGCGACGAGCAGTGGCCGCTGGTGATTCCGCTGCTGCACCGCGAAGGGCAGGGCATTCAGGTCGATACGCTGATCACCGACGAAGCCGAGGTGTCGATCATCTTTTCCTTCACCCGATCCTATTTCATGGTGCGGGTCGGTTACCCGGCGGAGTTCGTCGGCTTCCTCAAGCGCATTCTGCCGGGCAAGCATATCGCCGAGCTGTACACCTCGATCGGTTTCTACAAGCACGGCAAATCGGAGTTTTACCGCGCGCTGATCAATCACCTGGCCAATACCGACGACAAGTTCATCATGGCCCCCGGCGTGCGCGGCATGGTCATGAGCGTGTTCACCCTGCCGGGCTTCAACACCGTGTTCAAGATCATCAAGGACCGGTTCTCGCCGTCGAAGAACGTCGACCGTGCCACGGTGATCGAGAAATACCGCCTGGTGAAAACCGTCGACCGGGTAGGGCGCATGGCCGATACCCAGGAGTTCGCCGACTTTCGTTTTCCGGTCAGCAAATTCGAGCCGGAATGCCTGGCCGAACTGCTGGAGGTGGCACCGTCGACCGTCGAGGTCAACGGCGATACGGTGCTGGTACGTCACTGCTGGACCGAGCGGCGCATGATTCCGTTGAACATGTATGTGGAAAGTGCCAGCGAAGCCCAGGTGCGTGAAGCGCTGGACGATTACGGTCTGGCGATCAAACAGCTGGCGGCGGCCAACATCTTTCCCGGCGACATGCTGCTGAAAAATTTCGGCGTCACTCGCCACGGCCGGGTGGTGTTCTACGACTACGACGAAATCTGTTATCTCACCGAGGCGAACTTCCGGCGCATTCCGCCGCCGCGTTACCTGGAGGATGAAATGTCTTCCGAGCCCTGGTATTCGGTAGCGCCGCTGGACGTATTCCCCGAGGAATTCCCGCCGTTCCTGTTCGCCGACATGCAGCAGCGCAAGCTGTTCAGCGAGCTGCACGGTGATCTGTACGACGCCGATTACTGGAAAGGGCTGCAGGATGCGATCCGCGCCGGCAAGGTGATCGACGTATTCCCTTACCGACGCAAAGCCGAGCGCACGGAGTGACCGAGGCGCGCGGCATTGCGTATCAAGACGTGTCGCACCCTTGAATATTCGCCTGATTGAACGCATCTGTGTCTGACACGTCGATACAGAATCGGGCATCGCGGCCGATAGCAGGTGATACGGCCGTCGGATGGCATGACAGCTGGTCGTATAAACGCGGTTCGATTCGCCCCGGGCCTCGGCAATTCGCCGGGGTTCATCTACGCTGACACTGGGTGCGTTGAGCACCTTCTCGAAGTCCTTGGCAGGAGGTAATTCCATGATCGCCAAGTTGCATAACGCCTTACACGATCTGCTGGTTGCCCTGGGCTTGCTCGACCGCCCGCAGCTGCAACCCATCCCCGTACGCAACGACGACTCGCGTCGCCCGCAGTCTCCACGCCGACGCCGTTGATTGCGGGCGTCTGCTGATACGAGCAGACCAGGCCGCCTCTAAACTGCGCAATTTCGACAGGCGAGCACCTGACGTGTTCTCGGTGGGCACTTGCTGCAGCGCTTCGCCTGAAGCCTGTGGCACACTGCGCGGCGTCAGGAGATGCCGATGCCCCGCCTTCAATGCCCCCGCTGTGACCGACCGCTTGACCGCTGCCTGTGTGCCCTGATTCCCCGCCTGTCGAGCCGCACACGCATACTGATCCTGCAACACCCGAGTGAAACCCGGCACGCGCTCAATACGGCGCGTTTTGCCGCGCTCGGCCTGCTCAATGCAACGCTGAAGGTCGGTGAGGTCTTCGAGGACCTGCCAACGCTGCTGACGCAGCCGGGCTATGCCGCCCATCTGCTGTTTCCGGGGGAAACCGCCCTGTCGCTGGCGCAGGTCGCGCAACACACGACAGCGCAGCCGATGCTACTGGTGGTGCCGGATGGCACCTGGCGCAAAGCGCGCAAGCTGCTGCACTGCAATCCGCTGCTGGGAAGCCTTCCCCGGGTGACGTTACCAGCGGGGAAACCGTCGCGTTATCGCTTGCGCAAGGCGCCAGCGGCAGATGCCGTGTCGACCCTTGAAGCCATCGTCAACGCCCTCGATCTGCTCGAAGCGCCGCAGCGTTTCGACGCGCTCTTGAAGCCCTTCGATGCCTTGATTGATGGCCAGATCGACGCGATGGGCGAGCAGACATACCAGCGCAATCACCTTGGTCACGACTGACGCGGTCCGCAACGTTTGAATAATTGGCCAGGCATTCGGCGATTTATGTGCTGCCCGTCCGACGTTGATTTGTAAAAAGTGCTGACCGCAGCCGCTTGCCAGCCAAAACGGTCTTAACAATCCCTTAAACCAATCGACCCAATTGCTTGCCCAACGATCAGTTTGCAGTGCCATGCATTTCAGATCGAATCGGCGCGCGTGCGATGGCTTGGCTTGGTTCCACGCATCCAGCGGCCTCCAGGTAGGTAGCGGTTAACAAGGGAGAGTGCATATGCCCAGTTCCATTGGCGTAGTCAGGCAGGTAATCGGCGAAGTATTGGTGGTTGGCATCGATGGGAGTTCTCGCCAGCTGATCGAAGGTGATCGGGTGTTCGTGGGCGAGGTGCTAGTGTCGGGTAGCGATGGCGCCATTGCGATTCAGCTGGACAAAGGCGGCGAGCTGACCATGGGCCGCGCCAGTACGCTGACGCTCAGCACTTCGCTGCTGGCGGGCGAGGCGAGCGCACAGCCGGTGGACGACAACCCGGATGCGCAGCAGCTGGCGGAAGTCGAAGAGCTGCAACGTGCCATCGCCGCTGGTGAAGACCCCACCGAAGACGCAGAAGCAACGGCCGCCGGCCCGCAGGTCAGTGGCCAGGGCGGCAGTGGTGGTGGTCATTCGTTCGTATTGCTGGACGAGACGGCTGGGCAACTCTCGCCGGAAATCGGTTTCGACACCCAGCCGCTGCCTCTGAACCTACTCGAGCCCGATCTGCTGCCAGTGGCGCTCGACGAGGCGTCGCCCGAAGCCTCCCCGCCCGATCCTGATCCGGAAACGCCGCCGGTCGATGTGCCACCGGCGCTAGTGGTCGGCAGCAATGCCAGTGATGTGGAGGGCGCCGATACGCCCCACGTGCTGCCAAACCCGGCCAACCCCGATGCGGCTGGCGGCCTGCAGGGCGGCTCGGGCAACGATGTGCTGATTGGTGATGTCGGGGGCGTGCAGAGCCTTACCGAACCAGGCAAGAACTACAACATCTCGCTGATCGTCGATACCTCGGGGAGCATGGAGCGCGATTCCGGCTCGGGTATATCGCGCATTCAACTGACCAAGGACGCCCTGACCAATCTGGCCAACCAGCTCAAGGATCACGATGGCGTGATCAACGTGCAGTTGCTGCCGTTCAATAGCGACGTCGGCACGGTGACCCAGATCAAGGGGTTGAACGCGGCCAATGTTGGCATATTGCTGGCGGCCATCGACGCCCTCAGCCTGACCGGTCACACCAACTACGAAGCGGCCTTTTACGAGGCAACCCGCTGGTTCAATGAGCAAATCGTCGATAACGGCGCGGACAGTGGGGCCAACTTCGAGCAGCTGGCGTTCTTCCTTTCGGACGGTCAGCCGACCATGTACCTCGACGAGTTGGGCAACCCGATCATCGACACCGCCAATATCACCAACTTCCGTGATGTCGACGAAGCGCTGCAAGCCGCCAACAGCCTGCTGTACACCGGCATCGGCGGTGAGCCGATTCAGGTCCACAGTGTCAGCATCGGTTCTGCCAGCACCTCGGCGATTCTCGACATGTTCGACAACACGGGCCCCAGCGGCGTGGGCAGCGTGGCCCTGCCGGACGGCACTGCGGTGACGGCGCCAACCGGCAATTCGCAGATCGTCCATACCGCCGATGAACTGCAGGCGCTACTCAGCGGCGGTTCAACCACCATAGTGCCGTTGCCGCTTGGAGATGACGCGCTCAGCGGCGGCGCTGGCAATGACATCCTGTTTGGCGACAGCCTGAATACCGACCATCTAGCCTGGGCCGGGCAGCCCGCGGGCAGTCATGACGGTCAGGGCTACCAGGCGCTGCTGAATTACCTGCAGGCCAGCAACGGCGGTGTTGCGCCCAGCGTTACGCAGGTGCGCGAATACATCGTTGCCCAGGCCCAAACCTTGAACCAGGCGAGTGACCCGCGCGGCGGTGATGACCTGCTGAATGGCGGTGCTGGTAACGATCTGTTGTTCGGCCAGGGTGGCAACGACCGTCTGATTGGCGGGGAAGGTGACGATATTCTGCTTGGCGGCAGCGGTCAGGACAGTTTCGTCTGGAACGCAGGCGAGCAGGGCGTCGACCGTATTTTCGACTTCACCATCGGCGGGCCGAATGGCGATACCCTGGACCTGAGCGATCTGCTCAGTGGCGAAGAGAGTGGAAACCTGGCGGATTACTTCAACTTCGCCGTGAGCGACAACGGCGGCACGGTGAGCACCGTGGTATCGCTCAGCAGCGCTGCAGGGCAACCGCCTAGTCAGAGCATCGAGCTGTCCGGCATCGACCTGGCGGCTCACTACGGCGTCAGCCCGGGTGCTGGCGGGATGGTTGGCAGCTCAGGGGCGGCGCAGATTATCGATGGCATGCTCGGCGACAATGCCCTGCGCGTCGATACCGTTTAACCGATACCTGTTCAACAGGCGCCGGCGCAAGCCGGCCAGCCGCTGGGTGCAGAACCCGGCGGCTCAACGCTCGCGCATGGCTTCAGCGCGTGCCTTGAGGACGGGTTTAAGCAGGTAATCCAACACACTTTTTTCACCGGTGATGATGTCCACGGTCGCGATCATGCCGGGGATGATTAACAGCGGGTGTTCGGCGCTGCCGAGGTGGTTCTTTTCGGTGCGCACCTGAATCAGGTAGAAGCTGTTGCCGTCGTCGTCGGTGATGGTATCGGCGCTGATCAGCTCGAGGCTGGCCTTCATGCCGCCGTAAATCGTGTAGTCATAGGCGCTGAACTTGACCATGGCCTTCTGGCCGCCGTGGAGGAAGGCAACGTCCTGGGGGCGCACTTTTGCCTCGATCAGCAGGTTGTCTTCCAGTGGCACGATCTCCAGCATGTCGCTGCCGGGCTGCACCACACCACCGATGGTGTTGACCTTCATCTGCTTGATCACGCCGCGGACCGGCGAAACCACCGTGGTGCGGCTGACCCGATCCTGAATCGCCGAGCCTGAGGCGGTGATCTTTTTCAGCTCCGTGCGCGCGTCGTTAAGTTCCTTAAAGGCATCGGCACGAAACGCCAGCTCGGATTCCTCGATCTTGCTCTCGATCTCGCTGACCGCCGATTCGGCCCGGGGAATGGCCAAGGTAGTGGCGTCCAGCGAGCCGCGCACTTCCACCGCGCTGCGACGCAAACGCAGAATCTCGACCTGGGAAATCGCCCCCGTGGCTACAAGCGGCTGCGACATGTTCAGCTCCTGCTGCAGCAGGCCGAGACTGGAGCGGTACTGCGACACCTTGGAGCGAAACTCGGCGAGTTCCTGGGTCTTCTGCTGCAGCTGTTCGCCCAGGGTGCGCTGCTCGCTCTTCAGCCGTTGTTGCCGCGAGTTGTACAGCGCCAGTTCGTCCTCGGCCAGTTGCGGTGCGTCCCGGCTGATTTCCTCCGGCATGGCAATGGCGCGCCCCTCGGCTTCGGCGCTGAGGCGTTCGATGCGGGCGATCAATGCTAGGCGGTCTGCTTCGGTTTCGCCCTGGTTGGACAGAAAGCGGGTGTCGTCGAGGCGCATCAGCACATCGTTCTTTTCCACCAGTTGGCCTTCGCGCACGAAGATCTCGCTGACGATGCCGCCCTCGAGGTTCTGGATCACCTGAATCTTGCTCGACGGAACGGCCTTGCCTTCACCAGTGGTGACTTCTTCCAGCACGGCGAAGTTAGCCCAGATCAGCGCGACGATCAGGCACGCGCTGACCACCCAGACAGTGATGCGGGCAAACCAGGGTGAGTCTTCCAGAATGGTGCCGTCGACCTCCGGCATGAACTCGGTGTCCTGCTTGTTTCGGCGCAGGCGGGCGAAGTAGTCGCGAAAGCTGTGACGCGGTTGCATCTGCATTACTCCTGGGCAGCGGGTCTATAGAGCAGCTTGACCGACACGGCCTTTGCGCAACGCTTCAATGACCGATTCCTTCGGGCCGTCGGCGACGATGTGACCGTTGTCCAGCACGATCAGGCGGTCGACCAGGCTGAGCATCGACGACCGGTGAGTGATCAGTAGCAGGGTTTTGCCCTGTGCCCAGCCATGCAGGCGATTGCGCAGGACTTCCTCGCTGCTGTTGTCCATCGCGCTGGTGGGTTCGTCGAGCAGCAGAATCGGCGGGTCCAGCAGCAGGGCGCGGGCCAGCAACACGGCCTGGCGTTGGCCACCGGAGAGCAGTTGACCTCGCTCGCCGACAGGCCGATCGAAGCCTTGCGGGTGTTGCCGGGCCAGTTCGCTGACGCCCGTCAGCTCGGCTACTTCAAGCATGCGCGCGTCGTTGACGTAGCGCGCACCCAGGGTCAGGTTGTCGCGCAGGCTGCCGGCCAGCAGCGGCAGATCGTGGGCGACGTAGCCGATCTGGTGGCGCAGGTCGCTGACATCGAGCTGGCGCAGGTCCAGGTTGTCGAGCAGGATCTGGCCCTGGTCCGGGGTGTAGAACGCCATCAGTATCCGGGCCAGGGTGCTCTTGCCGGAACCACTGCGGCCGATGATGCCGACGCGCTCGCCCGGCGCCAGGCGCAGGCTGACGTTGGCCAGCGCCGGGGTGCTCTGGCCGGGGTAACTGAAGGTTGCCTGGCGAACTTCCAGGCCGCCATGCAGGTGAGTGCGTTCCAGCGGGCGCTGTTTCGCCTGACGTTCCTGGGGCAGGGCCATCAATGCGTCGGTGCTGACCATGGTTTGCCGGGCTTGCTGGTAGCGGGTGATCAGCCCGGCCACCTGGCCGAGCGGTGCCAGCACGCGGCTGCCGAGCATGTAACAGGCGACCAGGGCACCGACGCTGAGGCTGCCGGCGATGATGGCGTACACCCCGGCGACAATCGTGGCCATGCCGGCGAATTGCTGGAAGAACAGGGTGACGTTGGTGGCCAGCGAGGACAGAAAGCGCGCATGTGCATCGAGGCGGGTGAGGGCGCCGTGGGTCTTCTCCCAGTCATGCTGGCGCTCACTTTCGGCACCGCAGGCCTTGAGTGTTTCCAACCCGCCGATGGTTTCGATCAACAGCGCCTGGCGTTGCGAGGCGAGCGCCAGGCTTTTTTGTACGGTGTCGCGCAGGCGCGACTGAATGATCAGGGCGAAGATCGCGGTGATCGGGAATGCCAGCAGCGGAATGATCACCAGCCAGCCGCCAATCAGGCCGATCACGCCGATCATCAGCAGGGCGAAAGGCAGGTCGATCAGGCTGGTCAGGGTCACGGCGGTGAGAAATTCACGCAGCCCCTGAAAGTCGTGAATGCTTTGGGCGAAGCCGCCAATGGTGGCCGGGCGGGCCTTCATCGACATGCCGGTGATGCGTTCGAACAGGCTGGCGGACAGCACCACATCGGTTTTCTTGCCGGCGGTGTCGAGCAGGTGCGCGCGCAATATGCGCAGCAGCAGCTCGAAGCCGGTGCCGATGAACAGGCCGATGGCGAGCACCCACAGGGTCGAGGTGGCCTGGTTCGGCACCACGCGGTCGTAGGTCTGCATGACGAACAGCGGCACCATCAACCCCAGCAGGTTGATCAGCAGGCTGGCCAGCACGGCATCGGTATACAGCCAGCGCGACAGCTTGAGGGTGTCGCGGAACCATGCCTCCATCCGCGGCACCAGCGGCGTGCGCGCTTCTTCCAATTCATGCCGCGGGCGGGCGAACAGCGCACGGCCGGTGTACTCGCTGGCCAACTGTTCAACGCTGACCCATTGCTCGCCGCCCTCGGCCTCGCTCGGCAGAATCAACGCTTTGCCGTTCTCCCCCAACTTGCGCAGCACCGCGCAGCGACCGCCCTTGAGCAGCAGCAACACCGGCAAATTGAGTGCGGAAATCGCCCCCAGCTCACGCTGCAGCAAGCGACCCTGCAGGCCGCTGCGGGCGGCAGCGCGGGGCAGCAGCTCCGCGCTGAGACGCTGTTGCGGCATGGGCAGGCCGGCGCTCAGGCTGCCCCGGCTGGCCGAACAGCCGTGCAGCTTGCAGAGAATCAACAAACCATCCAGTAACGGATCGTCGTGGCTCAGCCGCGGGTCACCCGAAGGGCCCGCTCGTTCCATGCTCGTCACGATTGCCTACTCCCGCGTCACAACTATTGCATTGCTGGCAGACGCGCCTCGTTCTTCACCTCGGACGAGGCGATCGCTTCGGCGGGAACGACCACTTGCTGCTGGCGCAACAGGTCGCCCATGGCGGCGATCACCCGGTACATGGCGAACTCTTCGGTGTAGCGCACTTCGGCGTAGCGACGGTTGGCGGTGAACAGCTCGTTCTCGCTGTCGAGCAGGTCGAGCAGGGTGCGTTGACCCAGGCCGAATTGTTGCTGATAGGCTTCGCGCACGCGCGCCGTGTAATCCGCGTACTCACGCGCTTTGGGGGTTTGCTGCTGCGCGTTGTTCATGGCGTTCCAGGCCAGCGAGAGGTTCTCGTTGAGCACGCGCAGGGCGTTGTTGCGGATGTCCATCGCCTCGTTGATCTGGTGCGAGGTGGAGCGCAGGCGTGCCTTGTCGCGCATGCCATTGAACAGGTTGTAGTTGACCACCACCCCGGCGCGCCAGTTGTTGTTGTGGCCTTCATCGCCCTGGATGTTGTTGTTGGCGCCGCCGGCCAGTTCAAGATCCACTCGCGGGTAGAACGGCGACTTGGCGACTTCGTACTGCTGCTCTGCAGCATTGACGTCGGCCTGCGCGGACTTGAGGAACGGGTTGTTGGCCATGACCGTTTGCAGCGCGGTTTGCAGATCGCTCGGCATGGCGCCCTTGACAGTCGACGGTGCCACCAACTCGTCGGGCATGCGGCCGGTTGCGCTGAGGAAATTCGCCTCAGCGTCAGCCAGGTTGACCAGTTCGGTGTAGTGGTTGTTTTCGGCCAGGGCCAGGCGCGCGCTGGACTGATCGAAATCTGCGGTGCTGCCAACGCCTTGCTGGCTGCGCAGGTCGATCTGATCGTTGATGCGCTGGTGGGCGAGCAGGTTGTTCTTCGCCAGCGCCACCATCTCACGGCGCTTCAACACTTCCAGGTAAACCTCTACGGTTCGCAGCGCCAGGCTTTCCGAGTTGCCCAGCACACGGTAGGCGCGGGAATTGGACACCGCTTCGGTGCGCGCCACTTCATTGGGGGTGTTGAAACCATCGAACAGCATCTGCCGCAAGCGCAGTTCCGAACTGCCGTAGGTCAGCGTCTCGGTATTGTGGTCGCCCAATGCGCGGGTGGTCGGGCTGTCGGTGTGTTCACGGCCGTAACCGAGCAGCAAGTCCACGGTAGGCAGGTAGCCCCCTTTGGCGAACTTCACCTCTTCATCCGCTGCCAGGCGACTGTTGATGCCGGCCTGGATCTCAGGGTGGTTGTCGAGGGTGCTCTGGATCGCTTCGGACAGGGTCATGGCCTCGGCGTTGACGCACACCAGCGACACCATGATGCAGCTCCACAGTGGATTTAAAACGCGCATTGTCGAATCTCCGTGATGGGTGTTCGGTTCCTGCTGCCAAATATTTGGCAGTTTTCTGGTTTTTATAGTTAGGGCGTGTAACTCCCAGCTAAGAACACTTTTCGCAGAACGCTGAGAAAAAATTGCTACAAGGCATATGAGGAAAAAATCTTATGCAGGCTGAGAAAAGCAGCACATTGTTTTTATCAAATAGCCGCGGATTTCGAGGGGGAGCCCTCATCCAGTGGCAAAAAAGGTGGTTAAGCACCAGCTAGGGCGAAATAAAAGCAAGTCACCTGGATAGCGCAAGGGTGTGACAAATTATTGTCGAATAAAGTTTAGTGTTTTTTAGCGCCATTCCATCTGCTTGGTTGCTGTAGGTTGTGCCCGGATTTCTCGCGGTGTCTTGACCTTTTTCAACGTGTCGACGGCAGTCGGCAGCTGTAGTGAGGAAGGAATCATGGCGACGTTAATCGGTATCGTCAGTCAGGTTGTCGGCGAGGTGTATGCGGTGTCCGGCGATGGATTGCGGCGGCTGCTCGGCGAGGGTGATCGGGTCTTCGCGGGTGAGCAGATCGTGACGGGCGCCTCCGGTGCCGTCGCAATAGCCTTGAACAACGGCCAGCAACTGACCGTTGGCCGCGATAGCAGCCTGATGCTCGACGCACAGCTGCTGGCGCAAACCCCCAATAACCCTGCGGCTGAACCATCAGCGTCCGCTCCGGCGCCCAGCGACGCCGAGCTGAGCGATGTCGAGCAGTTGCAGGCGGCCATCGCCGCGGGAGTCGACCCCAGCCTTGCAGCTGAAGCCACTGCCGCAGGTCCGGGCGCGGGTGCAGGCGGAGCGGGCGGCGCAGGTGGCGGCCACAGCTTTGTGCTGCTGGATGCCGTCGGTGGTGCGCTCGACCCGGTCATTGGCTTTCCAACCGAGGGCTTGAGCAGCGCGGTGCTGTTTCCAGACCCCGATCCCGTTGCCACGCCAGAACCCGCTGCAGAGGATTCGGCACCGCAGGTCGAGGTCGTCTATCGCGATTTCAGCGGGCAGGTTGGCGCTGGCCCGGCGCTGGTCGAGGAGCAGGCGCTGGACGATGGCAGCAATCCTGACAGCGCAGCCGAGCAAGCCAGCGGCGCGTTCGTCATCAGCTCTCCGAACGGCGTCGCCTCGCTACAGGTGCAGGGCTTTGACGGCGTCTGGGTTGATGTCACCGCTGGCGGCGTGGTGGTCGGCCAGTACGGCATCTTGAATGTGGATGCTGCGGGCAACTGGACCTACAGCCTGACCAATAACACCCTCGACCATGGCAACCCCAACGCCACAGGCGCCGCCGACCAGGTCGGCGAAAGCTTTGCCGTTCGGGTATTCGATCTGGACGGCGACGTTTCGCCGCCCGCGCAGCTCAATGTGTTGATCAATGATGACGGGCCGCTGCTGCTTGAAGGCGAAGGCGCCCAGGTGGCCGCAGTGGTTGACGAGGATGAAACCGTCGACGGCATAAGCGACGGCGACGGCGTCAGCAATGTGGCAACCGGTGGCCCGGGTGCCCTCGGTGCGCTGGTCAATTTCGGTGCGGATGGCCTTGGCGGCTTTGGCCTGCTGGCCGGCCCCGGCGCGACCGCGGCCCTTGAAGCCCAGGGCTTGAGCTCTGGCGGTAGCGCGCTGAGTTACAGCGTGATCGGCAACCTGCTGACTGCTTCGGCGGGCGCGGAGACCATCTTCACCCTGCAGGTAGGCGGCGACGGCAGTTTCAGCTTTAGCGTGCTCGGCCAGCTCGATCACCCGACTGCCGACGGCAACGACGACGAACGACTTGCCGTGTCGATCGATTTCTCCAGCCTGTTGAATGCCACCGATGGCGATGGCGATGCGCTAACTGGCTTCAACGCCGGCAGCTTCGTCATTGATGTGGAGGATGACGTGCCGGTTCTGGCCAGTCGTGGCGAGGGGCAGGGGTTCATCCAGGTGCGCGGCGAGGTTCAGGAAGATGCGCTGGTTGTCGCCGATGGAGCGCCCCACGAGGGTAATCCTGAAGGTGGCCAGAGCATCAGCGCCAGCGGCGCGGCCGGCAGCTTGTCAGCGCTGGTCGATTTTGGCGCCGACGGGCCGGGCAGCTTCGCGCTTACCGGCGACCTCAGCACGATGACGCTGCAGGGCCTGAGCAGCGGTGGCGTCGCGCTCAGCTACAGCGTGGCCGGTAATGTGCTGACCGCGAGCGCAGGTGGCGCCACCGTGTTCAGTTTGACGGTGAGCGCAGACGGCGCCTACCAGTTCATACTCGAAGGGCCGCTCGATCATCCCCTGGGCAATGGCGACGATGGCGAGAGCCTGCCCGCCCTTGGCGTCGATTTCTCGGGTGTGCTGAGCGCCACCGATGGTGATGGCGACCCCTTGCTGGACGGCTTTCGACCGGGCAGTTTCGTCATCGCCGTCGAAGACGACGTACCCCTGCCATCGCTCGACGGCGCGGCAGCGATCAACCTGCAGGTGCAGGAGGATGCCCTGACCCTGGGCGGTGGTGCGCCCCACGCGGGCAATCAGGAGGGTGTTGGCCAGACCGTCACCGTCAGTGGCGGAGCTGGCGCGCTGTTCGGCGTTGTCGCTTTCGGCGCCGACGGGCCCGGTGCGATGGGCCTGTCCGATGATGTCACGGCGCTCGTCGAGCAAGGTCTGACCTCCGCTGGCGTGGCCCTGAGCTATGCGGTCGTTGGCGACGTGCTCAGCGCAAGCGCCAACGGTACGCCGGTGTTCAGCCTGACCGTCAACGACGATGGCAGCTATACCTTCATCCTCAGCGGCCCGCTCGATCACCCGTTGGCCGACGCGGCGCGCGACGATGAAACGCTGGCCGGCGTGGGCATCGATTTCTCGCAGATGCTGACCGCCACAGACGGCGACGGCGACCCGCTGACGCTGACGCTAGCCGGCGGCAGCTTCGCCATCGACGTGGAAGACGATGTACCCGTGGCGCGCGAGGTCGGCCAACGGCCGTGGGTTGGCAATCAGGTCGACGAAGACGAACTGTCCGGTGGCATCAGCGATGGCGACGGTGTCGCAACCCAGGCCAATGGCGCCGCGGGTGCGCTGCATGCGGCCATTAACTTTGGCGCCGACGGCCCCGGCTCGGTTGGCTTGTCCGCCAGCCCGTCTGGGGTCGCCACCCTGACCGCGCAAAACCTGTCATCCGGCGGCATCGAACTGACTTATTCGGTTGTGGGCAACCTGCTGACCGCCATGGCGGGCGCGACACCGGTGTTTACCCTGCAGGTGAACGCCGATGGCAGCTACAGCTTCGATCTGCTCAGCGCGCTGGATCATCCGCTGGCCGACGGCACGCCCGCTGGTGATAACGAACAGCTGGCATTGCCCATCGACTTTTCTGCACTGATCAGCGCCACCGACGGGGACGGCGATCCGCTCGTTGGTTTGTCGCCCGGCAGCTTCGTGATTCAGGTTGAAGACGATATCCCGCTTGCCGTCAGCCTGGGCTATGGCCAGCAGCAACAAGTGAAGCTCGGCGTCTCGGCCCAGGTCGACGAGGACGAGCTGAGCGGCGGCATTACCGATGGCGACAGCCAGGGCAGTGCTGCCGGCGGAGTTGCCGGTACGCTGAATGCGCTGGTGAATTTTGGCGCCGATGGCCCCGGAGCCTTTGGCCTGAGCAACGTACCGGCGGCGATAGGCACACTGGAAGGCCAGGGCCTGACCAGCGGCGGAGCGGCGTTGAGCTTCGCCGTGCTGGGCAACGTATTGACCGCCAGCGCAGGGGCGGCGACGGTCTTCACCTTGCAGGTGAACGCCGATGGCAGTTACAGCTTCAATCTGCTCGGCGCGCTGGATCATCCGCTGCCGGGCAGCGACGATGACGGCCAGCTGCTCGGCCTGCCCATCGATTTCTCCGGCGTGCTGACGGCAGTCGATGGCGACGGCGACCCGGTCAACGGCTTCGCGGCTGGTAGTTTCGTCGTGCAGGTCGAGGACGACGTACCTCTCGCGCAGAATGACCACGCCATCGTGCTGGCGGGCGAGGGGCTCGACTTCAACGTCGCCTTCGTTCTCGACTTCAGCGGCAGTATCGATAACGGTGAACTCGACCAGATGCTCGACGCCGTGCGCGCGGCGGGGCAGGCACTGTTCGAGGGCACCAGTGGCGAGGTGAGCATCCAGCTCGTCGCATTCTCCGGCACGGCGAGCGCCTATCCGCTGGTGACCGATTTCGCCGCCTTCTCGGCGTTGCTCGAGAGCCTCAACCCGGCCGATGGTGGAACCCGACCATTCTCCGGGCAGACCGACTTCACCGCGGCGATCGAAACCACCATGGCCGCGTTCACTCCGCTGCCTGGCGCGAGCAATCAGGTGTTCTTCATCAGCGACGGCAACCCCAACGAGCAGACCGGTACTGGCGGCAACGCCCTGAGCGACGCGACCGCCAGTGCGTGGAACGGCTTCGTCGATAGCCACGGCATTCATGTCACCGCCCTGGGCATCGGCAATGGCATCAACAGCAACCGTCTGCAGGATGTCGATCTGGACGGTGTCGGCACACCGATCCTGGTGGCCAATTTCGCTGACCTGGTGGACACGCTGCTCGAACAGGTGAGCGGTGGTCTGGTCAACGGCAACCTGTTGCTGGGCAGCGATAATGCCCCAGGCGTCGACGACGATGCCTTTGGCGCCGATGGGCCGGGGCGGATTCTGTCCATCGAAATCAATGGCGTGGTGTATGACTGGGACGGCGTGGTCGATGGCGATGAACAGCTCACCGCCATCACCACCGCCGAAGGCGGCAAGCTGTCGTTCAATTTCAGCAGCGGCGCCTGGAGTTATCAGGCTGCGGCGGATGTCGTCGGCGACCGGACGGAGCAGTTCGATTACGTCATCGTCGATAATGACGGCGATCCTGCCAGCGCCACGCTGCACATTCACGTCGAAGGCGCCGGCGCGGTCGAAGGCTATGTCGACGAGGACGACCTGCCGGCGGGCATTGGCGACGCCGACTCGGTCAGCGATGTGGTCAGTGGCAATGTTGCCACGCTGGTGCTCGGGCCGGATGCCGGCGCGCAGTTCAGCCTGTCCGGCGATACCAGCGGGCTGACCGCTGCATCGGCGGCGGGGGTTGTCCTGGTGTACAGCGTGTTCGGCAATACCCTGACCGCCACGGCCGGCCCGCTGGGCGCCGTGGTGTTTATCCTGCAGGTGGCGAGCGATGGCAGCTACAGCTTCAACCTGAAGCAGGCGCTGGACCATCCGCTCGATGGCAGCAACGACGGGCAGCTGCTGACGCTGAACTTCACCAGCATCCTGCAGGCAAGCGATGGCGTTGCCCCGCTGCCATTGGCAGGGGAGTTCCTGATCCATGTCGAAGATGACATTCCACTTGTCGATGCTCAGCTCAGCGGCATGCAGCCGAGCGTGCTCGGCACGCAGGACGCCCAGACCATTGGCGCGAACCTCGACAGTGCCAGCAGCGACTTCAGCGGTGCATTTTCTGCATTAGCCAACCATGGCGCCGACGGCCCAGGGGCGGTGAGCTGGAACTACGCGCTGAAACTGCTGATCGGCGAAGGTGGCGCGGCAGGCCTGAGCAGCAACAGTCTCAGCATCAAGTTGTATCAGTCCGGCGACGGCACCCTGATCGGTTCGACTGCCAACAGCGAAGGAGCCGTCGGCGCGAGCAACACCATCTTCAGCTTGTCGGTGAGCGGCAGCGGGCAGGTGACCCTCAACCAATACGCCGAGATCGATCACGCACCGGCAGGCGGTAGTCCTTATGACGCCCAGCAACTGATGCTAGGGGCCGGGCTGGTGGCGCTGGAAGGCAGGGCTTCAATAACGGATTACGACGGCGACAGCCATAGCGACACCGCGCTGCTCGACTTGGGCGGCAAGGTCGCGTTTGCCGACGACGGTCCGAGTATCAGCCTGGGCTTCGCCGGCGGCGCGCTGCCGGTACTCAACACCCAGGATGCGCAGACCATAGACGCGGCTTCGGACAGTCACAGCCAGAGTTTCAGTGGCGCGTTCAGCGTGATCACTTCGAGCTTCGGTGCGGACGGTGCCGGCAGCGTCACCACCAGCTACGCGCTGACCCTGCTGACTGGTGAAGGCAGCCCCGCCGGCTTGAGCAGCAACGGCGCCACCCTCTATCTGTACGAGCAAGCCGGGGTGGTCATTGCTTCGACATCGGCCACCGAGGCCGGGGTGAACAGTGGTAACAGCGTGTTCAGCCTGTCGGTCACGAATACTGGCCAGGTCACCCTGGTCCAGCATCAGGAAATCGACCATGGCGCCGACGCTGCGACCAGCCTGTACGGCAATCAGGAGGCGGTGCTGGCCAGCAACCTGGTCGGCCTCAGAGCCACGGTCACCATCACCGATGGCGACGGCGACAGTGCGTCTGCCGACAAGGTGCTCGACCTGGGCGGCAAAGTCGCCTTCGACGACGACGGCCCAAGCATCAGCCTGGCGCTCACCAGCACTGCGTTGCCGGTGCTCAACACCCAGGACGGGCAAACCATCGGCGCCGCTTCGGACAGCGCCAGCGCAAACTTCGCGGCGGGGTTTGTCGTCAATGCCGATCATGGCGCCGACGGCCCGGGCCTTGTTCAGCAGGTGTACAGCCTCGGACTGCTTGCCGGACCGCCCGGCGGCCCGCAGCCCAGCGGCATAACCCGCGGCAGCGGCGTCGTGCTTCTCTACAAGGTGGGTAACGAGATCGTCGGCTCCACCGCCGTCACCCAGGCGGGAATCACCGCCGGCAATACGGTCTTCTCGCTGGCGATCGATTCGGCCACGGGTGTGGTGACGCTGACCCAGTTGCAGGCCATCACCCATGCTCTTCCCGGTGTCACCACCGCATATGCCAGCCAGGAGCAGTTTCTTGCGGCCGGGCTGGTCGGGGTCAAGCTGCAGGCGAGCATCAGCGATGGTGATGACGACCTGGCCAGCGCCGTGAAGGTGCTCGACCTGGGCGGCAAGATTGCCTTCGACGACGACGGCCCTTCGACCCAGGCCAACCCCGGCGTGCTGCTGGATGACGACGCGCTGGCGAATGGCATTGCAGGTGGCACGGGCGATGGCGTCGATTCGCTGAACGCCAGCGGCACCCTCGGGCTGAACTACGGTGCGGACGGTGCAGGCAGCGTGCAATGGCTGACCAGCGGCGCGCCGCTCGGTTTCAGCTACCACAGCGCCGGCACGTCGTTGCTGGTCAACCAGGGCAGCGTAACGGTGTTGACGGTGACGCTGAACGCCACCGACGGCAGCTACAGCGTTACCCAGAACGCGCCCATCCTGCATGGGGTGGGCGACCAGGAGAACAACCAGGCGTTCACGCTCACCTATCGGGTTACCGACCAGGATGGCGACAGCGCCACCGGCAGCCTGTCGATCAATGTCGACGACGATACGCCCCAGGCCTTTGCCGACAGCGCGACTGTGGTGGAAGACGGCGGCAAGGACTTCAACGTCGCCTTCGTTCTCGATTCCAGCGGCAGCATCAGCAACAGCGAATTCACCAGCATGCTGAACGCGGTGAAAGCGGCGGGGCAGGCGTTGTTCAATGGCACCAGCGGCGAGGTGAATGTCACTGTCGTGGCGTTTTCCTCCGACGCGGCATCCTACGCGCCGGTAACCACGCTGGCGGCGTTCAATGCGCTGATAGAACAGATCATCGACAACCGCCCCTTCAGCGGGCAGACCGACTTCACCGCGGCGATCGAGGAAACCCTGGATGCCTACAGCGCAATGCCGGGCTGGAGCAACCAGGTGTTCTTCATCAGCGACGGCAACCCGAACCAGCAGACCGGCACGGCCGGCAATTCGCTGAGCGATGCGACTGCCGCAGCCTGGAACAGCTTCGTCGACAGCAACGGTGTCAGCGTCACCGCCATTGGCGTGGGTGATGGCATCAACCTGGTGCGGCTGCAGGATGTCGATCTTGACGGCAGCGGGGCACCGATTCTGCTCACCGGCGTTGATGAGCTGATCGATACCTTGCTGGAACAGGTCGGGAGCGGCGATGTCAGCGGCAACGTGCTGCTCGGCAACGACGGTGTGCTTGGCGGCGGCGACGACGATGGCTTCGGTGCCGACGGTGCCGGCCAGATTCTGTCGATTGAAATCGACGGCGTGCTGTACACCTGGGACGGCGTCAACACCATCGACGCCAGCGTCGGCGCGGATGTCGTCGGCAGCCAGCTGCACAACATCACCACCGCCCTGGGTGGCAGCTTGAGTTTCGATTTTGCCACCGGCAACTGGGCCTACAACGCGCCACAAAGTGTGGCAGCCGATAGCAATGAGGTGTTCGTCTACACCCTGATCGACCGCGATGGCGACACCGCGCAGGCGCAGCTGACCGTCGCCGTCGAAGACGTGGCGCCCGAGGTGATCCGCGTCGACGAGGACGAACTGGCCGGCGGCATCAGCGACCACGACAGCCAAACCACTGTCGCCAGCGGCGACCTGAGCAGCCTGCTGGTGGGAACCGGCTCCGCCCAGTTCAGCCTGAACAGCACGCCAACGACGATGCCTGCGTTGACGTCCGACGGCGTCGCGGTCACCTACCAGTTCGCCGGCAACACCCTGACCGCGCTGGCGGGAGCGACGGCGGTGTTCACCCTGGTGGTGCAAACCAGTGGCGCCTACACCTTTACGTTGCTCGGCGCGCTCGACCATCCGGGTGCTGCCGGCGACGACGAGCAGTTGCTGGTGCTCGACCTGAGCCACGCGATCAAGGCCAGCGATGGCACGAACCCGCTGCCATTGGCCGGCGCGCTTCTGGTGCAGGTCGAGAACGACGTACCGGCGATCCTTGCCTCTACCCACCTGGTGTATGCCAACGACAGCAATCCGGCCGGCGGGCAGGGGCTGTTCGTCTACAGCACAGGTGCGGATTCGCGCGACAGCGGGCCCTACAGCGCGGCCGATTCGGACTTCACAGTCATCGGTCTGAGCGGAACCGTCGGCGGCGGGGCGATCACCGGGCAATCGGTAACCTGGGTTGCGGAAGACGCCAGCAGCGCGTCCTTCTCCATCGAGTTCAGCTATGCGCCCAACCCGCTGAATACTGCGGTCACCGCACAGGCCACTGGCAGCCTGGTCTTCGACAAGGTCGCGGGAACCTACTCGGTCGCCCTCAGCGAGCCGATTACCGGTTTCGAGATTCTCAAGACCAGTGCTTCACTGAATATCACTGGCTACAACCCCGGCACCAGCACGCCGGACAGCAGCAACCCAGTGGTGGCGGTGTCCAAGCTCGACGACGACTTCTATGTGCAGTTCAGAAGCTATGCCGAGCCGGGCAGTGGCACCGGCGGCAACAACCTGCAGGCCGGTAGTACGAACAGCAGCGTGTTCGCCAACGGTGAGCTGTTCAGCCAGGCGGCGTCCTATGTCACGGTGTCCAATTCCGCCAACGGCGTCGCGGGCGATACCATCGGCCAGGGCGAAGTGCTGGACCTGAATTTCTTCACCAGCAATCCCTTCGGCAACCTGGCGATCACCCCGGACGGCCGCGCCAGCGGGATGTACCTGAAGCTCGACGGTGTCGATAACAGCGACGATCTGGTGGTGGTGCTCAAACTGGTGGGCGCCGGCGGGGTGACCACCACCCGTGCGCTGGTGGTCGGCAACTCGGATATCTACCGGTCGAGCAGCGGCTCGACCGCCATCGCCGCCCTGGCGGTGTACGGCATCGTGCTCGACAACAATGACGGCGCCATCGTCATCGAGCACAACGACTTCAACGCTGCAGGTGAGAACTGGCAGATCTATGGCGCCCAGGTGCTGGCCACCGTGGAGGGCATCACCACCGCCGTTGCGATCAACTACGACCGCGACTTCGGTGAGTCGGGCGCTTCCACCTCGTTGACCAGCTTCAGCAATTCGACCGATAGCGACGTCATCAAGGTGTCCGACGTCGGTTTGATCGTCAGCCAGACCCAGACCCTGGACACTGCCCTCAACTTCCAGGTGGCGGTACGCGATGCAGATAACGACGCCACCTCCAGCGTGACGTTGCAGGTGACCATCGAGGCGGGCAGCAGCCTTGTCGGCAGTGCCAGCGCCGATGTACTCCAGGGCAGCAGCGGCGACGATAGCCTGTCCGGCCTGGGTGGTAACGATTCGCTGATCGGCGGAGCGGGCGACGACATCCTGATTGGCGGCGAGGGCAGTGATACCTTCGTCTGGAATGCAGGCGACAGGGGCGGTGATTACGGCGACGTCGTCGCTGATTTCAATACCGCCGCGGGGGACAAGCTGGATCTGTCGCAATTGCTGGTCGGCGTCAGCGACGGCAGCGATGCCGACGAGCTGGCCAATTACCTGAGCTTCGCGTTTACCGCGACCGATACGGTGATCAGCGTCTCCAGCGTGGGAACGGTGTCGGACCCCGCCAGCATCGATCAGACCATCACCCTGGAGAACGTTCTGTTGTCCGGCGGCGTGGGCGATGCGGCAACCATCATCGAGGGCATGCTGAGCGATCAAACCCTCGCCGCGTGATGGGTGTGAGGGGCTGAGTACTGGCGGTTACTTTCCGCGGCGGGGCGGCCCGTCACTCTCGTGGGTGGCGGGTTTTTTTTGCTCGAAGTCCGCCGTAGCCGGAGCGGAGCGAGGGCCGGCCAGGGTTTTCTGCTTGAGGATGTACAGGCTGACCAGCACCGCGCTGCTGAGCATGAATACCCGCGCCCAGAACAGCGGCACCAGGTAGCAGGACAGGCCGATGCTGAGCCACATCAGCGCGATGCTGTAGACCTTGGCCTTACGCGGTATGCCCTGGCCTTCAAGGTAATCGCGAATCCATGGGCCGAGTTGCGGATGCTCGACCAGCCACAGGTAGAAACGCCGGGAACTGCGCACGAAACAGGCAGCCGCCAGCAATAGAAAGGGTGTGGTGGGTAATACCGGCAGGAAGATGCCGACCACGCCAAGCACCACGCACAGCCAACCAAGGGTCAGCAGGGCGTAGCGGATGGCCGGGTTGGCGTTTTCTTCGATACGCCGCGCCATGGCGATGGCGCAGGCTTAGTGGTGGCGGGGCTTGAGCAGCGCCGGTTTTTCTTCCGGCGCATTGCACAGCAGGAACAGCGCAGTCAGCAGCTCGGGGATCTGCTCAACCATGCTGTCCATCAGATCGCGGTCGCGGGCGATTTCGGCGAACTCGGGTTGTTCATCGAACAGACCGGAGCCGACCATGATCGGCAGCAGCAGCTCGCTGACTTCGTCTTCGGCGTCGTCGAACCAGACCGCTTCGCGCAGAAACACCCCTTCCATGAACCCGATGCACCAGCCGCGCAGGTCGGAATCGTCCGGGTCTTCGCCTAGGTCCAGCTCGCAGGGCACTTCCGGGTCGTCGTCGCTGGCCAGTTGCCGCGCGATATGGGCCTGCAACTGCACCAGGGTCGCTTCGATGTCGTCGCGCTCGGCATCGCTGCGATAATGCGGCGGTTCGGAGAACAGCGCGTCGATCCACTCACGCGTCGGCACCTGCTCTGGGCAGATCGAAAGGGCGGTGAGGTAGCCGTGAGCGGCCACGTAGTCCAGGGCCTCTTCATGCAGCTCATCGGCGTCGAGAAAGGCTTGCAGGCGGGACAATTGCT
Organism: Pseudomonas cistanchae; assembly: GCF_054483635.1. Lineage (NCBI taxonomy): Bacteria > Pseudomonadati > Pseudomonadota > Gammaproteobacteria > Pseudomonadales > Pseudomonadaceae > Pseudomonas > Pseudomonas cistanchae. The sequence continues at coordinate 329,267 of NZ_JBTLWN010000003.1, read as the reverse complement.
CGGCGAAGGACATCGGGGGCTACCTAGAAGAAGTAAACGAGGCTGGATTCTAGTCCAGACCCGTTACAGCAGCCAGAGTTCTAGGAGATCCACGGTAAAACAGATCGAAACCTGCCGGGCAAGCAGGTGCGTATAATGCCCCGCTCGTTTCGGAGACCCCTACATGCTCGACCAGGCACTGCGCATCCTAAAAGACGTTTTCGGCTATGACAGCTTTCGTGGCCGTCAAGGCGCGATCATCGAGCGGGTGGCGGGTGGCGGCGATGCGCTGGTGCTGATGCCGACCGGCGGCGGCAAGTCGCTGTGTTTCCAGGTGCCCGCGTTGTTGCGCGACGGCCTGGCGGTGGTGGTGTCGCCGTTGATCGCCCTGATGGATGACCAGGTCGCGACCCTGGATGAACTCGGCGTGGCGGCGGTGGCGTTGAACTCCACCCTAAGCGCCGAGCAGCAGCGTGAGATTGCCGCGCGAATCGAGCGCGGCGAGATCAAGATGCTCTACCTGGCTCCGGAGCGCCTGGTGCAGCCGCGCATGCTGGGGTTTCTGCAGCGCCTGGATATCGCCCTGTTCGCCATCGACGAAGCGCATTGCGTATCGCAGTGGGGCCATGATTTCCGCCCGGAATACCTGCAGCTGGGCCAGCTTGCCGAGCTGTTCCCGAATGTTCCGCGCATCGCCCTGACCGCCACGGCGGACATGCGCACCCGCGAGGAGATCGTCCAGCGCCTGCACCTGCAGAACGCCGAACGTTTTCTGTCGAGCTTCGACCGGCCCAACATTTTCTACCGCATCGTGCCCAAGGATCAGCCGCGCAAGCAGCTGCTCGCCTTCCTTGCCGAACGCAAGAGCGACGCGGGCATCGTCTACTGCCTGTCGCGCAAGAAGGTCGACGAGGTGGCGGCTTTCCTCTCCGAGCAGGGCTTCCCGGCGCTGCCTTACCACGCCGGCCTGGCCAACGAGTTGCGCGCCTATCACCAGAAGCGCTTCCTCAACGAGGAAGGCCTGATCATGGTGGCGACCATCGCCTTCGGTATGGGCATCGACAAGCCCAATGTGCGCTTCGTCGCCCACCTCGACCTGCCGAAGTCACTCGAGGCCTACTACCAGGAAACCGGGCGTGCCGGCCGCGATGGTCTGCCGGCGGACGCCTGGATGGCCTACGGCCTGCAGGACGTGCTGTTGCTCAAGCAGATGCTCAACAATTCCGAAGGCGACGAGCGGCACAAGCGGGTCGAGCAGCACAAGCTCGATGCCATGCTCGCGCTGTGCGAAGAAACCCGCTGTCGGCGTCAGGCCTTGCTGGCGTATTTCGACGAAGACCTGCCACAGCCTTGCGGCCATTGCGACAACTGCGTCGATGGCGTGCAGACCTGGGACGCCACCGAGCCGGCGCGCCAGGCACTGTCGGCGATCTACCGCAGCGGCCAGCGCTACGGCGTTGGGCATCTGGTCGACCTGTTGCTCGGTCGCGACAACGACAAGATGCGCAGCCTCGGCCATCAGCACCTGTCGGTGTTCGGGGTCGGCAAGGCGCTTGCCGAAGGCGAATGGCGCTCGCTGTTCCGCCAACTGGTGGCGCGCGGCCTGGCCGATGTCGATATCGAGGGTTACGGCGGGCTGCGCCTGTCCGACAGCTGCCGACCCTTGCTGCGCGGCGAAGTCACGCTGCAGCTGCGCCGCGACCTCAAGCCGCAGCACACCGCTAAAAGCTCCAGCAGCGCCGCCAGCCAACTGGTGCGTGGCGACGAGCGCGAGCAGTGGGAAGCGCTACGTGCATTGCGGCGCAAGCTGGCGGAAGAGCATGGGGTACCGCCTTATGTGATCTTCCCCGATTCCACCTTGCTGGAAATGCTGCGCAGCAAGCCGAGTACCCTGGCCGAAATGGCCCGCGTCAGCGGCGTCGGCGCGCGCAAGCTGGAGCGCTATGGCGAGGCGTTTCTCGACGTACTGGCAGGCAAGGACGAGGCGCCCCGCGCAGTGCTCGACCTGCGCCACGAACTGGTCAGCCTGGCCCGCGCGGGCATGACCCCGACGCAGATCGCCGCCCAGCTCAAGTGCACCGAGAAGAACGTCTATGGCTTGCTGGCCGAAGCGATTGGCCGGCAACAGCTGTCCCTCGAGCAGGCGCTGGACCTGCCGCAGGCGTTGCTCGGCGAGATTCAGGACGCCTTCCTCGATGGCGAAGGCGAATTGCCAGCCGCCGCAACCATTGGCGAGCTGTTCGCCGGGCGCGTTGAGCTCGGCGTGTTGCATTGCGTACGGGCGGCACTGCAGGCGGAATTCGAAGCCTGATCCGTGCGTTTTATCGGCGCGGGGCGGTGTTAAAGTCGGCGAACTGTGCTGCACTGATGTCAGTGGCTCAGCAGGCCGTCCATAGTAGAGGTCACGGTGCAGCAACCCCTTGCCTGGCTCGATGATGTCCGCCCCAGCCCGTATGCCGATCAGCTGGCGCTGGGTTTTCGTTCCCTGCGTTTTAACCGGCCACTGGAGCGCGAATACCGCGCGTACATGCTGGAGGATTCCTACGACCTGAGGCGGATGGCGCTGTGCGTCGGCATCCTGATCTGGCTGGCGTTCTCCGTGTTCGACGTGCTGCTAGTGAAGGGCCCCGAGGTCTGGTGGATGCTGGCCGTGCGCGTAGCGGTGCTGGCGATACTGGTGGGGTACGCTGGCATTCTGCTGCGTCGGCGCTACCTGGCCTGGCTGCCGCAATTGAGCATGGCCAGCATCCTTACGTTCGGCGTCGGCTCCTCGCTGGTGATCGGCTTCGGCCATACCGGTGACCCGTTCTATCCTTATGAAGGTCTGCTGCTGGTGTGCATGGCCGCGTATTTTCTGGTGGGGCTGCGCCTAATTCAGGCACTTGGCTGCTCGCTGGTGGTTCTGCTGGTCTATGTCGGCGTCGAATGGGTCGCGGGCATTCCCGGGTCACGCCTGACCAACAATATTTTCTTTCTGCTGTTCGGCAACCTGATCGGCGCGGTCGGTTGTTACCTGCTGGAGCTGAAATCCCGCGAGCATTTCCTGATCAGCCAGCTGATGCGCGTGCTGGCCGACCACGACAGCCTCACCGGCTTGCATAACCGCCGCAGCTTCAACCGCCAGTTCGAATTGCTGTGGCGTCAGGCGCAACGCGAAGGCCGTTCGCTGGCGCTGCTGCTGTGCGATATCGATCACTTCAAGGCGTACAACGACCATTACGGGCATCAGGCCGGTGACAAGGTGCTGGCCCGCGTCGGGGGCTTGCTCGCGGAGTCCGCCCGGCGGCCGCTGGACATGGCCGTACGCCTGGGCGGGGAGGAGTTCGCCGTGCTGCTGTACGACATCGATACGCATGAGGCGCGCCACCGTGCGGAGTCCCTGCGCGCGGCGCTGCAGACGCTGGCCATCGAGCACCGCGGTTCGGACACCGCCGATGCGCTGACCATGTCGATTGGCGTGGCCTGCCTGCAACCCAGCGAGAGTGGTGCCCTGGCGCAACTCTACGAACATGCCGACCGGGCGCTTTACGAGGCCAAGGCCTTTGGTCGCAATCAGGTGGTGGTGTAGCGGCGAGACGCTGGCCGATTTTGCCGCTCACGATGGCGCCTGCAGTGACTGTGGTTCAGCAGGGGCGGTGCTAGCATCGCCGCGACTTCCTCATGAGCGCGACCCCGATGGACCGACTGATTCAAGCCAATGGCCAGCCGCTCTATGGCCTGTTCCAGACGCCGCCCGACGTGATCAATTACCGCGATTTCGACTTCCGCTCGCCCATGGGCAGGCGCCTCGGCGCCTTGGCGAAATGGCGGCGTTTTCACCAGTTCCAGTATTTCGGGTTGATCAGCGACCAGTTGATCGGCGGCTGCGCGCTGGCCAACCTGAGCCTGGCCGGGGTCGGCTTCGTCTATCTGTTCCACCCGGCCAGCGGGCGCATGTTCAAGCGCCAATTCAAATTGCCCCTGGGAGTGGGCAGCCGCTTTTCTCAGCGGCCGCAGCAAGGCACCTGCGAGTTGCGCAGCGGCCGCAACCTGTTGCGCCTGGAGAACAGCGCAACGCCGCGGCAGAAGCGTCTGCTGGTGGAACTGGACGACGGCACACGCATCGACGCCTGTTTTTCCGAGCAGCAGCCGGCGTTTCAGCCGATGTGCCTGAACACGCCGACTGCGGTCAACGGCTGGGTCTATGCGCAGAAGGTCGCGGGGGTGCGCTGCCAGGGCGAGGTGCGCAGCAGCCTGGGCGATTTCGACCTGACGGCGATCGACGCCTTCGCCCACCACGATTGGTCGGCGGGCTACATGCGCCCGGAAACCAATTGGAACTGGGCGTGCCTGTCCGGCCAGGCGGGCGCTCAGCGCGTCGGCCTGAACCTGTCGTGCGGGGTCAACGAAACCAGTTTCAGCGAGAACTGTTTCTGGCTCGACGGTGAACTGATCAGGTGCGATGGAGTGCGCTTCGAGTTTGACCGCGACCACGCGCTACGGCCATGGCGCATCGAGTCGGGCGATGGGCAGGTGCAACTGCGCTTCGACGCCTACGGCCTGCATGCGGAGCGGATGAACCTGGGCATCCTGGCCAGCAACTTCAAGCAGATTTTCGGTCGGTTCAGCGGCGTGTTGCGGCCGCAGGGGCGCCCAGCCGTGACCATCGACAATCTGTGGGGCTTCGTCGAGGACCAATATGTGAAGTGGTGACGCCTTCATTCCTGAATGCGACGTCAGGGTAAACCCAACCTTGATCTCGGGCTTGCGGCTATGGTTAGCTAACTAATAATTAGATTTTGATGGTTAGAGCCGTAATCCATGTCCCACTCAGATCAGCACCGTTTTGCCATGCAATTAGCCCAGTTATCCCGCGCCTGGCGCGCCGAGCTGGATCGCCGTCTTGTCGGGTTGGGCCTGTCCCAGGCGCGCTGGCTGGTGCTCCTGCACCTGGGCCGTTTCAAGGAGCTGCCGACCCAGCGCGAACTGGCGCAGAGCGTCGGCGTCGAGGGGCCGACCCTGGCGCGCTTGCTCGACAGCCTTGAAGCGCAGGGCCTGGTCAGTCGCCACGCCGTGCCGGAAGATCGCCGTGCCAAGAAAATCGCGCTCTGTCCGCCAGCCCTGCCGTTGATCGAGAAGATCGAGGCGATCTCCACCCAGTTGCGTAAAGAGCTGTTCGACGGCATCGACGAAGAAGAGCTGCGTCGTTGCCAACTGGTGCACGCGCGCATCCTGAGTAACCTGGAAAAGCGCTGATGCAGGAAGACCTGGCGGCGCTTCAGGCGCGCTTTGGCGCGCATTACCCGCGCTGGCTGCTGGGAATCCTGATGGTCGGCAGCATGGCCATGGTGTTGGCCTCGACCAGCATCAACGTGGCGTTGCCGGCGATCATGCTGGATTTCGCCATTGGCCGGCCAATGGCGCAGTGGCTGTCCACCGGTTTTCTCGCGGCAATGACCGCAGGCTTGCTGCTGGCGGCCTGGGCCCAGGCGCGTTTTGGCGCGCGGCGTACGGCGCAGCTCGGCCTGCTGCTGTTCATCATCACCTCGGTCTTGGCGCTGGTGTCGCAAAGCGCCTGGCAGCTGATTTTCCTGCGTATCGTTCAGGGCGTGTGTGCCGGCATCATTCAGCCGCTGGCGACGGTGCTGATCTTTCGCGTGTTCGCCGAGGGCGGACGTGGCATGGCGCTCGGCGTGTATGGCCTGGGCGTGATGGTCGCGCCGACCCTGGGGCCGACCATCGGCGGTTATCTGGTCGATCATTTCGGCTGGGCGGCGGTGTTCTGGTTGCCGCTGCCGATGTGCGTGCTGGCGCTGATCGGCGCGCAATGGCTGCTGCCGAGCCAGCGCGAGAAAAGCACGCCATTTCTGGATGTCTGGGCGTTCGCCTTGCTCGGCGTGGCGCTGTTCGCATCGCTTGGCGCCCTGGCCGAGGCGCAGCGGTTCAACTGGTACGAGCTGCGCGTCTGGCTACCGGGGTTGCTTGGCCTGGCCGCGTTCACCGGTTTCTTCGTGCGCAGTAAACGCAGCCTCAAGCCTTTGTTGCCGTTGCGTCTGTGGCGCCACGCCGGGTTTCGCAGCGCCAGCTGGGTGGCGCTGACGCTGGGTGTGGGGCTGTATGGGTCGACCTACCTGATTCCGCTCTACCTGCAGACAGTGGAAGGCTACAGTGCAGGGCGCGCGGGTTTGCTGTTGCTGCCGACCGGCATTCTGATGGGCGCCGCATCGTTTTTCGGCGGCTGGTTGAGCGATCGCCTGTCGGCGGCGGTGCTGCTGATCGGTGGCTTGCTGGTGTTCGCGCTGTCCTCGGCGGGCCTCGGCTGGATCGGGCCGGGCGCCTCGTTCGTCGAACTGTGCTTCTGGGCCTGTGTCGGCCGGGTGGGGCTGGGCCTGCTGCTGCCGGCACTGAGTACCGGCTCTCTGGATATCCTCAGCGCCGAAGAACTGGCCCAGGGCGCGGGCGCGATTACCTTCGTGCGCCAGTTGGGCGGTGCCTTCGGCGTCAACTTACTGACATTCTTTCTCGAGTGGCGGCACCGTCATGAGGGCGCGGACCGGGCAGCCGAGGCGCTGGCGTTTCAGCAGAGTTTCTGGCTGATGGGCGCAGTGTTCGCCCTGACCGTGCTGGCCGCCTGGGGCATGCGCCGCAACCGCAGCTGATCGCGCGGTTCACCGCGAGGCAGCTATGATGGCGACCCCACCTGCGAGTCGAGCAGAGCATGCCCAGCGTCAAAGCCGAAGTCACCATCACCTATTGCACCCAATGCCAGTGGCTGCTGCGCGCGGCCTGGCTGGCCCAGGAGCTGCTCTTGACCTTCGCCGACGACCTGGCCAAGGTCAGCCTCGAACCGGGTACTGGCGGGGTGTTTCGCATCACCTGCAACGGCGTGCAGCTCTGGGAACGCAAGGCCGATGGCGGTTTTCCCGAGGCCAAGGTGCTCAAGCAGCGCCTGCGCGATCAGATCGACCCGCAACGCGACCTCGGCCATAGCGAGCGTACCCGCTGATCAGCGCGCCATGCGCGCCGAAACGAAGATCGCCAGCACGATCAAGGTGCCGCCGGCCAGCATGCGCAGCGTCGGCTGCTCGTTGAACAGCCACCAGGCGAAGCAGATGCCGTAGACCGGTTCCAGGGCGAAAATCACCGCAGCGCTGCGCGCCTTGATCACCCGCAAACTGGCGACGAACAGGCTGTGGGCCAGGCCGGTGCAGAAGATTCCCAGCATTGCCAGCCAGAACCAGTCACGTGCGCTCATGCTCGGCAGCGTCGACCAGGCGAACGGCATGAAGCACACCAGCACCGTGAGGTTCTGGCAAAGCGCCGCCTGTACCGGGTCGAGGCCGCGGGTGCTGGCGCGGTTAAGCAGCGATAGCAAAGCGAACAGCAGGCCCGACGACACCGCCCACAACAACCCCAGGGTGGCCTCGCTGGCCAGATCGAAGCTGGGGGTCACCAGCACCAGGCCGATGCAGACCACCGCGACCATGGCGTATTCGAACGGGCGGGTGCGCTCGCGAAACAGCAGGCCTTCGAGCAGCACGGTGAAGGCGGGAAAACTGGCGAAACCCAGGGTCGCAATCGCCACGCCGGCGATCTTCACCGACTCGAAGAAGGTCAGCCAGTGGCTGCCGAGCAACAGGCCACCGACGGCCAGCATGCCCAACTGGCGCATAGTCGGCCGTTGCGCCTGGCGGTTGCTGAACAACTGGGCGAATAGCGCCAGCGCGGCCACCGCAAAGATGGCGCGGCCGCCGACGATCGCCCAGGGCGTGGTGGCGGCCAGCTTGCCGAAAATACCCGAAAGGCCGAACAGCAGGGCGCCGAGGTGAATCGCCAGGAGTGCCCGCGTCTGCGTCATGCCAGGCGCGCGCCATTGGGTAGGGGTTTGTCGAAGCTGGCCAGCACGACCTTCTGCTCGGCGTCGTAGACACCCGTCACCAGCACCTCGGAGCGGATGCCTGCAATTCGCTTGGGGGCGAAGTTGCACACGCACAGTACCTGGCGGCCGACCAGTTCGGCGCTGCGGTAGTGACCGGTCAGCTGCGCGCTGGAAGTCTTCACGCCGAATTCACCCAGGTCGACCTGCAGCACGTAGGCCGGCTTTTGCGCTTTCGGGTTCGGCTCCGCGCTCAGCACGGTACCGACACGCAATTCCACTCGTTGAAAATCGTCCCACTCGATGTGCGCCATGACACTGTCCTCGACCATTCGTGGCTGCAGTCTAGGGTGTGTGCGCCGCGCTTGTCTGTCGCGCGAATCGCGCTGTTTAGCGCGTTACTCGCGCACGCCGCGCAGCGTTCGCGGGGTTACTCCGAACTGGCGGGAAAACGCGGCGGTAAAGGCGCTCTGCGAGCTGTAGCCGGCCTGCGCGGCAATGTCGCCGACCGCCAGGCGGCTGTGCAGCAGCAGGTGCCGGGCCAGTTGCAGGCGCCGGGCGCGCACGTACTCCATCGGCGTGTGCCCGGTTTCGGCAAGAAAGCGCGCGTGAAAGCGGGCCGCCGACAGCCCGGCGAGGCGCGCGAGATCGGCCACCTGCAACGGGTGCGCGGCGTGGCGATCGATATGCGCATCGATTGCCGCCAGCGGTAGTTGCTCGCGGGCAACGAACGCACGCTCGCTGGCCAGGCTCGCCAACAGCAGCGCCGCGCCCTGTTGAGCAATCACCGGGTCGTTGATCGCGCTGGCCGCGAGCCAGTTGACCAATTGGCTCTGCGCCGGGGCGAGGTGCAGCGCGCCGGGTTTGTCCAGCAGCCGTCTGCCGGCATCGGCATGGGCACCGAGGTGCAGGTGCAGCCAGCTTTCGGAGGGCACATCGAGAACCAGGCAGTGGCTGCCGCCTGCGCTGCCGCAGGCATGGGGCGTTTGTGCTGGTACCACCGCCAGCGTCTGGCGTATGACCTGGCTGCCCAGGCCGTCCACCTCGAAATCCAGTTGCCCGCTCAGGCCGAACACCAGCTGCGCGTGGGCATGGCTGTGGCTGATCAATTCATGGCTGTAGCGACGCAACGAGAGCAATGACGACATGGCGGCTTCCTCAGCGGGGCGGCCAGTTTACCAGCCCTGCGCGGCCAGTATCGCGGGAGGTCTGTCACCGAAATGCCACCGCGCTGTCACAACCGCTTCACCCTGGGTGCGCAAGCTCGGGCAAACCCTGGTGGAGCCCGCCCATGAGCATCGCGCAACTGGTCAAGCCGAGTCGCAAGCAACGTGTCCGCACCCTGTGGATTTCCGATGTTCATCTGGGCACGCGCGATTGTCAGGCCGAGCACCTGGCGGCGTTCCTCAAGCGCTACCAGGCTGACAAGGTGTACCTGGTCGGCGACATCATCGACGGCTGGAAGCTGCGAAGCGGCATCTACTGGCCCCAGGCTCACACCAACGTGATCCGCCGCCTGCTCACCATGAGCAAGCGCGGCACCGAAATGATCTATGTCACCGGCAACCACGACGAGTTCCTGCGCGGCTATTCCAGCCTGGTGTTGGGCAATATCCGTCTGGTTAACGAGGTCGTGCATGTCACCGCTGACGGGCGCCGGCTGCTGGTGATCCATGGCGACCAGTTCGACGTCATCACGCGCTACCACCGCTGGCTGGCGTTTCTCGGCGACTCGGCCTATGAGTTCACCCTGACCCTCAATCGCTGGCTCAACCACTGGCGCCGCCGTTACGGCTATGGCTACTGGTCGCTGTCGGCGTACCTCAAGCACAAGGTCAAGAGCGCGGTTAACTTCATCAGCGACTTCGAGGAGTCGATCGCCCACGAGTGCGTCAAGCGTGGCCTCGACGGCGCCGTCTGCGGGCACATCCACCACGCCGAGATCCGCAAGGTCGGCGAGGTCGAGTACATGAACTGCGGCGACTGGGTGGAATCCTGTTCGGCGCTGATCGAGCACCTCGACGGCAGCATCCAGCTCTACCGCCTGGCCGACGAGCAGGCGCGCGAGGCTGAAGTAGCCGCACTCGGGCAGCTCGCATGAGAATCCTGATCGTCAGCGACGCCTGGCATCCCCAGGTCAACGGTGTGGTCACCAGCCTGCAGGCGCTGGTGACCGAACTGCGCGGCCTCGGCCACCTGGTAAAGATGCTGTCGCCGCAGGACTTCAACCACCTGCCGTGCCCGAGCTACCCGGAAATTCCGCTGGTCTGGGATCTCTGGCGAGTCGGCGCGACGATTCGCGACTTTCAGCCCGATTGCGTGCACCTCGCCACCGAAGGGCCGCTGGGCTGGGCGGCGCGGCGCTGGCTGAAAAAGCGCGGGCTGGCTTTTTCCAGCGCCATTCACACGCGCTTTCCGGAGTACATCAACACCCGCTGGCGATGGCTGCCGTTGCGCTGGGGCTACGCCTACCTGCGTGCGTTTCACCGTCCGAGCCAGGCGGTTCTGGTCAGCACCGAGCGGCTGCGCGAGGAGTTTGCCGGGCAGAGTTTGCGGCGCCTGGTGGTGTGGCGCAAAGGGGTCGACACCGGCTTGTTTCGCCCGACCGCGCAACAGCCGGATGAGGCCACACCGGTATTCCTCTACGTCGGCCGGATCGCCCCGGAAAAGAACCTGCAGGCCTTTCTCGACCTCGATCTGCCCGGCAGTAAGCAGGTCATTGGCGACGGCCCGCAGCGCGAAGCGTTGCAGGCCGAGTACGGGCATGTGCAATTTCTCGGGTATCGCCATGGCGAGGCACTGGCCGAGGCCTACCGGCAAGCGAGCGTGCTGGTGTTTCCGTCGCGTACCGATACCTATGGCCTGGTCATGCTCGAAGCCCTGGCCTGCGGCACGCCGGTTGCCGCGTTCCCAGTGGCCGGGCCGCTGGATGTGCTCGAGCCCGGTGTCACCGGCGTGATGGACGACGATTTGCGCGTCGCCTGCCTCGCCGCAATGCAACTGGATAAAGAGCGTTGTGTCGAGTCGGCAGCGCGGCAATCGTGGCGCGCATCGACCCTGGATTTTCTGGCGCAGCAGCCATTGATCGACGGCGAACGCTACCTGCAACCCCAGCTGTCGGCGTCAAGCATCTAGACGCTCCGTTCCCAGGCAGGCTGCTAGCTCGGCGGCGGATTGGATTCGGGCTACAGATGTCGCTTCTTAAGTGGATTTGTAGGGTGGACATGGCGAAGCCTTGTCCACCGCTGCTGGCCACGCCAATGGCGGACAAGCCTGCGGCATGTCCGCCCTGCGATTTCGCAGAGGTGAATTTATCGTGGGGGCGAAGTCTTATGCCCTACATGATGACCTTGTCGCGCAGCTTCTCGGCAGCCTGTTGCAGCGCCTGGATGACCCGCTGCTTGTCGAAGTTCTGGATGCCGTTGGTGTCCAGGTACATGGAGAAGCCCGGCAGCTCGTGTTCGACATAACTCGAGGTCGCCCCCAGGTCGCGGCGGAAATCCACTACCTGATAGATCTGTACCGGGCGGGTGAAACCCTTGACGTTGATCTGGCCCTTGTCGCGGCACATGACCACGTCCTTGATCATCGAATAGGTCTCGTGGGAGATCAGAATCTCGCCGGCTTCTGCGGCGCTTTCCAGGCGGCTGGCGAGGTTCACGTCGCGACCGATGATGGTGTAGTCCATCCGGGTGTCGGCGCCGAAGTTGCCGACCGTGCAATAGCCGGTGTTCAACCCCATGCGGATTTCCAGCGGTTTGGTAATTCCCTGGGCTCGCCATTGCTGGCGCAGCACCTTCATGTGCTTGCGCATGGCAATGGCCATGGAAACAGCCGCCACGGCGTCCTGCTTGGCGCCTTTGCTGGCGGGGTCGCCGAAGAACACCATGACGCTGTCGCCGATGAATTTGTCGATGGTGCCGCCGTATTTCAGGCAGATCTTCGACATTTCGTTCAGGTAGGTATTGAGCAGGTCGGTCAACGCCTCGGCTTCCAGCTCTTCGGACAGCTCGGTGAAGCCCTTGATGTCGGAAAAGAACACGGTGAGCTTCTTACGCTGGGTTTCCAGGCGCACGCTTTTCTTGCCGCTGAAGATCGATTCCCACACCTGCGGCGACAGGTACTTGGCTAGGTTGCGAGCCAGCCGTGCGGCTTTTTCCTGCTCGCGCTTGATGTCGCTGCGCACCTGGGCCAAGCGCAGGCCCTGCTGGTGAACGAAGTAGGCGGTGATGCAGATGTACAGGGTGGCGAAAATGATGCTGACCGCGGAGGCTATTGGCGGTGTTTCAGGGTTGAAGCGCACCTCGCTCAGCGCGGCCATCAGGATGCTGGCGCTGAACGCGATCAACAGCGCCAGGCCCAAGTAGCGCAGGCCGCCGACCACCAGCGCGCTGAATACCAGAACGAGCATGGCCATGAGGCTGGGCACGATGGAGAAACCGAGCAAGGTCACCCCCGCACCGGTATGCATGGCGTCGACAAACAGCAGAACCAGGGTGGTGCGCTGCGGATGATCACGCTTGAAGCGCAAGCTCAGCTGGTGAGCCAGATGGGGGTAGAGCAGGGCGTAGGGCACCATCCACAGGATGTCGTAACCGAAATGCTGAACGTAGGTGCCCGCCGCGATACTTGCGGCAATGGCGATATACGCCAGTACGCGCGAGTAATATTCGCGCAGCGGCGGAGCCGGTAGCGCGTTAAGCCGGTTCATGGTGGTGACATTCATGCAAGCGATGATCCCTGCTGGTATCCGACGTCTCTACCGGACGCCTGGAAGTCGGCAAACCCGCAGCGTTGAGGGCTACGAAGGTAGTTTCAACAGCCGACTCAGAGCGGTAAGCGACAAAGTTGGGGGATCATAACCAAGCACGGCCGCCACAGCCAAGCATGGCGGCTGAACGGTGTCGTTGCGCCATCGACCGGTTGGGTGACTTTATCGCCGGCAAGTGCCCGCGGCGCGGGCGCTTTCAGAAACGGATGCGGCCGGTAAGGGCGTCCTTGAGCATGACCCAGTCACCCATCAGGCTGTAGAGCGGGTATTGAAACGTCGCCGGCCGGTTCTTCTCGAAGACGAAGTGACCGACCCAGGCGAACCCGTAACCGGCCAGCGGCACCGCCAGTAACCACAGCCACTGCCCGCTGCCGATGGCATAGGCGATGATCGCCAGAACTAGCAGGCTGCCGACGTAATGCAGGCGCCGGCAGGTGTCGTTGCTGTGCTCCTGCAGGTAGTAGGGGTAGAACTCGGCGAAGCTGGTGTAGCGATCGCTGGTTTGAGTGGCCATGGCATGCCTCCGGGTCGGTCGTTGGCCAGCGGGCGGATGGTCGCTGGCGATGCCTGCAGTCTAGTTGTCGAGGCCTGCTGGGCCAGTGACATTAGGTGCCAGTTTAGTATCCTTGGGCCGCCACGCCGCGCTAAGTGGCCTATCGCTGACTCGAACAAGAAGCCGCCATGAGCGAACGTACCACCTCGTCGAACTGGGCCCTGGGCATCGCCCAGGCATTGGAAATGGGCGGCGTTGACTGCCGGTCGATCTTTGCCGAACTGGGCCTCGATTACCTCGCACTGGAAGATCCCGATGCACGCTTTCCCCAGGACGGCATGACGCGCCTGTGGCAGCGCGCGGTCGAGCTGTCGGGCAACCCGGCGATTGGCTTGAACATGGCCAAGGTAGTGCGCCCGGCCTCGTTTCACGTGGTGGGTTATGCGCTGATGTCCAGCCGCACGCTGAAGGAGGGCTTTGCCCGCCTGGTTCGCTATCAGCGCATCATTGGCGAGGGCGCGGACCTGAGCTTTCGCGCCACGCCGTCGGGCTACGAGCTGGTTCTGGCGATTCACGGCGATCGGCTGCCGCCCGCCCGGCAAAGCATCGAGGCGTCGCTGGCGTATGCCCTGGCATTCTGCCGCTGGATGACCGGCAAGCCGATCCGCCCGCAGCAGATATTGTTCCAAGGCCCACCGCCGGCCGATCTCGAACCGTTCCAGCAGGTCTTTCAGGCGCCGCTGAAGTTCAACGCAGCCTATTACGCGCTGGTGTTCGATCGCGCCGAGATGGAGATGTCACTGCCGACCGCCAATGAATCGCTGGCCCAGCTGCATGACCGCTTTGCCGGCGAGTATCTGGCGCGTTTTTCGGAAAGTCGGGTGACACATCAGGCGCGCCAGGTGATGTGCCGCCTGCTGCCCCAGGGCGAACCCAAGCGCGAGACAGTGGCGCAGGCGTTGCACCTCTCGCAACGTACGCTGCAACGCCGCTTGCAGGATGAAGGCACCAGTTTCCAGCACCTGCTTGACGATACGCGCCGCGAGCTTGCTGAACAGTACTTGGCGCAGCCCAAGCTGACCTTGCTGGAGGTGGCTTATCTATTGGGCTTTGCTGACCCGAGCAACTTCTTCCGCGCATTCCGCCGCTGGTTTTCGATCACCCCGAGCGAATACCGCGCGCGCCTTTAGCGGTGCCCCGACCAGCCAGAGCATCGCTGGCGCGATCAATGCCGCCAGAAGGCCGGCATCAGCAACACCAGTACCGTGAGGATTTCCAGGCGGCCCAGCAACATGCCGAGGGTAAGCAGCCATTTGGCCATGTCCGGCAGGCTGGAGAAGTTGCCGGCCGGACCGATGATCGGGCCCATGCCCGGTCCCACGCCGGAAACCGTGCTGGCTGCGCCACTCAGCGCGGTGATCCAGTCCAGGCCGCACAGGGTGAGGCCCAGGGCGAGCATGGCGATGGTGATGGTGAAGAAGAACGAAAAGGTCAGGATCGAGCGAACGATGTCTTCGTCCAGACGATGGCGGTTGTACTGCTGCTTGATCACCGCGCGCGGGTGCACCAGTTGCAGCAGGTTGGCCTTGAGCAGGATGTAGGCGACCTGAAAGCGGAAGATCTTCAGCCCGCCGGCGGTCGAGCCCGAGCAGCCGCCGATGAAACCCAGATAGAAGAACAGCATGCCGGAGAAACCGCCCCACAGCGTGTAGTCGCCCAGGGCGAAGCCGGTGGTGGTGAGGATCGAGGTGCTGTTGACCGCCACGTGGCGCAACGCTTCAGCCCAGTGCAGGTCGGTGCTGTAGCAGTACCAGGCGCCCAGTACTATCCATACGCTGAACAGGATGCCGAGAAACCCGCGCACCTGCTGGTCCTTGATCAGTGCGCGAAAGTTGCCGCGCAAGGTCGAGACATAGAGCACGAAGGGCAGGCTGCCGAGAATCATCAGCACCACCGCCACCCAGTGAACGGCAGGTTGGGTCCAGTTGCCCAGGGACTGGTCGGACGTGGAGAACCCGCCCGTGGCGATTGCCGACATGGTGTGGTTGATCGAGTCGAACAGCCCCATTCCCGCCAGGTTGAACGCCAGTACGCCGAGCAGGCTCATGCCGACATAGGCGGCGACCATGTATTTGGCCACCATGTGCGAGCGCGGCATGACCTTGTCCGAGCGATCCGAGGATTCGGTCTGGAACAGGCGCATCCCCCCGATTCGCAGCATCGGCAGAATCGCCACCGCCATGGCGATAAAGCCGATACCGCCAAGCCAGTGCAGCAGCGAGCGCCAGATCAGGATGCCGGGCGACATCTCGTCCAGGCCGATGAGCACGGTGGCACCGGTGGCGGTAATCCCCGACATGCTCTCGAATATCGCGTCGGCCAGGCCCATGCGCTGGGTGAGCATGAATGGAATGGACGCGAAGATGCACACCAGTACCCAGCTGGACACTGTCAGCAGGTACATGTCCCGAGGACGCAGCTGAACGTCCAGCGGGCGACCCTGGGCGATCATGCTGATGCCGGCGACGAAGGTGATCAGGCTCGACCAGAGAAACGAGTTGAGCTCATGGGCGCGGTCGAACAGCACCAGTGTGAGCATCGGTACGGCCATGCTGATGGCCAACGTCACCAGGAAAATGCCGTTGATAAAGGCGATGGTTCTCAGGGTCGACCAAGCCATTAAGTGGGCTTCCGCGGAAAAAGTGCTGCCATTCTAAAAGCATCTGCGTGTCAGCCGTAAGGGCGGCCGAAAAATCGCTGGGCGTGCAGGTGATCAGTGCTTCCAGAAGGCCGGGGTGATGACCACCAGAACGGTGAGGATTTCCAGGCGGCCGAGCAGCATGCCGATGGTCAGCAACCATTTGGCGGCATCCGGCAGGCTGGAAAAGTTGCCAGCCGGACCGATGATTGGGTCGAGACCAGGCCCGACGTTGCACACGGCGGTGGCTGCACCGGTCAGCGCAGTCACCCAGTCCAGGCCGGTCAGCGTCAAGCCCAGGGCAATCACGCCGATGGTGATGGCGAAGAAGAAGGAAAAGGTGATCAGCGAGCGAACCACGTCCTCGTCAAGATTGTGGTTGTTGTATTGCTGCTTGATCACGGCGCGCGGGTGAACCAGCTGCTGCAGGTTGGCCTTGAGCAGTACATAGGCGACCTGGAAACGGAAGATCTTCAGGCCACCAGAGGTGGAGCCGGAGCAACCGCCGACGAATGTCAGGTAGAAGAACAGCAGAACCGCGAAGCTGCCCCAGGTGGTGTAGTCGCCCAGCGCGAAGCCCGTGGTGGTGACGACCGAGGTGACGTTGACTGCGACGATGCGAAATGCGTCCAGCCAGCTGTGATCGGAGTTGAGGTGCAGCCAGGTGCCGAATATCAGCCAGCTCACGAGTAGGAAGCCGATAAAGCCGCGAACTTGATGATCCCTCATCAGCACTCGGCGATTGCCCCGCATCGTCGCCACATACAGGGTGAACGGCAGGCTGCCGAGAATCATGAACAGTACCGCGACCCAGTGCACCGCTGGCTGGGACCAGTGGGCGAGGGAAGAGTCCGAAGTGGAAAATCCGCCGGTGGAGATCGAGGCCATGGCATGGTTGATGGCGTCGAAGGGGCTCATGCCCGCCAGCCAGAAGGCCAGGCCGCCGAGCAGGGTAAAGCCGGAATACACCAGCAGAATGTATTTGGCGGCCATATGCGATCGCGGCAGAACCTTCTCGCCCCAGTCCGAGGATTCGGTCTGGAACAGGCGCATGCCGCCAACCCGCAGCAGCGGCAGAATCGCCACCGCCATGCCGATAAAGCCGATGCCGCCCAGCCAGTGCAGCATCGAGCGCCAGATCAGCAAGCCCGGTGATGCGTTGTCCAGCCCGACCAGGACGGTCGAGCCGGTGGTGGTGACGCCGGACATGGTTTCAAAGAACGCGTCGGTGTAGCTGATGTGCTGAATCAGCACCATCGGTAAGGCGGCGAAGGTGCAGACGATCAACCAGCTGGCGGTGGTCAGCAAATACATGTCACGCGGGCGCAGCTGGGCATCAGCAGGGCGGCCGGGAGCAATTAGCGCGAGGCCGGCGATCAGGGTGGTCAAGCTTGACCAGAGAAAGGCGTCCAGATCGTCATTGCGCTCGAATATCACCAGGGTCAGCAGGGGAATGACCATGCTGACGGCAAGGGTGATCAGAAAGATGCCAAGAATGAAGCCGATGATGCGCAGCGTCGAAAAAGCCATGAACGGGCTCGAAGTGGGACGGCGAGGCGCGCCATTCTACTCGCGCTGAAACGGCTGTAAACCGGCTATTACAGGTGCCATGCAGCGGTGAAAATCGAGCCGTTGAGCAGAGCATCATCCGGCGCTTTACAAGCGCATGGCGCAGCATAGAATAGCCGCCAGGTGCCGGCCCTTGCCGGTTTCTGAGCCCTCTAAATCATGTCGAACGCTAATCCTTGCCTTACGTGTGGCGCCTGCTGCGCGCATTTTCGTGTGTCTTTCTTCTGGGGTGAATGCCAGTCGGCCGGCGGAACCGTGCCCGACGAGCAGGTGGTGCTGATCACCCCGCATCGGGTCGCCATGCGCGGCACCGAGTACAAGCCTACCCGCTGCGTTGCCTTGCTAGGCGAAGTGGGTGACGTCGTACGTTGCACGCTGTACGAACAGCGCGCCAGCCCCTGCCGTGAGTTCGAGGCGTCGTGGGTGGACGGCCAGCACAACCCGCGTTGCGATGAAGCGCGGAAGGCGCATGGGTTACCGCCCCTGACCCCGCCGATACAGCCGAGCCTGTCGCCCGACCGGGTCGCCTAGCCGGGCCCCTAAAGGCACGCTGCCGTGCGGTTTTTTCTCCAGGGGATTGGCCTCGGCCGCTAGAATTGGCTTTTGCTTATTTCAGGAGAAGATCAATGGATGCGCTCGACGGCCTGCTGAATCGGGTTTCCGTACCGCGCCTGCGTGAACCTGCGCCGGATATCGCCCAGCGCGAGCTGCTGTTTCGCGCCGCGTTGCGCGCACCGGACCACGGGCAATTGCGGCCATGGCGCTTTCTCACGATCGAAGGCGCGGCGCGCGAGCAATTGGGCGAGCTGTTCGTCGAAGCCCTGGCAGGCGCCAGCAGCGAGCCGCTCAGCGATGAAGCGCAGGCCAAGGCTCGGGCCATGCCGTTACGGGCGCCGTTGCTGGTGGTGGTGATCGCCCGTGTGCACGCGAATGGCAAGGTGCCCGCGCAGGAGCAGGTGATTGCAGCCGGCTGTGCGGCGCACGGTATTCTGCTGGCTGCCCATGCGCAGGGCATCGGCGCGGTCTGGCGCACCGGCGAGCTGGCCTACAACACGCTGGTTGGCAGCCGGCTTGGCTTGAGCGAGGCCGAGCAGATCATCGGGTTTTTGTACCTGGGCACGCCTGAGCGCGAGTTACGGACGCCGCCGCAATTGCAGGTCGCCGACTTCGTCACTGCCTGGCCCGCAGCCTAGACACGCCGCGCCGTCTAGACGTCGGCGCCATCCTTGATCGGTAAAATCAGGCGGGCCGTGAAGCCGCCTGCCGGATCATTGCTGACTTCCAGGCGTCCGCCGTGGCGTTCCGCGGCCCTGCGGGCGATGGCCAGGCCCAGGCCGTGGCCGGCGGTGGTCTGCCCCGGCGCGCGAAAAAACGGCTCGCCCAGGCGCGCGAGGTGCTCCGGCGCCACGCCGACGCCATGGTCACGTACGCTCAGGCACAACTCCCCCGGTCGCCGCACGGCACTGAGGCTGATGGGGTAACCGGGCGGGTTGAACCGCAGGGCATTGCGCAGCAAGTTTTCCAGGGCCCGCTGCAGCATTTCTGGCCAGCCGTTGAAGCTGAGCCCGGCTGCAATGCGGACGTTGATCTGTTGTTCGGGCGCATCCAGGCGCGCGTCGTCCTGCAGTTTGTGCAGGAGCGCCACTAGGTCGATGGGTTTCGCGGCGCCGCTGTCGGCATCAAGGCGGGCGAGGGCGAGGATTTCACTGATCAACGCTTCCAGCCGATCGCATTCCTTGTTCAGTCGCGGCCAGAGCTTTTCCCGCTCAGCAGGCTCGGCGCGCTCGGCCAGGGCCAGGGCGATGCGCAAGCGGGCCAGCGGCGAACGCAGTTCATGGGACACATCGCGCAACAGCTGGCGCTGGCTGCTGATCAGCCCTTGCAAGCGGGCACCCATACGGTTGAAGTCGCTGGCCAGCACACCCAGTTCGTCACGCCGCCCCGCCAGGCGGGTCAGGCTGTGTTGCTGATAGGCGGTTTGCCCAAGATCGTGCACCGCGCCCCGCAGGCGATCCAGCGGGCGGGTGATGGAAAGCGTGAGCAGCAGGCTGAGCAAGGTCAGTACCACCAGGGCGATTCCCAGCGCGCTCAACGGCCAGAGCAGGCTGTCGCGATGCCAGGCGGCAAGCTCAGGGTGCGGGATGCGGTAAATGAACAGGTAGGTTTCGCCACTTTCCGCACTGCGGAAATCGGCATTAAGGCGGCGCCAGGGCAGGCGCTTGCGGTGTTCTTCACGCGCTTCGAAGGCGGCCGCGCGGGGCGGGAAGGTGCCGCTGACCAGGGGTTGGCCATTGTCGCCAAGCACCTGCACGTTGATCCGGAACTGCTTTTTACGCTGCTCGAGAAACGCCTGGGCGGCTTGGGCGCCCTGGTGTTCGTAACGCTGCGTCCATTCTTCGGCCAGGCCGTCGACGGCCGGATGCTGACTGAGAATCCAGGCGTCCTGATTCAACGCCCGGCCCAGTAGCAGCGAGAGCCCGGCGACCAGGGCGATGGCTAGCCAAAAGCTGGCAAAAATCCGCCAGAACAGTGATCGCACGGTACCTCCTTGTTAACAGACCTTGCCATCGAACCGCTGGGCGATGGCAAGGGTGGACGGTTGATATCAGCTCTTGCGGGCCTGCTCCGCTTTCCAGGCCTCGAGTGCTTGCCGTTCGGCGCGACGTTCCTGCATTTTCTTCAGTTGCTCGTCGAAGGCTTTCTGCTGCTCGGGGTTGAGCAGGGCGCGGATACTCGCGTGCTGCTTTTCCTTGGCCGCTTTCAGCTCGTCCTGCATGGCCTTCTGCTCGGCCGCCGGGAGTTTTTCCAGGTAGCGCTGAGTGATGTCATGGCGGTCTTTCATTTGATCGCCCATCAGTTTACGTATTTCGCGGTGCTGCTCTTTGCTCAGGTCGAGTTCCTTGAACATCCGGTAGCCATGATCGCCGTGGTGGCCGCCGAGGCGTGAGCCACCTTCGGGCATCGCCATGGCGAGGGTCGGCAGCGTCAATGCGAGCAGCAGGGCGGTGAGGGTAGTGCGCATGGTATGTCTCCTTGTCTGAGGCCGGTCAGCGCCGGATGTGCCCAGCTTAGGGCCGTCAAGGTCAAAGACGGTCAGGCAAGGGTAAAGCTTGGGTAAAGAGAATGTCGGTGGCATGGCTGTGCGGTTCAATGGAGGCTGTTCAACCACTGTAGTAATAGCCGCGGCCGCGCAGGGCGAGAATGCGTGGCCGCCCGTCTGGATGGGGCCCGAGCTTCTTGCGCAGGTTGCTGACGTGCATGTCCAGGCTGCGATCGTAAAGCGTCAACTTGCGACCCAGCGCCAGTTGCGCCAGCACCTGTTTGTCCACCGGCTCGCCCGGCTGATGCAGCAAGGCTTCCAGCACGCGGCTTTCCGACAGGGTCAGGATCACTTCCTGCTCGCCGATGCTGACCACGCCTCGCGCCGGGCTGAAACACAGATCGCCCAGCTGCGACTGTCCCGTCACTGGAACTGTAGTGCTGCGGCGCAACACCGCGCGCAAGCGGGCGGTCAGTTCACGGGGGTCGCAGGGTTTGGCCAGGTAATCGTCCGCGCCCAGTTCCAGGCCGATGATCCGATCCAGCGGCTCGCCGCGTGCCGAGAGCATCAGCACCGGCAGTTCGGGGTGATCGCTGCGCAGCTGCTTGAGCAGTTCGAGGCCGCTGCCGTCGGGCAGCATCACGTCCAGTACCACTGCATCCGGAGTGTGATGCGCCAGGGCGCGGCGAGCGCTCAGGCCGTCATGGCAGGCGCTGACCTGAAAGCCTTCCTGGGTCAGCCAGTTGGCCAGCAGGTCGCACAGCTCGACATCGTCATCGATTAACAGCAAGGCGCTCATATAAAAGCATTCATAAATGGTTCAATTCAGCCATTCGCGGCGCGAGCGACGACCGCCGCGTAATAACGCTCCGATGATAACACCCAGCAGGCTGGCCCCGGCGCCAATGGCGAACCACAGCTGCTGCTCGCTCACCAGGCGCTCGGGCGCAGCGGCCAGGGCTTCTTTCAAGCGCAGCTTGAGCCGCTGGTTTTCCTGCCGCAGGCGCTGCAGCTGAACGCTATCGCGCTCGCCATCGTCGGCTTGCGATTGGGTAACTGGGGTGGCGGGCAGCTGCACGTCGGCAACCGGTTGCGGCTGTGGCGCTGGCGGCGCGATATCGGCCTGGGGCGATGGCGGCGTAACCGCTGGTTGCGGCGGGCTTTGCTCCGCGCTTGCATGATAGGGCGACAACAACAGCGCAATTAGCAACAACGACGGGCCTGGACGCATCGGAACTCCTATTTTTCTGATTGTTATTGTTGAGCAGCGTTGTCACGAGGTTTTCAGGGTTACGGCAGGACCAGCTTGAACGGCTTGACCACGACCGAGGCATACACCCCGGCGGCGCGGTAAGGGTCGGCATCGGCCCAGGTCTGTGCGGCGCTCAGCGATTCGAACTCGGCCACGATCAGGCTACCGGAAAAGCCCGCAGTGCCTGGATCGATGCTGTCGACGGCCGGATGGGGGCCGGCGAGAACCAGGCGGCCCTGGTTTTTCAACTGTCCCAGCCGCTCCAGATGAGCAGGGCGCGCAGCCAGGCGCTTTTCCAGGGAGTTGGCGACGTCGGTGGCAATGATGGCGTAGAGCATCTCAATCCTTATTGAGTCTTTGATGGGCGAGCTGTCGCGCAGAAAAGCAGTACGGCCGGGCAAAGTCGAGGAATTGTTACGCGACGGCAGCGGGAAATCGCAGGTGGCGGCATAATAACAAACATAAATGACTCGGAAAGCGGCCCTTATGGATGTTGATTTGCACTGTCACAGCACTGCTTCGGACGGCGCCCTAGCGCCTGCCGTGGTGGTGGCGCGCGCCCATGAGCGCGGCGTGAGGCTGCTGGCGTTGACCGACCACGATACCCTTGAAGGCATCGAAGAAGCGCGGGTCGCCGCCATGGCCCTGGGCATGGATCTGGTCAACGGCATCGAGCTGTCCTGCACCTGGGGTGGCGCAACCATTCATGTGCTCGGTTATGCCTTCGCAGCCGATTCGCCGGCCCTGCGCCAGTCGATTGCCGAACTGCACGAGGGGCGCTGGCTGCGTGCGGTGGAAATCGGCAAACGCTTAGAAGCCAAGGGCATGCCAGGCGCGATGGACGGTGCGCGGGCGGTGCAGCAGGAACTGGGCGATAGCGGCAACGCACCGGCGCGGCCGCATTTTGCCGAGTTCCTTGTGCGCGCCGGCCACGTCAAGGACCGCGCCGAAGCGTTCCGCAAGTGGCTGGGCTCGGGCAAGCTCGGCGATGTCAAACAGCACTGGCCAACGCTGGAGCAGGCGGTCGCGACCCTGGAACAGGCGGGCGCCTGGATCAGCCTGGCGCACCCGTGGCAGTACGACTTTACTCGTAGCAAGCGTCGCAAGCTGATTGCCGATTTCGTCCAGGCCGGTGGCCATGCGCTGGAAGTGGTCAATGGCATGCAACCGGCCGAGCAGGTCGGGGGATTGGCGATCCTGGCGCGGGAATTCGGTCTGCTGGCGAGCGTCGGCAGTGATTTTCATGCACCGGGTGACTGGTCGGAATTGGGCATGTATCGCCCATTACCCGAGGATCTGTCACCCCTTTGGACGCGTTTTCAGCATGTCCAGCAGCCTACTGCAACCTGAACAGGGATTGAGCGTGAGTCAATTTTTCCAGATTCATCCGGAAAACCCGCAGCTGCGTCTGATAAAGCAGGCAGTCGAAATCATCCGGGCCGGCGGTGTGGTGGTTTACCCTACGGACTCTTCCTACGCGGTCGGTTGCCATATCGGCGACAAGAACGCGGTGGAGCGGATTCGCCGGCTGCGCCAGCTGGACGACAAGCACAACTTCACTCTGGTGTGCCGCGATCTGTCGCAGCTCAGCTCGTTCGCCAAGGTCGATACCGCTGCCTTCCGCTTGTTGAAGACCCACACGCCCGGCCCGTACACCTTCATCCTCAACGCCACCCGCGAAGTGCCGCGCATGCTGCTGCACCCCAAGCGCCGCAGTATCGGTTTGCGTGTACCCAGTCACCCGATCGCCATGGCCCTGCTCGAAGAGTTCGGCGAGCCGCTGATGAGCGTCAGCTTGATCATGCCAGGTGAGGCCTTGCCGATGAGCGATCCCTATGAAATGCGTCAGTTGCTCGAGCATCAGGTCGACCTGATCATCGACGGCGGTTTTGGCGGCCTGGAAGCCTCTACCGTGGTCAGTCTGGTCGACGACGAGCCGCAGGTGATTCGGGTTGGTTGTGGCGATGCGTCGCCTTTTTCCAATCAGGCCTAGTCGGCGCGCCCCACGCCCTGGCTATAATCGGCCCCTGTCGATTCATTTAGGTAAACCCCGTTGAGCCTTGTTGACCCTGCGCGCCGCGTGCTCTCCGGCATGCGCCCCAGCGGCCAGTTGCACATTGGCCATTACCACGGCGTGCTGAAGAACTGGATCAGGTTGCAGCACACCTACGAATGCTTTTTCTGCATTGTCGATTGGCACGCGCTGACCACCGATTACGCCGAAGTCGGGCAGATTTCCGAAAACGTCATGGACATGGCCGTGGATTGGCTGGCCGCCGGCGTCAGTCCCAGTTCGGCAACGCTGTTCATCCAGTCCCAGGTGCCGGAACACGCCGAGCTTCATCTGCTGCTTTCGATGATCTGCCCGGTCAGCTGGCTGGAGCGGGTGCCATCCTATAAAGAGCAGCAGGAGCAGGCCCATGGCAAGGACCTCGGCACCTTCGGCTTTCTCGGTTACCCCTTGTTGCAGGCCGCCGATATCCTGATCTACCGCGCCGGCGTGGTACCGGTCGGCGGTGACCAGCTGGCGCATATCGAATTCGCCCGGGAAGTCGCCCGGCGTTTCAACCACCTGTACGGACGCGAGCCTGGTTTCGAGAGCAAGGCGGAAGCGGCCATCGTCAAGCTGGGCAAGAAAACTGCCGCGCTCTATACCAATTTGCGCCGGGCGTTTCAGGAGCAAGGCGATGTCGAGGCGCTGGAAACCGCGCGGGCGCTGCTGAAGGATCAGCAGACGATTACCCTGGGCGACAAGGAGCGCCTGTTTGGTTACCTGGAGGGGGGCGGCAAGGTCTTGCTGCCTGAACCGCAGCCGCTGCTCGGCGAGGCGCCGAAGATTCTCGGGCTGGACGGTCGCAAGATGGCCAAGTCCAACCACAACGCGATCTTCCTGCGAGACCGGCCTGACGACATCGAGGAAAAGATCAAGCGGATGCCCACTGACCCGGCCCGGGTTCATCGCACCGATCCAGGCGAGCCGCAGCGCTGCCCGGTGTGGTCGCTGCACCAGCTGTATTCCAGCGAGCAGACCCGCGCCTGGGCCGAGGAGGGTTGCCGCAGCGCAGGCATCGGCTGCCTGGAGTGCAAGGCGCCGCTGATCGAAGCAGTGCAGCAGGAGCTGATTCCGTTGCAGGCCCGCGCGGCCGATTATCAGGACAACCCCGATTTGGTGCGGCGCATTCTCGCCGAAGGCGCCGAGCATGCTCGCGTCGAAGCGCGCGAAACCCTGACCGAGGTGCGACATGCCTTGGGCCTGAACTACCGCTGAGCCAGGCCGAGACCTTTATGGAAAATCCATCGCCCGCCGATGTTGCCGACAGCCAGGCCAATGCCCAGCAGGAGCTGCCGTTTGCCCTCGTCTATGGTCAGGCAGTTACCGAAATGCCGCTGGACCTGTACATCCCACCGGATGCTCTAGAGGTTTTTCTCGAGGCGTTTGAAGGCCCGCTGGACCTGCTGCTTTACCTGATTCGCAAACAGAATATCGACGTACTGGATATTCCCGTTGCCGAAATTACCCGCCAGTACATGGGCTACGTCGAGCTGATGCAGTCGGTGCGGCTGGAGCTTGCCGCCGAATACCTGGTCATGGCGGCGATGCTCGCGGAAATCAAATCGCGCATGTTGCTGCCGCGTTCCAGCGAAGCCGAAGCCGAGGAAGACGATCCCCGCGCCGAATTGATTCGCCGCCTGCAGGAATACGAACGCTACAAGGCTGCTGCCGAAGGTATCGACCGCTTGCCGCGGGTGGGGCGCGATCACATCGTGCCGCGCCTGGACGCGCCGGAAGCGCGGGCGCGCAAGCTGCTGCCGGACGTCAGCCTGGAGGAACTGCTGCTGTCGATGGCCGAAGTGCTGCGCCGCGCCGACATGTTCGAAAGTCATCAGGTCACCCGCGAGGCCTTGTCTACCCGCGAGCGCATGAGCGAGGTGCTGGAGCGCCTCAAGGGCGGAGGCTTCGTTCCTTTCGTGGCGCTGTTTACCGCTGAAGAGGGGCGATTGGGGGTGGTGGTGACTTTCATGGCCGTGCTCGAACTGATCAAGGAATCCCTGGTCGAGCTGGTACAAACCGAGGCTTACGGGCCGATCCACTTGCGTGCGCGAGCCGAATAAGCATGAACCTGACCGAACCCCGCGAACTTGCGAGCCTGCTGGAGGCCTTTCTGCTCGCCTCGGGCAAGCCGCAATCCCTGGAGCGCCTGTACGAGTTGTTCGAAGACGGCGAGCGGCCCGAACCCGAGGTGTTCAAGAAAGCCCTGGAGCACTTGCGCAAGTCCTGCGACGGCCGCGCCTTCGAACTCAAGGAGGTCGCCTCCGGCTACCGCCTGCAGGTGCGTGAGCTGTATGCGCCCTGGGTGGGTCGTTTATGGGAGGAGCGGCCGCAGCGCTATTCGCGGGCGATGCTGGAAACCCTCGCGCTGATTGCCTATCGCCAGCCGATTACCCGTGGCGAGATCGAAGACGTGCGCGGCGTGGCGGTCAATAGCCACATCGTCAAGACGCTGCTCGAACGCGAGTGGATCCGCGTGGTCGGGTACCGCGACGTGCCCGGCAAACCGGCGATGTTCGCCACCACCAAGGCGTTTCTCGATCACTTCAACCTCAAGAGTCTCGATGAGCTGCCGCCGCTGGCTGCGCTACGCGAGTTGGAGCCGGAACCGCTGCTGGCCTTCGACGATGAGCTGGAAGCGCCGGCAGGCTTGCAGGCACGTGCTGATCTGGCGAACGCCGATGAGCCTGCGAACGAGCCGGGCGAGGAAACCAGTTTCAGCAGCTTGCTGGCCGAACTCGATTCGATGGAGCAGGGCTTGAAAACCGACTTCGATGATCTGCCCGAGCAGGACGCGGCGGTGCCTGCGGAGTCGGGTGAAGACGATTTAGCCGGCCGCTGACGGCAGCGGTTTCGGTTGGCGACACCTGGAGCGAGGCATCGACAGTTGAAAGATCCCTGCATCAAAGTATGCAAGTTCCAGCGCGATATCTGCCTGGGCTGCGGACGCAGTAAGGTGGAGATCAGGGCCTGGAAGAAACTCGACAAGCCCGAGCGTCGCGCGATATTGGCCGAGGCGGATATGCGCCTGCTGGCATTGGCCGCCACCGGGCGTCGCAAAGGCTGACGTCGGCCCGCCGAGCGGCTAGGCTCAAGGTGCTTATAGGCTCAAGGTGCTTAACAGCCGCGATTAGCGTATGCTCCGCGGCCCTTCGACGACCCGAGTCGTCCAATCACTAAAGAAAACACCGGGAGGTGCCCAGATGAGTGAATCCGAAGAATACAGCCCCGCAGGCGAGAAACTGCAGAAAGTCATGGCGCGTATGGGCCTGGCTTCGCGCCGCGAAATCGAAGGCTGGATCAGCGCAGGCCGGGTCAAGGTCAACGGCGCGGTCGCCAGCCTTGGTCAGCGCGTCGACCTGCATGACGCCATCGCCATTGATGGTCGCCTGGTCAAGCGTGAAGAAGCGGCCGAAAGCGTGCGCCGCGTCATTCTCTACAACAAGCCGGAAGGCGAGATCTGCACCCGCGACGACCCGGAAGGCCGGCCGACGGTGTTTGATCGCCTGCCGCGGCCAAAAGAAGGTCGCTGGATCAATATCGGCCGCCTCGACATCAACACCACCGGCCTGCTGATGTTCACCACCGACGGTGAATTGGCCAACCGCCTGATGCACCCGTCCTATCAGATGGACCGCGAATACGCGGTGCGCGTACGCGGCGAAGTTGATGAGGAGATGATCGAGCGGCTGAAAGCTGGCGTCATGCTCGAAGACGGCCCGGCAAAATTCACCGACATCAAGGAAGCGCCCGGCGGCGAAGGCTTCAACCACTGGTATCACTGCGTGGTGATGGAGGGTCGCAACCGCGAAGTGCGCCGGCTGTGGGAGTCCCAGGGGCTGGTGGTCAGCCGACTCAAGCGCGTGCGCTTCGGCCCGGTGTTCATGACCTCGGACCTGACCATGGGTCGCTGGCGCGAGATGAGCCAGCGCGAGGTCGATATCCTCAGCGAGGAAGTTGGTCTCAAGCCGGTGGCCCTGCCGGATATGAAAGAAAAGACCCGCGACAAGCTCGAGCGTCTGCAGCGCAAATCGGCCAAGCCGGTCGGTCGTGCCGAGCGTCCGGTGCGGACCCTGCGTCCTGCCCATGGCGGCGGCCAGGTGGACGGTGATCAAGGCCGTTCGCGTGCTCCCCGCAGCGAAGGGGCAGACCGCCCGGTGCGCACGCCCCGCGGCGAAGGTGGAGAACGTGGGCGCTCTGGCGGCGAAAATGGCGAACGCGGCTCTCGCACGCCGCGTCCGCCACGCGCGGACCAGGGTCGCAATCAGGTTGACAAAGGTACGCCGGTCGCTGATCGCCCACGTGACGTGAACAAGAAGCGCCCGGCCAAGCCAGCCGCGAAGCGGCCCGGGGTCGAACTGGCTGAACGCCCAGTCCGCAAGCCTGCCGGTGCGCCGGTGAAACGTCGCAGTCAACCAACGGGTGAAGGTCAGCGCCCAGGCTTTGGTCGCGGTAGCCGCAAGCCTGAATAACCGGTGGGCTGTGAAACAAAAAGGGACTCGAAAGAGTCCCTTTTTTATTGCCTCTGGCGGCTCAGCCAGCCATGTTCAGGCGGTTGCGGCCGCTGCGTTTGGCGGCGTACAGCGCACTGTCTGCTCGGCGTAAAAGGCTGTCGGGCGACTCGCCGGGCAGCAGCGTCGCGCAGCCAAGGCTGATCGAGACCATGATTGCCTGATGCTGATTCAGGCATTGCAGGTTCTGCACCGCGTTGCGCAGGCGTTCGCCGACCAGGCTGGCCGCTTCACGACCGGTGCCGGAGAGCAGTATCAGGAATTCCTCGCCGCCATAGCGGAACGCCATGTCGACGTTACGCAGCTGGTCGCGCATGGTTTCGGCGACCGCTTTGAGCACCTCATCGCCATAGGCATGGCCGTGCATGTCATTGATCTGCTTGAAATGGTCAATGTCCAGCATCAGCACGGACAGTGGCTGCAGGTTGCGTCGCGCCAGGTCCACTTCCCGCTGCAATGACTGGGTCAGCGCCAGGCGATTACCGGTGTCCGTCAGCGGGTCACGCAGCGCGCTCAATACCGCTGCGCGATAGAGCAGGGCATTGCGCAGCGGGAACAGCAGGCTGGCGAGCAGGGATTCGAGCATGCCCAGCTCGTCCTCGCTGAAACGCTGGCTGCGACGGAAAATCAGCTCGCCCATGTATTCGCCATCGTGACACAGGCGGTAGCCGGCCGAATGGTTGGCCCGCTCGCCCAGTTCGATACGCAGGTTATAAGTTGCCAGCTGATAGCCGAGCGCGTCCAGCGGTACCAGGCGTTGCACTTCCCGGTAGAACAGTTCGAGGATGCGGTCCATTTCCAAAGAAGTCTGCAATTGCAGATTCAACTGCTGGCGCAGTTGAGCCAAGCCAATCGGCTTGAGCGGCTGGGGACGGGTTGCATACCCCAACCGCTGCAGCTTGGCAGCGTCGAAGTCGATGGTGTTGGAGTGGTTATTCGGACCCATGGTGCTCAGCCTCTGGCGCGCGGCGCTGTTGTACGCAGAGGGAAGCAAACATCAAGCCATGTAGATAATGTCATTATTTTTCAATGACATGCCGCAATTTTAAGGGTGGCGGAGGCAAGTTCTTGCCGGTTGCCTGACGCCGTCATGGCAATTCGCTGCCAGGGGTCAGAAGGCGCCGCCGAAAAATTGGCGGCGTCGGTGGTTTACTGCGCGTCGAGCGCCTGGCCGTTTACCCCAACACTATCCGGACCCATCAGGTACAGGTAAACCGGCATGATCGCAGCGGGCAGTGGATTGTTCGCCGGGTTCTCTCCCGGGTACGCCTGGGCGCGCATGTCGGTACGGGTAGCGCCTGGGTTGACGCTGTTGGCGCGCACGTTGCTGATGCCATCGACTTCATCGGCGAGCACTTGCATCAAGCCTTCGGTGGCAAACTTGGATACCGCGTAGGCGCCCCAGTAGGCGCGGCCCTTGCGGCCCACGCTACTGGAGGTAAGCACCACCGATGCGTCACTGGACAGCTTGAGCAGTGGCAGCAGGGTGCTGGTCAGCATGAACATGGCGTTGACGTTGACCTGCATGACGCGCATGAAATTGTCGCCCGAAAGCTGCTCCAGCGGCGTGCGCGGGCCGATGATCGAGGCGTTGTGCAGCAGGCCATCGAGCTTGCCGAACTCGCGCTCGATCATCGCCGCCAGTTCGTCGTACTGATGCGGCAGGGCGGTTTCCAGATTGAAGGGGATCACCGCTGGTTGCGCATGTCCGGCGGCTTCGATGGCGTCATAGACCTTGGCCAGATTGCCTTCGGTTTTGCCCAGCAGCAGCACAGTGGCGCCATGGGCGGCAAATGCCTGCGCGGCGGCGGCGCCAATCCCCCGGCCGGCGCCGGTGACCAGGATCACTCGGTCTTTGAGCAGGTCGGGCCGGGCGGAGTACTGGAACATCGTAAGGTCTCTCTATTCAGGGAAAGGTGGGCAGCGTTGTGAATGCACCTAGGTAGCGCGCGGCAACTGATCTGGCGCCGTGGGTGGCTCAGCAGCCGCACAGCGCCTGATCAAGCACCGTGAGCAGTTCCAGCGGGTGGTCGATCACCACATCGGCACCCCAGTTACGCGCATTGTCGTCGGGGTGGATATAGCCATAGGTGACGGCGGCGGTGCGTGTGCCCGCCGCGCGGCCTGACTCGATGTCGCGCAGGTCATCGCCGACGAACAGCACGCTGGCAGGGTCCAGCTCGAGTTGCGAACAGGCGAGAATCATCGGCTCGGGGTCGGGCTTGCTGCGGGTCACATGGTCCGGGCAGATCAGGATTGCCGAGCGTTCGGCCAGGCCGAGCTGGCGCATGATGGGTTCGGCATAGCGCACCGGCTTGTTGGTTACCACGCCCCAGATCAGTTTGGCCTGCTCGATTTCCTTGAGCAGCTCGTTTATCCCGTCGAAAGGCCGGGTCAGCACGGCGCAGTGGTCCTGATAACGCTCGAGAAACTCCAGGCGCAAGGCCTCGAAGCCGGCGGCTTCGGGCGCCATGGCGAAGGTACTGGCGATCATGGCGCGTGCGCCGCCGGAAACCTGGTCGCGAATCAGCTTGTCATCGATGGGCTCCAGCCCACGCTCGACGCGCATGGCTTGGCAGATGGCGATGAAGTCCGGCGCACTGTCGAGCAGGGTGCCGTCCATGTCGAAAAGAACTGCGCGCAAACGCATTAGGCCTCCTTGAGGGTCTGGATCATGTAGTTGACGTCGACGTCCGCTTCCAGCTTGTAGCGCTTGGTCAGCGGGTTGTACGTCAGGCCGATGATGTCCTTGACCTGCAGGCCGGTTTCGCGGCTCCAGGCGCCCAGCTCGGAGGGGCGGATGAATTTCTTGAAGTCATGGGTGCCGCGCGGCAGCAGACGCAGCAGGTATTCCGCGCCAATCACCGCAAACAGATAGGCCTTGGGGTTGCGGTTGATGGTGGAGAAGAACACCTGACCGCCGGGCTTGACCAGGGTGTGGCAGGCGCGGATGACCGAGGCGGGGTCCGGCACGTGCTCGAGCATCTCCAGGCAGGTGACTACATCAAACTGGCCTGGCATTTCGGCGGCAAGGGCTTCGGCGGTGGTCCGCCGGTAGTCGACTGAAACGCCGGATTCGAGTTGATGCAGGCGCGCAACTGCGAGTGGCGCTTCGCCCATGTCGATGCCGGTAACGGTGCCGCCGCGCTGCGCCATGGCTTCGCTGAGAATGCCGCCACCGCAACCGATATCGACGATCTTCTTGCCAGCCAGGCCGACGCGTTCATCGATCCAGTTGACCCGCAACGGGTTGATGTCGTGCAGCGGCTTGAACTCACTTTCGCGGTCCCACCAGCGGTGGGCGAGGGCTTCGAATTTGGCGATTTCAGCGTGGTCGACGTTGCTCATAGATATCCCTGAATAAACTGGCGGCGGCAGAGCTGAGGTTTCGATTGCCCATGGTGCCAGTTTCGCGTTGTGCAGTGGGCGCCGCATGGCGCAGCTTTGTATGTCAGTTTGTCGCAGCGAGGCGTCCCGCACCCCTATGGATGCATCATCTGGTGGCTATCTTGGCGCCCCAGGTGCGGGCATTGGCGACGATCTGTTGCTCATCCATGCGGGTAAGCCGACCGCCATCGAGCAGCTGTTTGCCGCCGACCCAGACATGCTCGACGCAGGCGCGGCTGCAGGCGTAAATCAGCTGGGAGACCGGATCGTACACGGGCTGCTGGGCCAGGCCGGATAAATCGAAAACCACAAGGTCAGCGGCTTTGCCCACTTCCAGTGAACCGATTTCCTTGTCCATGCCCAGTGCGCGCGCGCCGTTGAGGGTCGCCATGCGCAGTGCCCGGTGGGCGTCCAGCGCGGTAGCCGAACCCGCGACCGCCTTGGCCAGCAGCGCGGCCGTGCGGGTTTCGCCGAGCAGGTCGAGGTCGTTGTTACTCGCGGCGCCATCCGTGCCAATGGCGACATTGACCCCGGCTTGCCAGAGCTTTTCCACCGGGCAGAAGCCGCTGGCCAGCTTGAGGTTCGATTCGGGGCAATGGATCACGCTGGTATTGGTACTGACCAGCAGCTCGAGGTCGTCCTCGTCGATCTGCGTCATGTGCACGGCTTGGAAGCGCGGGCCGAGCAGGCCGAGCCGCGCCAGCCGGGCGAGGGGGCGCTCGCCGCACCGCTCCAGGCTCTGCTGCACTTCGAATGCAGTTTCCTGGACGTGCATATGAATGCTGGCGTCCAGCTGGTCGGCGAGCACTCGAATGTTTTCCAGCTTGTCATCGCTGACGGTATAGGGGGCGTGGGGGCCGAAGGCGACCTTGAGGCGCGAGTGGTGCTTGAGGTCGTCGAACAGCTGCAGGCCCTTGCGAAACGCCTCGTCCGCATCGCGGGCGCCGGGGATCGGGAAGTCCAGGATCGGGATGGTGATCTGCGCACGCATGCCGCTGTTGTGAACCTGCTCGCTGGCGATTTCCGGGAAGAAATACATGTCTGAAAAACAGCTGATGCCGCCTTTCAGCTGCTCGGCGATGGCCAGTTCGGTGCCGTCGCGGATGAAGTCTTCACTCACCCATTTCGCCTCGGCCGGCCAGATATGCTGCTCCAGCCAGGTCATCAATGGCAGGTCGTCGGCCAGCCCGCGGAACAGGGTCATGGCCGCATGCCCGTGGGCGTTGACCAGGCCCGGTGCGAGCAGACGATCCGGCAGCTCGCGTACTTCCAGCGCCGAGTACTTGAGCGCCTCTGCGCGTGGGGCAATCAGGACGATGCGGCCGTCGCGAATCCCCAGGCCATGCTCGTGCAATACCACGCCGGCGGGTTCGACCGGCACCAGCCAGGTGGGGAGCAGGAGAAGGTCGAGAGGGGCGTCTGGCATGGGAAGGGCTTCCGCTGGCTTAAACGCGCGAGTTTATAGGGGATTGCCCCAGGCTTGAAGCTGAAAGGAGGGTGGGCCGTTTCGGCTGGTTATCCGGCCTGGCCATCAGCCCTCCGTCCGGTTTCAGCCATTCGTGTGCGGTCTGGGTATAATGCTCGGCTTTTTCAGGGTGAGGTCTGTGATGCGCGAGCAACTGCTAGCGGCGGAAAAGGTTAAGGCCATCGAATGGCGAGACGGCGCCCTGCATTTGCTTGATCAGCGCGTGTTGCCTCTCGAGGAAATCTGGCGCAGCTACCACACTGCTTCTGAGGTGGCGGAGGCCATACGCCTGATGATCGTGCGCGGTGCGCCGGCAATCGGCATCGCCGCAGCCTATGCAGTGGTGCTTGCCGCCGGTAAGCGGTTGGCCGTAGGTGGCGACTGGCGTGCCGCATTGCAGGAGGATTTCGAGGTGCTGGCCAATTCACGGCCTACCGCCGTCAACCTGTTCTGGGCGCTCGATCGCATGCGCGACCGTCTGGGGCGACTCAAGCCGACCGATGATCCACTCGCCCTGCTGGAGGCCGAAGCGCTGGGCATCCACCAGAGTGATCGCGAGGCCAATCTGACCATGGCCCAGCTCGGGGTTGATCTGATCCGCAAGCATCAGGGCAACCTGCAGAATCTGCTGACTCACTGCAACACCGGGGCCCTGGCCACGGGTGGTTTTGGCACGGCGCTCGGGGTGATTCGCGGTGCTTATCTGGAGGGCCTGGTAGAGCGGGTGTACGCCGACGAGACGCGGCCATGGCTGCAGGGCTCGCGTCTGACCGCCTGGGAACTGGCCAATGAAGGCATCCCGGTAAGCCTGAACGTGGACTCCGCGGCGGCGCACCTGATGAAAACCCGTGGCATCACCTGGGTGATCGTCGGCGCCGACCGGATTGCTGCCAATGGCGACGTAGCCAACAAGATCGGCACCTACCAGTTGGCCGTCAGCGCCATGCACCATGGCGTGCGGTTCATGGTGGTCGCGCCCAGCTCGACCATCGACATGACGATACAAAGCGGCGACGACATCCCCATCGAAGAGCGCGATGGCGGCGAGCTGCTCGAGTTCAACGGCAAGCGCGTGGCAGCTGCGGTGGAGGCGGTCAATCCGGTGTTCGATGTGACGCCTGCGGATCTGATCGACTTCATCGTGACCGAGAAGGGCGTGGTCGAGCGCCCGGATGCAGCGAAAATGGCGCTGCTGATGTGCCGCAAGCGCCTGCATTGAGCGCCGCGCTCGGTCCCCAGCGCGGCGCTGGCGCGAGCGGACATTTCCATGCCTGCGCCTGACGTCAGGCTGGCTGTCGGGGATAGGTGCGAGGCGGTGATTGTGATAAGCTCCCGCCGCTTTCAGGGGCGCCCGTCCAGGGTGCCTGATCAGCGCAGTTACATGGCATAACTCATTGATTTGTCGTGAGTCGTAGTTGGCCTTTTGCCACAACGACGAACTTCGTCCCGTTCAGGATAGGCGGCACGGAGTTTCACTAGAAAAAGGAATCAGGCTACTCATGGGCGAACTGGCCAAAGAAATCCTCCCGGTCAATATTGAAGACGAACTCAAGCAGTCCTACCTCGACTATGCGATGAGCGTAATCGTCGGGCGAGCGCTGCCGGATGCGCGCGATGGCTTGAAGCCCGTGCACCGCCGCGTGCTGTTCGCGATGAGCGAGCTGGGCAACGACTGGAATAAGGCTTACAAGAAGTCCGCCCGTGTGGTCGGTGACGTGATCGGTAAGTACCACCCGCACGGCGATACTGCGGTGTACGACACCATCGTCCGTATGGCTCAGCCGTTTTCCCTGCGTTACCTGCTGGTCGACGGTCAGGGCAACTTCGGCTCGGTGGACGGCGACAACGCCGCCGCCATGCGATACACCGAAGTGCGCATGACCAAGCTGGCCCATGAGCTGCTGGCCGATCTGCACAAAGAAACCGTGGACTGGGTGCCGAACTACGACGGCACCGAGATGATTCCTGCGGTCATGCCGACCAAGATTCCCAACCTGCTGGTCAACGGCTCCAGCGGCATCGCCGTCGGCATGGCGACCAATATCCCGCCGCACAACCTGACTGAAGTGATCAACGGCTGCCTTGCCCTTATCGATAACGGCGAGCTGACGGTCGACGAGTTGATGCAGTACATCCCCGGTCCGGACTTCCCGACCGCGGCGATCATCAACGGCCGCGCCGGCATCATCGAGGCGTACCGCACCGGTCGTGGGCGCATCTATATGCGTGCCCGCGCCAGTATCGAAGACATCGACAAGGTGGGCGGTCGTCAGCAGATCATCGTCAGCGAGCTGCCGTATCAGCTGAACAAGGCGCGCTTGATCGAGAAGATCGCCGAGCTGGTTAAAGAGAAGAAGCTCGAAGGTATCACTGAGCTGCGCGACGAGTCCGACAAGGACGGTATGCGCATCGTCATCGAGCTGCGCCGCGGCGAAGTGCCTGAGGTGGTACTCAACAACCTGTACGCCCAGACCCAGATGCAGAGCGTGTTCGGCATCAACGTCGTCGCCCTGATCGACGGCCAGCCGAAGGTCCTCAACCTCAAGGACATGCTTGAAGCGTTCATCCTGCACCGCCGTGAAGTGGTTACCCGGCGCACCGTGTTCGAATTGCGCAAGGCTCGTGAGCGTGGGCATATCCTTGAAGGTCAGGCCGTGGCACTGTCCAACATCGACCCGGTCATCGCCTTGATCAAGGCCTCGCCGACCCCTGCCGAAGCCAAGGAAGCTCTGATTTCCACCGCCTGGGAATCGTCGGCGGTAGAAGCCATGGTCGAGCGTGCTGGTGCCGACTCGTGCCGACCTGAAGACCTGCCGCCGCAATACGGCCTGCGCGATGGCAAGTACTACCTGTCGCCGGAGCAGGCCCAGGCCATTCTCGAGCTGCGTCTGCACCGCCTGACCGGCCTCGAGCACGAGAAGCTGCTGGCCGAATACCAGGAAATTCTCACCCAGATCGGCGAGCTGATCCGCATCCTCACCAGCGCCGTGCGCCTGATGGAAGTGATCCGCGAAGAGCTGGAAGCAGTCAAGGCCGAATTCGGCGACAAGCGCCGCACCGAGATTCTGGATGCGCGCCTGGACCTGACGCTGGGTGATCTGATCACCGAAGAAGACCGTGTGGTGACCATTTCCCACACCGGCTACGCCAAGTCCCAGCCGCTCACCGCTTACCAGGCGCAGCGCCGTGGCGGTAAGGGCAAGTCGGCGTCCGGGGTCAAGGATGAGGACTACATCGAACACCTTCTGGTCGCCAACAGCCACGCCACGCTGCTGCTGTTCTCCAGCAAGGGCAAGGTGTACTGGCTGAAAACCTATGAAATTCCGGAAGCGTCGCGCGCCGCCCGCGGCCGTCCGCTGGTCAACCTGTTGCCGCTGGATGAAGGCGAGCGCATCACCGCGATGCTGGAAATCGACCTCGAAGCCCTGCGTCAGCAGGCGCCGGAAGGTGACGAGCCGGACGATATCGAAGGTGTGCTGGTTGAGCAGGACGACGTCGAAGACCTCGTCGAAGGCGACGATGCCGACGATGTCGAAGGCGAAGACGAACCAACGGGTGCCTACATTTTCATGAGTACCGCCAAAGGTACGGTGAAGAAGACTCCACTGGTGCAATTCAGCCGTCCGCGCAGTACCGGCCTGATTGCCCTGCGTCTCGACGAAGACGACACACTGATTGCCGCCGCCATCACTGACGGCGCCCGTGACGTGATGATGTTCTCCGACGGTGGCAAGGTGATTCGCTTCAAGGAAAGCAAAGTGCGCACCATGGGCCGTACTGCCCGTGGCGTGCGCGGCATGCGTCTGCCGGAAGGCCAGCGCATTATTTCCATGCTGATCCCTGAGAGCGATGCGCAGATCCTCACCGCCTCCGAGCGCGGCTACGGCAAGCGCACGGCAATGGCCGAGTTCCCGCGACGCGGTCGTGGTGGCCAGGGCGTGATCGCCATGGTCAGCAACGAGCGTAACGGCAAGCTGGTCGGCGCCGTGCAGGTACTCGACGGCGAGGAGATCATGCTGATCTCCGATCAGGGCACCTTGGTGCGCACCCGCGTCGGCGAGATATCCAGCCTGGGTCGCAATACTCAGGGGGTCACCCTGATCAAGCTGGCTAAGGACGAGAAACTGGTTGGCCTGGAGCGTGTTCAGGAGCCGTCCCAAGAGGAAGGCGACGAACTGCTTGAGGGTGAAGAGGGCTTTGATGGCGATGTGATGGACGATGCGCAAGCAGCCGACATCGAGGTCGATGAAGGGCCTGCCAGCGAAGAGTGATCGGCACAGCGCCGTTCTGATGGCCCCGGCGCGCCAGCGTCGGGGCTCGGGGTGACGCTCCCAGGCCGTGCGTGGGAGCGACAAACATGAGCGAGAGTGGATGTGAGCAAGCGAGCCTTTAACTTCTGCGCCGGCCCGGCCGCGCTTCCCGAAGCTGTTCTGCAGCGCGCCCAGGCGGAGCTTCTCGATTGGCAGGGTAAAGGCCTGTCGGTGATGGAGATGAGCCATCGCAGCGAGGAATATACCGCCATCGCCGAAAAGGCCGAGCAGGATCTGCGCGATCTGCTCGCCATTCCCTCAAACTACAAGGTGCTGTTCCTGCAGGGTGGTGCGAGTCAGCAATTCGCCGAGATTCCGCTCAACCTGCTGCCTGAGAATGGCGTCGCCGACTATATCGACACGGGCATCTGGTCAAAGAAAAGCATCGAAGAGGCGCGCCGCTACGGCACCGTCAATGTCGCCGCCAGCGCCAAGCCCTACGAGTATTTCGCGATTCCCGAGCAGCGCGAGTGGCAGCTGTCGAACGATGCTGCCTACTTGCATTACGCCAGCAACGAAACCATTGGCGGCCTGCAGTTCGACTGGATTCCTGATGCGGGCGACGTGCCGCTGGTGGTGGATATGTCTTCGGACATCCTGTCGCGTCCGCTGGACGTCTCGAAGTTCGGCCTTATCTATGCGGGCGCGCAGAAGAACATCGGCCCGTCCGGGTTGGTGGTGGTGATCGTGCGCGAAGACCTGCTGGGCAAGGCCCGTAGCGCCTGCCCGACCATGCTCGATTACAAGATCGCTGCCGATAACGGCTCGATGTACAACACTCCAGCGACGTTCTCCTGGTACCTCTCCGGCCTGGTTTTCGAGTGGCTGAAGGAACAGGGCGGTGTTGCTGCCATGGAGCAGCGCAACCGCGCCAAGAAGGAGCTGCTGTATGGCGCCATCGATAGCAGCGGGTTGTATAGCAACCCGATCGCGGTGAATGCCCGCTCCTGGATGAACGTGCCGTTCCGACTGGCTGACGAACGCTTGGATAAACCGTTTCTGGCGGGTGCCGATGCACGGGGTCTGCTCAATCTGAAAGGCCATCGTTCGGTTGGCGGCATGCGCGCATCGATCTACAACGCCGTCGGGCTGGATGCAGTCGAAGCGCTGGTCGCCTACATGGCCGAGTTCGAGAAGGAGCACGGCTGATGACCGACGTTATCTCCGAGCAAGAGTTACAGGCCCTGCGCCTGCGCATCGACAGTCTCGACGAACGCATTCTCGAGCTGATCAGCGACCGCGCGAGCTGCGCTGAAGAAGTCGCGCGGGTCAAGATGAAGGCGCTGCCGGAAGGCGAGAAGCCGGTGTTCTACCGCCCCGAGCGTGAAGCCCAGGTGCTCAAGCGCATCATGGAGCGTAACCAGGGCCCGTTGGGTAACGAAGAGATGGCGCGGTTGTTCCGCGAAATCATGTCGTCCTGCCTGGCGCTGGAGAACCCGCTGCGCGTCGCCTACCTCGGCCCGGAAGGGACCTTTTCCCAGGCGGCAGCAATGAAGCATTTCGGCCATGCGGTGATCAGCGTGCCGATGGCGGCTATCGACGAGGTATTCCGGGAGGTGGCCGCCGGGGCGGTGAATTTCGGCGTGGTGCCGGTGGAAAACTCCACCGAAGGCGCAATCAACCACACCCTGGACAGCTTCCTCGAGCATGACATGGTGATTTGCGGCGAAGTCGAGCTGCGCATTCACCACCACCTGCTGGTCGGTGAAACCACCAAGACCGACAAGATCACTCGCATCTATTCTCATGCCCAGTCCCTGGCGCAGTGCCGCAAGTGGCTGGACGCGCATTACCCCAACGTCGAGCGTGTGGCAGTGTCGAGCAACGCCGATGCGGCCAAGCGCGTGAAGAGCGAATGGAACAGCGCGGCGATCGCCGGCGACATGGCGGCCAGCCTGTATGGCCTGACCAAGCTGGCCGAGAAGATCGAGGACCGCCCGGACAACTCCACGCGTTTCTTGATCATCGGCAGCCAGGAGGTACCGCCGACTGGCGACGACAAGACCTCGATCATCGTATCGATGCGCAACAAGCCCGGTGCGCTGCATGAACTGCTGGTGCCGTTTCACAACAACGGCATCGATCTGACCCGGATTGAAACGCGGCCGTCACGCAGCGGTAAGTGGACCTACGTATTCTTTATCGACTTCGTCGGCCATCACCGCGACCCGCTGATCAAGGATGTGCTGGAGAAGCTCAACCAAGAGGCCGTTGCGCTCAAGGTGCTGGGTTCCTATCCCAAGGCGGTACTTTAAATCAGCGCCAAACCGCTCGGCGTACCGACGCCCGGCGGTTTTTGCGGCTTTCAGCGTGACGATGAGGCTTTGCTATGACCGACTTTCTCGCCCTGGCCCAGCCAGGCGTACAAAAGCTGTCGCCCTATGTGCCAGGCAAGCCGGTGGACGAGCTGGCCCGAGAGCTGGATCTGGACCCGGCGACCATCATCAAGCTGGCCAGCAACGAGAATCCGCTCGGTCCTAGCCGTAAGGCGCTTGAGGCAATCCAGCGCGAATTGGCGGAACTCACCCGTTATCCCGATGGCAATGGCTTTGCGCTGAAAGATCGACTGGCCCGACGCTATGGTGTAACGGTTGGCCAGGTCACGCTGGGCAACGGGTCCAACGACATTCTCGAGCTAGTCGCCCGCGCCTACCTGGCGCCCGGACTTAACGCCGTGTTCAGCGAGCATGCATTTGCCGTGTACCCGATTGCCACCCAGGCGGTGGGAGCGCAGGGCAAAGTGGTGCCAGCCAAGAATCACGCTCACGACCTCGACGGGATGCTGGCGGCTATCGATGCCAACACCCGCGTGCTGTTCATCGCCAACCCGAACAACCCGACCGGCACCTGGTTCGGCCCCAAGGCGCTCGGTGATTTCCTCGCCAAGGTTCCTGCGCATGTGTTGGTCGTTCTCGACGAGGCCTATATCGAATATGCCGAGGGCGAGGAGTTGCCTGACGGCCTCGATTACCTGTCCGGTCATTCGAACCTGCTGGTCTCGCGGACTTTCTCCAAGGCCTATGGCCTGGCGGCATTACGGGTGGGCTATGCGATCAGCTCGGCGCAAATAGCCGACGTGCTCAACCGCGTGCGTCAGCCGTTCAATGTCAACAGCCTGGCCCTTGCCGCTGCCTGCGCGGCGTTCGACGATGCCGAGTACCTGGCTGAAAGCCGCCGTTTGAATGAAACCGGAATGGCGCAGCTTGAGGCCGGCTTCCGTACCTTAGGCCTGAGCTGGATTCCGTCGAAGGCAAACTTCATCGCGGTGGACCTGGCGCGTGAATCGATGCCGGTCTATCAGGCGCTGCTGCGTGAAGGCGTAATCGTGAGGCCCGTGGCGAACTACGGCATGCCGACCTACCTGCGTATTTCCATTGGCCTGCTCGATGAGAACGCACGCTTCCTGGAAGCCTTGACGAAGGTGCTGGGCGCGTGAGCGAGAGCAAGCCGACGCCTGGCGCTGACGCGCAAATCACCGCACCTATGATCGGTCGCCTGGTCGTGGTGGGCTTGGGCCTGATTGGCGGCTCGTTCGCCAAAGGGTTGCGTGAGCGAGGCCTGTGCCGCGAGGTGGTGGGTGTCGATCTGGATGCGCACTCGCGACGCCTGGCGGTCGAGTTGGGTGTGGTCGATCGCTGCGAGGAGCATCTGGCGGCCGCTTGTCAGGGCGCCGACGTGATTCAGTTGGCGGTGCCTATCCTGGCCATGGAAAAGCTGTTGGTCGAGTTGGCCAAGCTGGATCTGGGCAACGCCATCCTCACGGATGTGGGCAGCGCCAAAGGCAATGTGGTGCGTGCTGCGCAAGTGGCGTTCGGCGCTATGCCGCCGCGCTTCGTTCCCGGGCACCCGATTGCCGGTTCCGAGCAGAGCGGCGTCGAGGCGGCCAATGCAGACCTTTTTCGTCGTCATAAGGTGATACTCACGCCGTTGTCGCAGACCGATCCGCAAGCGCTGCAACTGATCGATGGTCTGTGGCGGGAGCTGGGCGCGGACGTCGAGCATATGCAGGTCGAGCACCACGACCAGGTGCTTGCTGCCACCAGCCATTTGCCTCACTTGCTGGCCTTCGGGCTGGTCGATTCATTGGCCAAGCGCAACGAAAACCTGGAGATATTCCGCTACGCCGCAGGCGGATTTCGCGACTTCACGCGGATTGCCGGCAGCGACCCAGTGATGTGGCACGACATCTTTCTCGCCAACCGCGAGGCGGTATTGCGCACACTGGACGTATTTCGCGACGACCTCGACGCCCTGCGCGCCGCGGTCGACGCAGGGGATGGGCATCAGTTGCTGGGCGTATTCACTCGCGCCCGGGTGGCCCGCGAGCATTTCAGCAAAATTCTGGCCCGTCGGGCCTATGTGGACGCTATGCATTCGAACGATCTGATTTTTCTGGCAAATCCCGGTGGCAAACTCTCCGGGCGCATCCGTGTGCCTGGCGACAAGTCAATTTCCCACCGCTCGATCATGCTCGGCTCGCTTGCCGAGGGTACGACCGAGGTAGAGGGGTTCCTCGAGGGCGAAGATGCACTGGCGACCCTGCAGGCGTTTCGCGACATGGGCGTGGTCATCGAAGGCCCGCATCATGGCCGTGTGACCATTCATGGCGTTGGCCTGCATGGGTTGCAGCCGCCGCCTGGGCCGATCTACCTGGGTAATTCGGGTACCTCGATGCGTCTGCTTTCGGGGCTGCTCGCAGCACAGCCGTTCGACGTGACGCTAACGGGCGATGCGTCATTGTCCAAGCGTCCGATGAATCGTGTGGCCAAACCGCTCCGGGAAATGGGCGCCGTGATCGAGACCGCTCCCGAAGGCCGGCCGCCGCTGACCATACGCGGTGGTCAGCGCCTGAGCGGCATGCGTTACGAAATGCCGATGGCCAGCGCTCAGGTTAAGTCCTGCCTGCTGCTTGCGGGGCTGTACGCGGCCGGTGAAACCGCAGTGACCGAGCCTGCGCCCACTCGCGACCATACCGAGCGCATGCTGCGTGGTTTCGGTTATCCGGTAGGTGTGGATGGCAGCACAGCCAGCGTCGAGTCGGGGCATAAGCTGCGCGCAACGCATATCGAAGTTCCGGCAGATATTTCCTCCGCCGCCTTTTTCCTGGTCGCCGGCAGCATCGCACAAGACTCGGAGCTGGTGCTCGAACACGTCGGTGTCAACCCGACCCGCACCGGTGTGATCGATATCCTCAAGCTGATGGGGGGCGATATCACCCTGGAAAACCAGCGTGAAGTAGGTGGCGAGCCGGTGGCGGACATTCGCGTGCGCAGTGCCAAGTTGAAAGGCATCGATATTCCGGAAGACCTGGTGCCGCTGGCTATCGACGAGTTCCCGGTCCTGTTCGTGGCAGCGTCTGTCGCCGAAGGGCGTACGGTGTTGCGCGGTGCTGAGGAGTTGCGGGTCAAGGAGTCCGACCGTATCCAGGTGATGGCTGATGGCTTGATCGCCCTGGGCGTTAAAGCGGAGCCAACACCGGACGGTATTGTCATCGAAGGCGGCAGCATTGGCGGCGGCGAGGTGTGGAGCCATGGCGATCACCGCATCGCTATGTCGTTCAGCGTGGCGTCGCTGCGCGCTAGCGCGCCGATCCGTATCCATGATTGCGCCAATGTGGCGACGTCATTTCCGAATTTCCTGACATTGGCAGCGCAGGTCGGTATCCGTGTGGCGGAGGAGCGCAAGTCATGACAACCCAAGCACCAGTCATCACCATTGACGGGCCGAGCGGGTCGGGCAAGGGCACCATCGCCGGATTGCTGGCCAAACAGCTCGGCTGGAATCTTTTGGACTCCGGCGCCTTGTATCGATTGTTGGCATTCGCCGCGCGTAACCATGGCGTCGACCTGACCAATGAGGAGGCTATCAAGGTGCTCGCGGCGCACTTGGACGTGCAGTTCGTGGCTGCTTCCGCTGGCAAGAGTCAGAAAATCATTTTGGAAGGCGAGGAAGTGACCGACGCCATTCGCAACGAGCATGTCGGCGCAGGCGCTTCGCTGGTTGCAGCATTGCCGGCGGTGCGCGAGGCATTGCTGCAGCGCCAACGGGCGTTTCAGGAAATGCCAGGGCTCGTCGCCGATGGTCGCGATATGGGTACGGTGGTGTTTCCCGAGGCCGCGTTGAAGGTATTCCTCACTGCCAGCGCCGAGGAGCGCGCGCGCCGCCGCTACTTGCAGTTGAAGGCCAAGGGCGATGATGTTAATCTCGCGAGTCTTCTTGATGAGATACGGGCGCGCGACGAGCGTGATACCCAGCGAGCAGTGGCCCCGCTCAAGCCGGCGGCCGATGCGATTCAGCTGGATTCAACCGAACTTTCCATCGAGCAAGTGCTTGAACGAATTCTGAGCGAAGTCGCCAACCGCGATCTCGCCGGATGATATGAGCCCCGGCTGCTTTAAGTCGGCAAGCTCGCAAGGAGGCATACGGGAGACCAGTCCTAGTCCCGTAGGCCTCTTTTTATATGAACGTACCCACATTGTCTGGAGTGTGGTTTGGGCGGATTCCCCGCCCTGAATCAACAGGAATTAAAATGAGCGAAAGCTTTGCTGAACTGTTTGAAGAAAGCCTAAAAACCCTGAATCTTCAGGCTGGCTCGATCATCACCGCTATCATCGTCGACATCGATTACCAAGCTGGTTGGGTAACCGTTCACGCCGGTTTGAAGTCTGAAGGCCTCATCCCGCTGGAACAGTTCCACAACGACGCTGGCGAGCTGACCATCAAGGTCGGTGACGAAGTTCACGTTGCCCTGGACGCGGTTGAAGATGGCTTTGGTGAAACCAAGCTGTCCCGCGAAAAAGCCAAACGTGCCGAGTGCTGGATCGTTCTGGAAGCAGCTTTCGCCGCTGAGGAAGTGGTTACGGGCGTTATCAACGGTAAGGTTAAGGGCGGCTTCACTGTCGACGTTAACGGCATCCGTGCGTTCCTCCCAGGTTCCTTGGTCGATGTGCGTCCGGTGCGTGATACCACTCACCTGGAAGGCAAAGAGCTCGAATTCAAAGTCATCAAGCTGGACCAGAAGCGCAACAACGTTGTCGTTTCCCGCCGCAGCGTGCTGGAAGCCGAGAACAGCGCCGAGCGCGAAGCTCTGCTGGAATCCCTGCAGGAAGGTCAGCAAGTCAAAGGTATCGTCAAAAACCTCACCGACTACGGCGCGTTCGTGGATCTGGGTGGCGTCGACGGCCTGCTGCACATCACCGACATGGCTTGGAAGCGTATCAAACATCCGTCTGAAATCGTCAATGTTGGCGATGAGATTGACGTCAAGATCCTCAAGTACGATCGCGAGCGCAACCGTGTTTCCCTCGGCCTCAAGCAG
Organism: Pseudomonas cistanchae; assembly: GCF_054483635.1. Classification (NCBI taxonomy): domain Bacteria; kingdom Pseudomonadati; phylum Pseudomonadota; class Gammaproteobacteria; order Pseudomonadales; family Pseudomonadaceae; genus Pseudomonas; species Pseudomonas cistanchae. The sequence continues at coordinate 284,569 of NZ_JBTLWN010000003.1, read as the reverse complement.
CTGGGCGAAGATCCATGGGTTGCCATCAAGGCGCGTTACCCGCAGGACACCCGTGTTACTGCGCGCGTAACCAACCTGACCGACTACGGCTGCTTCGCAGAGCTGGAAGAAGGCGTGGAAGGCCTGGTGCACGTATCCGAGATGGATTGGACCAACAAGAACATCCATCCTTCGAAAGTCGTTAACGTCGGCGACGAAGTCGAAGTTATGGTTCTGGATATCGACGAAGAGCGTCGTCGTATCTCCCTGGGTATCAAGCAGTGCAAAACTAACCCGTGGGAAGATTTCTCCGGTCAGTTCAACAAGGGCGACAAAATCTCCGGCACCATCAAGTCGATCACCGATTTTGGTATCTTCATTGGTCTGGATGGTGGTATCGACGGCCTCGTTCACCTGTCCGACATCTCCTGGAACGAAGTAGGCGAAGAAGCTGTACGCCGCTTCAAGAAGGGCGACGAGCTGGAAACCGTTATCCTCTCCGTTGATCCGGAGCGTGAGCGCATTTCCCTCGGGATCAAGCAGCTGGAAGAAGATCCGTTCTCCGACTACGTTGCTGTTAACGATAAAGGCACCATCGTGCGCGGCATCGTTAAAGAAGTTGACGCCAAAGGCGCCATCATCACTCTGGCCGAAGGCATCGAAGCCACTCTGAAAGCCTCCGAAATCAGCCGTGACCGCGTTGAAGACGCGCGTAACGTTCTGAAAGAAGGCGAAGAAGTCGAAGCCAAGATCATCAGCGTTGACCGTAAGAGCCGCGTAATCAGCTTGTCGGTCAAGTCGAAAGACGTTGAAGACGAAAAAGAAGCCATCAAAGAAATGCGCAAGCAGGAAGTTGAAACTGCTGGTCCGACCACCCTTGGTGATCTGCTCCGCGCGCAAATGGAAAAACAGAACTAAGTTCGGTTGATCCAGAGAAAAAGGGCGACTTCGGTCGCCCTTTTTTGTGCCTGAAAATCGCTAACGTATTGTTTTATAGGCTGTTCAAATCCGATCAAGCATGCTAAAACCTGTTTATCTAGTGATCTAGCCGCTTGAAAAAGAAGGGAAAACCATGACCAAGTCGGAGTTGATCGAGCGCATCGTCACCCATCAGGGGCAGCTCTCGTCCAAGGATGTTGAGTTGGCGATCAAGACCATGCTTGAGCAGATGTCGCAGGCGCTGTCGACCGGTGACCGTATCGAGATCCGTGGCTTTGGCAGCTTCTCGCTGCACTATCGCGCGCCGCGTGTTGGGCGTAACCCGAAAACGGGTGATTCGGTCAGGCTGGATGGCAAGTTTGTGCCGCATTTCAAGCCGGGAAAGGAATTGCGAGATCGAGTTAATGAGGACGAGTAATATTTCTCGTATTGCGTTTCTCTAGCCTTGAGTATCAAAAAGTCGCTTTGCATTAATCTATAGCCACCGTGTTAGGTTTCTAGGATGGTGATCAGTGTTATGTCATGGCACAATGCCGCCCTTTGAAATTGAGCATTCAGTATTGGGATTTATGAGTTCGAGCCTGCCTCATGCTGACTGACAAGCGTCGCGTAGCGAAGTTAAAGCACTAGCTGGTGGTTCTTATCTGATTTTGCACCATAGTTCTGTCGCTGGTGTAATGGTCTTTGACCGTTAATTAAAGGCTGTAGCCGGTCGTGCGCTGTCGGCAGATTGTGCGCTGTTTCCGGCGTCGAATTTTCTGGCGAGGACAAAGCTTGCGTAGGTAACCCGCTTGGGTGTTATCCAAAAGTACCCAGCAAGCTAGGTAAGTGAAATCGACAGTCGCTATTTTACCTTTGATAAATACAAACTCGGTAGCGTGTCTGAATGAGGCTGAGTTATCTAGCCGTAGGCCGATGTCCTGTTGGGGTTTACAGATGTTTTCTCCTTACAGCAAGTTATGGCCAGTCGCGCTTCGAAACAAGATTTCAGGCATAGCATAAGCTGCAGAAAAGTCACCCGATCTAGTTATACTTAATAGTTTGAAACTTGAATTAGAAATGGAGTTGCAGTGAACTCGAATACACCCATGCCCGCCGTCGCCGATGAGATTGATTTGATTGAGTTGTTTCAGGGACTCTGGCAACAAAGGCTGCTAATTATTGCTTTTACTGTGGTGACAGCCTTGGCTGCCGCAGCTTTTGCATTTTTCAGTGCACCGACGTATGAAACCAAGGCTGGTGTTCTTCCGCCTCGTTTGAGTGATATAGCAAGTTATAACGTAGGGCGTAGTGAGGCCGATCTTTCTCGTTTTAAAGTGGAGGATGTCTACTCGGTATTTAAGAATAACCTGTTGTCCACATCGTTAAAGCGTTCTTTTTTTCGTGAGGTCTATTTGTCAAATTTGACACCTGAGCAGCGCGGTGTTGCGCAGGATCAGTTGTGGGCTAGTTTTAATAGTGCCATAACTGTGAGGGCTCCAGATGTCAAACTTAATCCAGGTTTTTATGAAATTATGGTTGTGCATCAAACTCCGGAGTTGGCCGCGGAGTGGGTGAATTTGTATGTAGATATGGCAGCCACGAAAACTGAAAAAGACATGCAGGATAATGTGCTTACAGAGATCGCTGCCAAAACACAAGAAATAGAGCGGAAAATTGATGCCTTGCGTATTACTGCTCAGAAACTCCGTGAAGATCGTATTGTACGTTTGCGTGAAGCCCTAGTAGTTGCTGAGGCTGTGAGTTTGGAAGCTCCTCAAGTAGTTGCGGGAAAAACCTCTTCTGACGGTGATCTGGCTGAGTTTATTGACGGTAATTTGATGTACATGCGTGGTGCCAAAGCGGTGCGAGCAGAGCTAGATGTCTTGGAAAAAAGAGAGAACGATGACCCTTTTATCTCTGAGTTGCGCGGGCTTGAGAATCGGTTGGATTTTCTGAAGAAGATTGATGTTAATGCCGATAAGGTCTCGGTGTTTACTCTTGATAGTCCTGCTGAAGTGCCTGAGACGCCAGTGGAGCCAAAGAAGAAACTTATTGTTGTGGTGGGTGTTTTTCTCGGTGGCGTGCTTGGTGTATCCATTGCACTTGTTCGCATATTGGTAAGAAAGTACAAACTAAGTAAATTTAGAGGGTGAATGTTGTTTGCTGGGCATGGGGTTTCTGGTTGTAGCGTAGTGTGTGGTTAGAGTTGGTTTTTTTTGCCATTGCGTTTCCTGAAATTCTAGATTCCCTGTGTGACTTCGTCGCTGGTGTGGTGTTTTACATGTTCCTAGGTGTTTTTTTTGTGCTGCGGTAGGCGATAATTTATGAGTGGGTTTATTTGTTATTTTTATCATTTGACTGTGGGTGTTAACTCCGCGCTATTCGCTGTGCAGTCTGCATCTTCAGGCGCTAAATAAAGTTTTGGCTTAGGCAGGAATATCTATGAAAGTCACTGTGTTTGGTGTTGGTTACGTCGGACTTGTGCAGGGGGCCGTGCTCGCTGAGGTTGGCCATGATGTGGTTTGTGTTGATGTAGATAGCAATAAAATTGATCGCCTCAATCAAGGGCATATCCCCATATATGAGCCCGGTCTTGAGTCGCTGGTGAAGGAAAACCATGCTGGCGGACGGTTAAACTTTATGACTGACGCTGCCGCTGGCGTTAAGCACGGGGAAGTACAGTTCATCGCTGTCGGTACACCACCGGACGAAGATGGTTCGGCAGATTTGAAGTATGTTCTAGCGGTAGCCGAAGCCATTGCATTGAATATGGAATGCCACCAGATCATCATCGACAAGTCGACTGTCCCGGTTGGCACAGCCGACAAAGTTCGCGCCCGCGTAGCTGAAGTGCTCGCGCAACGAGGTCGTGAAGATTTGAGCTTTGACGTGGTTTCAAATCCCGAGTTTCTTAAAGAAGGTTCGGCCGTAGCTGATTGCATGCGCCCTGACCGTATTGTTATTGGCACCAGCAGTACTGAGACTGAAGATGTGATGCGTGAGTTGTACGCACCCTTCAATCGTAATCATGAAAAAATCATCATCATGGATGTGCGTAGCGCCGAACTAACTAAGTACGCTGCCAACTGCATGCTGGCGACCAAAATCAGTTTTATGAACGAGATGGCCAATCTTGCTGAGAAGCTTGGTGCTGATATTGAGATGGTGCGGCAAGGTATCGGCTCTGATCCGCGCATTGGTTACCATTTCATCTATGCCGGTGCGGGTTACGGTGGTTCTTGTTTTCCCAAGGATGTTCAAGCACTCATTCATACGGCCGAAAGTATCGATTTCGAGCCGACCTTGCTCAAGGCTGTAGAGCTGCGTAATGCCGAGCAGAAGACAGTGCTGTTCAAGAAACTGAGCGCGCATTTCAACGGGAACCTGCAAGGCAAGACCTTTGCCCTGTGGGGGCTGAGTTTCAAACCCAACACCGACGACATGCGCGAGGCACCCAGCCGAGTGCTGATGGAGGCGCTTTGGGAGTCCGGTGCACGTGTGCAGGCCTATGACCCTGAAGCAATGAACGAAACTCAGCGCATCTATGGCAATCGACCGGATCTTGGGCTTTGCGGCACCAAGGAAGCGGCCCTGCAAGGTGCCGATGCGCTGATCGTTGTGACAGAATGGCAGGCATTCAAGGCCCCGGACTTCGAGCTCATCAAGCAGACGCTGAGCAGCCCGGTCATCTTCGATGGACGAAACTTATTCGATCCTGCGCGCTTGAGTAAAAAAGGTATTTGTTACTACTCGGTCGGCCGCTGATCTCGCGTCCGTGTGCTGATGGCCCGAACAAGGTTTGCAATGAAAAAGAACATCCTGATCATCATTCCCGCACGTGGTGGCTCCAAGGGCATTCCGCGGAAAAATCTGCGTTCGCTGGCTGGTAAACCGCTAATCCATTACAGCATCCAGACTGCGCTCAATTGCAAATATGCGCCGGACGTCTATGTCTCTACCGACGACAGCGAGATCGCCACTATTTCGGAGAAGCTAGGTGCCCGGATTATTCAGCGTGACCCAGCTAAAGCCCAGGACCACACCACACTTGATCCGGTTATTTTTGACGGCTATCAGCAGGCCTTGATCAACGAAGACAAGTCTTACGACCTGATCGTGACTCTGCAGCCCACTTCGCCGCTTCTGCAAAGTACCTCTCTGGACGCTGCGCTGGACAAGATGATCAGCGAAGAAGGAATCGATACGATTATTTCGGCTAAGGATGACACTCATCTGACTTGGACAAGAGATGGCGAGCGCTTTATCCCTAATTATCAAAAACGGGTAAATCGCCAGTATCTGGACCCGATCTTCAAGGAAACCGGCGGTTTTCTGATTACTCGTGCGCGGATCATTACGGAGAACAACCGCATTGGGGCAAATGTCGAGTTGCATCTTCTGCGCGGTGGTGAAGATATCGATATCGATACCTACGAGGACTGGAGCCTTTGTGAGTTTTATCTGAAGCGTAAGAAAATACTCTTTGTCGTTTCAGGCTACGCGGAAATCGGCTTGGGACACGTCTACAACACTCTGCTGATTGCCAATGACATCCTCAATCACCAGATCGAGTTTCTGGTCGATGACAAGAGCCAATTGGCTTTCGACAAGATTGCCTCGAAGAACTACTGCGTTCATCTACAAGCTGAAATCGATATTCTCGATGACATTCGTAGAATCAATCCACATGTCGTCATCAATGATCGTCTAGACAGCTCGCTTGGGTATGTCAAAGCCCTCTGTGATGAGGGCTATAAAGTCATCAACTTCGAAGATTTGGGTCCCGGTGCCCGTTTGGCTGATTTGGTGGTCAATGCCATCTACCCTGAAAAGCAGGTGTTGCCCAGACACTACTTTGGGCACGAGTACTTCATCCTGCGCGATGAGTTCGTGCTTACACCTACCAGGCCCGTATCTGCACATGTCAGCCGTGTGTTGCTGACATTCGGCGGCGTTGATCCCAACAACTACACCTGCAAGGTCATCGAAGCTATACATGCTTACTGCGCTACGAACAGCATCGAAATTGCAGTGGTTGCCGGGTTTGGCTACTGCCGCTACGAAACGCTTGAGCCTTATCCGCAGGTCAAGATCTATCGCAACAGCATGACCATTGCCGAGCACATGAACAGCGCCGATATCGTGTTCACCTCGGCGGGTCGAACCACCTACGAAGTTGCCTCGCTCCAGGTCCCGGCTATCGTGATGGCACAGAACGAGCGAGAATTGACCCACTTCTTCGCTTCAGCTGAATACGGTTTTCTCAATCTTGGGTTGGGGACGACCTTGTCGGCAGAGGACATTCTTAACGCATTCGCGGGGCTGGTCGAAAATCACGCCGCGCGCCAGTACATGAGTGGCCTGATGGCCAAGGCCGACCTGGCCAGCGGGCGCAAGCGCGCCCTGAAACTGATCAACGATATTGTGGAGCAGGCATGAGCATTCTCGAGCTGTTTAATTCGATCACCCCCCATGAAGCCAAACTTTACCGCCCTTACGTGATAGCCGAGGCCGGCGTTAACCACGAAGGCTCCATGGAAATTGCCAAGCGTTTGGTGGACGAGGCCAAAGAAGGCGGGGCAGATGCCATCAAGTTCCAGACCTACAAGGCCGACACCCTGGCTTCGCGCCATTCACCGGCTTATTGGGACACCAGTAAAGAACCGACTCTGTCGCAACACGAGCTGTTTTCCAAGCATGACAAGTTCTGGAAAACTGAAATGGTCGCACTTAAAGACTACTGCGACACTGTCGGCATAGAGTTCATGAGCACGCCTTTCGATATAGAGTCGGCGACTTTCCTCAACGACCTTATGAATGTCTACAAGATTTCCTCCTCGGACATCACCAATAAGCCGTTCATCCAGTTCATGTGCGGCTTCAACAAACCGATCATCCTGTCTACCGGTGCCAGTCATCTTTGGGAAATCCATGAAGCTGTAGGCTGGATCGAGCAGTTCGGTAATCCATTGGCCTTGCTGCATTGCGTTCTGAATTACCCGACTGCGGACGAAAACGCCAACCTCGGCATGCTTCTAGGGCTCAAGCGCGCCTTCCCGGACAAGCTCATAGGCTATTCGGACCATACCCTACCGAACGATATGAAAGTCTGCGAAATGGCCACCCTGCTGGGCAGCGTGATCATCGAGAAGCACTTCTCCCATGACAAGACCTTGCCGGGCAACGACCACTATCACGCCATGGACAAGGAAGACCTGAAAGTTTTCCGCAAGAACCTCGAACGCACCTTTTCTGTACTGGGTAGCTTCAAGATCGAGGCTCTGGCTGAAGAGGAGCCTGCACGGCGCAACGCTCGCAGAAGTCTGGTGGCGACCCGGGATATTGCCCCCGGAAAAGTGATTGAAATGGCAGACCTGACGTTCAAACGCCCCGCTCATGGTATTAGCCCTCGCTCGATTGACGAACTGCTGGGCAAAACTGCCAAGCAGACCATCGCAGAGGATGCTGTGCTGCAGTGGGGAATGTTTGAGTGAAGGATTACTACGTCATCCTGACGGGCAGTAAGAACAACGCCGGTGACTTCCTCATCAAGTACCGTGCCAAAAAGCTGTTTGCCGCCCTGAGGCCTGACCGCGATATTGTTGATCTTGACGCCTGGAAGCCGTTCGATCAGGCCTCCCTGGACCTAGTCAATAACTCAAAGGCTTTGATTCTGTTGGGTGGGCCTGCTCTGCAGGCCCATATGTATCCGGGAATCTATGCGCTTACCGCCAACCTTGATGACATCAAGGTGCCTGTCACTACGATGGGGATCGGCTGGAAGTCCATCAGCGGCAACTGGGAGGACACCTATGACTATCCGTTGTCTGCCAGCGCGATGCAGCTACTGAGAAAAGTCGAAAGCTCCGGATTGCCGATGAGTGTGCGTGATTTTCACACCCTCAATGCACTGGCTTTCAAGAGAATCGACAACGTACTCATGACGGGTTGCCCGGCCTATTACGATCTGGACTACATCGGTAAACCAGTTCAGCTGCCGGAAAAATTACACAAAGTGGCCTTTTCTCTCGGCGTGTCTTTTATTGAGAGCCCCTCCATGGAGCGGGAGATGAAGGCGCAGATTTTACGGCTCAAGGACTACTTCAAAGATGCGGAGTTTGAGGTGGTTTTTCATCATGGCCTCGATCCAGATACGTTCCTCAAGAGCCATGGTGCCAAGCAGGTACATAATCAAAAACATAATGAATTTGCCCAGTGGCTAAATACAGCGGGAGTTGCTTATGTGGATATTTCCGGCAGTGCTGAAAATCTGGTTGAGTATTACTCGGAAATTGATTTGCATATAGGCTATCGCGTACATGCACATATTTTTATGAATTCAATTTCTCGTATGTCCGTGCTCATCGCCGAGGATGGGCGCGGTAAAGCTACTGATAAAGTAATAGGTGGTATGCTTGTTGAGGGTTTTTGTCGTTATAAGAATGATTTAGTTAGTAAGGTTATTAATAAGCTTTTTTCTGGCTTTGATCGGTATTTAGCTAACCCTGCTGTTTCAGCGGAGATTATTACTCAAATTAAATATGGAGCGCGCTCTAGTGGTCACAGAATGGCAGTGTCTCGAGCAATGATAGATTCGAATATCGTTATTATGAGGAAGTATTTAGAGATGTTGCCATGATCGTGCTCGATAAATTGAGGCAGTTTAAGCGATATATTCAATATAGAAAATATCGGAAAAATAATACGCTAGCATCGCATGTCAGTGTGGCTTCAAGCGCCGTCTTAAGTGGAGCTGTATTGAAAGAGTATTCCCGCGTAGCTCTAGGTGCCAGTGTTCAAGATAGTATTATTGGGGAGTACTCTGCTATTGGGCGTTATACAAAAGTTGCGAAAGCAGAGATAGGGCGATTTTGTGCGATCTCATGGGACTGCACAATCAATGCGATTAGTCACTCTCATGAGAATTTGACTGTTAGTGCGTTCCCTTATGTCCCTTATGTGGGGGACTTTGTTGTGGATCGCAATCAGACGTATAAGAAAGTAGTGATTGGTAATGATGTTTGGATTGGGGCTAATTCAGTAATTATGCCGGGGGTGACTATTGGCGACGGTGCCGTAATCGGTGCGGGAGCTGTTGTTACTAAGAACGTGCCAGCCTATGCGATTGTTGTAGGAGTTCCGGCAAAAATAGCCAAGTATCGCTTTTCTGAAGATTACATTAAGCATCTACTTGAGATTAAGTGGTGGGATCTTGATAGGGCCGTTATCAAGAAACACATTCATTTGTTTCAAGGGGCGCTGGATGAGAAGAAGCTCGCTGAGCTGGTGAGCGTGTCGAGGTGATCCGCAATGCTGTAATTTATCTCGGCTCCAGTATTGTCAATAAAGCAGCTCCCTTTCTTTTATTGCCTCTGATTACTCGTTTTCTGACGCCTGCGGAGTTTGGTGCGTTATCAATTTTTCTTGTAATCAACGGTCTTTTTTTTGCTGTGATTGGTATGGGTATTCATACCAATATTTCGAAGGGGTTCTTTTCTTCAACACGTGAAGAGCTAGCGCTTCTTATTGGGAATATGTTGTTTGTTTTGGGGGGGGGCTCCTTTCTAATTTTGCTGCTCTGCTCCGGTGCTGTGCTCTTGACTGACGATCTATTTTCCATGCCGACTAAGTTGTGGCTGGTTTTTCCATTTTTGAGTTTCATGATGATGGTAAATACCATAAATCTGACGCTCTTGCGCAATGAGGGGAGGCCTTACGTTTATGCATTTTTTGAGGTTTTCAATACCTTTTTAAGTATTGCGGTTACTGTTTACTTGCTGATTTTTCTGGACTTTGGTTGGTATTCCCAGGTTGCAGGTCTTCTTGCAGCGAATACGGTTTTTTTTATTGTTGCAATTTTTTATATTTGGAAGAAAAGATATTTGGATTTGACATTAAATCTGGCTGTTGTTAAGTCAGTGCTTAGACTTTCTTTGCCGCTTATTCCTCATGTTCTGGCTGGGGTTGTTATTGCTATAAGTGATCGTATTTTTATTGAGCGCATGGTTGGTTTGGAAGCTGTAGCTCTTTATTCTATTGGTTATAGTTTTGGCATGATTGTTGGTTTGTTTACAGACTCTTTTGTCAAAGCTTGGACTCCTTGGTTTTTTGAGGTGTTACAGGTTCCGACGGGAAAAGTTAAACGAAGAATAGTTCGATATACGTATGCATATTTTTTAGGAGTGTTTTTGCTTGCGGTTTTGATCGCACTGGTAGCAATTTATATTCTTCCCTATGTTGTTCATGAGTCTTTTGTTGGAGCTGCAGGTTATATTTTCTGGGTTTCAATTGGATGTGCTATGCAGGGTGTGTACAAGATTTTCTTTCCTTATCTCGTGCACATCAGTAGAACGTCGTTTTTGGCGGTTAGCACTGTTATCGCTGCCTTGGTTAATTTGGTTTTGAATTATTTCTTAATTTTAAATTTCGGTGCTATAGGTGCCGCCTATTCAACCGTGCTTTCGTATGCGTTAAGTGCTGTCCTAGTGTTCTACTATCAAAGTCGCCACTATCCTATGCCTTGGGCCTTATGGCGGTCTAGCCGCAATTGAACGGGCGCTATTTTTACTAAGGCTAGTATATGAATTTTAAAATTTCTCTGAAGTTTAGAGTTTTTGTTAAAAGTGACTCTCTTTCATGAGCGAAAATATATTGAATGTGGAAGCACTCTGTCAGATTATCTGGAGAGTAGAGCGCGAATTTGATTTGTTGGACCTTGAAGTCGATGGAGTCAAAGTCTGGCAGTATCTGCGAATGCCTATCTATTACCATGTGGCTGAGCGTGCAGGCGTTTTTCTTGCACCTCATGTGCCGAGGGGCGGCAGGTTTGCCAAGGTCACTAAGGTGTTCAATTACCTGATCGGTGCCATTCTTCATAATCCGTTTTTTGGCAAGCGCCGTTCTGTTGAACAGGTTGTGATCGAGCATCCGCGCAGCGTGAATTTTTCTGGCCAGGATGTGGATATTTATAGCCATTTCTATATCAAGGCTTTGCAAGCAGGCGGAATTTCCTATCTGAGTCTGGATCGTGCCGATCTCGGTTCGGAGCACCGCAAGGCGTATGACCCGGCCCGTAAGTACATTGATATCTTTCCCGTGCTTGTCAAACTGTGTGGCTTGCTGGGCAAGCATCGTTTATCCGCTGAACATAAAGCCCTCGTTCGTTCGGCAAGCGAGCGACTTTCTACGGAAATTGGCGCGGCAATCAACTTGGAGCCGTTACTCGCTCCAGCGGTTCTCAAGTTTCAGGTGAATTACCGTCTGTACAAAGCATTGTTCAAGCGCCTGCAACCGAAGCGCCTGGTGGTGGTGGTGGGGTATGCCTATGGCGATGCTATTCGTGCGGCCAAGGATCTGGGAATAGAGACGGTGGAAATCCAGCATGGCACCTTCAGCCGTTACCATTTGGGCTACAGCTACCCGAGCGTTGAGCGGCCACTGGATTATTTTCCCGATACGTTTATGGCGTGGGGGCCTTTCTGGGCTGATATGGGGGTCTTGCCGCTAGCGCAGGAGCGTATTCAGCTTGCAGGTTTCGCTTATTTCCATCACCTAAGAAATCAGCAGTCTAAGGTGCGCAAGCAGGATAAAAAAATTATCGTGCTTTCGCAGGGGGCATTGGGAGCGCGTATCGCCGAATTCATCTATTCGCTTAGAGAAGTGCTTAAGGATTTTGAAATTGTTTACAAATTACACCCCGGCGAGTTTTCCCGGTGGCAGGAGTATGAGCACCTGGTTCTTTTTGCCGAGATGCCCAATGTGGTGATTGCCAAGCAAGCGAATCTCTATGAGTTGTTTGCCAGCGCGCGTTATCAGATCGGGGTGTTCTCGACGGCGGTTTACGAGGGTATCGGGTTTGGTTGCACGACCTTGCTGCTTGATCTGCCTGGGGTCGAGTATATGGCTGATTTGATCGATAACGGTCTCGCTCAGTTGATCCATGACCCGGCCGATTTGCAACGGGTGCTGAGTGGAGAGTTCACGGAGAATATGGCATTTGACCCCGATACTGTTTTTGGACGGGATCCGAACCAGTGATGATCAAGGTCAAAGACGACGCCATGATGGCGTTCATGCTCTGTTATCTACAGTTCGCATTTATAGTTGCATCGCTGACGGGTATTGACGGTAATACGGCTTTTTATGCAGGTGGGGCATCTTTCCTACTTATCGGTTTTTTTATATTGATCTACCGTGTTGGCTCTGGCGGCACGATTAATATTCGCTACCTGCTGCTATGTTGTGTGCTCGCTGCGCCGCTTATCCTGATGCCAGTTGAAAAACATAATATTTATATACGGCTTTTTACGCTCCAGTTGCTAGTGCTGATTTATTTATTTTCAGAATTTAAATTATCCGTGGCAACCTTTTCGAAGTGCATCAATGTTGCCTATCTGGTGTATTTTGCTCTTTCGGTCATCAACTGGCTGGATATTGTCCCGTTGGTGCCACATGGTTCCGAGAACAGTTTCCTTATCAAACTCGGGGGGATGACGGTAGAAACCCTGTTTGGCGTTGGTGGTAGCACTGCTGATATTGACTCCTACAGCGGACTGATATTGATCTGGAACTTTTTTGTCAATAAAAATAGTCGCTATCGTTTCCTGATGATCGCTGTCAGTGCATTTGCCATGCTTATGACGTTTCGCATGACGCCCTTGGTGGCTCTGCTGGTAGCGTTTCTCTCTTATCTGGTCGTTTTTAACCGGTTTTTGGCGTTGCTGGCAGTACTGGTGCCTGCGCTGGTTTTTGCAGCGGTGCTTTTGCTGCTGCACTTTGAGCCGAGTGCCACTGTGCCTTTTATTACTCCCAGCATGGACTGGTACACCTTGATGTGGAAGGCAACGCACGCACGTAGTTCGATTTGGATCGGCCAGATTTATTACTACCTGACAGCGTTCAACCTATCAGACTTTTTGCTAGGCCCCTTGGATGAGCGGATGACCGTTGAGTTTGTCGATGGCGATGGGCGTGTACACAGCGAGAGTTACAATCCCCATAGCACTTACCTGGCTATGCTGTTTCGCTCGACGATCATATTTGCTTTGTTCTATTTGCTTTTTTTGGTGGCGGTGGCACGACGCAGTCGCAAGAGCACATTTCCGGTTGTTTTCTTTATATCGATAGTCGCTTATACCAATGCAACAATCCTTGGGGTGCAAAATCCGGCTTACCTGCTGGTATTACTGTATGTGTTGATTGGTTTGCCGCGTGACAAGTTTAGAGTGCATCCTGATAGTACTCTCTGATTAAATCGAGGTTGGGGCGTACGATACCATCGCGTTGTTTGGGGCAGCAGGTTTTGCTGGTTTTACCGGTTTATTGAGTAAGCATAATGCTGAAGGCTATTTTCGAACGTGTCATCCGGTCTTACAAAAATCCAGAGTTCTGTTTTGATGCTGGGGTGACCAGCCGGATCATTCTGGCTTTTGCCTGGAAAATGCTGCGGGAGTGGCTGCGTGGATGGCGCCTCTTTCTGTTCTTGCGGGCTCCACGCTTCCTTTTTCTAGGGCGTGGTGTGTCCTTCAGCTATTTGCATAAGATTGATATTGGTCGCTGGGTTGTAGTGGGGGATTTCGTCACGCTCAGTGGTTTGGGGCGTGGCAAGCTGACCATCGGCAATGGTTGCAGAATTGGCTCGTTCAGCCGGGTGGTGGTCTCGACGACGTTCAACAATCTCGGTTCTCATATCACTCTGGGCGATCATGTGGCCATTGGCGATTACTCCTCTTTAGGTGGCTCGGGTGGACTTGATATCGGTGCCAATACCATTACGGGTCAGTATTTCAGTGTCCACCCCGAGAACCATTGTTTTGATGATTCCGAGCAACTTATCCGTAAGCAGGGCACCATCCGTAAGCCTATCCATATCGGCGAGAACTGCTGGTTTGGTGCCAAGGTGACCGTGGTGGCAGGTGTCACTATTGGTAATAACTGTGTGATTGGTGCTGGCAGTCTGGTGACCAAGGACATCCCGAATAATTCGATTGCAGTAGGCAATCCTGCGCGCGTCATCAGAAGTCGGTAAGGGTAAATTATGCGGGATAGCGATTCTTCAATTTTGTGTCTGCATCAAGGTGCTGAGCTTTACGGCTCCGACCGCAGTTTTCTGGCCGCCATCGAGGCCCTCGCCGGTGCCGGCGCCACACTGGATGTGATACTACCGGCTGAAGGCGAACTCGCCACAGAGGTTCGGAAGATCGAGGGCGTCAACCTTGCCTTCTATTCGAAGGGTATATTGCGTAAACGAGAGCTCAAGCAGCCATTGGTATTTGTCTTCAATATGCTGGCCGGATGGTTGTTTTATTTGCAGCGTTTTGCCAGGCATCCGATTGTCTACATTAATACTGTGGTGATGTTTTCAGCCTTGTGTGCTGCGTGTTTTTACCGGTTTTCATCCAGGCGCATTATTTGTCATGTACGAGAAATTCCTTCTGGCTGGCAACTGGCTGTGTTCCGTACGTTGTTCCTGCTTTCCGGTGTTGAACTGGTTTTCAACTCAAAGGCGACTCAGGCGGCCTTTCGATTGCCAGGTCAGGTCATCTATAACGGTGTAGAGAAGGTCATACAGCCTGTTGAAGTTCAACCCCGATCGCTGTCGGGAAGGCCGATCCGCCTATTGATGATCGGGCGTATCAACGAGTGGAAGGGGCAGTTCTTTCTGGTCGAGGCCCTGGGCCTTCTGCCGGCCGAAGTGCTTAGCCGCTTGCAAGTACGCATCGTTGGCAGTCCTTTTGAAGGCTATGAGTACCTGGCTGACGACCTGCAGGATAAGGTTGAGCAGGCAGGCCTAGTCGGTATCGTGTCTTTACTTTCGTTCTGCCAGGATCCGACCGAGCATTACGCCTGGTCCGACTATGTGGTCGTGCCATCCACACTGCCTGAGCCTTTTGGGCGGGTCGCGATTGAGGCGTTTTCATTCGCCAGGCCGGTAATCGCTGCCGGTCATGGTGGCCTGACCGAAATTGTCGAGCAGGGACGTAGCGGGTTCTTGTTTGCGGCTGCCGATCAAGCGGCCCTTGTGCAGCAGATGTGTGCACTGGTTGGATTTACGGATGCTGAATATGCCTCGCTGTGCCGCGGTGCACATGAGCGATTCTTGCAGCATTTCTCCATAGACGGATATCGGGCAAGCCTACGGGCTCTGTTTTCCATCTGAATGTCGCGTTCAACGAGATATAGCGGAATGAAGTCTCTTTTTATCTTGGGTACTCGTGGTGTTCCCGCGCAGCATGGCGGTTTCGAAACCTTTGCCGAAAAATTGTCTCTGTACTTGGTTGCAAAAGGGTGGGCCGTCACCGTCTATTGCCAGGAAGATTCGGGTACCGAAACCTTTGAGAGTGAATGGTGTGGCGTTCGCCGGGTGCATATACCTGTAAGCAGGGCGGGTGCCGCAGGCACAGTCATCTTCGACTGGAAAGCCACCTGCCATGCTCTTTCTCAGCAGGGGCTATTCCTCACGCTTGGCTATAACACGGCTGTCTTCAATCTGCTGCAGCGGGCCAAAGGACAAACCAACGTTATCAACATGGATGGTATCGAGTGGCGTCGAGACAAGTGGGGCGTGATCGCCAAAACCTGGTTCTGGCTCAACGAGCGTATGGGATGCTGGGTAGGTAATCACTTGGTGGCCGATCACCCGCAGATCAAGAGTCATCTGGCGACGCGGGTGCGGGATAGTAAGATCACCATGATTCCCTATGGTGGCGATGAAGTACTCGATGCTGACGAGACTGCTTTGGCTGCCTACGGGCTTAAGCCTGGTCATTTTTCGGTGATCATTGCGCGTCCCGAGCCCGAGAATTCTTTTCTGGAAATGGTCCGTGCTTTCAGCAAAACGCCTCGTGATCATCAGCTGGTTGTGCTCGGTAACTTTCAGCCTGAGCAGAATGCCTTCCATCGACAGGTTATGGAGGCCGCTAGCGCAGAGGTTATTTTCCCTGGAGCCATTTACGATGTGCGGGTGGTTCAGGCACTTCGGTTTTTCAGTCGCTTCTATTTGCACGGTCATAGAGTTGGCGGAACCAATCCCTCCTTGGTGGAGGCATTAGGAGCAGGTTGCGCTGTGATTGCTCATGACAATCACTTCAATCGTTGGGTTGTTGGTGATAAGGCCGCTTATTTCCAGGATGAAGCATCCTGCGCGGCCTTGTTTGATCGGTTGCTGAAGGAGGATGTTGTCGTGAATAGCATGAAGGCCGGCAGTACTGCACGTTTTCACGAGCGCTTTACCTGGCCACAGATTTTGAAGGAGTATGAGGAACTGTTGACCTTTTGGTATCTCTCAAAATAATCAAGAGCAGCTAATGATTTCTTTAATTTTCATCTCTGACGGACTACTTATATAATATCATGCCCATCTGGTTTGTTTTTGACAGGATTGTAGGAGGTCTGTGTCTTGGCCTGGTCAAGTTATGTTGAGCAGGCTTGAAGAGCTCCGTCATTATTCGCTTAGGAGAGTAGCTGTAGTATGCTCTGCTGGTATTAGATATGTAGGTCTGTAAGAAGGATGCTGGCTATTGAGGTTGTCCATGGCAAATTGACTATGCCGGCATCAGAGTAGGTGATTGGCTGCCTGATTAGCTAGTTATGGTCTATATCAGGTAAATAATCTGTGAAGGTACGACCTTAGGTGCGGTGTTTGTTGTATTCAAGTCGGCTGCAGTGGTGTGTTTGGTCTGCCAAGTTATGTAGATCATTTCATCCGCTGCCTAGCGATTTTTCGAAACTAATATTCTTTATATACCTACAGCTGGAGCCGTACTTCACTACTGGAGTTACTTGGGAGTGAGCAAAAAATGGCGTCCAGCTTTTTCGCTAAATTCCACCGATGAAGTTTATGGCTATCTTGACAGAACGGTTGGTCCGTTTACCGAAACCACGTCTTATGCTCCGAACTCGCATTATTCTCCTCCCAAGCTAGCTCTGACCATTTAATACGTGTCCATGTATATGGCTCGTTGGCGCTGTAGACCAGTGATCGAACAGCTCGGGTCGTTCCACATCTCAGAGAGGTTGAGCCTATACGCTATCCTCATTACATAGGTTTGCAGTCTTTGCGACTGTTTGCCCTCCTGCGCTATTGGGCACTTGGCAACGGTGACGCAGTAGAAGCATGGCGCGGCTAAAGTCCCTCCGCTAGTCCTGGGGTAAGCCATAAAGTTGGTGTCAGTCGGTGTTTTTCATGGGTTTTTGTGCCGTAGGGCATTAGTATTCGTCGCTTATCAGCTAGCTGTTTGGGGTTTTGTAAAGGGTATGCAATCCATTCCGAGTTACCAGCCTACATTTGCCGAGCGCTACCCCGTCCCGCTATTTGTGGCGCTTCTGGAAATGGCCTTAGTCATTGCTGCCGGATTTCTGGCACATTACTGGCGTTTTGGTGGTTTTTCCATGGCCGGGCGCTACGATACGGCAACCTTGTTAACTGCTATCGTTCTGGTTTTCTGTCTGGGCATGAGCGGGGCTTATGGTTCGCAGCGCGGCAAGCCGTTTCTGCGTCAGGTCAGCCGTTTATTGATCGGTTGGATGGCTGCGGCGGGTATACTCCTATCGCTGTCCTTTTTTCTCAAGGTTTCGGGGGATTACTCGCGGCTCTGGTTTTTCACTCTATTGCTCATCGGATGCATATTTAGCCTACTGATGCGCCTAGGGTTTTTCCTCTTGCTGCGCCAGCTGCGCGCTGGTGGCCGTAACCTTAAATCGGTATTGTTAGTGGGCGCTGGCGGCGAGACAGCGCAACGTTTGAGTAGTGGCCGTTCGCTTGGCGAGTCCGGTTTTACTATTGCCCACCAGTTAGCCTTTATCCAAGGTGGCCCAAGATGGCTTGATGAGCTGGTTCAGGCTGTAAATGAGCATGCCGTGCATGAAGTTTGGCTGTGCTTGCCGTTGGGCGAAGGTGGGGCGTTACGCTCGATCCTCTATTCCCTGCGTCACCACACGGTTGAAGTGCGCTTTATTCCTGAGTGGGGCGACATTCCCTTGCTCAATCACAAAGTCAGCCACATCGCCGGGTTTTATTCCCTGGATCTGAGCTGCAGCCCGATGGATGGTCCGGCGCGGGCGATCAAACGTCTGGAAGATATATTGTTGGGCGCGCTGATCAGCCTAATGATAATACCACTCTGTTTGGTCATCGGTATTGCAATCAAACTCACCTCTCCAGGGCCGGTTCTATTTAAGCAGTACCGCACGGGTATTAATGGCAAACGTTTCAAAGTTTATAAATTCCGTTCGATGGTGCTGCATCAAGAGCCCGTCGGGGAGGTGACCCAGGCAACCCGCTGCGATGCTCGTATCACCCCCTTCGGGGCTTTCTTGCGTCGTAGCAGCCTGGATGAACTTCCGCAGTTCTTCAATGTGTTGCAGGGGCGCATGTCCATCGTTGGCCCGCGTCCTCATGCCCTTGCTCATAACGAGTATTATAAGGATCTAGTTGAGTCCTACATGCAGCGTCATAAGGTTAAGCCAGGCATTACCGGCTGGGCGCAGGTAAGCGGTTATCGTGGCGAGACCGATACCCTGGAAAAAATGCAAAAGCGCGTTGAATATGACCTATGGTATATCGATAATTGGTCGTTGTGGCTGGATTTGAAGATTGTATCTTTGACAGTCTTTAAAGGTTTTATCAACAAGAACGCTTATTGAAGATGCGCACCTGCTTACTGGTCTCAGGTTATTCGGCATCAGGACATTGGAAGGAGGATTTGTGCGTTTCACCCAGCATTTGACGGCCCCCATCGCAACGCTCCCCACTGCTTGGTTATGGATTCTAGCACTGGGCTTATTTGTGCAGCTAACCGGGCCGTTGTTTAACAACGACGGTAGCCGCTATGCGACTCAGACGTATCTCCTGTTGTTTATGCCAACATTTTTACTGTTACTGTGGCGGCGGTTCTCACTGAGTACTTGGTGTCAGCCCCCGGGTTGTATCCTGTTATGCCTGCTAGCCTGGGTTGTCTTAAGCAGCGGATTCAATACCGGCTCCGGTAAAAATCTAACCTATTGGCTGAAAATTGTTGGGCTGATTGTTTTCTACGTGTTTGCAGTGGCCAGCTTTGTACGCCATAAGAGCGCCTTCAACGGTTTGTTGCTAGCTTCGGTAGCACTGGCTGCTCTCTTTGCCTGGCTAACGCTTTATTATCAGTTTGGGGTGCTCGACAAACCGCTGGAATACAACATAGTTCGCATTAGCGGTCGCTTGAGCGAGTTGGGCTGGCGTGGGATGGCGGACCTCAAGCATCCAGTTATAGCAGGGTTGTACTATGGCGTGTTCGTAGTTCTCTTAACCTACCTATTCGTCGGGTTGAAGGTGGAAGTATGGCAGACCGCTTTGCTGGCGCTGGGTATGCTTGGGTTGCTGGCCTATGTGCTGCTAACCTTTTCTCGAGGAGCCTGGTTTTCTACAGCAGTAGGCGCTCTTGTGTTGTTACTGCTGTTTCCCAGTACTCGATCACGCAGCCTGATCGGGACGGGCTGCCTATTGATACTGGTCGCTGCCTACCTGTTCTGGCCAGAGGTCCAGTATGAGCTGAAGCGTGGAGTATCCAACCGGGACCTAATCTGGGCCAATTGGGCCGAACGCTTTCCCACTTTCTGGTTGGCCGGGGCAGGGGCTGGGGCCGACTTTCAGTTCGCCTTTCCACGACCTCACTATTTCAGTGTGATACATGCTCATAGTCTGTACCTGCAGCTCTGGTACGAATACGGTGTTGTTGGCATCGTCTTATTTGTTCTTCTACTATTGAGTCTGCTACAGAAAGGCTGGCAATGTCGGGCTCAGCCTTTAGCGCGCCTGGGCATAGCGCTGCTGGTGTATGCCATGGTAGCCATGGTGTCGGATGTCTACGCCATCTTCCATCGGCCAAGCCCGTACTGGGTGCTGTTCTGGTTTCCAGTAGGCATTTTGCTGGGAGTGCAGTCAGACAGTATGAGGAGCGTGCCACGGGGAGGAGCCAACAGGCGGTAACCTGCTTGTTGGGCTTTGTCGTTTACGCTTCAACGGAGTCTCGTCCGCCCAATGTTTATCGCCTATGACCGGCAATGGGGTTACTGTTTATCGAAACCTATCTGCGGGAGTGAACATGCAAGCGATAACCCCAGTTGTCGCCGACCCATCCGGTGGCGTTTGATGCGGGTGCTGGTTACTGGTGCAAGTGGCTTTGTCGGAAGGGCGCTGCTGCAGCGCTTATTGGCTCTAGACTGGATTGACGCAGTTGCGGGGTTGCGTAAGACGGGTGCGTTGATCGAGTACGAGTTGCCCTGCGAGCGCCGCGTACTGGGTGATCTAGCGGTGGCTGCGGTGAATTCTGACGCGTTGCAGGGCGTCGATGTGCTGGTGCATACAGCTGCGCGCGTTCACGTGATGGATGACGCTGCTACGGATCCGCTGGCTGTTTTTCGCGCGGTCAATGTTGAGGGTATGCTGCGCTTAGCAACAGCCGCTGCCGAGGCTGGGGTAAAACGGTTTGTGTTGATCAGTTCTGTAAAGGTCAATGGCGAGGAAACGCCCCCAGGGCATGTATTCACCGCAGCCGATCAACCTTGTCCGAGCGATGCTTATGGGCGCTCCAAGTGGGAGGCCGAGCAGGCCTTGCAGGCTTTATGTGAGGCTACGGATATGCGGTGGGTGATCATCAGGCCAACGCTGGTCTATGGTCCTGGGGTTCGAGCCAACTTCCATCGTCTGATGGGCGGCCTAGCCCACGGTTTGCCGCTGCCCCTGGGGGCGCTCAATAACCGGCGCAGCCTGGTGGCGCTGGATAATTTGCTGGACCTTTTGCTGATCTGTCTGGTACATCCGGCGGCTGTGAACCAAATATTTATGGTTAGCGATGGCGACGACTGGTCCGTCGCTGAACTAGCAAGGTATCTGGCCCGCGCGCTGCAGAGTCCTGCCCGGTTACTGCCAGTCCCGCGTAGCTGGTTGCGCAGTGGCCTGCAACTGTCGGGCTGTGGCTCGGTGGCCCAGCGTCTATGCGGCGAGCTATGTGTTGATATTGAAAAGACCAAAACGCTGCTAGGTTGGCAGCCTGCGCATGCAGTAGCTAACGCCTTGAGCGTAACCGCTGAAGATTTTTTGATGCGGTCTGGCAGATGTTGATTGGCCTATTGCTCCTAAGCGTGCTGGTATCTTGGTTCCTCACAGGACTGATGCGGCACTATGCCTTGTCGCGCGGCCTGCTAGATATCCCTAATGAGCGCAGCTCTCATTCAGTGCCTACCCCGCGCGGTGGTGGTGTGGCGTTGGTAGTGACTTTTCTCCTGGCCTTGCCCTGGCTGGCTTATCGCGGAGGCCTAGACGACCCGGTAATGTGGGCAATGTTAGGCTCGGGTGGCGGGGTCGCGGTGCTGGGTTTACTGGACGATCATGGCCATATCCCGGCCCGCTGGCGTCTTTTGGGGCATCTCGCCGCGGCTGGTTGGGCGCTGTACTGGCTCGGCGGGATGCCGCCTCTGGAAGTGGTGGGGGCTCCTCTGGATATGGGCTTGTTGGGGCACGGGCTGGCCGCTTTAGGCATGGTCTGGCTGTTGAACCTCTATAACTTTATGGACGGCATCGACGGCATTGCTAGCGTAGAAGCGCTTGTTGTCTGCCTAGGGGGCGCGGTGCTTTATGCCGCGACCGGGTATGTCGAACTGCTGTGGGCACCGTTGGCGCTGGCTTGTGCTGTGCTTGGGTTCTTTTACTGGAACGTCCCGCCTGCGCAGATTTTTATGGGCGATGCGGGGAGTGGTTTTCTTGGCATGGTACTGGGCGTGATGATGTTGCAGGCCACCTGGGTCTCGGCCGATCTATTTTGGGCCTGGTTGATTCTCCTAGGGGTTTTTATAGTCGACGGCACGCTGACACTGGTACGGCGTATGCTCGACGGTGAGCGGTTGCATGAGGCGCATCGCAGCCATGCCTACCAGCACGCGGCGCGGCACTATGGGGGGCACTTGCCGGTTACCCTAAGCGTGGCGCTGTTGAGTCTATGCTGGCTATTGCCTATTGCACTGGGAGTAGTGTTGGGTGGGCTGGATGGTCTTGCAGGCTTGACGATCGCTTATGCCCCACTGCTCGTGCTGGCTTGGAATTTGAATGCCGGAGTCGCCGACTAAATGATTGCCTTAGCTATGCCAATCTGCGTTGCGCTAAGCTGCCAGTGGCCATTGTTCGAATGGGTTGCGACTGCTCCGGGTGAATAATGGTGGAAAAGGATGACGGATAAGCTACGCACTGCGTTGTTGCGTCTGCCGCGGCGTTACAAGCGTTTGCTGCAAGTGGTGGTGGACGTTGTGCTGGTCTGGTCGGCGCTGCGACTCTCATTTATCGTGCGGATGGGGTTCGACAAGCGGATCGATCCGTTTGGCGATCATGCTTGGCTGTTTATCGCTGCGCCGGTAATAGCCATCCCATTGTTTATTCGCCTAGGCATGTACCGCGCCGTGATGCGTTACTTCGGCAATGATGCCTTGGTGGCGATCTTTAAGGCAGTGACGCTTGCCGCTCTGCTTCTATCCCTGGCGGTTTACTGGTATCGAGGTGCGCCGGCCCTCGTTCCCCGTTCCATAGTATTCAATTATTGGTGGTTTAGCCTGTTGCTGGTGGGCGGTCTGCGTCTGTTAATGCGGCAATATTTTATGGGTGATTGGTATGTAGCGGCGCGCCATTTGTCCTTTGGAAGTTCCGGGCGACGTGATTCATTACCCAAGGTCGCGATCTATGGAGCGGGCGCAGCAGGCAATCAATTAGTAGCGGCCTTGCGCGCGGGGCGGTCGGTGCAGCCTGTGGCGTTTGTCGACGATGATAAAAGCATTTCCACGCAGATTATTGCTGGCTTGCAGGTATATAGGCCTATGTATATTCAGCGGATGATAGACGACACTGGAGCTCAAGAAATTCTTCTGGCGGTTCCCTCGCTTTCCCGTTCTCGGCGGCGTGAAATACTTGGATTGCTCGAAGGTTTTCCGTTGCATGTGCGCAGCGTGCCGGATTTCATGGAGTTGGCCAGTGGCCGGGTAAAAGTCGATGACCTGCAGGAAGTAGCGATCGCCGACTTGCTCGGACGTGACACGGTGCCACCTAATTTAGCGCTGCTGGAACGTTGTATTCGCGGGCGTGTAGTTATGGTAACCGGAGCTGGTGGCTCTATCGGTTCTGAGTTGTGTAGGCAGATTATCGCGACTGAGCCAACTACCTTGCTGCTGTTCGAGAATAGCGAGTTCAATCTTTACTGCGTCCATAGTGAGCTGGAACAGCGTGTTTGCCGTGAATCTTTGTCCGTACGTTTGGTGCCCGTTGTAGGTTCAATTCGTAATGCGGCTCGCTTGCTTGACGTCATGCGAACGTGGCACGTCGACACGGTCTATCACGCTGCGGCGTACAAGCATGTTCCCATCGTTGAGCACAATATTGCTGAAGGCGTGTTGAATAATGTGCTGGGCTCTATCTATACCGCTCAAGCAGCGATGAAGGCTGGCGTCGAGCATTTTGTGCTGATTTCCACCGACAAGGCCGTGCGTCCGACCAATGTGATGGGTAGCACCAAGCGCCTGGCAGAAATGGTGTTGCAGGCACTTAGCCGGGAGCCAGCACCCGTATTGTTCCGTGACGAGTTTGGGTTGAATCAGGTCAACAAGACTCGCTTCACCATGGTCCGCTTCGGAAACGTTCTGGGTTCATCCGGCTCGGTTATTCCGTTATTCCACCAACAAATTCGTAAAGGTGGGCCGGTTACCGTTACTCATCCCAATATCACCCGGTATTTCATGACGATTCCAGAAGCTGCTCAACTGGTCATTCAGGCCGGTGCCATGGGGCAGGGTGGAGATGTGTTTGTTCTGGATATGGGCCAGCCTGTGAAGATCGCAGCCTTGGCTGAAAAGATGATTCATCTCAGCGGCCTCAGCGTTCGTTCGGATAAGAATCCCCAAGGCGATATCGCCATCGAGTTCACCGGGCTTCGTCCGGGTGAAAAGTTGTACGAAGAGTTGCTGATCGGTAATAACGTCAGCCCAACTGACCATCCGATGATCATGCGCGCCAATGAAGATCACGTGCCCTGGGAGGATTTCAAGGTCGTGTTGACCGAGCTGTTGGCGGCGGTTGAGCAGGATGACTATGACCGTGTACGCAAGTTGCTGCGCGAGACGGTTGCCGGTTACAAGCCGGAAGGTGAAATTGTTGACTGGATTCATCAACAGCGCCGTCTTGAGCCCTAAGCAAGGGCCGGGTATGAACTGTCTGTGGTGCGCACCGTTATTAATAACGGCACAGCTCTGACGAATATGTCCAACGTATTTGACAGATAGGCAACAACAGCTAGTTTTGAATTCGTGGAGCTGGGATGTCCCACGAACCCTGGATCAAAACTAACGAAAGGATGCACACCATGCGTAAATCCCTGCTGTCGTCTCTGTTGTTCGCTCTGCTTGCTTCGATGTCGCTGATTGCCTCAGCAGCCGAAGTTGCCAATACCAAACAAGCCAGTCCAGATGAAGTTACTCAGGTCGCGGCTGTTTCCAAGATCAATCTCAATACCGCCGATGCCGAGACACTGCAGCGTGAGCTGTTGGGGATTGGCCAGGTCAAGGCGCAGGCGATAGTGGCGTATCGCGACGAACACGGTGCCTTTGCTTCGGTGGATGAGTTGCTTGAAGTTAAAGGTATTGGTGCTGCTACTCTGGAAAAGAATCGCGACAGGTTGAGTATCAACTGACGCGCAGTGCGTGATCAAAAGGCCGGTTCTAAACCGGCCTTTCTGTTTCTGAATAACGGTATTGATTGATCACACGCTACTTTCGCGCATCACTTATTAAAGGCATACCGATGATCCTGAGCTTGGCGGCGGACGGCGTACTGCTCGTTCATCTGTTATTCATCATCTTTGTTCTACTGGGCGGTTTGCTGGTAATACGCTGGCGTGGCATAGCGCTCTTGCATCTACCTGCTGCGGTATGGGGTGTAACTGTCGAGCTGATGCACTTGCAATGCCCGCTTACGCCCCTTGAAAACAGCTTGCGCCACGCCGCAGGGGAGGCCGGATATGAGGGCGGATTTATCGAACATTACCTCATGCCTGTTATTTACCCTTCTGGCCTGACTGAGCAGACGCAGCTGTGGTTAGGGACATTCGTGCTGGTCCTCAATCTGCTGCTGTACGGCTTGCTGGTGGTGCGGCTCAAGCGCAACAACCGTCCCCGATCCCACTGAACCAACGATTGTTGCTCCCAATCCAGCGTAAATGCTGAGCAATCATTCAGCGCGCAAATGGTACGTGGGGTTGATAATTTCGTTGGCTACACTGCGCCCATCTACCACAGCATTAGTAGGCGACCTTGATATGCAAAAACGCATGATGATTACCGGAGCAGGTTCGGGTTTGGGTCGTGAAATCGCCCTGCGTTGGGCCCGTGAGGGCTGGCAACTGGCTCTCTCGGACGTCAATGAACCTGGCTTGGCCGAGACCCTGCAAATGGTAAAAGCGGCGGGCGGCAGCGGTTTTACCCAGCGCTGCGACGTGCGCGATTACAGCCAGCTGACCGCGCTGGCGCAGGCCTGCGAGGAGAAGCTTGGCGGCATTGATGTGATCGTCAACAACGCCGGTGTGGCCTCGGGTGGATTCTTCAGCGAGCTGTCGCTGGAAGACTGGGATTGGCAGATCGCGATCAACCTGATGGGCGTGGTTAAGGGCTGCAAGGCGTTCCTGCCGTTGCTCGAGCGCAGCAAAGGCAAGGTCGTCAATATCGCGTCCATGGCGGCGTTGATGCAGGGCCCGGCCATGAGCAACTACAACGTGGCCAAAGCCGGTGTGGTGGCGCTGTCGGAGAGCTTGCTGATCGAGCTGAAGGCGCAGGAGATTGGGGTGCATGTGGTGTGCCCATCGTTCTTCCAGACCAATCTGCTGGATTCCTTTCGTGGCCCAACACCCGCAATGAAGGCCCAGGTTGGCAAGCTGCTCGAAGGCTCGCCCATCAGCGCTGCGGATATCGCCGAGTACATCTACGACGAAATCGCCAAGGACGCATTCATGATCCTGCCCCACGAGCAGGGCCGAATGGCCTGGGAGTTGAAGCAGAAGAACCCGCAGCTGCTTTACGATGAAATGGCCAAGATGGCCGAGCGGATGCGCAACAAGGGTAAGCAGGATTAGTTATCTGTCTTAAAGGTCAACTTTTTCGGCGGCGGCTCTTGTTCATCAAGGACGCCGGCGTTAGGGTTGCTGCCCCGGTCTGCGTGGCCGCCTTGTCGTGGTAATGCTGTGAAACCTGTCTCTCGGGCCATGCTTCTGCTGGCTCTACTGCTGGCCGCAGTCAATTTGCGGCCGGGAATCACTTCCCTCGCGCCCTTGATCGAGCGAATCGCCGAAGAACTGGCGTTAAGTCGCTCGCTGATCAGCCTGACCACCGCCCTGCCAGTGCTGTGCATGGGCCTTCTGGCGCCACTGGCGCCGCGGTTGGCGCTGCGTATCGGCTTGGAGCGAACCATCACGATCTGCCTGGGGCTAATCGCTCTGGCCTTGCTAATGCGCCTGGCAAGCCAGCTGAGCGCGGTGCTGATCGCTAGCTCGGTGTTGCTGGGTGCGGCCATAGCCGTTGCAGGGCCGCTGTTGTCCGGTTTCATCAAACGCTACTTCGCGGGCCAGATGGGGCACGTGGTGGGCTGGTATTCGCTCGGCATGGCGGTCGGCGGTGCAGGTGGGGTGGTTCTGGTGTTGCCGATTACCCAGACGCTGAGTAACGACTGGTCGCGCGGGCTGGCGTTCTGGGCGTTGCCGGCGATGCTTGGAATGCTGCTCTGGCTGTTGTTGCCCAACCGCGCTGAACCTGATGATGAGCAGCGCACCAGCAGTGGTTTGCCCTGGCGGCAGCCGAGGGCGTGGTTGATCAGCTGTTTTTTCGCTCTCCAGGCGGGGCTGTTTTACGCCTTGGCGACCTGGACGGTAGCGCGCTATCACGAAGCCGGGCTGAGCCTGATGCATAGCAATACGCTGTTCAGCCTGTCGATGTTGATGGGGCTGCCCAGCGCCTTTCTGATGCCCTGGTTGGCCCAGCGGTTTCGCAATCGCTACCTGCTGCTGATGGGCTGCGGCCTGCTTTCAACCATCAGTCTGGCAATGATTACCTTCGCACCCACGCTCCTGCCGGAGTTCTGGGCGCTCAGCATTGGTTTCGCCCTCAGCGGCTCATTTGCCTTGTCGATGGTCTTGCCCTTGTATGAAGCGGGCTCGCCCCTGGCAGTCAGCCGCTGGACCGCGATGATGCTGTGCTTCGGCTATTGCCTGGCATGCTTCACGCCCATCCTGACGGGGCTTGCGCGGGATCTGTCGGGTGATTACCAGCTGCCGTTCATGGTGTTGACCGGCCTGGCGCTGTTGATGACGGTACTTGCCTGGCTGATGCGCCGCGGCCCGCGTGTGGCGCCCGGCTAGCTCACCATCCAAACCCGACAGCCGCCCGTCAAAACCGGGCGTCTCGCTGAATCAACCGGCAATCGGCAAAGTTTCGCAGCAGTTCCTTTCTTGCATGCCGACGCTGTGATAGAAGGCAGCCTTGAATTTCTGGAGTGCCCGCGTGGAGTCCGAATCCATCGTTTATGGCTGCATCCGCGACTGGCCGTCGGAGAGCTCGGCGGAAAGTCGTTTGCGCCGCGAAATCAATGAACAGGTACTGGCCACCCTGCCAAGCGGTGACGCCTGGGCATTTCTCGGTCGAGAAATGTTTGCCTTCTGCCAGCCGCCAAGCGATGGCCTTTACCAGACCCAGGTCATTCACTTCGGCGCGAGCTACCAGTCGGTGGAATACGAGTGGAGCTTGTGGGTCGCGCAGTTCGAAGCGCTGCTCAAGCGCCTGTACTGGACCAGTGCAGTGGTGCATCTGGAAACCGAACTGAATGGCACCCACACCTTTCGCTGGGAGTCCGACAACGGCTTGCACAGCCCCCAGGAAGGCGAGCTGCGCGTCCGCTGCGCCTGGGAGCGTGAAGGCGGTGTGCGCGGCTGAAGCGCACCTCGCGCTTCAGTCGCTGAGGTCTTGCAGCCATTCCTTGGGCACGTCGCGCTTGAGGGCCAGTTGGCACTGCTGGCTTTCCGGGTCGAACACGATCACCGCCTCGCCTTTTTCCAGCGCACGACGTACCCGCTGCACGCGGGTTTCAAGGGGCGTTTCGTCGCCGTTGTCGGTGCCTTCGCGGGTGACGAAGTCTTCGATCAGGCCGGTGAGGGTGTCTGCTTGCAACAGGCTTGCGGGGATCAACACGGTTTCATACTCCAGAGCGCAGCGCGCGATGCTAACGCGCGGCGGTTGACCTGGCCATGCCCTGCAGCCGGCTGCGTAATCAACTGGCGGGTAGTCTGGGCAGATAGCTGTCCAGGGTGCCGTAGAGCTTCGCGCTGTCCAGCGGTTTGCCGAGAAAGCCGTCCATTCCCGCAGCAATGCCCTGTTGCCGGTGTTCATCGAGGATGTGCGCAGTCAACGCGACGATGGGCACCGCCGCAAGGTTGCGCTGCCGTTCGATCCGGCGAATCTGCCGAGTGGCTTCGAAGCCATCCATCTCTGGCATTTCGCAATCCATCAGAATCAGCTGAATGGCGGCCGGATCACGCTGGTACTCATTGACCGCCGCCAGGCCGTTGGTTACCACCTTTACGACGTAGCCCCGGCGTTTCAGGAAGCCCTGCACGACCAGCTGGTTCACCGGGTTGTCTTCTGCCACCAGAATGCATGGCGCATCGGCGCTGCTGCGCGGCGGCTCGCTTGCCGGTGGGTGCGGCACGTTCTGCGGCTCCTGATAAAGCTCGTTCAGCGCCGCGCGCAGCGCGGTGACCGCCAATGGCTGGGCGAGACTGATTAGGCGCAGGCCGCCACTCGAAGGCAGTTGGCGGCATTGCTCGGGCGAGCACAGCAACAATACCCGCTGGCCTGGCAGCAGCTGCGGTCGAAGGGTATCGAGCCAGTGCTGGATGCTGCCAGGCCATGGCGCCATCAAAACCAGCAGCGGTGGGGTGGCGAAATCGGCGAGGTGTTCGTGCAGGTGCTCCGGGCTCAGGCAGCGCTCGGTGCGCATGCCCCAGCGGCCGAGCAGGCGGCTCAAGGCATCCAGGCCGAAGCCGTCCAGCGAACTCAGCAGCGCGGTGCGGCCATGGAGCAACTGGCCCAGCGGATCAGGCTCGCTCGCCTCGGCGGGCAGCGCGATGTCGAAGGCGAAGCGTGCGCCCTGGCCCGGCGTGCTGTGCACCTCGATACGTCCGCCCATCATTTCCACCAGTTCCTTGCTAATGGCCAGGCCCAGGCCACTGCCGCCGTAGCGCCGGGTAGTGCTGGAGTCGACCTGGGCAAAGGATTCGAACAGTTGAGTCTGGCCCTGATCGTTGATGCCGATACCGCTGTCGCTGACCGCAAATACCAGGCGCCAGTTACCTTGCACATCCTCGCGCCGGCTTACATTGACCGCCACATGGCCTTCGGCGGTGAACTTGAGCGCGTTGCTCAGCAGGTTCATCAGCACCTGCTTGAGGCGGGTCGGGTCGCCGCTGATGCGCCTCGGCACACCGGCGTCCAGAGCCACATAGAGGCGCAGGCGCTTATCCAGGGCCTGGCCGGTGAACAGGCTGAGGGTGTCGGAAATCAGCTCTTCCAGATCGAACTCGATATGTTCCAGGTTGAGCTTGCCGGACTCGATGCGGGCGTAGTCGAGGATGTCGTTGATCACAGCCATCAGTGAGCTGCCCGAGCTGGAAATGGTATCGACATAAAAGCGCTGGCTCCTGTCCAGTGGGGTTTCTTTGAGTAATTGCAGCATGCCCAGCACACCATTCAAGGGCGTGCGGATTTCGTGGCTCATCTTCGCCAGGAAGCGGCTTTTCGCCTGATTTTCGATCTCTGCCTGTTCGGCGGCGCGGCGCGACTGGAAGCCTTCTTCCTTGAGCAGGTTGATGCGGTCCGCAAGGCCGATGGACAGGGTGATCAGCTCGATGGTTACGCCCACCTTGACCACCGCGGCGCCGTACAGGCCGAACAGCTCGATCCCCAGGGAACCCGAGGTCGCGATGATGAACGAGGCCAGCAAAATGCCCCAGGCCAGGATGTAGTACGAGCCATAGCGCAAGCCCTTGCGCCATACGTAGGCGCCGCTCAGCAGCAGGGCGAACGACACCGCGAGAACGGTCAAGCTGGCGAGAATGTTCCAGGCTTGCAGGCCGATCAGCGGTACCGAAATCAGGCAGGCGACCACCAATAGCATCTGCAGGCGCAGCAGTTGATCGAGGCGCGGGAAGTAATGACGGGTGTGCAGGAAGTGCCGGCTGAACTGGGTAGCCGTGACGCAGTGGATGAACATCAGGATGTAGATGCTCACCGACTGCAGGCCGGTGTGCTCTGGCAGCAGTTTGAACAGCATGCCGTCGAAGCTGGCGGCAAACAGGCCGATATTGAGGTTGTAGACCAGGTACCAGAAGTAGGCTGATTCGCGCAGCGAACAGAACAGGAACAGGTTGTAGCAGAACATCGCGAACAGCACGCCGTAGAAAGCACCATTCACGCCCATGAGATTTTCCTGGGCGGCTGCGCTGGCGTGGTGGGTGCTGAAGAACAGCGGCAGGAAAATCGTGCTGGTGCTTTCGACCCGAATCAGCAGCGTACTTTCGCCTTCGCGCAAGCTGACCGGGAACCAGAAGTTGCGCACCTGGACCGGACGCTGGGAGAACGCGTAGCGGTCACCGCTTTCCTGCTCGCGCCATACGCCGGGTGCCGACTCTAAGTAGAGGGTCACCTGATCGAGCAGTGGATAGTTGACCTCAAGGTAACCGGCAAGATCATGGTCGAGGCTGTTGCGCAGGCGCACCTTGAACCACCACACCGATTCGTTCTTGCCGAGGTTGGCGTGGTCGCCGTGTACCGGGAAAAACCGGTTGTCCGGTAACGCTGCGACCTGCTCCAGCGTCATGCTGCCGTCGGCGTCCTGCAGATAACCCATCGATGCGCCGAGGCTAATGCGCAGATCATCGCGATCCAGGGTTGCAGGTGTCAGCGCCCAGGCCGGGCTGCACAGCCAGAGCAGTAGCACCGCCAGACACAAACGCGGCATCCGCGAACTCCATCTTCGGTATCAGGCGGCTAAATCGCGCGGTGGCGCGACCCCTTAGATGCAAGCAGGGGCATGGCAAATGGCGCCACGCCCCCGTGCATTCAGCTTAGCCACTTTGCCCGGATGCGCTTGCCCCTTCAAGACTCCTGATCGCGATTGCCGACCAGGCTTTCCACGGTTGGCACGCGGGTATCGCTTTCCATCTGCGCGTCGTGTTCCAGCTGATGGCTGAAGCGCTCCAGCGAGCCATGCGCGGCGGGTTGTGCGTCGCTGGCAAACACCGGCGGGCTAAGCAGGTAGGCGCCGAGCAATCGGCTCAACGCCGCAAGGCTATCGATGTGCGTGCGCTCATAACCGTGAGTCGCGTCGCAGCCGAACGCGAGCAGGGCGATGCGGATGTCGTGGCCGGCGGTAATCGCCGACTGTGCGTCGCTGTGGTAATAGCGAAACAGGTCGCGGCGCACTGGTATGTCGTGCTCGCCGGCCAGGCGTAGCAATTGGCGGGACAGGTGGTAGTCGTAAGGGCCGCCGGAATCCTGCATCGCCACGCTGACCGCGTGTTCGCTGGATTGCTGGCCAGGTGCGACAGGAGCGATATCGATGCCGACGAACTCGCTAACATCCCAGGGCAGGGCAGCCGCGGCGCCCGAGCCGGTTTCCTCGGTGATGGTGAACAGCGGGTGGCAGTCGATTTCCGGTTCGATACCGCTTTCCACGATGGCCTTGAGCGACGCCAGCAACGCTGCGACGCCTGCCTTGTCATCCAGATGGCGGGCACTGATATGGCCGCTCTCGGTGAATTCCGGCAGCGGATCGAAGGCGACGAAATCGCCGACCGAAACACCGAGGGATTCGCAATCGGCGCGGGTGGCGCTGTAGGCATCAAGGCGCAGCTCGACATGGTCCCAGCTGATCGGCATCTGATCGACAGCCGTATTGAACGCATGCCCGGAGGCCATCAGTGGCAATACGCTGCCGCGTATCACCCCGGTGTCGGTGAACACGCTGACGCGACTGCCTTCGGCAAACCGGCTCGACCAGCAGCCAACTGGCGAAAGGCCTAGGCGGCCGTTGTCCTGCACTACGCGGACGATCGCGCCAATGGTATCCAGGTGCGCCGAGACCGCGCGGTCCGGGCTGCTTTGCTTGCCCTTCAAGGTGGCGCGAATGGTGCCGCGACGTGTCATCTCGAAGGGGATGCCAATTTCCTCAAGCCGTTCGGCGACATAGCGCACGATGGTGTCGGTAAAACCGGTGGGGCTGGGGATGGCGAGCATTTCCAGCAGCACTTTCTGCAGGTATGCGAGATCGGGTTCAGGAAGTTGCGACATGGAATCTCCTACTTGCCGTTAGGGGTGGCATGGCCAGCCAGGGGCGCTTGAGTGCCTTAACCTGGCCGCCTCGCCATCGTCGGGAGCGATTAGCTGTTGACCATCTGGCTCAACGGAAACAACAGATCGATAAAGCGCTCGGCGGTCGGCT
Source organism: Pseudomonas cistanchae (assembly GCF_054483635.1). NCBI lineage: Bacteria > Pseudomonadati > Pseudomonadota > Gammaproteobacteria > Pseudomonadales > Pseudomonadaceae > Pseudomonas > Pseudomonas cistanchae. The sequence goes on along the minus strand of NZ_JBTLWN010000003.1, from coordinate 252,123 downwards.
GGGGTTCGTGATTGGCCAGGCCGGCGCGTTCGTTGGCTTCGATGAATACGTAGTCGGGTTGGTCCGCAGCCGGCACCAGCAAGTCGAGACCAACCACCGGAATGTCCAGCGCACGGGCTGCTTTTACAGCCGCTTCGGCCAGCGTCGGGTGGAGGATTTCGGTCACGTCTTCAAGGCAGCCGCCGGTGTGCAGGTTGGCAGTCTTGCGCACCGCCAGGCGTTGTCCGGCCGGCAGGATGCTTTCGTAATCGACACCAGCCGCGTGCAGCGTGCGCAGGGTTTCCGCGTCTTTTGGGATGCGGCTTTCGCCACCAGTGGCGGCCTGGCGACGACGGCTTTGCGCGTCGATCAGTTCGCCGATGCTATGCCGGCCATCGCCGACGACCTCGGCGGGGCGACGAATCGCCGCTGCGACCACCTCGAAGCCGATCACCAGAATGCGCAGGTCCAGGCCCTGGTGGAAGCTCTCGAGCAATACCCGGTTGTCGAACGGTTGTGCGCGTTCGATGGCGGCCTGGATTTCCGCCGGGCTGCGTAGATCCACGGACACGCCTTGGCCCTGTTCGCCGTCCACCGGCTTGACCACGACACTGCCATGCTCCGCGAGAAACGCAGCGTTTTCCTCGGCACTGCCGGCCAGGCGCTGCGCAGGCAAACTCAGGCCAGCGCGGGCCAGGGTGCGGTTGGTCAAGCGCTTGTCCTGGCACAGGGTCATGCTGACGGCGCTGGTCAGGTCGGACAGCGATTCGCGGCAGCGAATCCGCCGGCCGCCATGGCTCAGGGTAAACAGCCCAGCTTCGGCGTCGTCCACCTGAACCTCGATGCCGCGGCGGCGCGCTTCATCGACGATGATCCGGGCGTAGGGGTTGAGGTCTGCTTCCGGGCCAGGCCCAAGAAACAGGGTTTCGTTGATGCCGTTCTTGCGCTTGACGATAAAAGCCTGCAGCTCGCGAAAACCCAGTTTGGCGTAGAGGCCTTTGGCCTGACGGTTATCGTGCAGCACCGACAGGTCGAGGTAGCTCAGGCCGCGGCTCATGAAGTGCTCGACTAGATGGCGCACCAGCACCTCGCCAACCCCCGGCCGCGTGCAGCGCGGATCGACCGCCAGGCACCAGAGGCTGCTGCCGTTCTCCGGGTCCTGAAAGGCCTTCCGATGATTCAGGCCCATGACGCTGCCGATCACCATGCCGCTGTCTTCATCTTCCGCCAGCCAGTAGACCGGGCCGCCCTGTTGCAGCGGGGTGAGCTTGTCCGGGTCGATCGGCAGCATGCCGCGCATCTGGTATAGGCAATTGATCGCCTGCCAGTCCTCGGCGTTCTGCGCACGGCGGATGCGGTAGCCGCGAAACACGCACTGCGCCGGTCGGTAATCGCTGAACCACAGGCGCAAGGTATCGGATGGATCGAGAAACAGTTGCTGCGGTGCCTGAGCCAAGACCAGCTGTGGCGCGGCGACATAGAGCGCGATGTCGCGCTCGCCCGGCTGTTCGGCCAGCAGTTCCAGCGCCAGCTCGCTCGCGTCGGGGAAGGTATGCCCAAGCAGCAAACGCCCCCATCCGCAGTGCACCGCTTGGGGCGCGCCCAGCTCCGCGCCGCCTTCTCCCGCCAGGCGCGCCTGCAAGCGCTCGTAAGAGGGCGCCTGACCGCGGAGCAGGCGTTGATTCAAGGCAGTGGATCGCATGTTAAGAGTTCCCTTTGCAGCTCGAGGCGCCCGGCTGTAACCAGGTCGTGGATTATCTAGATGACCTTCGGGGCGCATCGGAGTTACAGCTTTTTTCGTGGTTGAGGGGCACCGTCCATCCATTACAGGCCCTGCTCGCTCAGCCACAGATTGAGGGCAGCCAGCTGCCACAGTTTCGACCCGCGTAGAGGCGTCAGCTGACCATGGGGATTGGCCAGCAGACGTTCGAGCATCTGCGGGTTGAACAGGCCACGGTCCTGACTGGGGTCGATCAGTAGATCACGGACCCAGCCCAGGGTCGCGCCTTCCAGGTGCTTGAGGCCGGGCACCGGGAAATAGCCTTTCTTGCGGTCGATGACCTCGCTCGGGATGACCTTGCGCGCCGCTTCCTTGAGCACGTACTTGCCGCCTTCGGGCAATTTGAACTGGCCGGGAATGCGCGCCGACAGTTCGGCCAAGCGGTAGTCGAGGAACGGCGTGCGGGCTTCCAGGCCCCAGGCCATGGTCATGTTGTCGACGCGTTTGACCGGGTCGTCGACCAGCATCACCGTGCTGTCCAGGCGCAATGCCTTGTCCACCGCCGCGTTGGCGCCAGGCTGGGCAAAATGCTCGCGCACAAAGTCGCCTGCCGCGTCGCCTGTCAGCCACTGCGGCTGCACGCAGGCGGCGTACTCGTCGTAGTCGCGATCAAAGAAGGCCTGGCGGTACGCGGCAAAGGCGTCCTCTGCGCCATCGACCAGCGGGTACCAGTGGTAGCCGGCAAACAGCTCGTCGGCGCCCTGGCCGCTCTGTACCACCTTGCAGTGCTTGGCCACTTCCCGCGACAGCAGGTAGAAGGCGATGCAGTCGTGGCTGACCATCGGCTCGCTCATGGCGCGAAAGGCCGCTGGCAACTGGTCGAGAATTTCGTGTTCGCCGATGCGCAGTTGGTGGTGCTGGGTGTTGAAACGCTCGGCGATCAGGTCCGAGTACTGGAATTCGTCGCCGCGTTCCCCGCCCGCATCCTGAAAGCCGATGGAAAAGGTCGACAGGTTTTCCACCCCGGCTTCACGCAACAGACCGACCAGCATGCTCGAATCGACGCCGCCTGAGAGCAGCACGCCGACGTCAACCGCGGCGCGCTGACGGATCGCCACGGCCTCGCGCATGCTGTCGAGTACCCGGTCGCGCCAGTCGTCGAAGCTGTAGTGGGCTTCATCGCCCTGGGGGCCGAAGGGCAGTGTCCACCAGGTTTGCTGTTCGCAACGACCCTTGGCGTCGATGCGCATCCAGCTCGCCGGTGGCAACTTTTCAACGCCCGCCAGAATAGTGCGCGGTGCTGGCACCACGGCATGGAAATTCAGGTAGTGATTGAGGGCGATCGGGTCGAGGGTCTTGCCGATGTCGCCGCCTTTCAACAGCGCCGGCAGGCTCGAGGCGAAGCGCAGGCGCTCCGGCGTGCGCGACAGGTACAACGGCTTGATACCGAGACGGTCGCGGGCGATGAACAGCTCCTGGCTGTCGCGCTCCCACACGGCAAAGGCAAACATGCCGTTGAGCTTAGGCAGCATGTCCTTGCCCCACGCGTGGTAGCCCTTGAGCAGCACTTCGGTGTCGCCTTCGGAGAAAAAGCGATAACCCAAGGCCTGCAATTCCGCACGCAGCTCCGGATAGTTATAGATGGCGCCGTTAAACACCATCGACAGGCCCAGATCGCTGTCGATCATCGGCTGACCCGACGCTTCAGCCAGGTCCATGATCTTCAGGCGGCGGTGGCCCAGGGCAACCGGTCCCTGGCTGTGGAAGCCATGGGCGTCGGGTCCGCGCGCCGCGAGATGGTGAGTAATTCGTTCGACTGCGGCCAGGTCGGCCGGTCGTTGATCAAAGCGTAGTTCTCCAGCTATTCCGCACATAAGTCCTTACCGGTGTTGCCGTTGGGGAAGTGGGCTCAGCTGCGCTGAACCTTTTACACCAAAACAAAATAATGCTTTCATGTCAAAGTTTTGTTCTGTCATTGGTTGACGTTATGGGCGATAAAATAGTTCCAGCTGAAATTGATTTGGCCTCGACAAACGCCTTCGAGATGCCGCTGTTCCAGGCTTTGCGGCGCTTGCAGCAAGCGGGCGAGGTGCACGCCAAGCGCCTCAGCCGCTTCGGCGGCCTGACGCCGATGCAGCTGATGATTCTGCAGGTGCTGGCCGGCGAGGCGCGCATCACGGCCAGCGCCCTGAGCGGGCGAGTCAGCCTTACCGCCGCGACGCTGTCGGGCATGCTCGACCGGCTCGAGGAGCTGGGGCTGATGCAACGTCAGCGTGACGATCAGGATCGGCGCCGTCAGTGGCTGCTGCTCAGTGATGCCGGGCGCGACCTGATGAAGCAGGCGCCGACCTTGCTGCCACCGGAATTTCGTCAGCGCTTCGCTGCCCTCAGCGATTGGGAGCGTCACGGCCTGACCGCCGCCTTGCTGCGTGCGGCGGAGCTTTGTGGGGAAATGGATTGAGCTTATAGCCTTGCAGGTAAGGCGGATGTGTCGAAGGCTTGTCCGCCATTTGGGCATCCAATGGTGGACAAGCCTTCGGCATGTCCACCCTACGAAAGCGATTCGTAGCGCGGATTTCATCCGGACTACAGACGGTGCCGTCAGCGGCTGCCGCGAATCAGCTGGCGCAACGCAAAGCGGTTGGGGTGGCAGGCGTCGGCCACCTCGCGCGGCAGCGGCAGTGGCTCGTCGTTCAACCAGGCGGCGATCAGTTCACCGGACAAGGGCGCGGTAATCAGCCCGCGCGAGCCGTGGCCGCTGTTGATATACAGCCCTTCAAGCCAGGGGCAGTCGGTGGAGGGCACCTGGCGGGCGTCCTTGCCGAGCACCGCGTAGGCGTCGAGAAAGGCCTGCCGGTCGGCCAGCGGGCCAACGATCGGCAGGTAATCCGGGCTGGTGCAGCGAAAGGCCGCGCGGCCTGCAAGCTGGCTGGGGTCAAGTGCCGCGCCGCCAAGCCGCTCGGCCAGATCGCTGGAAATTGCACTGAGCAGCCCGAGGTTGTCCGCATGATCGGCCGCAGATGGCGTCAGGTCGTCGCTGTTGAAATCGAAACTGGCCCCAAGCGTGTGCTCGCCCAAGCGCGCCGGTGCGACATAGCCCTCCGCGCACACCACCGTGCGTAGACCAGCGCTAGCCGGGGTCGCCGCCAGGCGGGTGATCTGCCCGCGGATGCGCTTGAGCGGCAACTCGCTGCTATGGGGGAACTGCTTGATATCGGCTGCCCCCGCGAGTATCACCACGGGCGCGCTGGCCAATAGCAGCTCGCCGTTGTAGGCCTGCCAGCCGTGTTCGCCGCGCCGCAACTGCAAGGCGTCCTGATGCACGCGCACCTCGATGTTGGGGTGCTGGCTCAGCCACTGGCACAGCGCCGGCGGATGGACCCAGCCGGCCTGGGGATAGAACAGTCCGCCGGCCGGCAGGCTGACGCCGGCCAGCGCTTCGGCGGCCTGCTCATCGACGCGCGCTAGCAAATCATCGGGAAATGCTTCGGCCAGCTGCGCCTGACGCTGGGCTTCCTTGTCATCGAAGGCCAGTTGCAGCACGCCGCAAGCATCCCAGTCCTGACCGCGTTGCAAGTGTTCAAGCAGGCGGCGGGTGTGACCAAAGCCACCGACAATCAAGCGTGACAGGGCGGTGCCGTGGGCAGAGAGCTTGAGATAGAGCACGCCCTGGGGATTGCCGGAGGCCTCCTGGGCAACCCCGTGATGGCGTTCCAGCACGGTCACCCGCCAGCCGCGAGCCGCCAGGCTGGCGGCGGTGGCGCAGCCAGCAAGGCCGGCGCCGATCACCAGCGCGTGGCGCTCGCCAGGCGGCTGCAGCGGGCGGGCAAACCAGGGTTTTGCCGGCGAGCTGGCGGTGCCGAGAAACTGGCCCTTGAGCACGTGCCATTTTTTCCCCAGGCCCGGTACCCGCTTGACCTTGAAGCCCGCTTGCTTGAGCGCGCGACGTACCTCGCCGGCGCTGGTGAAGGTCCCGAGGCTGGTGCCCGGGCCGCTCAGCCGCGCCAGTTCGGCGAATAGTTCGGGCGTCCACATCTCGGGGTTTTTCGCCGGAGCGAAGCCGTCGAGAAACCAGGCGTCGATGCGGGCGTCGAGCTGCGGCAGCAACTCCAGCACGTCTCCGATCAGCAGCGTCAGCACGATGCGGCCATTGTCGAACAGCAGGCGCTGGAAGCCTGGGTGCACGGCGACATACTGCTGCAACAACGCCTGCGCATAGGGCGCCAGCTCAGGCCAGAGTGCCAGCGCACGCTGCAGGTCGGCATGGCTGAGAGGGTATTTCTCGACGCTGACGAAATGCAGCCGTGCACCCTGTGGCGCCTGCTGATCAAACAGCTGCCAGGCGCAGAGAAAATTCAGCCCGCTGCCAAAGCCGGTCTCGCCGATCACCAGGTGCTCGCCAGCGCCGAGTTGGGCGAAACGCGAGGGTAGGTCGTTGTTGGCGAGAAACACGTAACGGGTTTCCTCCAGGCCGTCCTCGTTGGAGAAGTACACGTCACCGAACCGCCGTGAAATCGGCTGCCCCTGGGCGTCCCAGTCGAGCGCTGCGGTGGAGGCGTTGGATGTGGAAGAAGGCGAGGCGGGCATTGGCGGCACCAGATCAGGCAGGCGCGCATTCTAGCCCATCGTGCTTGCCGTATCGGGCAGCGATTGAACATCGCACCCGTACCGGGAGTCAGCTGATCCGCTAGGCTGAAATCATCATTCAGGGAGCCGCTTATGTTCGAATCCGCCGAGATTGGCCACACCATCGACAAGGCCATATACGATGCCAGCCTGCCAGCGCTGCGCGAGGCGCTGCTGGAGGCGCAGTACGAGCTGAAGCAGCTCGGCAGCTTTCCGGTGATCATTCTGCTCAACGGCATCGAGGGCGCGGGCAAGGGCGAAACTGTCAAGCTGCTCAACGAATGGATGGACCCGCGGTTGATCCAGGTCAGCACCTTCGATCAGCAGACCGACGAGGAACTGGCACGTCCGCCCGCCTGGCGCTATTGGCGACAATTGCCGGCCAAGGGGTACATCGGGATTTTCTTCGGCAACTGGTACAGCCAGATGCTCCAGGGCCGGGTGCACAACGAGTTCAAGGATGCCGTACTCGACCAGGCCATCGATGCCGCGCTGGGCCTCGAACGGATGCTGTATGACGAAGGCGCGTTGATCTTCAAGTTCTGGTTCCACCTGTCCAAGAAGCAGATGAAGGCCCGCCTGAAAAGCCTGCAGGACGATCCCTTGCACAGCTGGCGCATCAGCCCGCTGGACTGGCAGCAGTCGAAAACCTACGACAAGTTCGTGCGGGTCGGCGAGCGGGTGCTGCGTCGCACCAGTCGCGATTACGCGCCCTGGTATGTGGTGGAAGGGCTGGACGAACACTACCGCAGCCTCACGGTCGGACGGATTCTGCTGGATGGCCTGCAGGCGGCGCTGAAAAGCAGAGCCGCCCCCAGCACCCACCCGCATGCCGCGCCGCTGATCTCCAGCCTGGACAACCGTAGCCTGCTCGACAGCCTGGACATGACCCAGGCGCTGGCGAAGGACGACTACAACAAACAGCTGTCGACCGAGCAGGCACGCCTTTCCGGCCTGATGCGTGACAAGCGCATGCGCAAGCACGCACTGGTCGCTGTGTTTGAGGGCAACGATGCCGCGGGCAAAGGTGGCGCCATCCGCCGGGTGGCGGCGGCGCTCGACCCGCGCCAGTACCGCATCGTGCCGGTTGCGGCGCCCACCGAGGAGGAGCGCGCGCAACCTTATCTCTGGCGGTTCTGGCGGCACATTCCGGCGCGTGGCAGGTTTACCGTGTTCGACCGTTCCTGGTACGGGCGCGTGCTGGTCGAGCGGGTCGAAGGGTTTTGCAGCACGGCCGACTGGCTGCGCGCCTATGGCGAAATCAACGATTTCGAGCAGCAACTGACCCACGCCGGCGTGGTGCTGGTGAAGTTCTGGCTGGCAATCGATCAGGAGGAACAGCTGAAACGCTTCGAGGAGCGCAAGGAAGTGCCGTTCAAGCGCTTCAAGATCACCGAGGACGATTGGCGCAACCGCGAGAAGTGGCCGCTGTACCGCGACGCGGTTGGCGACATGGTCGACCGCACCAGCACCGAGATCGCGCCCTGGACGTTGGTCGAGGCCAACGACAAGCGCTTTGCCCGAGTCAAGGTGCTGCGCACCCTCAACGATGCCTTGGAAGCGGCTTTTGCCAAGGATTGAGGCCTGGCTGGCGAGGCTCATTCTTTCGAACTAGTCGAGGTAAACATGGCCGCGCATTTAACTGGTGAATGGTCGTCGCGGTCAGAGATTGTTCGGATTTATTCTCGGCTCAGTTATTACGCCCAACTAACTATTACACCCAATTATGAGGTGCAGCATGCGTGAAGTGGTGATCGTTGACAGCGTGCGGACTGGCCTGGCGAAGTCCTTTCGCGGCAAGTTCAATCTGACCCGCCCGGACGACATGGCGGCCCATTGCGTCAATGCGCTGCTGGCGCGCAGCGGTATCGATCCGGCGCTGGTTGACGACTGCATCGTTGGCGCCGGCTCCAACGAAGGCGCGCAGGGCATGAACATCGGCCGCAACGTCGCGGTGTTGTCCGGCCTGGGGACCCAGGTCGCGGGCATGACGCTCAACCGTTTCTGCTCGTCCGGTTTGCAGGCGATCGCCATCGCCGCCAATCAGGTTGCGTCCGGTTGCAGCGATGTCATAGTCGCAGGCGGCGTCGAGTCGATCACCATGACGCTCAAGAGCATGAACACCGACAATCTGTTCAACCCGCTGCTGCAGCGTGACGTTCCGGGCATCTATTACCCCATGGGGCAGACCGCCGAAGTAGTCGCGCGGCGCTACAACGTCAGCCGTGAAGCCCAGGATGCCTACGCCCTGCAAAGCCAGCAGCGCACCGCGCAGGCGCAGGCGGCAGGGCTGTTCGACGATGAGATCGTGCCGATGCAGGTGCGTTACCAGGTCGAGGACAAGGCCACCGGCGAAAAGAAAATTCTCGACGGCGTGGTCGAGGCGGACGATTGCAACCGGCCGGACACCACGCTTGAAAGCCTGGCCGCGCTCAAGCCGGCATTTGCAGAGGATGGCTCGGTAACGGCTGGCAACGCCTCGCAGCTGTCCGACGGTGCATCCATGACTCTGGTCATGAGCCTGGAAAAAGCCATCGAACTCGGCCTGAAGCCCCTGGCGTTCTTCCGCGGTTTCGTGGCTGCTGGCTGCGAGCCTGACGAGATGGGGATCGGCCCGGTTTTCTCGGTGCCCAAGCTGCTGAAGGCCAAGGGCCTGAAAGTGTCCGATATCGACCTGTGGGAGCTCAACGAGGCGTTCGCGTCCCAGTGCCTGTATGCCCGCGACCGTCTGGAAATCGACAATGCCAAGTACAACGTCAACGGCGGCTCGATTTCCATCGGCCATCCGTTCGGCATGACCGGTTCGCGCCAGGTCGGCCATCTGGTGCGTGAGCTGCAGCGCCGCAACCTGCGCTACGGCATCGTCACCATGTGCGTGGGCGGCGGTATGGGCGCCACCGGCCTGTTCGAGGCGGTGCGCTAGGTCCGTCTCAAGCGAATTGCGCCAATAACAAACCGCGCCTGAGCGAATCAGGCGCGGTTTTTTCTTGGCTGGTTTTCGGTGCTTAGAAGGCTCGGCTTTCGATGATCTCGCTGGCCTGAATCATCCGGCGGATGTAGAAGGCGATTTCCCGCTCGGCATCGACGCGGGTGAAATAGGGGCCTTCGAGCGTCCCTTCGCGGGTGGAGAAAAAATACTGGCCGTTGACTGCACTGACGCGCTCGCTGCGGTAGTACGTGCCAGGGCCGGGATCGACGGTGCGTTTTCCGAACATGGCGAGTCCTCCTGCTTCGGGCCAATGATCTGAGTCTAATCCGCCATCGCCAAAACGCATTGCTTAACGACCGATGGTCGTTTCTGGCCGTTAGAAATCCGCCTGGTTCGGCGAGTTTGGTTGTTTCGGCTTCAGCTGTCAGCCGTTTCGACGGGCGTCAGCGCCCGACGCTTCAAGTGCTGCGTCTGGCTTCACGGTATTCACCCGGCGTTTGTCCGGTCCAGGCCTTGAAGCTGCGGTGAAAGGAGCGCGGTTCGGTAAAGCCGAGGTAGCTGGCGATATCCTGAATCGCCAGTTCGCTGCGCAACAGGCAGTGCTCGGCCAGCTCCTGGCGCAATTCGTCGAGGATCTGCTGGTAGCTGGTGCCGGCCTGTTGCAGATGACGCTGCAGGGTGCGTACGGTCATGTTGAATTTCTCCGCCACCCGTTCCTTGCGTGGCAGTCCGTCCTTGAGCAGCAGACGCAGCGCATTCTTGACCCGCAGCGGCAGCGATTCGTCGCCATCCAGCCCGGCCATCAGCGTCAGCGCATGGTCTTCCAGGGTGCGCAGCAGGTTGGCGTCGGCCTGCCGCAGCGGCACGGCGAGGTATTCAAGCGGCACGATCAAGGCATTGCAGGCCTGCTCGAAACGGACCGGGCAGCCGAACACCTCGGTGTATTCCTCCACGTCCACGCCTGCCGGCAGGGCATGCTCGAACCAAACTTCCTGCGGCGAGCGGTCCATGTCGGCGATCCAGCGGGCGTACAGCAGCCAGGAGGCCAGCACGTTTTCCACCATGTGCCGGCGAATGTCGGCGCTTTCATGGCGGCAGCTCCAGCTCAGCTTGACATGCTCGGCCGCCACGTCGATGCGGCTCACGCCCATGTCGCCGACCAGCTTCTCGTAGGGAACGATGCGGCTCATGGCCTCGCCCAGAGTCGCGCAGTTCATGGTGATGTAGCCCAGCACACTCCATGAACCCGGCTGCACGAAGCGCGCGCAATGCAGGCCGAACAGCGGATCGGCGGACACCTCGAGCAGATGCGCGAGCAGGCGTTCGTGGGTTTCGCCGGGGATGCGCCGGCTGTTGTCGGCCAGATCGGCCGCGTCAAGACCGGCGGCGCGCAATGCCTGGTCGACCTCCAGGCCCAGGCGTTCGGCATGGCGCAGGTATTTGAGCAGGGCGGGGACCGAGGTATAGCCGAGGTTGTGCATAGCGCTTCTTGACGTGAGTGGCTTGATTGGCGACAGCGCCTGTCCCGATTCGACAGTGACGCCCAGGGGCGGCCAGCTAGTATAGGCAGCCTATAAGCACGACTGAAATCGGGAGAAACAGATGCGACGGTGGAATGGCTGGGGCGACGAAGCAACCGTGGTGGAATTGCCCGCCCATGGCGAGGCGTTTCTTGCCGGGCTGGTCGGCCCTGGGCAGACGCTGGCCGACGCCAGTCTGGCCGAGGTGGTGGCCAAGGTGCCGGTCTCGCGGCTGCAGGCCCATCCGCTGATCTGTCTGAACGCCGAGGACCGCGTGCGCCACGCCCGCGGCCAGAGCCTTCCAGACTGGCTGGCGATGCGCTCCGGCGATTTCGGCGTGTTTCCCGATGGCGTTGCCTACCCGGAGAGCGCCGAACAGATCCGCACCTTGCTGGCCTGGGCCAGGCAGCAGGACGTAACGCTGATTGCCTATGGCGGCGGCACCTCGGTGGCCGGGCATATCAACCCTCAGGCTGGCAGCCGCGCGGTACTGACGCTGTCGCTGGAACGCATGGGCAAGCTGATCGATATTGACCACGACAGCCTGATCGCCACCTTCGGTCCGGGGGCGAGCGGGCCGCAGGTGGAAAGCCAGTTGCGCGCACAGGGCTATACCCTTGGCCACTTCCCCCAGTCCTGGGAACTGTCGACGCTGGGTGGCTGGGTCGCCAGCCGTTCCAGCGGTCAGCAGTCGTTGCGCTATGGGCGTATCGAGCAGCTGTTCGCCGGCGGCAAGGTCGAGACCTTTGCCGGCACGCTGGATATTCCGAGCTTTCCGGCATCGGCCGCCGGTCCCGACCTGCGTGAAATCATCATGGGCTCGGAAGGGCGCTTCGGCATCATTTCCGAGGTCAAGGTGCGCATCAGTCGCCTGCCCGAGCAGGAAAATTTCTACGCAGTATTCCTGCCTGACTGGCAGCAGGCGCTTGCCGCGATCCGTAGCCTGGCCCAGGCGCGGGTGCCGCTGTCGATGCTGCGGCTGTCCAACGCCATTGAGACCACAACCCAGCTGGCCCTGGCCGGCCATCCGCAGCAGATCGCCTGGCTGGAGAGGTACCTGGCGTTGCGCGGTGCTCGCGATGGCAAGTGCATGCTGACCTTCGGCGTCACCGGCAGCCGCACCCAGAACGCCGCTTCGCTGAAGCAGGCGAAGCAGCTGCTGAAAAGCTTTGGCGGCGTGTTCAGCGGCACCTTGCTGGGCAAAAAATGGGCAGAGAACCGCTTTCGTTTTCCCTACCTGCGCCACGGTTTGTGGGCCGCTGGTTATGCGGTGGATACCCTGGAAACCGCCACCGACTGGAACAATGTCGACAGCCTGCTGAACAAGGTCGAGACCAGCCTGCGCAATGGCCTGAGTGAGGAGGGCGAGCAGGTGCATGTGTTTACTCACCTGTCCCACGTCTACAACGAAGGCTCGAGTATTTACACCACCTACGTATTCCGCCCCGGCAGTGATTACGCCACGGCCATGGCGCGCTGGCAGAAGCTCAAGCACGCCGCCAGCCAGACCATCGTCGGCCATGGCGGAACCATCAGTCATCAACATGGCGTCGGTCGCGACCACGCGCCCTACCTGGCAGTGGAGAAGGGCGAGCTCGGCGTGGCGGCGTTGAAAGCCTTGTCCGTCCACTTCGACCCGGAGCAACGCCTGGCACCCGGCGTGCTGATTCAGGACTGATGATGACTGCGTGGAACGCCGCCTGGCGCGAACAGGCACTGCCTGAACTGGCAACGCGCGATTGGGACCTGATCGTGGTCGGCGGCGGCATTACCGGCGCCGGCATCTTGCGCGAGGCGGCGCGGCGCGGCTGGAAATGCTTGCTGCTGGAGCAGCGCGATTTCGCTTGGGGCACCTCCAGTCGCTCGTCGAAAATGGTCCATGGCGGGCTGCGCTATATCGCCAAGGGCCAGTTCGCCCTGAGCCGCGATTCGGTGCGCGAGCGCCAGCGTCTGCTGCAGGAAGCACCTGGTCTGGTCGATCCGCTGAGCTTCGTGATGGCCCATTACCAGGGCGGCTTTCCCGGACCCAAGGTGTTTGGCGGTCTGCTCGCGCTGTACGACGCCCTGGCCGGCAAGCGCAACCACTTGTATTACCCGTTGCAGAAGTTGCGCTACCTGACGCCGGGCCTCAACGATGACGGCCTGCTGGGTGGCACGCGCTTTTACGATGCCGTCACCGATGACGCGCGCCTAGTCATGCGTGTGCTCGACGAAGCGCGCGCGGACGGCGGCGAAGCGGTGAACGGCATCAAGGTCGTGGAGCTGTTGCGCGACGGCGGGCGGGTCGTCGGCATTGTGGCCGAGGACCGCGAAACCGGCGAGTGTCTGACCCTGCGCAGTCGGGCGGTGGCACAGGCCACGGGCGCCTGGGCTGACGAGCTGCGGCAGAAAACCGGCCTGGAGCATATCCGCCCGCTGCGCGGCAGCCACCTGCTGTTGCCGGCCTGGCGGTTGCCGGTGGTCCATGCCTTGAGCTTCATGCACGGCGCCGATAAGCGCCCGGTGTTCATTTTCCCCTGGGAAGGCGCGACCGTCGTCGGTACTACCGATCTCGACCATCCGCAGCCACTGGCGCAGGAAGCCCGCATCAGCACTGCCGAACTGGATTACCTGCTGGCCGCCTGCGCTCAGCAGTTTCCCGCTGCCGGCATTACCGCACGCGATGTGCTCTCGACCTGGGCCGGCGTACGCCCGGTGGTCAGCGACGGCGTGATGGAACGCAAGCCCTCCGACGAGAAGCGCGAGCATGCGCTGTGGGTCGAGCCCGGCTGCGTCACCCTGGCGGGCGGCAAGTTGACCACCTTTCGTTTGCTGGCGTTGGAGGTGCTGCGCGCCTGCGCGCCCATGGTTGGACGCTCCGTGGATGATCACGGCGCTGCGACCTTTGCAGCGCTACCCAGCCAGCCGATGGCCGTTCTAAGCCCCGCCCAGCAGAAACGCTTGATCGGTCGTTATGGGCGGGCGTTGCCGCCATTATTGACGCTGATCGAAGAACTGGGCGTCGGGCAGGTGGCCGGCACAGGCACGCTCTGGGCCGAACTCGGCTGGGCTGCGGGGCATGAGCTGGTGCTGCACCTCGATGACCTGCTGCTGCGGCGCACGCGCCTGGGCCTGCTGCTGGCCAACGGCGCAGAGGCCGAACTGCCGCGTATCCGCATGCTGTGCCAGGCCCGGCTGGGTTGGGGTGATGCCCGTTGGCAGCAGGAACAACAGGATTACCTGGCGTTGTGGCGACGCTATTACAGCCTGCCGTAGGGTGCGCTATGTGAACCGGGACACGGACGGTGCGCCATGGTTATCAAGACAACATGGTTATCAAGACAAAAGGACGGTGCGCAGGGCGCACCCTACGGAAATTGCACAGCTCTGAGGATGATGTCTTGAGCGAGAAAAGTTACTTGCTGGCCATCGACAATGGCACCCAGAGCGTCCGCGCGCTGCTGTTCGACCTTCAGGGCAATCTGCTGGGCAAGGGCAAGGTGGAGCTTGAAGCCTATTATTCCAGGCAACCCGGCTGGGCCGAGCAGGACCCGGATTATTACTGGGCCAGCCTGGGCGAAGCCTGCAAGCGGCTATGGGCGCAGGTGGATATCGACCGCAGCCTGATCAAGGGCGTGTCGCTGACCACCCAGCGCGGCACGCTGATCAATGTCGATGCGACCGGCACGCCGCTGCGGCCGGCTATTCTCTGGCTGGACCAGCGCCGGGCTGCGGTTGCCGGCCGGATCAAGGGTCCGTGGGGCTGGCTGTTCAAGCTGGTGGGCGCGGAAGAAACCGTCGACCACTTCCGTGCCCAGGCCGAGGTCAACTGGCTGGCGCAGCACCAACCGGACATCTGGGCAAAGACGGACAAGCTGCTGCTGCTGTCCGGCTTTCTCAGCCACCGCCTGTGTGGCCGCTTCGTCGACTCGGTGGGCTGCTGCGTCGCCTACCTGCCGTTCGACTACAAGCGCCTGCGCTGGGCTGCGCCAGGCGACTGGAAGTGGCAGGCGATGCCAGTGCGCCGCGATCAGTTGCCCGAGCTGTACAAGCCGGGCGAGCAACTCGGCACCATCACCGCAGCTGCCAGCGTGCACACCGGCATCCCCGAGGGCGTGCCGCTGATTGCCGCGGGCGCCGACAAAGCCTGCGAAGTGCTTGGCTCCGGTGTGGTCGAGGCGCAGACCGCCTGCCTGTCCTACGGCACTACCGCAACCATAAACACCACGCGGCGGCGCTACCTGGAAACCATTCCGCTGATTCCGCCTTACCCGGCGGCAATTCCCGATCATTTCAATACCGAGGTAATGATCTACCGAGGGTTCTGGATGGTCAGCTGGTTCAAGCAGGAGTTCGGCCTGCGCGAGATGCAGCGGGCCAAGGAACTGGGCGTCGAGCCCGAAGCGCTGTTCGACGAACTGGTCGACAGCGTGCCGCCCGGGTCCATGGGCCTGACCCTGCAACCTTACTGGTCACCGGGCATTCGCGAGCCGGGCCTGGAGGCCAAGGGCTCGATCATCGGCTTTGGCGATGTGCACACCCGCGCGCACATCTACCGAGCGATTCTTGAAGGCTTGGCCTACGCCCTGCGCCAGGGCAAGGAGAAGATCGAAAAGCGTTCGGGTACGCGCATCAGCCGGTTGCGCGTATCCGGCGGCGGTTCGCAGAGCGATGCAGCAATGCAGCTGACTGCCGACATTTTCGGCCTGCCAGCGGAGCGTCCGCACGTGTATGAAACCTCGGGCCTTGGCGCAGCCATCGATTGTGCCGTCGGGCTTGGCCTGCACCCCGATTTCCCTACGGCCATCGCCGCCATGACCCGGGTCGGCCGGGTCTTCGAGCCCAACCCCGCTGCCCAGCGCACCTATGAGCAGCTGTACCGCGAGGTTTACCTGCGCATGTACAAACAGCTCAAGCCGCTGTATCAGAAGATCCGCCAGATTACCGGCTACCCTGCGTAGCCGATAGACGGCCATCCGCGAACGAATAGCGGTGCACGCCGTATCAGGCCACATCCACCAGCACGATCTCGCTGTCTTCGATGGCCGTCACCCGGATCGCCTCGACCTCGCTGATCGCCACGCCATCACGCGCATTGGCCGGTATGCCGTTCACCTCGAAGGAACCGCTGGCGCCGACCAAGTAGGCCTTGCGGGTTTTATCCAGGCGATACTCGCCGCTTTGCCCGGCGCGCAGGGTAGCGGCGGCCATGCGCGCCTTGGCTCGGATTGGCAGCGCATCGACGTCCTGCGCGAAGCCGCTGGCCAGCGTGACGAATGCACCGGCGCGCTCGCCTTTGGGAAACGGCTTGGCCCCCCAGGATGGCGGCAAGCCAAGCTGGTCCGGCTGGATCCATATCTGGAAGATCTGGGTAGTGGTGTCCTCCAGGTTGTACTCGCTGTGGGCGATACCGCTGCCGGCGCTCATGACCTGCACATCACCGGCCTCGGTCCGGCCCTGGTTGCCCAGGTTGTCCTTATGGGTGATTGCGCCCTGACGCACATAAGTGATGATTTCCATATCGCGGTGCCCATGGGTAGGAAAACCGGTAGCCGGGGCGATTTCGTCATCGTTCCAGACCCGTAACTGCCCCCAGTTCATCCGCCTGGGGTCGTGGTAACTGGCAAAGGAAAAATGGTGGCGGGCATTGAGCCAGCCGTGGTGAGCACCGCCTAGGTCGGCGAAGGGGCGTACTTCGATCATTTTGCGGGTCCTCGAATAGCGTCCTCGGTCAGTGTCCGAGGTACGATGGGCTGGCCGTTATGATCGATCAGGATTGATTATTAAAAAACGGCATTTTTTGCGTTAAAACAATCTGTTTTATAGATGTTTATCGATGTGCAATGGAAGCAGACTCTTTTCGCCCGGCGACAAATTTGCCGGTTCGTTGTCTGCTTAATTCGGTTGAGTGACTTTTGCGGCATTGGCAGCAGGGGATGAGCATGCAGCAACGAAAAGCATTACTGATTCTGCACGGCAAACAGGCATTGAACGCCGATGTGCGCGCCGCCGTTGAAGCGCGCCGCGAGGATGGCTGGGACATTGCCGTGCGTGTGACCTGGGAGGCCGGAGACGCCCAGCGCATCGTCGCCGAGGCGTTGCAGGCCGGTTACCCGACGCTGATCGCGGGCGGGGGCGACGGCACCCTGCGCGACGTCGCCGAGGCAATGGCGCTGGCCGATACCGATGCCAGCCTGGCGTTGCTGCCGCTGGGTACGGCGAACGATTTTGCCACCGCTGCAGCCATTTCGCCCAACCCGCTCGAGGCGCTGGCGCTGCTCGATCAGCCAGCGCAGCCAATCGATCTGGGCGAGGTCGATGGCCATATCTTTCTCAACATGGCCACCGGCGGCTTCGGCTCCAACGTCACCGCCAATACCTCGGAAGACCTCAAGCGGGTGCTCGGCGGTGCGGCTTACCTGCTGACCGGGCTAACCCGATTCGCCGAGGTGCGTTCTGCGTTCGGTCGTTTCACCGGCCCGGATTTTCTCTGGGAAGGTGAGTTTCTCGCGATGGGCATCGGCAATGGTCGGCAGGCCGGCGGCGGGCACCAGCTGTGCCCCCATGCCGTGGTCGACGATGGCTTGCTCGAGGTGTGCATCGTGCCTGCGGCCCAGGATGTGGTCGGTACCCTGGGTACCATGCTGTCCGGCAGCATCAACGGTCTGGACAGCATCTCCACGAGCGCGCGCTTGCCCTGGGTCGAGGTGGACGCGGCGGACGGGCTAGACTTCAACCTTGATGGCGAACCCTTCGAAAGCCATCGCTTGCGCTTCTCCGCCAGGCCGGCTGCCCTGCGGGTACACTTGCCGCCGGGCTCGCCATTGCTCAGCGACTCGCTGGAAAACGCCATCGCGCTTTGAACGTATCGCGGTAAACCGCGTCGCCTGGCTTCAGCCGGGCGGCAGTCGGCCGATACACCAAGGTGTAGCCACTTGAGCTAGGCTACTTCGACAGGTGAACAGGAGCGTGTGATGGCCGGTATTCTCGACTCAGTAAATCAGCGTACCCAATTGGTGGGTGAGAACCGCCTGGAAATTCTCATGTTCCGCCTGGCTGGGCGCCAGCTGTTCGCGATCAACGTATTCAAGGTGCAGGAAGTCCTGCAGATGCCCAAGCTGACCCTGATGCCGCAGCGTCATCGCTTCGTCTGTGGTGTGGTCAACCTGCGTGGGCAGACGCTGCCGGTGATCGATCTGTCCCAGGCGATCGGCATGCGGCCCATCGTGCCGGATGAACGCAGCACCATCATCGTCACCGAGTACAACCGCTCGGTACAGGCGTTCCTGGTCGGCGGGGTAGAGCGCATCCTCAACCTCAACTGGGAATCCATTCTGCCGCCTCCGGGCGGTGCGGGGCGGCAGCATTACCTGACGGCGATCACCAAGGTCGAGGATCAGATCGTCGAGGTGATCGACGTGGAAAAGGTGTTGGCGGAAATCACCCCGATGAGTACCAAGGTGTCGCCGGAAAAGCTCGCCGATCCGCTGCTCGAATTTGCCAAGGGGCGCGAAGTGCTGCTGGTGGATGATTCCAACGTCGCCATGAGCCAGCTCAAGGGCACCATGGCGCAACTGGATATTCGCTGCCACGCCGCCAGCGACGGCCTGCGGGCGCTGAACCTGCTCAAGGGCTGGGCGGATGCCGGGATCGACGTGCACGAAAAGCTGCTGATGGTCATCACCGATGCGGAGATGCCGGAAATGGACGGTTACCGCCTGACCACCGAGATTCGCAATGACCCTCGGCTAAAGGATCTGTATGTGGTGCTGCACACCTCGCTATCCGGCAGTTTCAACGAGGCGATGGTGAAGAAGGTCGGTTGCAACGACTTCCTCTCCAAATTCCAGCCGGACAAACTGGTGGATGTGGTGCACGAGCGCCTGTTGCTCGATCAGGCGCCCTGACCACCCGCTAAAAGCCCGCCTGATCTGGCGGGCGTTTGCATTTCAGGGTTGCTGCTTGAGGCGCTCACGCAAACGCTCGATGCGCTCGCGGTTGACGCCCATGTCCGAATAGCCCAGGCGCGACGCCGACCGCACATCGACATGCCGCTCGCCGATCAAGAACTCCACGTCATCGACGAAACGCAGCAGCGCGCTGGTGAATTCTGCCCGCAGGTAATGGTCGTCCTGCTCGACTATCTTCACACCGGTTTCGCTGCTCAGCAGCTTGACCAGTTGTGCCTGCGTCTCCGCGCGGCTGCCTGTCAGCGGCAACGGCTCGATGGCCTGTTCGCCGCTCGCCTGGCTGTTCACGCAGTTGGGTGACGACGGGCAGGGCGCGAGCTGGCCGTCGTGCACGCCCAGGTTTTCATCCGGGCTGCCGCTGCAGGCCGTCAGGCTCATAAGCAGCGCCAGACCGACGACAGGCTTGTGAGCCTGGCGGCATGCTCGTATAAGGGCGTTTTGCTGAAGGAAAAGCTGACTCATGTTAAGTCTCTCTGGGTTGTACCGGTATCCGCTGAAGTCGGGACGCGCCGAGCCCATGCCCACGGCTCGACTGGATCAGCTGGGCTTGAGCGGGGATCGCCGCTGGATGGTAGTCGATGCCCAGAGCGGACGCTTCCTGACTCAACGCCTGCTTGCGCCGATGACCCAGATCACGCTGCAGTGGCAGACGCCCGACCAGGTACTGCTGAGCGCACCCGGCATGCCGGCGCTGACGATTGAGGTGCCTGCCGCGGATGCGGCGCTGCGCGGCGTCATCATCTGGAGCGACAGCTTACGCGTACCCGATGCCGGCGATGACGCAGCCAACTGGTTGAGTGATCTGTTAGGCCGCCCGTGCCGCCTGGTGTATCAGCCCACTGAGCGTGCCCGCCAGGTGGATACCGGCTATGCCCAGGTTGGCGACCAGGTTGCCTTCAGCGATGGTTTTCCCTTGCTGCTGATCGGTCAGGCGTCGCTTGAGGATTTATCCAGCCGGGTAGGCCGGCCGTTGGAGATGCTGCGGTTTCGCCCGAATCTGGTGGTCGCTGGTGCTACGCCTTATGCAGAGGACGACTGGAAGCGAATCCGCATCGGCGCGGTGGAGTTCCGCGTGGTCAAGGGCTGCTCCCGCTGCATCATCACCACGCTGGACCCGCAAACCGGCGAGCGCAGTGCAGACCGCGAGCCCCTGGCCACGCTGCGCGGTTACCGCGAGCGTGAGGGGCAGGTCTATTTCGGACAGAACCTGATTGCCAGCGGCGAGGGTGAGCTGGCGCTGGGGATGCCGGTCGAGGTGCTGGAATAGCAGCCTCGACGCGGTTTATTGATCGTCGAAGTAGCGTTCGTGCCAGCCAATCAGCGGCTGCGGTGAATTGAGTTTCTGCCCGTAAATCACCGAGTACGACAGCACGTTCTGCACGTACTGGCGCGTCTCGTCGAACGGAATGTTTTCGATCCAGACGTCGTAGGCCAGATGGTCGGCGCCGCGTAACCACTGGCGCACCCGGCCCGGCCCGGCATTGTAAGCGGCCGAGGCAAGCACTCGATTGCCATTGAATTGGCCGTAGATCTGGCTCAGATAGGCCGCGCCGAGCTGGATATTTACCTCCGGCCGGTACGCCAGTTGCGGCGAGGACAGCGGTATGTCGAAGCGCTTGGCGGTTTCCTTGGCGGTGGCGGGCATCAGCTGCATCAAGCCCATTGCGCCGACCGGCGACTTGGCATCTGCCATAAACGCGCTTTCCTGGCGGGTGATGGCGAATACCCAACTGGAATGCAGCCCGCGCTTTTTCGCCTCGCGGGATAGCGGATCGCGATGCGCCATGGGGAAACGCACGTCCAGATCGTCCCAGTATTTGGCCTGGCTGATGGTGCGAATCGCCGGGAAATACCATTCCATCTCATAGGCCAGGCGCGCCTGGGCAACCATTTCGTCGCGGCTGAACAGGCGGCTGACGTGGTACCACTCGCGGCGACCGTCGGCGATCTGGCCGCGGGCATGAAATTCCAGGGCGCGTCTGATGCCCGGGGCATTACGCACCTTTTTCACAGTGGCCGCAGAGAGGGCGAGCGGCTGGTTGTTCAACTGATAGGGTGCCTTGACCTGATCGGCGGCCATGAAGCCATAGAAGTCGCGCTCCTTCGCCAGGCTCTGATACAGCACCTGCGGCTCGGCGCTGTTGGGTTGTGCCAGTTGCAGGCTACGGGCTTTCCAGTAACGCCAGCGATTGGTTTCTGCCAGTTCCTTGGGCATCTGCTGGGTCAACTGGTGGACGTCGTTCCACTGACCGCCGCGCAACAGCAGACGTGCGCGCCATTCGCTGACGGTACTGTCGCGCAACTGCGGGTCGTAATGCGCCATGACCTTGAGCGCGCGCGGGTCGAAGCGCTTGGCCAGGGTCAGCCCGATTTCACGGGCGATCGCGACTTTCTCGTCGCTGGAAAATTTCATCCGCTGGGCGTAGCTGTCCAGCAGGCTCAGGGCTTTTTCCGGGTCCTTGCGGGCCAGGCGACGTAGCCCGAGACCGACGACGTCCGCCATGGCCTGATCGGCAGGGCTGAAGCGGGCGCTCTGGCTGAGCAGCTCCGGCTTCTGCGCCACCTCGATCATCAGCTTGGCGTGGTTGGCCAGGGTTGGCATGCCTTTCAGCAGATAGCTCGCCAGACCGTAATTACGGGCCTCGACGGCCAGCTTGCTGCGCTGCCAGCGCCGTTCTTCGGTGAGCTGGCCGCGTGCCGCCCAGTTATCGAACAGGCGATCACAGGCGTTGGGCTGGGATTTGCCCACCAGCCAGAGCTTTTCAGCGGTGACGAAGCCCTCAGCCTCAAGGCCATTGTTCAGTTGATACTGACCATAGAGGCAATCCAGTTCGGTGAAGTTGAGGCTTGGATCGTAGTGCTTGACGAAGGTCTGCCATTCGCCGCGTTCGGCCAGCCAGCGCAGCCAGCGCAACTTCATCCAGCTCGCCTGGGGCAGGTCGCCGTGCTCGGCAAGAAATTTCTCGATCTCGTCATTGCTCGCCCATTTCAAACGGGCGGTCAGCTCTTCATAGGCGAGGTAGGGCTCAAGCGGATAGTCACGCAGGGCCTCGGCGTAACGCTGGTAGGGGCCACTGTCGCCCTTGGCCAGCGCGGCCTTGGCTTGATCGTAATAGAGACGTTGCTGAGTCAGGCTGGCAGCTTGAACAGGCGACAGGGTTGCAACGCAAAACAGAAGGCAGGGAAACAAGCTGTACGAACGAACGCGCATGACACTTCCGGATTAGAACCTGAGGTGAGCGCCGTCGACGCCGACGCTGGAGGCCCTAGCTTAGCCTTTTGTCGGGGCGCGATGAAACCCGCCGTGACCGACCGGCGGTCCATTAAAAATCGCCGCGAAGAGGCACCTCATCTCGGTTAGAATGCGCGCCCAGTTTTTGCGACGGCTCGCTGCCGCGCAAACCAGCTTTGGTGATGAAGACAGCTGGAACGCCTCTGGCGCCCTTGTGGGCAGCCGGCATTGCAGTTCGTTCGTCACCTGCCGTAACCGTCGAGGCCCGCCATGACCCTGCTCAAGTTCACCGATGTTTCCCTGGCCTACGGAGCCATGCCACTGCTGGACAAGGTGTCCTGGCAGATCGCGCGCGGGGAGCGGGTGTGCATCATCGGGCGCAACGGCACTGGCAAGTCGAGCATGATGAAGCTGGTCAAGGGTGACCAGAAGCCCGATGACGGCTCCGTCTGGCGCGCGCCTGGCCTGAAAATCGGCGAATTGCCGCAAGAGCTTCCGCTGGCTGACGAGCGGACCGTCTTCGATGTGGTAGCGCAAGGTCTCGACGGCGTCGGCGAGCTCCTCGCCGCCTATCACCACCTCAGCCAGAACATCGTGACCGACGCCGATCTGGACAAACTGATGCACGTCCAGCAGGACCTCGAGGCCCGTGACGGCTGGCGCTTGCAGCAACTGGTCGACAGCACGCTCAGCCGCTTGCAGTTGCCCGCCGACAAGACGCTTGCTGAGCTCTCCGGCGGTTGGCGCCGGCGGGTGCTGCTGGCGCAGGCGCTGGTCAGCGAGCCGGATCTGCTACTGCTCGATGAGCCGACCAACCACCTGGATATTGGCGCTATCGCCTGGCTGGAAGAGGCCTTGAAGGATTTTCAGGGCGCCGTGCTGTTCATTACTCACGACCGGTCCTTTCTGCAGAACCTGGCCACGCGGATTCTCGAGCTTGATCGCGGCGGCCTGATCGACTGGAACGGCGATTACGCCAGCTTCCTGGTGCATAAAGAGGCCGCGCTGGCCGCTGAGGAAACCGCCAACGCGCTGTTTGACAAGAAACTGGCCCAGGAAGAAGTCTGGATTCGCCAGGGCATCAAGGCCCGCCGGACCCGTAACGAAGGTCGGGTGCGTGCGCTGAAGGCCCTGCGCGTCGAGCGCAGCGAGCGGCGCGAGCGCACCGGCAAGGCCAATATCCAGCTGGAAACGGCGGAGAAATCGGGCAAGCAGGTGATGGTGCTGGAGAACGTCAGCTTCGCCCATCCGGACGGCCCGTTCCTGATTAAGGACTTTTCCATGGTGCTGCAGCGCGGTGACCGTATCGGCCTGCTTGGCGCCAACGGGACCGGCAAGACCACCTTGCTGAAACTGATGCTGGGTGGCCTGCAGCCGACCAGTGGCAAGGTGGAAGAGGGCACGCGCATCGACGTAGCGTACTTCGACCAGCTGCGCCATCAGCTCGACCTGGAAAAAACCGTGATCGACAACGTTGCCGAAGGGCGCGACTTCATCGAGATCGACGGGCAGAACCGCCACGTCCTGAGCTACCTCGGTGATTTCCTGTTCAGCCCACAGCGTGCGCGAACCCCGGTCAAGGCGTTGTCTGGCGGTGAGCGGGCGCGTTTGTTGTTGGCCAAGCTGTTCAGCAAGCCCGCCAACCTGCTGGTGCTCGACGAACCGACCAACGACCTCGACGTTGAAACCCTGGAGCTGCTGGAAGAAGTGCTGCTGACCTTCCCCGGCACGGTACTGATGGTCAGCCACGACCGGGCATTCCTCGACAACGTGGTGACTAGCACCCTGGTGTTCGAAGGTGAAGGCTTGGTGCGCGAGTACGTGGGCGGCTATCAGGATTGGCTGCGCCAGGGCGGTTCGCCGCGCTTGCTCGGGGTTGGCGAAAGCAAAGCCGGCAAAGCCGAGCTAGCCTCAGCTGTGGTAGCGCCGACCGCAACCCCGGCCGCGCCAGTCGCGACGCCAGTAGCGGCGGTGGCGAAAAAGAAACTCAGCTATAAGCTGCAGCGCGAGCTGGAGGCCATTCCAGGCCAGATAGACGCACTGGAGACCCAGATCAGTGCATTGCAGGGCGAAATGGGCGACCCCGCTTTCTACCAGCAAGCGGCGGACAAAACAGCCGAGGTGCTGGCCCGTTTGCAACAGCTACAGCAGGAATTGGAGCACCTGGTAGAGCGCTGGGCCGAGCTTGAAGGCTGAGCCGGCGACAGCGCCCATCGACTAACAGGCCTTTAGAGTCTGGCGGAGAAAACATGCCGATTGAGTACCGTATTAGCCTGGATGCCGAGCATGAGTTCAGCTATCGAATCGAGCTGAACCGGGTCTATGAGCCAGAGGCCGCCAAGACTGCGCCCAGCTGGACGCGGCTGGAATACCAGAAATGCAGCAACTGTCCCTTGAGCAAGGACGACTTCAGCCACTGCCCTGCGGCGGTCGACTTGCACCGGGTGATCGAAGATTTCCAGGGCCTGCCGGCATTCACCAAGGCCCTGGTATGGGTGCGCACTCCGGAGCGTGAGTACACCAAAACCGTCGGTCTGGAAGAGGGCTTGCGGGCGCTTCTCGGGGTCATCATGGCGACCAGCGCTTGTCCGGTGCTCAGCGCGCTGAAACCGATGGCGCACAATCATCTGCCGTTCGCCAATAACCAGGAATTCATCCTGCGCGCGGTGTCGCTGTACCTGGCGCGGCAATACTTCAATTACCGCGAAGGCCGCCATGCCGACTGGGACCTGAAAGGGCTGGTGCGAATGTTTCAGCAGTTGCAGCTGGTCAACCAGGCGTTCTGGCAGCGTATTCACGACACCTGCGAGGGGGACTCCAACCTGAAGGCGTTTTTGACCTTCTTCTCGATGTCGTCGAGCATGACTTATTCGCTGGAAACGCAACTGCAGAAGATTCGCCCGCTGGTCATGAGCGCAGGCGAAGGCCCGGATACCTAACCGATACGCTGCATGCGCACATGCAGCGTCTTAATTCAGATCTTTTTCAAGCGAACCGCCAGCACGTCACATGGAGCACCATGGAGCACGTCGTTTGCGGTTGAGCCCAGCAACAGCGCAAGTCCATGGCGGCCATGGCTGCCGACCACGATCAGATCGCATGCCTGCTCTTCGGCCAGCCGATGAATCTCCTGGCGCGGCTGGCCGTAGGCGAGGTGACGGTGTTCCGCGGCGACACCTGGGTACTTCCCGGAGAAGCTGTCCAGCCGCTCGCGGGCCTGATCGAATTGCTGCTGCTGCAACATGGAAAGGTCCATGGGGACATCACCGCCAAAGGCCATCGCCATGGGCTCGACTATATGCACAACCGAAAGCTTGGCCTGGCTGCTTTGCGCCAGCTTCTGCGCACGGTGCATGACCGGGTCGCATTCCTCGGTAAGGTCCACGGCGACCAATATGTGTTGATAGGGCATGGGTGACTCCTTCTAAGGGTGACCGATGTAAGTGATTATGGCCGCCTTGCACGGTTACGGCAGGCTTCTGCCTACGAGATTAAGTTATGAGCCCCTGGATCGTCTTGTTACTTTTGGCATTTGTGCTGAGTCCGTTGTCCTGGTTGATCCCGTCGCGGCGCCAGCGCGGACAGATGGATGTACGCTTGCGGGCGCGGCGCATGGGCCTGGGCATGCAGCTCTCCAGCCAGGATTGGCCGCACTGGCTGTCCCGGCAACCGCCGGCCAGCTGTCCGCAGTATCACCGCGTCAGACGGCGCGGCAGCCAGGATTGCTGGGTTTATTGGCAAGCCGAGCCGGGCCGCTGGCTAAACCAGTGGCGTGAGCCTTGCGCGGACGAGGCGCTGGCCAAAGCCCTGGCGGCGTTACCGGCTGACGTGTTCAAGGTCGAGGTCAACACCCAGATGGTCGCCCTGTACTGGGGGGAGAACGGTCAGGACGACGCCTTGCAGCGCATCGCCGACTTCTTGCAGGAGCAGGCTTGAGCGGAAAAAGAAAAGCCCAGTGATTGCACTGGGCTGAACGTTGGCCAGGCAGGCCGGAAATCGCGTGTTTTTCTCTTAAATCATGACGTGAAAGGGACGGCAATGGCCTCGTTTTACGCCTGGAGAAAATAATCTGCGTGAAGAGTACGCCGATTTGGCGACGAATCATCGTTAAATTTTTACATTCTTGTTAAACCGCAGAACGGTTGCAGCCGCGCCGGATAATCGTTTTCATCCCGATTGTGCTTGGTGTGCCGCTCAAACTTGCCGACAGGGCGCCGCACCGTGGTATCCGTTTGCCACAAATTGCCCCGCTTGACGCATTCCTTTGCCTTTCACAACTGGCCGGGCCTTATCGCTCAATCGGGCCAATTGACATTCCCGAGCTTTTCCGAGAAGGTGTGCGCACCCAAATCAAACGGGCGTATGAATTGAGCGTTTGCCTGAAAAAGCAGCGTTCTGAAACCCGATTATCGCGTCGGTGGGTGTGCCAGGCTGATTAGGGCTATTCTCGACCGCTGTGTCGCGGAGTAGCGTGCTGGTTGGCTCCGATGTGTACTGTTCAGCTTCCATACCGTGGAGATCAGTTGATGATTTACGAAGGTAAAGCCATCACGGTTAAGGCTCTTGAGAGCGGCATCGTCGAATTGAAATTCGACCTCAAGGGTGAATCCGTCAACAAATTCAACCGTCTTACCCTGAACGAACTGCGTCAGTCGGTTGACGCAATCAAGGCCGATGGTTCGATCAAAGGCGTGATTGTCACCAGTGGCAAAGACGTATTTATCGTCGGCGCCGATATCACCGAGTTCGTCGACAACTTCAAGTTGCCAGACGAGCAACTGGTGGCTGGCAACCTCGAAGCCAACAAGATCTTCAGCGACTTTGAAGACCTCGCTGTTCCGACTGTCGTCGCGATCAACGGCATCGCCCTCGGCGGTGGCTTTGAAATGTGTCTGGCTGCGGATTACCGCGTCATGGCCGACAGCGCCAAGGTCGGCCTGCCAGAAGTCAAACTGGGCATCTACCCGGGCTTCGGCGGTACTGTTCGTCTGCCACGCGTTATCGGTGTTGATAACGCCGTCGAGTGGATTGCTGCGGGTAAAGAAAACCGTGCCGACGATGCTCTGAAAATGGGTGCGGTCGATGCAGTGGTCAGCGCCGACAAGCTTCAGGCCGCTGCGCTGGACCTGATCAAGCGCGCCATCTCCGGCGAGCTGGACTACAAGGCCAAGCGCCAGCCTAAGCTGGAGAAGCTCAAGCTCAACGCCATCGAGCAGATGATGTGCTTCGAAACCGCCAAAGGTTTCGTTGCCGGTCAAGCGGGCCCTAACTACCCGGCGCCGGTTGAAGCGATCAAGACCATCCAGAAAGCAGCTAACCTGGGCCGCGACAAGGCACTGGAAGTCGAGGCCAACGGCTTCGTCAAGCTGGCCAAGACGTCGGTTGCCGAGAGCCTGATCGGTCTGTTCCTGAATGATCAGGAGCTGAAGAAGAAATCCAAGGCTTACGACGAAATCGCCAAAGACGTGAAACTGGCAGCCGTACTCGGCGCCGGCATCATGGGCGGCGGTATTGCTTACCAGTCGGCCGTCAAAGGCACGCCGATCCTGATGAAGGATATCCGCGAAGAAGGTATCCAGATGGGGCTCAATGAAGCCTCGAAGTTGCTGGGTAACCGCGTTGCCAAAGGTCGTCTGAGTGCGGCGAAGATGGCCGAAGCGCTTAACGCCATTCGCCCAACCATGTCCTACGGCGATTTCGCCAACGTCGACATTGTCGTTGAGGCCGTGGTCGAGAACCCCAAGGTCAAGCAAGCCGTGCTGTCCGAAGTGGAAGCGCAGGTCAAGGACGATGCGATTCTCGCGTCCAACACCTCGACCATTTCCATCAGCCTGTTGGCCAAAGCCCTCAAGCGGCCAGAAAATTTCGTCGGCATGCACTTCTTCAACCCGGTGCACATGATGCCGCTGGTCGAAGTGATTCGTGGCGAGAAGTCCAGCGAAGTAGCCGTGGCCACCACCGTTGCCTACGCCAAGAAGATGGGCAAGACCCCGGTCGTGGTCAACGACTGCCCAGGCTTCCTGGTCAACCGCGTGCTGTTCCCGTACTTCGGCGGCTTCTCCAAGCTGCTGGGCTTCGGCGTCGACTTCGTGCGCATTGACAAGGTCATGGAGAAGTTCGGCTGGCCGATGGGCCCGGCTTACCTGTCCGACGTGGTCGGTATCGACACCGGTCACCATGGCCGTGACGTGATGGCTGAAGGCTTCCCGGACCGTATGGCGGTCGAAGGCCGTACTGCGGTCGATGTGATGTACGAAGCCAATCGCCTGGGCCAGAAGAACGGCAAGGGTTTCTACGTTTACGAAACCGACAAGCGCGGCAAGCCGAAGAAGGTCATCGATCCTCAGGCTTACGAACTGCTCAAGTCCATCGTGACCGAGCAGCGCGAAGTGACCGACGAGGACATCATCAACTTCATGATGATTCCGCTGTGTCTGGAAACCGTGCGTTGCCTGGAAGACGGCATCGTCGAAACCGCTGCCGAAGCCGATATGGGCTTGATCTACGGCATTGGCTTCCCGCCGTTCCGTGGTGGTGCGCTGCGTTACATCGATAGCATCGGTGTCGCGGAATTCGTAGCCCTGGCCGACAAGTACGCCGATCTGGGCGCGCTGTACACCCCGACTGCCAAGCTTCGCGAAATGGCCGCAAACGGCCAGAAGTTTTTCGGTTAATCGCGGACAGACTAGAGCGAGAGTGAATTTATGAGCCTGAATCCTAGAGATGCAGTCATCGTCGACTTCGGTCGTACCCCGATGGGTCGTTCCAAGGGCGGCATGCATCGCAATACCCGTGCCGAGACCATGTCGGCACACCTGATCAGTAAGCTGCTGGAGCGCAACGCCAAGGTCGATCCGGCCGAAGTGGAAGACGTGATCTGGGGCTGCGTCAACCAGACCCTGGAGCAGGGCTGGAACATCGCGCGCATGGCGTCGCTGATGACCCAGATTCCGCACAGCAGCGCCGGCCAGACCGTCAGCCGTCTGTGTGGCTCGTCCATGAGCGCGCTGCATACAGCCGTGCAGGCAATCCAGACCGGTAACGGCGATGTTTTCGTGGTCGGCGGCGTGGAGCACATGGGCCACGTTGGCATGATGCACGGCGTCGATCCAAACCCGCACCTGTCGCTGTACGCCGCAAAGGCCTCGGGCATGATGGGCCTGACCGCTGAAATGCTTGGCAAGATGCACGGCATCAGCCGTGAGCAGCAGGACGCGTTCGGTGAGCGTTCGCACCGTCTGGCCCACAAGGCCACCGTCGAAGGCAAGTTCAAGGATGAGATCATCCCGATGCAAGGCTACGACGAGAACGGCTTCCTGAAAGTCTTCGACTACGACGAAACCATTCGTCCGGAGACCACCCTGGAAAGCCTGGCCGCGCTGAAGCCTGCGTTCAACCCGAAAGGCGGTACCGTGACTGCGGGTACTTCTTCGCAGATCACCGACGGCGCTTCCTGCATGATCGTCATGAGCGCCCAGCGTGCTCAGGACCTCGGCATTCAGCCGATGGCCGTGGTTCGCGCCATGGCAGTGGCCGGTGTCGACCCTGCGATCATGGGTTACGGTCCAGTACCGTCCACCCAGAAAGCCCTCAAGCGTGCTGGTCTGAGCATTTCTGACATCGATTTCTTCGAGCTCAACGAAGCCTTCGCTGCCCAGGCCTTGCCTGTGCTGAAGGACCTGAAAGTGCTCGACAAGATGGAAGAGAAGGTCAACCTGCACGGCGGCGCGATTGCGCTGGGTCACCCGTTCGGTTGTTCCGGTGCGCGTATCTCCGGTACCCTGCTGAACGTCATGAAGCAGAACGGTGGTACGTTTGGCGTGTCCACCATGTGTGTGGGCCTCGGCCAGGGCATCACTACCGTCTTCGAACGCGTTTAAGCGTCGAAGGTGCGAAACCGGGGCCTTGTGCCCCGGTTTTTGTTTATCGGCAAAAAATTTCCAAGGAATTAAGTCATGCAGCTACAGCCCGGACTTTATCGCCACTACAAAGGGCCTGAGTACCGTGTGTTTGGTGTGGCCCAGCATTCCGAGACCGAGGAGTGCATGGTGGTCTATCAGGCGCTGTACGGCGATTACGGCTTGTGGGTGCGACCGCTGCAGATGTTTTGTGAAAGTGTCGAAGTGGACGGTGAAAGTGTTCCGCGCTTCGCCTTGATTCATGCTGAAACCCCGATTTTTTCGCGGCCCTGAGTCGAGGTCGCTCCGTAGCCGCGCTTGACCTCGGCTTAACCGCCACTATATATAGCGGTGCCGCGCCGGCTGGCTTTTGAGCGACTGCGCGGCCCAGCTCTGTTGAACTCGACCCTGAGGCACCTATAAACACCGCCGTCACGGCCTGCTTCAGCTTGTCTTGACTACACCCGCTAGGTTTAACGCTCCAAGGCTATCCGCCTTTCAATTTACCGAATTCAGGAATTTTCCAATCCATGGGCAAATCGCTGGTCATCGTGGAATCCCCGGCCAAGGCCAAGACCATCAACAAGTACTTGGGCAGCCAGTACGTGGTGAAGTCGAGCATCGGCCACATCCGTGACCTGCCTACCAGTGGCTCGGCAAGCGCCGCCAAGGAGCCGGTCAAACGCGGCAAGGCGGCCGCAGGCGAAGTGCCAGCGCTTACTCCCAAGGAAAAAGCCAAGCGTCAGCTGGTCGCGCGTATGGGCGTCGATCCCGATCACGGCTGGAAGGCCAAGTACGAGATCCTGCCTGGCAAGGAAAAGGTGGTCGAAGAGCTGCGCCGGTTGGCCAAAGATGCTGACACCATCTATCTCGCAACCGACTTGGACCGCGAAGGGGAAGCCATTGCCTGGCACCTGCGCGAATCCATCGGCGGTGACGACAGCCGCTACAAGCGTGTGGTGTTCAACGAAATTACCAAGAAAGCCATTCAGGAAGCCTTCTCCAAACCAGGCGAACTGGATATCAACCGGGTCAATGCCCAGCAGGCGCGGCGTTTCCTCGATCGCGTAGTGGGTTACATGGTTTCGCCGCTGCTGTGGGCCAAGATCGCTCGTGGCCTGTCCGCCGGTCGCGTGCAGTCGGTCGCGGTGAAACTGGTAGTCGAGCGTGAAAAAGAGATTCGCGCCTTCGTTCCTGA
This sequence comes from Pseudomonas cistanchae, assembly GCF_054483635.1. Classification (NCBI taxonomy): domain Bacteria; kingdom Pseudomonadati; phylum Pseudomonadota; class Gammaproteobacteria; order Pseudomonadales; family Pseudomonadaceae; genus Pseudomonas; species Pseudomonas cistanchae. Next base: position 221,072 of record NZ_JBTLWN010000003.1, on the reverse strand, counting down.
AGAATACTGGGAAGTGCATGCTGACCTCGGTACCGCCAAAGGCGCCAACGTGCGCTTCGAAGTGGCCCGTGAGAACGGCGCCGCTTTCAAACCGCTGAACGAAGCCCAGGCCATGGCGGCCCTGGCGACGCTCAAGGCGTCCAGCTACAGCATCGCCAAGCGTGAAGACAAGCCGACCAGCAGCAAGCCATCGGCCCCGTTTATCACGTCGACCTTGCAGCAGGCCGCGAGCAACCGTCTTGGCTTCGGCGTAAAGAAGACCATGATGATGGCCCAGCGTCTGTATGAGGCCGGTTACATCACCTATATGCGTACCGACTCGACCAACCTGTCCGCCGACGCCGTAAGCATGGTGCGCGACTTCATTGAGGGCGAGTTCGGCAAGAAGTACCTGCCTGCCAATCCAATTGCCTACAGCAGCAAGGAGGGTGCGCAGGAAGCGCACGAAGCGATCCGTCCTTCCGACGTCAACCTCAAGCCGACTCAGCTGAGCGGCATGGAGCGCGATGCCGAGCGCTTGTACGAATTGATCTGGCGCCAGTTCGTGGCGTGCCAGATGCCACCAGCCGAGTATCTCTCGACCACCGTGACGGTGACCGCTGCGCAGTTTGAGTTGCGCGCAAAAGGCCGCATCCTCAAGTTCGATGGTTACACCCGCGTTCTGCCGCAATTGAGCAAGCCGGGCGATGACGACGTCCTGCCGGAAATGAATCAAGGTGAGGTGCTCAAGCTGATCAAGCTGGATCCGAGCCAGCACTTCACCAAGCCACCTGCGCGCTATTCCGAAGCCAGCCTGGTGAAGGAGATGGAGAAGCGCGGTATCGGTCGTCCGTCGACCTATGCGGCGATCATTTCGACCATTCAGGATCGCGGCTACGTTGCCTTGCACAACCGCCGTTTCTACTCGGAAAAGATGGGCGATATCGTCACCGAGCGCCTCGCGGAAAGCTTCTCCAACCTGATGGACTATGGCTTTACCGCCGGCATGGAAGAGCACCTGGACGATGTGGCCCAGGGTGAGCGCGAATGGAAGCACGTGCTCGACGAGTTCTATGGCGATTTCAAGAAAAAACTTGAAGTGGCTGAGGCGTCCGATAGCGGCATGCGTGCCAATCTCCCAACGCCGACCGATATCGCCTGTCGCGAATGTGGGCGGCCGATGATGATCCGTACCGCTTCAACCGGCGTATTCCTCGGTTGTTCCGGTTACGCGTTGCCACCCAAAGAGCGCTGCAAGTCGACGCTCAATCTGGTCCCGGGCGATGAGATTGCCGCAGACGACGAGGGTGAGTCGGAATCCCGTGTTCTGCTCGGCAAGCATCGCTGCCCTATCTGTGCGACCGCCATGGATGCCTATCTGCTGGATGAAACCCGCAAGTTGCATATCTGCGGCAATAACCCGGACTGCACGGGGTATGAGATCGAGCAGGGGCAGTACCGGATCAAGGGTTATGAAGGCCCGAGCCTGGAATGTGACAAGTGCGGCAGCCAGATGCAGCTTAAGACCGGTCGTTTCGGCAAGTTCTTCGGCTGCACCAACAGTGAGTGCAAGAACACCCGCAAACTGCTGAAAAGCGGTGAAGCGGCGCCGCCGAAAATGGACCCGGTGAAGATGCCGGAGCTCAAGTGCGAAAAGGTCAACGACACCTACATTCTGCGCGATGGAGCATCCGGTCTGTTTCTTGCAGCCAGTCAGTTCCCGAAGAACCGCGAAACCCGCGCGCCTCTGGTGATGGAGCTGATTCCGCACAAGGCCGAGATCGATCCTAAGTATCACTTCCTGGTCGACGCCCCGAAGAAAGACCCGGACGGGCTTCCTGCGGTGATTCGCTACAGCCGCAAAACCAAAGAGCAGTACGTGCAGACTGAAGTAGACGGTAAACCAACCGGTTGGCGCGCGTTTTACGATGGCGGCAAGTGGAAGGTCGAAGACAAACGTTGATCGAGTGCACCGCGCCTACCTCAGTAGGCGCCTTTAGTCGCTTTGTTCAAGTGGAGCGCACCGTTATGGCCAACGAACTCTATACCCGTACCAATCAGAAGATCTTTTATGCGGGCTTGTCCCTCGAGTCCTGGCGCAAGGCTGAGGAGATTCGAGCGATGAATGCGCAAGCGCTGATTCAGGCCGAGCGCGAGGCGACGTTGTTTCATTTGTATGGCGCGTTGTTAGGGCTGTGCCATGAAATAGCGGGCTACTACCGTTTGCCTGGTAGCGATGCATCGCGTGCCGAGGCTTTTCTCGACAAGGCGGTGTTGGCTGCTGCGCCGAGCCAGGAACTGGGCGAATTGGTCGAGCTGGTGCAACATCCACACACATGGCTCGCTCAGCTGCTTGAGGCATACCAGTTGTTGTTCCAGCCGCCACAAGCAGCCAAGAGCAGCAAGACTGACCCTGCAACGCCATTGATCAGCGCAGTAAATCTGGATGAACCGGCAGAGCCTCTGTCTAGGCAAACCCTGGAAGACTGGCGGCAGCAGCTGAAGGCTCTGGCCAAGCGCTTTCGCGAAACCCTAAGCGAGTGGTAATGGCCGCTTGATCAGCGGACTAGGGTGAGAGCGGGTCGGCTGTTACAATGCCGGCCCTTTGTGGAGAGCCAACTATGCCAACGTCCTTTCTGGAAATCGTCGAACTGCCTGATGGCCGCATCGCTCTGCGTCGTGCAGAAGATGAAGAGTCGCTGGTGGTGCTGGATTTCTCCGAAGGCGCCAAAGCGTTTTTGCAAGGCCAGCATGTGGAGGTGGCGAAGGCCATGCTCAATGTTGGGGTGCAGATGGCGGGGCGTTTGGCGGAAGGCAATTTCGAACACGACGATGAACCGCACGTTCTGCATTAAGCGTGAAAGCTATACAGTCCTACCGATAGCACGGTCCTTGTGCGTTTTCAGTTTCAGCCCAGGCTGATGTTCAAACTTTGCGCCTTGCCATGTCGCGCTGCAGCCTCAAGCTGCAAGCGGGCCTGCCGCTCAAGCGGGTGCAGCCAGCTCACCACGGTATGACTTTTTCCCAGCCGCAGCGCTTGTTGCGCCAAATCCAGCGCGCTTTGTTCGCCGCGCGGGTGCAGCAGTAGAATTCGTTCGCGGTTCAACCCTGCTTCGCGTAACCAAGTTTGAGTCAGGCTGCCGGGCGGTGCGATCAAGGTAAGCCACCGCGCATCGTCGTTCTGACTCAGCTCGCGCAGAATGGGTGCGAGAAGGGTAAGGCAGTGCCCAGCGGCGCCGCGCAGCGATAGTTCGCTGAAGGCCACGGCTTCCTCTTGCCAGAGCGGCATCGCCTCTTCATCAAGCAGTGGTGCGACAGTATTCGCAAGAAATCCATCGAACAGCGGCAGTTGGGTACGTTTCAGTGGCTGCTGGAACTGCATAGAACCTCCTCTCAGCGGCGGATTACGCCGACACTCAAACCTTCAATAACGAAATCCTGCTCTTCCAAGTTGATTTCGATAGGGGCGAAGTCGTCGTTTTCGGCGAGCAGCCACACCAGATTACCTTCGCGCTTGAAGCGTTTTACCGTTACTTCGTCATCGATGCGTGCGACCACAACCTGGCCATTGCGGGCTTCGCGGGTCGTGTGCACGGCAAGCAGATCGCCGTCAAAAATCCCGATGTCCTTCATGCTCATGCCGCGTACCCGCAGCAGATAGTCGGCCCTTGGATGAAAGAACTCGGGATTGATGCGGCAGGATTCCTCGACATGCTGCTGCGCCAGAATCGGTGCACCGGCTGCTACTCGGCCAATGACCGGCAAGCCTTCTTCCTCGGAGCTGGGTTCGAAACCCGGAATGCGAATGCCGCGAGAAGCGCCCGGTGTCATTTCTATTGCGCCTTTGCGCGCCAAGGCTTTGAGATGTTCTTCGGCTGCATTGGGGGATTTGAAGCCCAGCGCCTGAGCGATCTCCGCGCGCGTTGGCGGATAACCATTGTCTTCTAGGCATTGCTTGATGAATGCGAGAATTTCAGCTTGGCGTGGCGTCAGTTTGATCATGGGAACTCTGTCTTTTTATACAGTGACTGGGATTATATACAGTGAAGGTTGCTTGGCAACAGGTTCGTTGGGATTTCACCGTCCCATCGCTAGCAGAGGTTGATCAGGCTATTCACAGAGCAGGTGCCAGGCAGAACGTTAAATGCTTTTGTCGGGCAACCGAGGCCTGGGTAAGATGCATCGCTTGGCTTGACAAGTTGATCAGCTAAAACGTATGTTTCAAACGAGTGTTTGCTAGGTGAGAATTCATGGCCCAGTCGGAAACTGTTGAACGCATTCTTGATGCGGCAGAGCAGTTGTTTGCCGAAAAAGGTTTCGCTGAAACCTCGTTGCGTTTGATCACTGGCAAAGCCGGGGTCAACCTGGCGGCGGTGAATTACCACTTCGGCTCCAAGAAAGCGCTCATCCAGGCGGTTTTCTCCCGCTTTCTCGGTCCGTTCTGCAGCAGCCTCGAGCGTGAGCTTGACCGCAGGCAGGCCAAGCCTGGCACCAAGTTCAGCCTTGAAGAGCTGCTCGAATTGCTGGTAGAACTGGCATTGGAGGTTAAGCCGCGTAGCGGCAACGATCTGTCCATTTTCATGCGTCTGCTTGGCTTAGCGTTCAGCCAAAGCCAGGGGCACCTGCGAAAGTATCTGCAAGAGGTGTACGGCAAGATTTTCCGCCGTTACATGCTCCTGGTTCATGAAGCAGCGCCCCGTATTCCCCCCCTGGAGTTGTTCTGGCGCGTTCATTTCATGCTCGGCGCGGCTGCGTTCAGCATGTCGGGAATCAAGGCGCTGCGCGCCATGGCCGAAACGGACTTCGGGGTGAATACCTCAATCGAGCAAGTGATGCGCTTGATGGTGCCGTTCCTGGCTGCAGGTATGCGCTCGGAGAGCGGTGTGCATGACGAAGCCCTTGCCAGCGCGCAGCTCAAACCACGCATCAAGAGCCCTGCGGCACCCGCCAAGGTTTGATGCCCACGGGTGGGCTTGGTCGGTGTGATCCGCTAAGCTAGCCGCCCATGTGCACCCTCGACCTTATCCATATCTCCATTGCCGACCAGCGCCTCTACGGCTTCGCCGACGGTGCGCTGCAGCTTCGTCTGCCGGTTTCCACGGCCTTGAATGGCGTTGGCGAACTTAATGGTTCCGGCTGTACGCCGCGCGGCCTGCATTATGTGCGGGCCAAGATTGGCGAGGGATTGCCAAGCGCTGCGGTGTTGCGAGGGCGCCGCTGGACCGGCGAGGTCTGGACGGCCGAATTGGCGCAGCAGTTTCCCGGTCGCGACTGGATTCTCAGCCGCATCATCTGGCTCAGCGGCTGTGAGCTGGGGCGCAACCGCCTTGGTGCGGTCGACACTTTTCGCCGCTACATCTACCTGCACGGCACGCCTGACAGCGAACCCATGGGTGTACCGCGCTCCCACGGCTGTGTGCGCTTGCGTAATGCCGACCTTCTTCAGTTGTTTCCCCGCGTTCCGGTCAGATGCCGCGTGCAGATCGATGAGGCTGCGTGCCCGGTCTGGGCGGCAGCACCGCTAAGTTAAGGATTATTGTGAGTTCACTCATGCAAGGCTCGTTGATGCTGGATATCGCCGGTACCTGGCTGACCGCCGAGGATCGGCAGATTCTCAGGCAGCCGGAAGTCGGCGGGCTGATTCTGTTTGCCCGTAACATCGAAACGCCTCGTCAAGTCCGTGAGCTGTCGATGGCGATCCGGGCCATACGGCCCGATCTGCTCCTGGCGGTGGATCAGGAGGGCGGTCGGGTGCAGCGCCTGCGCCAGGGTTTCGTGCGTTTGCCGGCGATGCGTGCGCTTGCTGACAACATCAATGCCGAAGTCTTGGCCGATCACTGTGGCTGGCTGATGGCGACCGAGGTGCTGGCGGCGGGCCTGGACCTGAGCTTCGCCCCGGTGCTGGATCTGGACCACCAGCGCAGTGCGGTGGTCGGTAGTCGCGCGTTCGAAGGTGATGCGCAGCGTGCCACCCAGTTGGCTGGCGCGTTTATCCGCGGGATGCAGGCGGCGGGCATGGCCGCGACCGGCAAGCATTTTCCCGGACATGGCTGGGCCGAGGCCGATTCCCACGTGGCGATTCCGGTGGATGAGCGCAGCCTCGAGCAGATTCGCCAGTGCGACCTTAAACCCTTCGCTCAGTTGGGGTCGCAACTGGCTGCAGTAATGCCCGCGCATGTGATTTATCCGCAAGTTGATGCCCAGCCAGCGGGCTTTTCGCGGCGTTGGCTACAGGACATCTTGCGTGGCGAGCTTGCTTTTACCGGCGTTATTTTCAGTGATGACCTGTCGATGGCGGGCGCCCATGTGGTCGGCGATGCGGCATGCCGCATCGAGGCGGCGCTTGCGGCTGGTTGCGACATGGGCCTGGTCTGCAATGATCGCGCTGCCGCGGAATTGGCCCTGAGCGCCTTGCAGCGACTCAAGGTGACCGCGCCTCATGGCTTGGCTCGGATGCGTCGACACGCTTTCCCCGGTATCGAGTACCGCCAACATCCGCGTTGGCAGCAGGCGATCAGCGCCTTGCGCGCCGCGCAACTGATTGAATAAGGACCCAGCAATGACTGTTTGCGCCATCATCGGCGGCACCGGGTTGACCCGTCTGGACGGGCTGACCATCAACACCGCACGGCATTTCGATACGCCCTATGGCGCACCTTCTGCCCCTGTGCTGCATGGGGACTACGCGGGTCGCGAAGTATTGTTTCTTGCCCGCCACGGACACCCCCACCGTATCCCGCCGCACCAGGTCAACTACCGCGCCAATCTCTGGGCGCTGCGAGAGGCTGGGGCTCAGGCGATCATCGCCGTCAACGCGGTGGGTGGTATTCATCCCGCGATGGGTACGGGGCATTTCTGCGTGCCACACCAGATCATCGATTACACCTCGGGCCGCGCCCATACCTTTTACGAGGATGAGCTGGAGCACGTTACCCATGTTGACTTCAGCCATCCTTACGACGCGCAGTTGCGCAACAAGCTCACCGCTGCGCTGGATCAGGAACGCTGCGGCTACAGCTCCCACGGTGTGTACGGCTGTACCCAGGGACCGCGCCTGGAAACGGTCGCCGAAATTGCCCGTATGGAACGCGATGGCTGCGATATCGTTGGCATGACTGGCATGCCGGAAGCCGTTTTGGCCCGTGAGCTGGCGTTGCCCTACGCGTGCCTGGCGTTGGTGGTCAATCCGGCGGCGGGCAAGAGCAAAGGGCTGATTACCATGGCGGAGATCGAGTGCGCGCTGGAAGAGGGTATGGGCCAGGTCAAGGCCGTGCTGGCCCATGTACTGGAAGGCTGAGCCTTCACTGCATAAGCTAATTCGGCACGTAAAACAAAAAAGGGCCGCATCAAGCGGCCCTTTTTGCTAGCTGAACAAGCATGTTAGATCGGCCTGACGCGAACCAGTACGCCCAGGTTGCCGTGATCGAGGAACGTGAGCTCAGCGCTTTTCAGGCGAACGCTGCGCCTGATCAGTTCACTGCTGCTGAGCAGCCCGTTGCTCTCGAAATGATTTACCCATAGCTCAACGCTGAGGTCGATCCGCCGCCCCTGACCAAGCGTAATGACGCCTTCAGTCGGAAAGTGGCCGAATCGCTGGTCACCGGTGCTCACCGCAATGCTGCTGGCGTTGCTACCTATCGGTTGCGACCAGGCCCTGTGCAGAAGTACCTGATAGCCGCCGTTTGCGTCTAGCCTGGCCGCTTCGTCGTTCAGCGTCGTTTCGCGCTCCTGCGCTGGCGCCAGCATGGGCGCTCCGTGCGCCCAGTCCTCTGGGGCAGGGTAGGCGGCCAGCAAGTGGTCAGCAGACTGTCGGAAGACGATCAGTTCGACGTGATGAAGTGCCTCGGCAAAAGCCGATCCGGTCGTAAGTACCAGCAGGCCGAATGCCAGAGCGAATCTGCGGAATGGGTGCATCGATCAGTCCTTGAACGAAGGGGTCAGGCGTTCGAATAACGCTTCGAGGGTATTGAAGCGCTCCTCCGGTCGTTCCATGGGCACCTGGAATTTAAACAGCGTAGCGCCTTCGAATTTATAGCGGTTGGGTTGGCTCTGGATCAGCTTGATCAGCGTCAAGGGATCGACGCAGGTATCGGCGGCGAATTCCAGACGACCGCCCTGGGGCCCGGCATCGACCTTCTTGATCCCGAGCTTTTCCGCCTGCAGCTTGAGCAGGGTCAGGCGCACCAGGTTCTTGGTCGGTTCGGGGAGCAAGCCGAAGCGATCGATCATCTCCACCTGCAGCTCCTTCAGACCCTCTTCGTCAGCGGCGGAGGCGATGCGTTTGTAGAGGATCAGCCGTGCATGCACATCGGGCAGGTAGTCTTCGGGAATCAGTGCGGGCACCCGCAGGTTGATCTCCGGACCACCGCTCAGCGGTTGATCGAGGTTCGGCTGCTCGCCCTTGCGAATGGATTTCACTGCCCGCTCGAGCATTTCCATATACAGCGTGAAGCCCACCGCCTGAATCTGCCCGCTCTGGCCATCGCCGAGCAGTTCACCAGCGCCGCGGATTTCCAGGTCGTGGGTCGCCAGCAGGAAGCCGGCGCCGAGGTCCTGGGCGCCGGAAATCGCCTCCAGGCGTTTCTGTGCGTCATCGGTCATCTGCTTGCGCGGTGGCGTCAGCAGGTAGGCGTAGGCCTGGTGGTGGCTGCGGCCGACGCGGCCACGCAACTGGTGCAACTGGGCCAGGCCGAATTTGTCGGCGCGTTCGATGATGATGGTGTTGGCGCTCGGTACGTCGATGCCGGTTTCAATGATGGTCGAGGCGATCAGCACGTTGAAACGCTTGTGATAGAAGTCGCCCATCACCTGTTCCAGCTCGCGCTCGCGCATCTGCCCGTGGCCGATGCCGATGCGTGCTTCAGGCACCAGCTCAGCCAGGTCGGCGGCGCACTTCTCGATGGTTTTTACATCGTTGTGCAGGTAGTACACCTGGCCACCGCGCAGCAGCTCGCGCAGCAGCGCTTCCTTGATCGTCGGGTTGTTCTGCTCCATGACGAAGGTGCGCACCGACAGCCGTCGCGCCGGCGGGGTGGCGATGATCGATAGGTCGCGCATGCCGGAGACGGCCATGTTCAGGGTGCGTGGAATCGGCGTCGCGGTAAGCGTGAGAATGTCGACTTCGCTGCGCAGCGCTTTCAGCTGCTCTTTCTGGCGCACGCCAAAGCGGTGTTCTTCGTCGATGATCACCAGGCCCAGGTTGCTGAACTTGACGTCGCCCTGCAGCAGCTTGTGGGTGCCGATGACGATATCGACTTTGCCCTCGGCCAGTTGCTGCATGGCCTCGCTGACTTCCTTGGTGCTCTTGAAGCGGCTCATCACTTCAACTTTCACCGGCCAGTCGGCGAAGCGGTCGCGGAAGCTGTTGTAGTGCTGCTGGGCGAGCAGGGTGGTGGGCACCAGTACCGCGACCTGCTTACCGCCATGTACGGCAATAAAGGCGGCGCGCATGGCCACCTCGGTCTTGCCGAAACCCACGTCGCCGCAGACCAGGCGATCCATTGGTTTGGCCGCGAGCATGTCCTCGCGCACGGCTTCGATGGCGGTCTGCTGATCCGGGGTTTCCTCGAACGGGAAGCCGGCGCTGAACGTGGCGTAATCGACCTTGGGGTCGGCGAATGCATAGCCTTCACGGGCGGCGCGGCGGGCGTAGATGTCGAGCAGTTCGGCAGCGACGTCGCGCACCTGTTCCGCGGCCTTGCGCTTGGCTTTCTGCCAGGTTTCGGAGCCGAGGCGGTGCAGCGGGGCGAGGGCGTCGTCACTGCCGGTGTAACGGGCGATGAGGTGCAGGCTGGCCACGGGCACGTAGAGTTTGGCTTCCTCGGCGTACATCAACGCGAGGAACTCGGCGGCCTGACCTTCGATTTCAAGGGTGACGAGGCCCAGATAGCGGCCGACGCCGTGGTCGATGTGCACCACCGGAGCGCCCTCGCGCAGCTCGGCGAGGTTCTTGATGACGTTATCGCCACCGTCACGGGATTTCTCGCGGCGACGGCGCTGCATGACGCGCTGGCCGAACAGCGGGCTTTCCGCGACCAGCGCCAGATCTTCCAGCAGCAGGCCCTCATCAAGAGGCGCAATGCAGATACCCAGCCGTTCCGTGCTGCTGGTGAATTCCGGCCAGCCGCTGACTTCCAGCGGCTTGAGCTTGAGGCGTGCAAGCAGCTCGAAAAGCACTTCGCGACGTCCGGCGGACTCGGCGCAGAACAGCACGCGGCCCGAGTACTCTTCGATAAAGCGGCGCAGCGCGGCCAGGGGTTCGCTGGCCTTTGCCTGAATGGCCAGGTCCGGGAGCGGTTGCGCGTCGAAGCGCTGGCGGCCGACGCCGGGTTCGATATCGTCCTGGCTGACGACCACGCGGGGCCAGTCCTTCAGCCGGGCAAAGCAGTCCTCGACGGGCAGAAAGATATCGGCCGGCGGCAGCAGCGGTCGCTCGGGGTCGACCCTGCGCTCTTCATAGCGGTTGCGCGCATCGTTCCAGAATTGCTCGGCGGCCTTTTCCACCCCCGGCAGGGAAAACACCTGGGTGTCCTGTGGCAGGTAGTCGAACAGAGTGGCGGTTTCTTCGAAAAACAGCGGCAGGTAATACTCGATGCCGGCGGGCGTGATCCCGGTGGAAAGGTCTTGGTAGATCGGGCAGCGGCGAAAATCCACGTCGAAGCGCTCGCGAAAACGCCCGCGAAAATCGGTGACGGCTTTCTTTTCCAGGGGGAACTCGCGGGCCGGCAGCAGCTTGATCGAGTCGACCTTGTCAATCGAGCGCTGGGTCTCGGGATCGAATGTGCGCAGCGTCTCAATTTCGTCATCGAATAAATCAATGCGCAGCGGCTGTTTGCTGCCCATCGGGAACAGGTCGATCAACGCGCCACGGACCGCGAATTCGCCATGCTCATAAACCGTATCGACGCAGCGATAGCCGGAGGCTTCCAGCCGGGTGCGCATCTGCTCCACGTCGAGTTTCTGGCCTACGTCTAGCACCAGGCTGCTGCCGAGCAGGAAACGCGTGGGCGCGAGACGATGTAGGGCTGTGGTGATCGGCACTACCAACACACCGTGCTTCAACTCGGGCAGGCGATAAAGTGCTGAAATTCGCTGGGAAATGATGTCCTGATGCGGCGAAAACAGGTCGTATGGCAGGGTTTCCCAGTCAGGAAAGTGCAGCACCGGGAGGTTCGGGGCGAAGAAACTCAACTCTTCCTGCAGACGCTCAGCGCTCTGGCTGTCTGCGGTCAGCAGCAGGGTGAAGCGTTTGGCAGCGCTGGCGGCTTCTGCGATAGCCAGGCTCAGCGCGGCGCCGGGCAGGTTGCCCCAGTGCTGTTTTCCAGCGGTGGCTGGCAGGGACGGTAGGCGCAGTACGGACACGGGCGGTAAAGGCACGGGCGGCTCACGGTCATTTTGACAGGGCTGGCGATTGTAACTATCCAGGCTTGTCGCTGTCAGTGTTTCGTCCGCTGCAGATTGCCGGTTAAGGTGCGCAGCGGCATAATGTAGCCCCCTTTTTTAGCCCCTACATGTGGAAGGTACTGCCCGTGACCCAGAAGCCCGACCAGTGTCTTGGTGAGTGGATCGATCGAGAAGCCCTTGCGGAAGCGATGATTCCGATGATTGGCCAGCTCTACCGCAACAACAATGTGGTGACTTCGATTTACGGTCGTAGCTTGATCAACCGTTCGGTCATTCAGATTCTCAAAGCGCACCGTTATGCCCGCCACCGTGTGGATGGCGACACCGAGCTGTCGGTTCACGACACGTTCCAGATCCTTAAAACCATGAGCGAGCTCAAGCTGGGCGCCGCTTCGGTGGACCTGGGCCGTCTGGTGGCGAAGTTCAACAAGGACGGCAACGGCCGCGGTCTCGAACAGTTCGTGCGTGACGAGCTGGCCTCGGTGGTTGGTCAGCAAAACGCGGTTGCCCGCAAAGGTACCGACGTGGTGCTGTATGGCTTCGGTCGGATCGGTCGTCTGCTGGCCCGTATCCTGATCGAGAAAACCGGTGGTGGCGACGGCCTGCGCCTGCGCGCCATCGTCGTACGCAAGGGCGCTTCCAACGACCTGGTCAAACGCGCCAGCCTGCTGCGCCGCGACTCGGTACATGGCAAGTTCGATGGCACCATCACCATTGATGAAGAAAACAACACCCTGACTGCCAACGGCAACCTGATCCAGGTGATCTACGCCAAGGACCCGAAGGAAGTCGATTACACCCAGTACGGTATCGAGAACGCCCTGCTGGTGGATAACACCGGTGTATGGCGTGACGCCGAAGGCCTCGGCCAGCACCTGACCTGCCCGGGTATCGACCGCGTGGTGCTGACCGCGCCGGGCAAGGGCGCGCTGAAGAACATCGTGCATGGCATCAACCATGGCGAAATTACCGCTGAAGACCAGATCATTTCCGCGGCCTCCTGTACCACCAATGCCATCGTGCCGGTGCTCAAGGCGGTCAACGACAAGTACGGCATCGTCAACGGTCACGTTGAAACCGTTCACTCCTACACCAACGACCAGAACCTGATCGACAACTTCCATAAAGGCAGTCGTCGTGGTCGCAGTGCGGCGTTGAACATGGTGATCACCGAAACCGGGGCCGCCACCGCTGCTGCCAAGGCATTGCCGGTGTTGAAAGGCAAGTTGACCGGCAACGCGATTCGCGTGCCTACGCCCAACGTGTCCATGGCCATTCTCAACCTGAACCTGGAAAAGGCCACCACGCGCGAAGAAATCAACGAGTACCTGCGCTACATGGCGCTGCACTCGGATCTGCACAAGCAGATCGATTTCGTCAATTCCCAGGAAGTGGTTTCCACCGACTTCGTCGGTTCGCGCCATGCCGGTGTGGTTGATGCCGAGGCGACCATCGCCAACGACAACCGCGTTGTCCTGTACGTGTGGTACGACAACGAGTTCGGCTACAGCTGTCAGGTTGTACGTGTGATGGAAGACATGGCCGGGGTACACCCGCCAGCCTTTCCTGGCTAAGCGCTGAGTAAATAAAAACGGGAGCCTAGCGCTCCCGTTTTTTATGTCAGTCATGCCCGGCCGCTGGGTCGCTCAGTCAGCCAGCAGGCGGCCGCGCAACTCTTCCGACAGACCATCGGCAGCCAGCCATATGCCCAGGTAGGCCTGAGCGAGTTCCCGGTTGGTGCTTTTGAATACCACCTCGCCGTTGCGCTCCAGGCTCAGGGTGCCGTCGTCCGTGTAATTCAATGCATAACGGTCTTGCGCGCGAATGTCGCGGAACTGTGCGTGCAGCGCGTCGATGTCTCCACGCAGTCGATCCAGTGCAGCGCTGTCGTGTTGCCGCTCCAGCGTGACCCACGCCGCCTTGACTACGTCAGTGCGATCGATATCGCGAAAGTAGTATAGCTCCAGGCGTTTGCTTCTCTGATCATCCAGCGCTCGACGAGCGCTGACCCCAGGTTCGGCATAAAGCGCCGCGGCGTAGACATCGACCCACAGGTAGGTCAGCACGCTCTGGTTCTTGCGCTCAAGCGTTACCTGCATGAGCTCCGTTTGATCGGTGAAAGCAGCCTCCTGAAGACGTTCGCTGCTGTTGGCCATTAGGCCGCTGCTAATGAGCATCAGGGAAAGCAGAACCAGCGACTTGTACATGAATTCGTGTCCGCAATGGGGAGGCGTCCTGTTTCGCTCGCGCGCAATACCAGGTCAAGTACAGGTCTGTTGCTGGCTGTTTCTGGATGGCCAAAAAAGCAAGCGCTTGGGTGGCCAGGGGAGGGGCACCTCCTTATACTCGGAAGGATTTTTACTCACGGCCGGCACAGAACCTCAGACCAATAACTTTTTTGGCCTGGCATTTCTATTGATTGAACAAGCCCGGACGTACCTTAAAAAGTTTTATAAATCAGTGGTTAGGCAAACCTATGATCAAAATAAAGGATGGGCTTGATTTGCCCATAACAGGCGCGCCGGTGCAACGTATCGAGGCCGCTAGGCCGGTACGAAGCGTCGCCGTCATAGGCTTCGATTATCACGGTATGAAGCCGACCATGGATGTGCAGGTCGGCGATCGGGTCAAGCTCGGTCAGGTGCTGTTCTCGGATAAGAAAACCCCCGGGGTGGTTTTTACCGCGCCGGGTGCCGGGGTGGTCAGTGCGATTCATCGCGGCGAGCAGCGCGTGCTGCAGTCGGTAGTGATCGATCTGGACGGTGACGAACGCGTCACCTTCGCCCACTACCCTGTGGACCAGCTTGGCGCAATCGGTGATGCCAAGGTTCGCGAGAATCTGCAGCAGTCCGGTTTGTGGACTGCATTGCGTACCCGTCCCTACAGCAAGGTGCCGGCTGTCGACGCGGTGCCCAGTTCGATATTTGTAACCGCGATCGACACCCATCCCCTGGCTGCCGACCCCGCTGTGGTGATCACCGAGTACGCCGCTGATTTCGAGAACGGTCTGCAGGTCCTCGGCAATCTGGGCAAGGTTTTCCTGTGCAAGGCCGAGGGCGTCACGCTGCCCGGCGAACAGTCAGGCAAGGTGCAGACCGAGGCATTTTCAGGCCCTCATCCGGCAGGCCTGGCCGGTACCCACATCCATTTTCTTGACCCGGTCAACGTCAACAAATGCGTCTGGTCGATCAACTATCAGGACGTGATTGCGGTCGGCAAACTGTTCGCCAGCGGTCAATTGTGGGTCGAGCGCGTGGTTTCCCTCGCCGGCCCCGTTGTCGAACAGCCGCGCCTGGTGCGCACACGGCTTGGCGCGAATCTGGAAGAACTGACAGCGGGCCAGTTGCAGCCTGGCAACAACCGGGTGATCTCAGGGTCGGTGCTGGGCGGGCGTACTGCGCGAGGCGCCGTGGCATTCCTGGGGCGTTATCACTTGCAGGTGTCATGCCTTGCAGAGGGCAACGACCGCGAGATGCTCCACTACCTGCGTGCCGGTGTTAACAAGCATTCGGTATTGAATATCTTCGTTTCCAAGCTGATGTCGGCCAAGAAATTCGCATTTTCCACCACCACCAATGGCAGCCCGCGCGCCATGGTGCCTGTTGGTAATTACGAGGCGGTGATGCCCCTGGACATCCTGCCGACCCAATTGCTGCGTTACCTGATCGTTGGCGATACCGAAATGGCGCAGAAGCTCGGCTGTCTGGAACTCGACGAAGAAGACCTGGCGCTCTGTACCTACGTGTGCGCCGGCAAATATGAATACGGCCCGATCCTGCGCGATAACCTCGCCCGCATCGAGAAGGAGGGATAAGCAATGGGCATTCGTGGATTCCTCGACAAGATCGAGCACAACTTCGAGAAGGGCGGTAAGTACGAGAAGTTCTACGCCTTGTACGAAGCCTTCGACACCTTCTTCTATCGTCCCGGTAGCGTGACCAAAACCACTGCGCATGTGCGCGATGGCATCGACCTCAAGCGCATGATGATCACCGTCTGGGTATGTACGTTCCCGGCGATGTTCTTCGGCATGTGGAACACCGGCTACCAGGCCAACCTGATCTTCGCTCAGAACCCTGAGCTGCTGTCGGCCCAGGAAGGCTGGCGCTTCGCGCTGATCGGTTCGTTGGCCGGCTTCGATCCGAACAGCCTGTGGGATAACTTCATCCAGGGCGCGGCGTATTTTCTGCCGGTCTATGCGGTGACGTTTATCGTCGGCGGCTTTTGGGAGGTATTGTTTGCCTCGATCCGCAAGCACGAGGTCAATGAAGGCTTCTTCGTCACCTCGGTACTGTTCGCCCTGATTCTGCCGCCGAGCATTCCGCTGTGGCAGGTCGCCCTGGGCATCAGCTTCGGTGTGGTAATCGGCAAGGAAGTGTTTGGCGGCACGGGCAAGAACTTCCTCAATCCGGCGCTTACCGGTCGTGCATTCCTGTTCTTCGCCTATCCCGCGCAGATGTCCGGTGACGCGGTCTGGACCGCAGTAGACGGTTACGCCGCGGCGACCACCCTGAGCCTTGCCGCAGCAGGCGGCATCGAGAATGTGGTGAATAACGGCATCAGCTGGATGGATGCGTTTGTCGGCACCATTCACGGATCGCTCGGCGAGACCAGCACCCTGGCCATCATGATCGGTGGCGGCGTACTGGTGCTGACCCGTATCGCGTCCTGGCGCATCGTTTCGGGGGTGATGATCGGCATGATCGGTCTGACCCTGCTGTTCAATGCGCTGGGCTCGACGAGCAACCCGATGTTCGCCATGCCCTGGTATTGGCACCTGGTTGCTGGCGGTTTCGCTTTCGGCCTGTTCTTCATGGCCACCGACCCGGTGTCGGCGTCCATGACCAATACCGGCAAATGGATTTTCGGCGCATTGATCGGCGTGATGGTCGTGCTGATCCGCGTGGTCAACCCGGCGTTCCCCGAGGGCATGATGCTGGCGATCCTGTTCGCCAACCTGTTCGCACCGCTGATCGACCACTTCGTCGTTCAAGCCAATATCAAGCGGAGGCTGGCACGTAATGTCTAGTCAAAGAGAATCCACCGCACGTACGTTGATGGTGGCCCTGCTGGTTTGCCTGGTCTGTTCGGTATTCGTCGCCGGCGCCGCTGTAGCGCTGAAGCCGACCCAGGTAGACAACCGCCTGCTGGACAAGCAGCGCAGCATTCTGGCGATTGCTGGTCTGGGCGACGCAAGCATGTCCAGTGCGCAAGTCAAAGAAATGTTCAACGGCACCATCACCGCCAAGCTGGTCGACCTGGAAACCGGAAAGTTTTCCGATGCCCATGACCCGGTCACGTTCGACCCGCTAAAAGCTTCGAAGGACCCCCAGTTGTCCGACGTGCTGCCGGCGAGTGAGGACATTGCCGGTATCAAGCGTCAGGAGGACTACTCCACGGTCTATGTGGTCGAGAAGGACGGTCAGCTCGAGACCCTGATTCTGCCGGTGCGCGGCTATGGCCTGTGGTCGACGCTGCATGGCTTCATTGCGGTGAAGGGCGATCTGAACACCGTGGTCGGCATGGGCTTCTATCAGCACGGCGAGACGCCTGGGCTGGGCGGTGAAGTCGACAACCCGAAGTGGAAAGGTCAGTGGCCAGGCAAAACCCTGTATGACGAGGATGGCGATCTAGCCGTGCAAGTCGTCAAGGGTGGCGTCGATGCGCAGAGCCCAGAGGCCGTGCATCAGGTTGATGGCCTGGCGGGTGCAACGCTGACAAGTGTCGGGGTTGATAACCTGCTGAAGTTCTGGCTTGGCCAGAATGGCTTCGGTCCGTTTATCGCGAACCTGCGCGCAGGGGAGGCTTGATCATGTCGCAGCCGACTATTAGAGACGTTCTGCTCAACCCGATTTTCAACAACAACCCGATTGGTTTGCAGATTCTGGGTATCTGTTCCGCGCTGGCGGTGACCTCGAACCTGAAAACCGCATTGGTGATGTCCGCCGCGCTGACCCTGGTGACCGGGTTCTCCAACCTGTTCATCTCGATGATCCGCAGCCAGATCCCGGCATCGATCCGCATGATCGTGCAGATGGTGATCATTGCCTCGCTGGTAATCGTTGTGGATCAAGTGCTCAAGGCCTATGCCTTCAGCCTGTCCAAACAGTTGTCGGTGTTTGTTGGCCTTATCATCACCAACTGCATCGTGATGGGCCGCGCAGAAGCTTTCGCCATGCAGAACCCGCCGATCGTGTCGTTCTTCGACGGTATCGGTAACGGTCTTGGCTACAGCGCCATGCTGGTTGCGCTGGGCATCATTCGCGAGCTGTTCGGTGCGGGCAAACTGATGGGCTACGAGATCATTCCGGTGGTCAATGACGGCGGCTGGTACCAGCCCAACGGCCTGCTGCTGCTGCCGCCTTCGGCGTTCTTCCTGATCGGCCTGTTCATCTGGGGCATCCGCGTCTGGAAGAAAGAGCAGATTGAGAAGCCGAGCTTCAAGATGGCGCCTCAGGTGTCCAACAAGGAGGCCTACTAATGGAGCACTACATCA
Organism: Pseudomonas cistanchae; assembly: GCF_054483635.1. Lineage (NCBI taxonomy): Bacteria > Pseudomonadati > Pseudomonadota > Gammaproteobacteria > Pseudomonadales > Pseudomonadaceae > Pseudomonas > Pseudomonas cistanchae. The sequence continues at coordinate 203,194 of NZ_JBTLWN010000003.1, read as the reverse complement.
GCCTGTTCGTCCGTGCGGTGTTCGTCGAGAACATGGCGCTGGCCTTCTTTCTGGGCATGTGTACGTTCATCGCGATCTCGAAGAAGGTCGAGACGGCGATCGGTCTTGGCATCGCCGTTGTGGTGGTCCTGGGGATCACGATGCCGGTCAACAACCTGATCTATGCCAACCTGCTGAAAGACGGTGCGCTGGCCTGGGCCGGTTACCCTGAGGTCGACCTCAGCTTCCTGGGTCTGCTGACGTTCATCGGGGTTATCGCCGCGATTGTGCAGATCCTTGAGATGACCTTGGATAAATATGTGCCTTCGCTCTACAACGCCCTGGGTGTGTTCCTGCCGCTGATTACGGTGAACTGCGCAATCATGGGTGGTTCGCTGTTCATGGTCGAGCGCGACTACAACCTGGCGGAAAGCACCGTTTACGGCGTCGGCGCGGGTGTGTCCTGGGCGCTGGCAATTGCCGCGCTGGCGGGTATCCGCGAGAAGCTCAAATACAGCGATGTACCGGAGGGGCTGCAGGGACTGGGTATCACCTTCATCACCATCGGCCTGATGTCCTTGGGCTTTATGTCCTTTTCCGGCGTGCAGTTGTAAGGAAGGGATGAATAGATGATCAATTACGAAATCTTTCTCGCGATCGGCATGTTCACCGGCATTGTGCTGGCGCTGGTGCTGATCATTATCGCGGCGCGCGCCAAGCTGGTTTCCAGCGGTGACGTGAGCATCGAGATCAACGGCGAAAAAACCATCGTAGTGCCGGCCGGCGGCAAGCTGCTGCAGACGCTGGCCGCCAATAACATCTTCCTGTCGTCTGCCTGTGGTGGTGGCGGTACCTGCGCCCAGTGCAAGTGCATCATCGAGTCCGGTGGCGGCGAAATGCTGTCCACTGAAGAGTCGCACTTCACCCGGCGCGAGGCCAAGGAAGGCTGGCGCCTGTCCTGCCAGGCATCGGTCAAGCAGGACATGAAGATCGAGGTGCCGGAAGAAGTCTTCGGCGTGAAGAAGTGGGAATGCACCGTCGAGTCGAACCCCAACGTCGCCACCTTCATCAAGGAGCTGACGCTCAAACTGCCCGAGGGTGAAAACGTCGATTTCCGTGCTGGCGGCTACGTCCAGCTGGAGTGCCCGCCGCACACCGTGAACTACAAGGACTTCGACATCCAGGAGGAGTATCGCGGCGACTGGGACAAGTTCAACCAGTGGAAGTACGTGTCCAAGGTCGACGAGACCGTGATCCGTGCCTACTCCATGGCCAACTACCCGGAAGAAGTCGGCCTGGTGAAGTTCAACATCCGTATCGCCTCGCCACCACCGGGCAAGGATGATTTGCCGCCAGGCAAGATGTCGTCCTGGGTGTTCAGCCTCAAGCCGGGCGACAAGGTCACCGTGTACGGTCCGTTCGGTGAGTTCTTCGCCAAGGACACCGATGCGGAAATGGTCTTCGTTGGCGGCGGTGCTGGTATGGCGCCCATGCGCTCGCACATCTTCGATCAGCTCAAGCGTTTGAAGTCCACGCGCAAGATCAGCTTCTGGTACGGCGCGCGCTCCATGCGCGAAGCCTTCTACGTCGAGGAGTACGATCAGCTGCAGGCCGAGAACCCGAACTTCCAGTGGCATCTGGCATTGTCCGATCCGCAGCCGGAAGACAACTGGGACGGCTTGAAGGGCTTCATCCACAACGTGCTGTACGAGAACTACCTCAAGGACCATCCGGCCCCCGAGGATTGCGAGTTCTACATGTGCGGCCCACCGATGATGAACGCCGCCGTGATCAAGATGCTGACCGATCTGGGCGTTGAGCAAGAAAACATCCTGCTTGATGACTTCGGCGGCTAAGCGTGAAGCCAGCGGTATTCCAGCCCCTCATTGCGGCCGCGTTGGCGGTCGCTCTGACGGGCTGTTTGCATTCCGAGAAGGTCGAGGAATTCGGTGGCCCGACCATGGGCAGCACCTATTCGGTGAAGTATGTTCGCGGCGATGGCGTCGCTGATGCCGCGCAGCTCAAACGCGAAACCGAGGCGATACTTGCCGAGGTTGATCAGCAGATGTCCACCTATCGGGCCGATTCGCTGATCTCGCGCTTCAACCTCGCGCCTGCAGGCAGTTGCATGCAGCTGCCTGCGGGCATGCTTGACTTGGTGCGAGCCGGCGAGACGCTGGCAAAGGAGAGTGATGGTGCCTTCGACCTGACGCTGGAACCGCTGCTAAACCTGTGGGGCTTCGGCCCGCAGGCGCGGGTGGAGCGGGTGCCCACTGCCGAGCAACTCGCTGAGGCGCGTCATCGTACGGGCTATCAGCATTTGCGTATCGACGGTCAGCGCCTGTGCAAGGATGTCGATCTGCAGCTCGATCTCAACGGCATTGCGGCGGGTTACACGGTCGAGCGGATTGTCGAACGCCTCGCCGAGCTGGGTGTTCGCAGCTACCTGATCGACGTCACCGGAGAACTCAAGGCTGCCGGCAAAAAACCGGATGGTCAGCCCTGGCGCATTGCGATCGAAGCGCCGCGCGATGACGAGCGGGTTGCCCAGCGAATCCTGCAACTCGACGGTTACGGGATTTCGACTTCGGGCGACTACCGTAATTATTTCGAGGAAGGGGGCGTGCGTTACTCCCATACCCTCGACCCGCAGACCGGTGCACCCATTACCCATACACTGGCAGCAGTCACGGTCGCCGATAAATCGACCCTACGTGCCGACGGCTTGTCGACATTGCTGATGGTCCTAGGGCCGGAAAAAGGCCTGGCCTACGCCGAGCGTGCCGGCATTGCGGCGTTTTTCGTAAGTCGTGAAGGCGAGGAATTCGTCACCCACGGCACCGCGGCATTCGAGCAGCTATTTGGAGATGAACAATGATTTGGTTGGTTGTATTTCTCACCATGCTTCTGGTTGTTTCCCTGATGGCCGTTGGCGTCATCATGGGGCGCAAGCCGATTGCTGGTTCCTGCGGCGGTATCGCCAACCTTGGCATCGAAAAAGAATGCTCGATCTGTGGTGGCAGCCGCGAGAAGTGCGAAGAGGTCAACCGTGAATCGAACCCGGTTGACGCCAGTGCGCTGGCCTACGACGCGACCCGGCGCTGATCGAGGCGCTGCGAAAAGTACCGACTGTCAGGCTGCATCGCGGCACTGACCCAGCCAATGGCGCCACAAGCGCCAGGCGTGATCTCAAGGAGTAAACATGGCGGTCTACAACTACGACGTAGTGGTATTGGGTTCCGGCCCGGCGGGCGAGGGCGCGGCGATGAATGCTGCCAAGGCGGGCCGCAAGGTCGCCGTGGTGGACAGCCGCCGTGAAGTCGGCGGCAACTGCACCCACCTGGGTACCATTCCGTCTAAGGCGCTGCGCCATTCGGTACGGCAGATCATGCAGTTCAACACCAACCCGATGTTTCGCCAGATCGGCGAGCCGCGCTGGTTCTCCTTTCCCGATGTGCTGAAGAGCGCGGAGCGGGTCATCGCCAAGCAGGTTACCTCGCGCACCGGTTATTACGCGCGCAACCGCATCGATCTGTTTTTCGGTACCGGCAGTTTTGCCGACGAGCAGACCGTCGAAGTGGTCTGCCCCAATGGGGTGGTCGAGAAACTGGTCGCCAAGCAGATCGTGGTGGCCACCGGCTCGCGGCCTTACCGTCCAGCGGACGTCGATTTTCATCACCCGCGGGTCTACGACAGCGACACCATCCTTGAGCTCAGCCACACGCCGCGTCGCCTGATCATCTACGGTGCCGGAGTCATCGGCTGTGAATATGCATCGATCTTCAGTGGCCTGGGTGTGCTGGTCGACCTGATCGACAACCGCGAGCAGTTGCTGAGCTTCCTTGATGCGGAAATTTCCGATGCGTTGAGCTATCACCTGCGCAACAACAACGTGCTGATTCGCCACAACGAAGAGTACGAAAGCATCGAAGGGCTGGAAAACGGGGTGATTCTGCACCTCAAGTCCGGCAAGAAAATCAAGGCCGACGCCTTGCTCTGGTGCAACGGCCGTACCGGCAACACCGACAAGCTTGGCCTGGAAAACATCGGCATCAAGGTCAACACCCGGGGCCAGATCGAAGTCGATCAGAACTACCGCAGCCAGGTCTCGAACATTTTCGCGGCCGGCGACGTTATCGGTTGGCCAAGCCTGGCCAGCGCCGCCTACGATCAGGGCCGTTCGGCGGCTGGCAACATCATCGACAACGGCAGCTGGCGCTTTGTCGACGATGTTCCGACGGGGATCTACACCATTCCCGAGATCAGCTCGATCGGCAAGAACGAGCGTGAGCTGACCCAGGCGAAAATCCCTTATGAAGTGGGCAAGGCATTTTTCAAGAGCATGGCGCGGGCGCAGATTTCCCACGAACCGGTGGGCATGCTGAAAATCCTGTTCCACCGTGAGACCCTGGAGATCCTTGGCGTGCATTGCTTCGGCTACCAGGCCTCGGAGATCGTCCACATCGGCCAGGCGATCATGAACCAGAAGGGTGAGGCGAACAGCATCAAGTACTTCGTCAACACCACCTTCAACTACCCGACCATGGCGGAAGCCTATCGGGTGGCGGCGTTCGATGGACTCAACCGGCTTTTTTGACCGGCTCCAGCCGGTGGCCTGAGCCGGTTGGGGAGGACATCTTCAGTGACTCCCAGCAGTGGCGCTGGCCAAACCGGGAGAGTTTCTGAGCAGGGCGTTACCCCATTAAAAAACCGGCCATCAGGCCGGTTTTTTAATGCGCTGGTATCTACAAGTATCTAGGCGCTCTTCAGCGTTTCGACCGCCAGGCCTGGAAAATCGGTAATCAGGCTGTCCACGCCAAAGTCGGCGAGCCTGCGCATCAGCGCCGGTTCGTTGACCGTCCACACCGAGACATGCAACCCGGCCTTCTGGGCCTTGAGCAGGCGCTCCGGGGTGCACAGCGTCCAGTTCAGCGCCAGCATGTCGCAGCCGTAGTGCTTGGCCACCTTGAGCGGGTCGAGCCAAGCATATTCCGCGACCAGGCCACGGGACAGCGTTGGCGCGCGGTTTTTCAGCGCTGCCAGAACTTCCCGCGAACTGGACGTGACGGTGACCTTGTCGCTGATGGCAAAGCGTTCGGCGAGCGTCGCAATCGCTTCGACGGTGCGTGCCGCGCGCACCTTGGAGGCGCTTTTCACTTCCAGTTGCCAGTGCTCGAACGCGCACTGCTCGAACAGTTCGGCAAGGCGCGGGATAGGGCAGGCGTGCAACCAGCCCGGCCCGCCCTTGCGCGCGTCGTAGCGCACCAGTTCCTCCGCATCGTGCTCGACGACCTTGCCGCGCTGCCCAGTGGTGCGCTTCAGCGTGGGGTCGTGAATCACCATCAATTCGCCGTCGCGCGACAGATGCAGGTCGAGTTCGCAGCGGCGAACGCCATGCTCCAGGCATTTCTGGAAGCTGGCCAGGGTATTTTCAGGTGCTTCGCCCTTGGCACCGCGGTGGCCGTAAATCAGGGTCACGTTTACTCCTTGGCGGGTGTAGCGGCGCGCGGTTGGTGATGGCGCACGCTGTTGATGACATGCTCATGTTCGAAATACACGCTGAACTCCCGGTAGTCCCAGCGCGTGATGGGCGGCTGGCCTACAGCCGGATGTTCTTCATCAGCCAGGCCAAAGCGTTCCAGCACCGAGGTGCGGGATTCGCCGAGCTGTGGCAATGACCCCAGCACGGCACCTTGCTGGCCGATCGGTATCTCTAGGGTTTCCGCCTGGGCGTTAAATGCGAACAGCAGCGGCAGGATTAACAAGAGGCGAGGCATGGTTGGTCTCATATGAGCGATTGCGGGCTTTCCTGTTCGCGGGCCAGACGCCGTTCCAGCGCCTGACGCTGCAGGATGTGGCGGGCCAGCAACTGGCGCTGGGCGTCGGTCAGGGCTTCGAATTCGGTGCCAATTTCGAACTGTTTGTCGGCGCGAGAATGGCAGTGGATGACCTTGGCGCGCAGCAGCAAGCCTAGAGCCTGGGGCATCAACACCAGCTTGAGCGCCAGATGGCTGCCTTCCGGTACGCTTTGGGCGTTATTGAAGCTGATGCCGCCTTCGGACAGGCTGACCTGCCGAGGCGCGCCGATGTCGCGCAGCAGGCTCTGGGCAACCGCCTGACCGAGCAGATCGATGCGCTTGTTCATCACCTTGAAGTAGTTGGCCAGCGTCCGGTCACGCTCGCTGATGTGCCGCAGCAGATGCTGCGATTCGAAGTCCATCAGGTGCAGTTCGCTGAGCAGATTGAACAGCGGTGAACTGTCTTGCAGTTCTTCGCCGGCCAGTGCGTCGGCGCCGGACAGCAGGGTGAAATCCAGTGCGATCGTGTCGTCGATACGATAGTATTCGCGGCGGTCATCTTCATCTTGAGTCGACATGGCGAACCCATGGCAGCAGTGGTGGTCCGAGTGTAAAGCTGCTTGCCAAGCCCCGCCACAAGGACGTTCCTCTTTTCTTCGAACCCACTCCCGACATGTTCAGACCTCTGTTTGTATTTATTGGCACGCGCTACACGCGAGCCAAGCGTCGCAATCACTTCGTTTCCTTTATTTCCCTGACTTCGATGATCGGGCTGGCACTGGGTGTGCTGGTGATGATTCTGGTGTTGTCAGTGATGAATGGCTTCGATCATGAGATGCGCACCCGCGTGCTCGGCATGGTGCCGCACGCCACCATCGAAAGCGCGAAACCGCTCGCCGACTGGCAACGCCTCGGCGCGCTCGCGGCAAAAAATCCCCAGGTGGTAGCGGTTGCTCCGTTCAGTCAGATGCAGGGCCTGCTCACCCACGAGGGCAAGGTGCAGAAAGTTCTGATCAATGCGATCGATCCGCTGGAAGAGACCAAGGTCTCGATCATTGGCGATTTCTTTGAAGAGGGCCGCCTGCAGGACCTCAAGGCCGGCGATTTCGGCATCGTCATCGGCGACAAGGCGGCTGCCAAACTCGGTGTCGGCCTGGGCGATAAAATCACCTTCGTCGCGCCGGAAGTGACGGTAACGCCCGCCGGTATGTTTCCGCGGCTCAAGCGCTTCACCGTGGTCGGCATCTTTCATGTCGGTGCCGGCGAGGTCGATGGTTTTATCGCCATGACCCACGTTCAGGATCTGGCGCGGTTGCAGCGCTGGAAGGCCGATGAAGTTCAGGGCATCCGGCTGAAGTTCGCCGACCTGTTCGAAGCCCCGCGCACAGCCTGGCAGCTGGCGCAGAGCCTGGGCGACAAACAGTTCTACGCCCGCGACTGGACGCGCACCCATGGCAACCTGTACCAGGCGATCCGCATGGAGAAGGCGATGATCGGCTTGTTGCTGCTGCTGATCGTTGCGGTGGCCGCGTTCAACATCATCTCCACCCTGGTCATGGTGGTGACCGACAAGAAAGGCGACATCGCCATTCTGCGCACCCTGGGTGCGACGCCTGGGCAGATCATGGCTATTTTCATGGTTCAGGGCACCGTGATCGGCGTGGTCGGCACCGCCATCGGTGCGGTGCTGGGCATTCTCGCGGCGCTGAATATCAGCGCCGGTATTGCGGCGCTCGAGTCACTGCTGGGGATCAAGTTCCTCAATGCCGATGTGTACTTCATCGACTACCTGCCGTCGCAGTTGATGCTCGCGGATGTGCTGCTGGTCTGCAGTGCCGCGTTGGTTCTTAGTTTTCTCGCCACCCTTTACCCAGCCTGGCGCGCGGCACGTACCCAGCCCGCGGAGGCCTTGCGCTATGAGTGATCAGGTTATGGATCGAGCAGTTTTGAGTTGTCGTAACCTCGGCAAGAGCTACGACGAGGGCCCACAGTCGGTGGTGGTGTTGCAGGACTTGCAGCTCGAATTGCACCCCGGCGAGCGTGTCGCGATCGTCGGCAGTTCGGGTTCGGGCAAGAGTACGTTGCTCAACATGCTTGGCGGCCTGGATACACCCAGCACCGGCAGCGTCTGGCTGGCAGGCGAAGAGTTGTCCGCGCTGAACGAGAAGGAGCGCGGCTTGTTGCGCAACCGCTCCCTCGGTTTCGTCTATCAGTTCCATCACCTGTTGCCCGAGTTCACCGCCCTGGAAAACGTCTGCATGCCACTGCTAATAGGTCGTACACCGATCAGCGAAGCGCGGCAGCGAGCAACCGCGCTGCTTGAGCGGGTAGGGCTTGGTCATCGTCTGGCACATAAACCTTCGGAGCTGTCCGGCGGCGAGCGGCAGCGGGTGGCCATTGCCCGCGCGCTGGTCAATCAGCCGGGATTGGTGCTGCTCGATGAGCCGACCGGCAACCTCGATCATCACACCGCGCAAGGCATCCAGGACCTGATGAAGGAGCTGAGCAGTGCCTCGCAGACGGCATTCCTGGTTGTGACCCACGACCTGGAGCTGGCCCAGCAGATGGATCGCATCCTCCGTCTGGAAGACGGCAAGCTGGTGGCTGCCTGATGTTTCGCCCGTTAAGCGTCTTTATCGGCCTGCGCTACACAGGCGCCAAGCGGCGCAACCATTTCATTTCGTTCATTTCTCTGACGTCGATGATCGGCCTCGCCCTGGGTGTGCTGGCGATGATCGTGGTGCTGTCGGTGATGAACGGTTTCCAGCAGGAAATGAGCACGCGCATTCTCGGCACCGTGCCCCACGCGACCATCAGTGCTGAGCAACCGCTGGAAAACTGGCAGGCGGTGGCGGAGCGCGCCGGCAGAAACCCACAGGTGCTTGCGGCAGCGCCCTTCGCCGAGCTGGAAGGCATGCTGTCCTTTCGCGGAGCGATGCAGCCGATTCAGCTGCAGGGCGTGGACCCGCAGCAGGAAACCAAAGTCTCGATCATCGGCGAGCACATGGTGCAAGGTCAGCTCACTGACCTGCAACCTGGTGAGTTCGGCGTGATCATCGGTGAAATCACCGCGCGACGGTTCCAGCTGCAGATCGGCGACAAGCTTGCGCTGATCGTTCCCGAGGTCAGCTCGGTGCCAGGTGGCATTACGCCGCGTATGCAGCGGCTGAATGTGGTCGGGGTATTCAAGGTCGGTGCGGAGCTGGACAGCTCGCTCGCACTGATCCATATCGCCGATGCCGCGCATATCCAGCGCCTGCAGCCGGGACAGGTACCCAGCGTGCGCTTGAAGGTGGCTGACCTGTATCAGGCGCCGCTGGTGTCCGCCGCGGTCGCTGCCGATATGGGTGCCGGTTATCGTGCCAGCGACTGGACCCTTACCCAGGGCAGTCTGTTCAGTGCCATGAAAATGGAAAAGACCATGATCGGTCTGCTGCTGTTGCTGATAGTCGCGGTCGCCGCGTTCAACATCATCGCAACGCTGATCATGGTGGTGGCCGACAAGGGTGCGGATATCGCCATTTTGCGTACCCTGGGCGCCACTCCCAGGCAGATCATGGGCATCTTTATGGTCCAGGGCACCGTGATCGGTCTGATCGGAACCCTGATCGGTGCCGTGCTGGGCGTGCTGGTGGCGTTGAATGTCAGCCAGTTGGTGGGCTGGATCGAGCGCCTCAGTGGTCAGCAGGTGTTCAGCTCGGACATCTACTTCATCAGCAATCTGCCGTCTCAGCTGCTGCTTTCCGATGTTCTGCTGATCTGCGGCGCGGCGTTCAGCTTGAGCTTTCTGGCGACGCTCTATCCTTCCTGGCGCGCGGCGCGTATCCAGCCTGCCGAGGCATTGCGCTACGAATAGCCGGCTTCGCCTGCAAAAAAGCCGTTACTCAGTAACGGCTTTTTTATGCTTGTTTTTCCCGCTCGAGGCGTTTTTCCCGGCGCCTGCGCCAGCTGCGCCGCACCCACCAGTGCCAGTAGGCATTGGTGCCGAAATAGCCGATAGCAGCGAACATCACGCCAAGCACGAACGAGCCCAGATACAGCGGTTGCCAATGCGTTTGCAGGATCTGACCGACCCAGGCCAGCGACATATGGTCGGGCATCTGCAGCGGCGGTGTACCGATCATCCAGGCACCGAACGTATAGCTGCAGTAGAAAACCGGCGGCATGGTGATCGGGTTGGTCAGCCACACCAGGCCTATGGATATGGGCAGGTTGGCCCGCGCCGGGACGGCTATCAGCGCGGCTGCTAACATCTGCATGGGCATTGGGATCATCGCCCAGAACAGGCCGATGGCCATGGCTCTGGAGACCGAGTGGCGGTTGAGGTGCCACAGATTGGGATCATGGATCAATGCGCCAAGGAAACGCAGGGATTTGGTGTCCTTGATGCGTTCTGGGCTGGGCATGTAGCGTTTAAATAAGCGACGCGGCATGAGGGGCTCGGTTGGCCTGGGGCGCCCGTATTATGCACAGGTTCGGTGCGAGCTGCTTTTACTCTTGTCGTACCGATTTGGCTTTGCTGAGTAACTGATCCACGGGACTGGATCTGGAGCGTGCGAATGCGCATAGGGATGTTTGCGCTGGTGTTGGGTATGTTGACGCTGCGCTGGTTGCCGGCTTTGCCGCCGACGTGGCTGCTGATCCTGCTGGCTGTTGTCGGTCTGATGGCATTGCCGTTTCGTAGCTACCCAGCCGCGCTGTTTCTATTCGGTTTCAGTTGGGCCTGTATTTCCGCACAGGCGGCGCTAGATGATCGCCTCGCACCTGAGCTCGATGGCCGAACCCTTTGGCTGCAAGGCCAGGTAGTGGGTCTGCCGGAAGCGGAGGCTGGTGTTGTCCGCTTCGAACTGGTCAATCCTCAATCACGGCGCGCGCAGTTACCTGCCCGCGTGCGTCTGTCCTGGTACGGCGGGCCGCCGTTGCGCGCGGGCGAGATCTGGCGTCTTGCAGTGCGTTTGAAGCGGCCTCACGGGCTGGTCAATCCGCAGTCATTCGACTACGAGGCGTGGCTGCTGGCGCAGCGGATCGGCGCAACCGGCACGGTGAAAAATGGCCAGCTGCTCTCATCGCTACACGGCTCGGCTGCCTGGCGCGATTCACTGCGCCAACGCCTGTTGGCCGTTTCTGCCCATGGCCGGGAGGGTGCGCTGGCAGCGTTGGTGCTGGGCGACAGTTCGGGGTTATCGACGGCAGATTGGCGAACCTTGCAGGCCACTGGCACAGTGCACCTGATGGTGATTTCCGGCCAGCACATCGGCCTTCTGGCGGCGCTGTTGTACGGCGTGGTGGCAGGGCTCGCGCGCATCGGCTGCTGGCCGCGGAACTGGCCCTGGTTGCCCTGGGCGTGCGGGGCCGCCGTCAGTGGAGCACTTGCCTACGGCTGGTTGGCGGGTTTCGACGTACCGGTGCAGCGCGCCTGCGTCATGCTCGGGCTGGTGTTCCTCTGGCGTTGGCGCTTTCGTCACCTTGGGGTCTGGTTGCCATTTCTGATGGCGCTGAGCGTGGTCCTGCTGCTTGAGCCTCTGGCCAGTTTGCAGCCGGGCTTCTGGCTGTCTTTTGGCGCAGTCGCCTTGCTGATTCTGATCTTCAGCGGCCGCCTTGGTGCCTGGCCCTGGTGGCGCACGCTGGGAAGAGCCCAGTGGGCAATGGCCATCGGATTGTTGCCGCTGCTGCTAGCGCTGGGTTTGCCAATCAGCGCCAGCGGGCCCCTGGCCAATCTGATCGCCGTACCCTGGGTAGGTTTGGCGGTGGTGCCGCTAGCTTTGCTTGGTACGGCCCTCCTGCCGGTGCCCTGGGTTGGCGAAGGGCTGTTGTGGATCGCGGGCGGTTTGCTCGATCTGCTATTCGTGTTGCTGCAGCACCTGGCCGCCGGGATGCCGGCCTGGTTACCCACCGCGCTGCCGATCTGGGCCTGGGCGTCGATTGCCTTGGCCGCATTGCTGCTCCTGCTTCCCGCGGGTGTTCCGCTGCGCGGTCTTGGCCTGGTTCTGCTGTTGCCGTTGTTCTACAGCGCCACGCCGCGCCCGGCTTCTGGCCATGCCGAGGTATGGATGCTGGACGTGGGGCAGGGCTTGGCGGTGCTGGTGCGCACCCGGGAGCACAGTCTTTTGTATGACGCCGGACCTCGCTTCGGTGACTTCGACATGGGTGAGCGGGTGGTGCTGCCTTCGCTTCGCAGCCTGGGCGTCGACGCACTGGACCTGATGTTGATCAGTCATGCTGACAATGATCACGCGGGCGGCGCGCTGGCCATTCAGCAAGGCATGCCGATTGCGCGGGTGCTCAGTGGCGATGCGCCGGCTTTACCCGTGCCGCTCGGTGCCCAATCCTGCGAATCAGGCCAGCGTTGGACCTGGGATGACGTGCACTTCACGACATGGCGTTGGCGCTCGGCCAGCGACAGCAATCAGGCGTCCTGTGTGCTGCTCGTCGAAGCCAATGGCGAAAGGCTGCTGCTGACCGGAGACATCGACAGTCATGCCGAGCGGGCCTTGCTCGACAGCGGTTTTGATACCCGCGCGCACTGGTTGGTTGCGCCTCACCACGGCAGCCGCAGTTCTTCCTCGCAGCAATTCCTCCAGGCCGTCGCACCGCACTCGGCGCTGATCTCCCGTGGGCGCCACAATGCCTTCGGGCATCCCCATGCCGAGGTAGTCGCGCGTTATCAGTGGTTGCCCGCGCAGCTTCACGATACGGCCGAGCAGGGCGCGGTGCGCATCAGTCTGGGGGCTTTTCTCCCCGCGCAAGGTTTGCGGGCGCAGTCGCGGTTTTGGCGAGAAAAATGAGAACGGCAGCGGTCGGCGAGTGCCGGACCCTATGCTAGAGTGGCGCCACTTTTCAAAGGGGATCTGCCACCGTGTGGGAACTGGTCAAAGCAGGCGGCTGGATAATGCTGCCAATCATTTGTTGTTCAATCGCCGCTGCCGGCATCGTTGCCGAGCGCCTGTGGACCCTACGGCCCAGCCGTGTCACGCCGCCGCACCTGCTTGGCCAGGTCTGGCGCTGGATCAAAGACAAGAAGCTCAACAATCAGAAACTCAAGGAACTGCGCGCCGACTCGCCGCTGGGGCAGATTCTCGCGGCCGGCCTGGCCAATTCCAAGCATGGTCGCGAGATCATGAAGGAGTGTATTGAGGAAGCTGCCGCGCGGGTCGTGCATGAGCTGGAACGCTACCTCAACGCGCTCGGCACCATCGCGGGCATTGCACCGCTGCTTGGCCTGCTCGGCACGGTGCTCGGCATGATCGAGATTTTCAGTTCGTTCATGGGCTCGGGCATGGCCAACGCGGCGCTGCTCGCTGGCGGTATCTCCAAGGCGCTGATCACCACTGCGGCCGGTCTGATGGTGGCGATTCCCGCATTGTTCTTCCACCGTTACCTGCAACGCCGGGTCGACGAGTTGGTGGTGGGCATGGAGCAGGAGGCGATCAAGCTGGTGGAAGTGGTGCAGGGTGATCGTGACGTCGACCTGGGTGAGGATAAGGCGTGAAGTTCCGGCGCAAACCGCGGGAGAACGTCGAAATCAACCTGGCCTCGTTGATCGATGTGGTGTTTATCCTGCTGCTGTTCTTTGTGGTCACCACCACCTTTACCCGTGAAACCCAGCTCAAGGTCGACCTGCCCGAGGCGGCGACCGGCACTCCGCCGGAACAAACCGAGCTCAAGCAGTTGGAGGTGTTGATCGCCGCCGATGGCAGCTACTCGCTGAACACCAAGGCGTTGTTGAAAAGCGACCTGGAAGGCCTAATGGCGGCTTTGCAGAAAGAGTCGGCAGGCGACAACAGCCTGCCGCTGATCATCAGTGCGGACGCCAAGACGCCTCACCAGGCTGTGATTACGGCGATGGATGCCGCCGGTAAGCTGGGCTTCGCCCATCTGCGCATCACCACGGTCGAGGCGCAGGCCGCGCCTTGATGATCGCCAGCCGATGAGCCTGGCCGAGCGTTTTACCGCCGCCTGGTACGCCGGTCATCCGGCGCTCGGCCTGTTGCGCCCGCTGGAATGGCTGTACCGCGTGGTGGTGCAGCGTAAGCGAGAGCGTTTTCTGGCCGGTGAGGGGGATATCTACCGCGCGCCGGTCCCGGTTGTGGTGGTGGGCAATATCACCGTCGGCGGCACCGGCAAAACCCCTCTGATTCTTTGGCTGATCGAGCATTGCCGTCGCCGCGGCCTGCGGGTAGGGGTGATCAGCCGCGGTTATGGTGCCAAGCCGCCACGTTTTCCGTGGCGCGTTCAGGCCGACCAATCGGCTGAAGTCGCCGGTGACGAGCCGCTGCTGATCGTGCAACGCAGCGGCGTGCCCTTGATGATCGACCCTGACCGGGCACGCGCGGCGGCCGCCTTGTTGGAGAGCGAAGCGCTCGACCTGATCCTCAGCGACGACGGCCTGCAACACTACCGTTTGGCCCGTGATCTGGAGCTGGTGCTGATCGACGCCGCGCGTGGCCTGGGTAATCGCCGCTGCCTGCCTGCCGGGCCGCTGCGTGAACCGGCCGAGCGCCTGGAAAGTGTCGATGCAGTGCTCCACAACGGCGTTTTGCACCCTCCGCATGGGGGTTATGGATTCGTCCTGCAACCAAGCGCACTGGTCAATCTGCGCAGCGGCGAGCGACGCTCGCTCAGCTATTTCCCTGAGGGCCAGGCGCTGCATGCGGTGGCCGGTATCGGTAACCCCCAGCGTTTCTTCAGTACCCTTGAACGGCTACACTGGCGGCCTGTCGCCCATGCCTTTGCCGACCACGCACACTACAGCGCCGAGTCGTTCGACTTCAGCCCGTCGCTACCCGTGCTGATGACCGAAAAGGATGCGGTGAAATGCCGAGCATTTGCTGCAGCGAACTGGTGGTACCTGGCGGTCGACGCTGAGCCTTCACCGGCGTTTGTCGGCTGGTTCGATCAGCAACTGCAGCGTCTGCAGGCCGTGCCGCGCTAAAATCGCTGCGCCAGTTCCGGCACCGGCACGCGTTCGCCTCTTGCAACTGTTCTATTCAAGGACTCTCCATGGACCCGAAACTACTCGATATCTTGGCCTGCCCGCTGTGCAAGGGGCCACTCAAGCTTGCTGCCGACAAGAGCGAGCTGACCTGCAAGGCCGATGGCCTGGCTTTTCCGGTGCGCGATGGCATTCCGGTGATGCTGGAAAGCGAAGCCCGTACCCTCAATGTCGACGAGCGTCTGGATAAATAAATGAGCACAGCCTTCACCGTTGTGATTCCCGCCCGCTACGCGTCCAGCCGGTTGCCCGGCAAGCCGTTGCAGACTATCGCCGGCAAGCCCATGGTGCAGCACGTGTGGGAGCAGGCCAGCAAGAGCAGCGCGCAGCGAGTCGTGGTGGCGACCGACGATGCGCGCATTGTCGAGGCGTGCCGTGGCTTCGGCGCCGAAGTGCTGTTGACCCGCGTAGATCACAACTCCGGCACCGATCGTCTGGCCGAAGTGGCCGCCGCCCTCGGGCTGGCGGCGGATGCCATAGTGGTCAACGTGCAGGGTGACGAGCCGCTGATTCCACCGGCCATCATCGATCAGGTGGCGGCCAACCTGGCGGCCAATCCGCAAGCGGCGATTGCGACGCTGGCTGAACCGATCGAGGACGTCGCCGCGCTGTTCAATCCCAACGTCGTCAAGGTAGCAACCGATCTGCAGGGGCTGGCCATGACCTTCAGTCGCGCGCCGCTGCCCTGGGCACGCGACGCCTTCACCGCAAGCCGCGAGCAGCTACCGGCCAACGTGCCTTATCGTCGGCACATCGGTATCTACGCCTACCGAGCGCAATTTCTGCATGACTTCGTGGCGTGGGGGCCGTGCTGGCTGGAAGACACCGAATGCCTGGAGCAGCTGCGTGCCTTGTGGCATGGGGTGCGTATCCATGTCGCCGATGCCTTGCAGGCGCCGCCGGCAGGTGTCGATACCCAGGAAGATCTCTATCGCGTTCGCCGTTTGCTGGAAGGCTGATGCGCATTCTCTTCGTCTGCCTGGGCAACATCTGCCGCTCGCCAACCGCCGAAGCGGTCCTGCGGCATAAGCTCAATGAAGCGGGGCTGGCGGGGCGCATCGAGGTGGACTCGGCAGGCACCGGCGATTGGCATGTCGGCAAGCCGCCGGACCACCGCACTCAAATGGCGGCGCGCCAACGCGGTTACGAGCTGTCCATGCTGCGCGGTCGGCAAGTCAGCGCAGAGGATTTCTCCCGCTTCGACCTGATCCTGGCCATGGATGGCAGCAACCTGAGCCACCTCAGACGCTTGCATCCAGGCACTGGAACGGTCGAGCTCGACTTGTTATTGCGGCGTTATCAGCTGGCTCTGGACGATGTACCAGACCCTTATTACGGAGGCGCGGAAGGTTTCGAGCAGGTTCTAGACCTGATCGAGCAAGCCTGCGATGCCCTGCTTATCGAGCTCAAAGGTCGTCTATGAAACTGGCGGTACGCAGCAACGTTTCGCTCCAACCCTTCAACAGCTTCGGCGTAGACGTCTTGGCCCAGCGGTTTGCCGAGGCGGGCACGGATGATCAGGTGCGCCAGGCAGTCGCTTACGCCAACGACCAGCAGCTGCCGTTGCTCGTGCTGGGTGGCGGCAGCAACCTGCTGTTGACACGCAATGTCGAGGCGCTGGTGTTGCGTATCACTAGCCGGGGTGTGCGCATCCTGCAGGATGACGGCGAGCGTGTGCTGATCGAGGCGCAAGCAGGCGAACCCTGGCATCCCTTCGTGCAAACCACCTTGAACCAGGGGTTTGCCGGCCTGGAAAACCTCAGCCTGATCCCCGGCACGGTCGGCGCGGCACCCATGCAGAACATTGGCGCCTATGGCGTCGAGCTGAAAGACGTTTTTGCAGGGTTGACCGCCCTGGACCGCCATAGCGGTGAGCTGCGCGAGTTCGCCTTGGCGGACTGCGACTTTGCCTATCGCGATAGCCTGTTCAAGCGCGAAGCGGGGCGTTGGATAATTCTGCGGGTGCGTTTTGCCCTGACTCGAACTGCTGAATTGCATCTGGACTATGGTCCGGTACGCCAGCGTCTTGCGGAACAGGGGATTGCGACGCCGACGGCTGTGGATGTCAGCGAAGCGATCTGTTCGATTCGCCGGGAGAAGCTGCCGGACCCCACGCAATTGGGTAACGCAGGCAGCTTTTTCAAGAACCCGCTGGTCCCTGCAAAACTGGCTCAACGTCTGCGTGCGGCATACCCGGACCTGGTGGCGTATCCGCAGGCGAATGGGCAGGTGAAGCTGGCAGCGGGCTGGTTGATCGAACGTGCAGGCTGGAAGGGCTACCGCGAGGGGGATGCGGGCGTGCACCGCCTGCAGGCGCTGGTGCTGGTCAATTATGGAGGAGCGTCTGGCCTGGAGTTACTGGCGCTGGCGCAACGCATACAGGCCGACATTGCCGAGCGTTTCGCAGTGAGCCTGGAGATAGAGCCCAACGTGCTTTAGCGTCTGCTACGCGTTGCGGTCAATGCTGAACCCTGGCCAAAACGCGCTTGAACGTTCAACCATAAAAAAGGGGATGCCGAAGCATCCCCTTTTTATTGCCGAGCAGTATTGCCTTACGGCTTAACCACTTCGTCGTCTTGCTGCTTGTGCGTTTCGCTATCTGCGGTGCTGGCTGGCAGTTCTTCCAAAGATGAGCTTTCAGCTACCGGCGCCGGAGTGTCGAGGTTGGCGTCAGACTCGCTGAAGTTATTGCTCTCAGCAACCGACTCCACTGCAACCTCAGCCACCGCAGGGGTCACCTGAGCAGGGGCGTTTGCAGCCTCGCGAGCCAGACGCTCCTCTTCACGCTGACGGCGGCGAACTTCCCGCGGATCGTTAGGTGCGCGGCCACTGCTGCTAACTGCTACCGCAGGCGCTTGCTCGGGTTCGGGCTCCGCAACGAAGGCTTCAGCTTTGGGCTCTGCCACCTCGGTCTGTAGTTTGTCCTCTTGCACTTGCTCCTGGGGTGCCTCAACGGTTGCAACAACCGCGGGTTCAGCAATAACTGGCTCGGCTTCAGTCACAGCGGGTGTGCTGAAATCGATGGCTGCTTGAGGCTCGACTGCTTCAACAGCTGGCTCAACCGGCTGTGTGGCAGCGAATGACCCGACTGGCTGGGCAGGTTCGGCGACAGCTTCCGGCTGTTCGCTGACCGCAGGCTCGACCTGAGCTGCCGCATCGGCCGCTACCACAATGGCTGCAGCGCTGACGGCTGCTGTCACTTCGCTTGAGCTGCCTTCGTTTTCTTCGCTGCTGTCTTCGCTGCCTTCAATCGGGTTGCCGTTGGCATCGCTCTGACGTTCGCGACGGTTGCTACGGCGCCGCTGGCCGCGGGAGCGGCGACGTGGGCGATCGCCACCTTCGCTGCTGTCCTGCTCGTCGTCCTGCAACTGTTCTTCACTGTTCAGCGCTTCTTCGTCGGTGACAGCCTGCTCGGCACGCGGTTGACGCTCTTCACGCGGCGCACGTGGCTGACGAGGTTCGCGTTGCGGACGTTCGCCGCGTGTTTCTTCGCTGGCAACGGCGGGCGCAGTTACGGCTGTTGGAGCGGCGTCCAGCGGCTCGCGCAATTCGCGCGGCTGGCGTTCTTCCCGTGGCTTGCGCTCACGTGGCTGACGCTCTTCACGGGGCGGGCGGGACTGACGAACTTCCTGCGGCTCGCGCACTTCCACGACATCGCGCGGGGTGCGTTCTTCACGAGGTGCACGTGGCTGACGCTCTTCGCGAGGGGCTCGCTCTTCGCGCGGCGCACGTTCTTCACGTGGCTTGCGCTCTTCATCGCGACGACCACCACGGTTGCGGTTCTGCTGACGGCCGTTACGACGTTCGTCGCTACGCGGCTGACGTTCGCTGGATTTCTTCTCGATGACGGCCGGTTTTTCTTCTTCCTTGCCGGCAAACAGACTGACCAGAGACTTGACCAGGCCCTTGAACAGGCTCGGCTCGGCTGCGACAGACTGTTCAACGACAGGAGCGCTAGGCACCGGCGCAGGACGCTGTGGCGCCGCCTTGATTGCCGCTTCTTGACGAACCAGTGTGCGGGTAGCGGCAGCTGGCTGCACTTCTTCCACTTCGGTGGCAGCCATTTCATAGCTGGACTGAGTGGATTGGGCTTCAGGGCTGTCGTCACGGATGCGCTGCACTTCGAAATGCGGCGTTTCCAGGTGGTCGTTCGGCAGGATGACGATACGTGCGCGGCTGCGCAGCTCGATCTTGGTGATCGAATTGCGTTTTTCATTGAGCAGGAAAGCTGCAACCGGAATCGGCACTTGGGCGCGAACTTCGGCGGTGCGGTCTTTCAGGGCTTCTTCTTCGATCAGGCGCAGGATGGCCAGCGACAACGATTCGACGTCACGAATGATGCCTTGGCCGTTGCAGCGTGGGCAGACGATGCCGCTGCCTTCAGCCAAGGAAGGGCGCAGACGCTGGCGGGACATTTCCAGCAGGCCGAAGCGCGAGATGCGCCCGACTTGTACGCGGGCACGGTCGGCTTCCAGGCTTTCGCGAACTTTTTCTTCCACGGCGCGCTGGTTCTTGGCCGGGGTCATGTCGATGAAGTCAATCACGATCAGGCCGCCGATGTCGCGCAGACGCAGTTGGCGAGCGATCTCTTCGGCTGCTTCCAGGTTGGTCTGCAGCGCGGTTTCTTCGATGTCGCTGCCTTTGGTTGCCCGCGCCGAGTTGATGTCGATGGACACCAGCGCTTCGGTTGGATCGATGACAATGGAGCCGCCGGACGGCAACTTCACTTCGCGCTGGAAGGCGGTTTCGATCTGGCTTTCGATCTGGAAGCGGTTGAACAGCGGCACGCTGTCTTCGTACAGCTTGATCTTGCTGGCGTACTGCGGCATCACCTGGCGGATGAAACTCAGCGCTTCTTCCTGGGCTTCGACGCTGTCGACCAGTACTTCGCCGATGTCCTGGCGCAGGTAGTCGCGGATGGCGCGGATGATGACGTTACTTTCCTGGTAGATCAGGAAGGGCGCGGCGCGATCCAGCGAGGCTTCTTTGATGGCGGTCCAGAGTTGCAGCAGGTAATCCAGGTCCCACTGCATCTCTTCGCTGGAGCGACCCAGGCCCGCGGTGCGTACGATCAGGCCCATGTCGCTCGGTGCGACCAGCCCGTTCAGCGCTTCCCGCAATTCGTTGCGCTCTTCACCTTCGATGCGACGGGAGATACCACCGGCGCGCGGGTTGTTCGGCATCAGTACCAGGTAACGACCGGCCAGGCTGATAAAGGTGGTAAGCGCTGCGCCTTTGTTGCCGCGCTCTTCCTTCTCGACCTGAACGATGACTTCCTGGCCTTCCTTGAGCACGTCTTTGATATTGACGCGGCCTTCCGGCGCCTTGCTGAAGTATTCGCGGGAGATTTCTTTAAGCGGGAGGAAGCCGTGGCGCTCTGAACCGAAGTCGACGAAAGCGGCTTCGAGGCTCGGCTCGACGCGGGTGATACGGCCTTTATAGATGTTGGCCTTTTTCTGCTCGCGGGCACCCGATTCGATGTCCAGATCGTACAGGCGTTGGCCGTCGACTAGAGCGACACGCAACTCTTCGGGCTGAGTTGCGTTAATTAGCATTCTTTTCATGTAGTACCGTCGGTTTCCGGTGCTGCTGGAAGCGGCGTTCGGTACACACGACTCTCAGGGGTCGGTGTCAGGCGCGTCAGAAACGGTCGTAAATCGTTTCAGGGTCAAGCGACAGTCAGCCAGTTGGGCTGGGTCGCGACAGACGTCTCCTGCTCGCTGTTGAAACAGAAAGCACTAAGTCAGGAGGAGGAATCAACTAACGGTAGCGGACGAGATAAAGCGTCTTGGTAAAGCGATTGCTACGCGGACCGACAGTTGTACATCTCCACCCTACACGTATCGCTGAAAATCGGGTACCGCTCGCGAAAATCCGCAGCGGGTTGACTAATATCGCAGCCATCCAAAGGGGATGGTCACGCGTCTATGAATAAGGCTTTATTTCCGAGTTATTCGCGGCGTTGCGGCGAAAGTCCCGTCGGACGGCCTCACGTCCTAAAAGGGTTGCGTTGGTTGGGGATGGCAGTTTTGGCGATCATCCGCAAACCAGGCCGCTTTTGGCGGCGTTTTCGACTATAGCAGTAATGATTAAGTGCTTCAATTCCATAAAAAATTGTTATGATTGCGCGATGACGAATCCTACCTCTACGACCTCTGGCGTTCAGCTACTTGAGGTTGCGCCGGAACTTGCCGGCCAGCGCATTGACAACTTTCTTCGCACGCAATTAAAGGGTGTGCCCAAGACCTTGATCTATCGCATTCTGCGCAAGGGAGAGGTGCGGGTGAACAAGGGCCGGATCAAGCCCGAATACAAATTGCAGGCCGGGGACATCGTTCGCGTTCCGCCGCTGCGTCTGGCCGAGCGTGACGAACCTGAGCCGTTGGCTCAGGGGCTGTTGCAGCGGCTTGAAGCGGCAATTGTCTATGAAGACAAGGCCCTGATCGTGCTGAACAAACCGGCCGGTATAGCAGTACATGGCGGCAGCGGCTTGAATTACGGGGTGATAGAAGCGTTCCGCCAGTTGCGTCCCGATGCCAAGGATCTGGAGCTGGTGCATCGGCTCGACCGTGATACGTCGGGGCTGCTGATGATTGCCAAGAAGCGCAGCATGCTGCGTCACCTGCATGAGGCCTTGCGCGGCGACGGCGTGGACAAGCGTTATATGGCACTGGTTCGTGGCAGTTGGCCGACTGCCAAGAAGCAGGTCAGTGCGCCGTTGCTTAAAAGCAATTTGCGCTCTGGCGAGCGCATGGTTGAGGTCAATCCCGAAGGTAAGGAAGCGTTGACGGTCTTTCGGGTGCTCCGCCGTTTTGGCGAGTTCGCCACTTTGGTCGAGGCCAAGCCTGTAACGGGGCGTACCCATCAGATTCGGGTGCATGCTCAGCACGCCGGGCATTGCATCGCTGGGGACAGCAAGTACGGTGACGATGACTTTACCCGCGAGGTTCGAGGGTTGGGTGGCAAACGCTTGTTTCTCCATGCCTATGAGCTGGTGGTGCCGCTGCCAGAAGGTGGCGAGCTGAGACTTGAAGCACCGGTTGACGAAATGTGGCGGCGAACGGTGGAGCGACTCGGTGCGTGACTACCGGCTGCTGATTTTTGATTGGGACGGCACCCTGGTTGACTCGATAGGCCGTATCGTTGAGTCCATGCATGCGGCAGCTGACGCTTGCGGGTTGCGGCGGCGCACGGATGAGCAAGTCAAAGGCATCATCGGTCTGGGATTGCCAGAAGCTATCCGCAGCTTGCACCCCGAGCTTTCCGATCCGCGCAGAGTCGAGCAGTTTCGGGTTCATTACAGTGCTCATTATCTGGCACTGGAGGCTCAGCCCTCGGCTTTCTTCGAGGGTGTGCAGGACTCGCTGGCCGCATTTCGAAGTCAGGGTTACGTTCTGACGGTCGCGACCGGAAAAAGTCGTCACGGCCTGAACCGTGTCTTGCAGGGGCTTGGTTGGCTCGACTATTTCGACGCAACGCGATGTGCCGACGAGACGGCCAGCAAGCCTGATCCGCTGATGCTCGAAGAGATTCTCGGGCAATTTGGCGTGGAGCCTCGGGATGCGCTGATGGTCGGTGATTCGTCCTTCGATTTACTGATGGCGCGCCGCGCGGGTATCGACTGCGTTGCGGTAGGCTACGGTGCCCAGCCGCTGAAAGCGTTGCGCGCACACTCGCCGGTTCTGGCGATCGAACATTTCAATGAATTGCGTGCCTGGCTAGAGCGGTGCGTAGAGATTCCACGGGTTGAGGCGGATGAATATGTCGGATGAATGGAAGGCATCGGCTGCGGGTGAGGGCGATGCCAAGAGCTGGAAGTTGCTGGAAACAACGCTGCTGGCTGGCGTGCAAGAACAGCGTAGGGCTCGACGCTGGGGGATTTTCTTCAAGCTGTTGACCTTCATCTATCTGTTTGGCGCGTTGGCATTGTTCTCGCCAATGCTGAGTCTGCAGAAAGGCAGCGGCGGCAGCTCCGCTCATACTGCCTTGATTGAGGTGCGCGGGATGATTGCGGACCAAGAGGCGGCTAGTGCCGACCGAATCGTCGGTAGCCTGCGTGCGGCGTTCGAGGACACCAACACCAAAGGCGTGATTCTGCGCATCAACAGCCCTGGTGGCAGTCCGGTGCAGTCGGGTTATATCTACGATGAGATACGCCGCCTTCGCACTGAGTATCCTGCGATCAAGGTTTACGCGGTAATCAGTGATCTAGGGGCTTCAGGGGCTTACTACATTGCCAGCGCGGCGGATCAGATCTATGCCGACAAAGCTAGCCTGGTTGGTTCGATTGGTGTGACGGCGGCGGGTTTCGGCTTTGTGGGGACCATGGAAAAGCTGGGTGTCGAGCGCCGTGTCTACACCTCTGGCGAGCACAAGGCATTTCTTGACCCATTCCAGCCGCCGAAGGAAGAAGAAGCGCAATTCTGGAAAACGGTGCTGGAAACCACCCATCGCCAGTTCATCGACAGCGTCAAGAAGGGGCGGGGCGACCGCTTGAAAGCCGACGAGCATCCGGAGTTGTTCTCCGGGCTGGTTTGGTCCGGGGAGCAGGCGCTGCAGTTAGGCTTGGTCGACGCCCTTGGTAATGCAAGCTATGTAGCAAGAGAAGTCATTGGTGAAAAGGAAATGGTCGATTTCACCGTGCAGGACAGCCCAATCGACCGATTTGCGAAAAAGCTGGGCGCCAGCGTAGGCGAGCAAATCGCCCTGTGGATGGGGTTCCAAGGACCGACACTGCGTTAACAGCCGCAAACTATGCCCGATGCCTCGAACGAGGTATCGGACATTTTTCTCAGGGAATCTCGGCGCCGGCCGCGTTGAGCATTTCCACCAGGCGAATCAAAGGCAGGCCGACCAGACTGGTCGCGTCTGTGCCTTCCGTACCGCGAAACAAGCTGACTCCCAGTCCCTCGGCTTTAAAGCTGCCCGCGCAGTCATAGGGCTGCTCGGCATGCAGGTAGCGGACGATTTGCGCCTCACTAAGAGCGCGAAAATGCACGCTGAAGGGAATGCAATCGACTTCACATGTGCCATTGGCGCTATTCAGCAGGGCAATTCCGGTTAGAAAAGTGACGGTCCTGCCACTGGCGGCCATCAGCTGCTCGCGAGCGCGCTCGAATTCGTGGGGTTTGCCAAGGATTTGTTGGTCGAGAACCGCAACCTGGTCGGAGCCGATGATCAGATGATTGTCATGGCTCGAGCACAGCGCCGTCGCTTTTGCGTGGGCAAGGCGCCGTACCAGCGCTTCGGCTTGTTCGTGGGGCTGGCAACTTTCATCTATGTCCGGTGCGCTCCAGATGAAAGGTAAGCATAAGCGGCTGAGCAGCTCGCGACGGTAGGGTGAGCTGGATGCAAGCACCAGAGGCAGCATGTGCTTCTCCTTTTATATGGAGGCGGGATTTTAGCTGTTGGCCGAGTCGCGGGACAGGCTGAATTTCCTTTGACAGGGGAGGGGCGCATCCCTAGAATGCGGCGCCTATGTCGAATGCACCGATTCCACCTCACGTTGATCCGCGCAAGTTAGCTGATCGTGGCGCCACCCTTGAAGGTGATTTGCTGCTGGCCAATTTGTCGCGACTCTGCGATCCACTTGCCGATAATCAAGGTGAGGTGCGCGCGAAGTTCGTCTTCGAGCGCGACGAGCGTAACGCTGTGGTTATTCGTAGCGAGCTCGATGTTGAAGTGAAAATGGTATGCCAGCGTTGTCTGGAACTGGTCGCTCTGCCGATCCATAGCGAGTGTGATTACGCCGTGGTGAAGGAAGGAGCGAATACCCAGTCCGTGCCGGAAGGCTATGACGTGCTGGAGCTGGGTGAAGACCCATTGGATCTGCTGGCGCTGGTTGAGGAAGAGCTGTTGCTCGCCTTGCCCATTGTCCCGGCTCATGACCCTAAAGATTGCCAGCAACCGGCTGGGCTCGATGAGCCCGAGTCGAGCGAGGACGAGGTAACGCGGTCCAACCCGTTCAATGTATTGGCGCAGTTAAAGCGTGACCCAAACGTTTAGGAGTTAATTAGTTATGGCTGTTCAGCAGAACAAAAAATCCCGTTCCGCCCGTGACATGCGTCGTTCGCACGATGCTCTCGAAGGCAATGCATTGTCCGTCGAGAAAAGCACGGGTGAAGTTCACCTGCGTCACCACGTTTCGCCGGAAGGCGTTTACCGTGGCCGCAAGGTGATCGACAAGGGCGCTGACGAGTAAATCTTGCCCGCCCCTGTTATCGCGATTGATGCAATGGGTGGGGACTTCGGTCCCCACTGCATTGTTCCAGCCAGCATCGCCTGTTTGGTTGATAACCCCTCGCTTCATCTGGTCCTTGTCGGCCAAGCTCCCCTCATCAAAGATCTGTTGGCTAAACATGCTTCCGGTATCGATCAATCGCGCCTGCAGATCGAGCATGCCAGCGAAGTGATTGCCATGGACGAGCGTCCTGCTCAGGCTTTGCGCGCCAAGCCTGACTCTTCGATGCGCGTCGCGCTGGAATTGCTGCGCAGCGGCCGAGCGCAGGCGTGTGTCAGCGCGGGCAATACCGGTGCGCTGATGGCGTTGTCGCGTTATGTCCTGAAGACGCTGCCTGGCATCGATCGCCCGGCGATGGTTACGGCGATACCCACGCAGCAGGGGGCCTGCCATTTGCTGGATTTGGGCGCCAACGTCGACTGTAGCGCCGAGCATCTATATCAGTTCGCGGTCATGGGCTCCGTTGCGGTTGAGGTGCTAGGCGTACCTAGGCCGCGGGTCGCGTTGCTCAATATCGGTACCGAAGACGTGAAGGGCAACCAGCAGGTGAAGTTGGCCGCTAGTTTGTTGCAGCAGGCCAAGGGGCTCAATTACATCGGCTTTGTTGAAGGTGATGGGCTGTATCGAGGCGAGGCTGACGTAGTGGTGTGCGATGGCTTCGTTGGCAATATCTTGCTTAAATCGAGCGAGGGGCTTGCCTCGATGATCGCCGACCGAATCGAAACGCTGTTTACCCAGAATTTTGCCGCGCGCATGGTTGGTGCGCTGGCATTGCCCATCCTCAGCCGCTTGCGGGATGACCTGGCACCGGCTCAGCACAATGGAGCAAGTTTTCTCGGATTGCAGGGCATTGTGATCAAAAGCCATGGCGCCGCCGGCCCCGAAGGGTTCAAAAGCGCCATCGGCCGCGCAATTACGGAAATCGAAGAGAACCTTCCTCAGCGCCTGCACGGACGCTTGGAAGATCTGCTGCTGTGATGTGACCGCAGCAGTTGGCTTGCCATCCAACTGTCAGTTTGGTGCGTCAGGCTTTGCCTGGCGTGCATATCTCCGACGACTAAGACCATTAGGGACCCGTTTTATGTCTGCATCCCTCGCATTCGTCTTCCCCGGCCAGGGCTCACAGTCGCTTACGATGCTGGCTGAGCATGGCGCGCAGTACCCGATAATTGTTTCGAGCTTCGCTGAAGCGTCCGACGCGCTCGG
Source organism: Pseudomonas cistanchae (assembly GCF_054483635.1). Classification (NCBI taxonomy): domain Bacteria; kingdom Pseudomonadati; phylum Pseudomonadota; class Gammaproteobacteria; order Pseudomonadales; family Pseudomonadaceae; genus Pseudomonas; species Pseudomonas cistanchae. The sequence goes on along the minus strand of NZ_JBTLWN010000003.1, from coordinate 176,979 downwards.
TTACGACCTCTGGGCGTTGGTCCAGAACGGACCGGAAGAGCGCCTCAATCAAACTGATAAAACCCAGCCAGCGATCCTTACGGCGTCTATCGCCCTGTGGCGCTTGTGGCTGGCGGAAGGTAGTGCGCGTCCGGCATTCGTCGCAGGTCATAGTCTTGGCGAATATTCCGCACTGGTAGCAGCGGGCAGCCTGGCTTTTGGCGAAGCGGTAAAGCTGGTTGCCCTGCGTGGTCAGTTGATGCAGCAGGCCGTACCGGCGGGGCAGGGGGCGATGGCCGCCATTCTGGGGCTGGACGATGCCGACGTATTGGCCGCCTGTACCGAGGCGGCGCAGGGCGAGGTAGTCAGCGCGGTGAATTTTAATGCTCCGGGTCAGGTCGTCATCGCTGGCGGCGCTGCGGCGGTGGCGCGCGCTGTCGACGCTTGCAAGGCGCGTGGTGCCAAGCGTGCCATGCCGCTTCCGGTCAGCGTACCGTCGCATTGCGAACTGATGCGTCCGGCTGCGCAACGCTTCGCGGAGTCTGTCGCTTCGATTGCCTGGCAGGCGCCACAAATTCCTTTGGTGCAGAACGTCAGCGCAGCTCTGGTAGCGGACCTGGATAACCTGAAAAGTAATTTGCTGGCGCAGCTATACAGTCCAGTGCGCTGGGTAGAATCCATCGTATGCCTAGCAGGCCAGGGTGTAACCGATCTGGTTGAATGCGGCCCTGGTCGGGTTCTTTCAGGGTTGAACAAGCGCTGCGTCAAAGGCATCAATACCCATAACCTGGATACCCCTGATGCCTTCGCCGCCACTTGTGCGGCCCTGGCTTGAATAAGGAGAGCGTAATGAGCTTGCAAGGTAAGGTCGCATTAGTCACTGGGGCGAGCCGTGGTATTGGCCAGGCCATCGCACTGGAGTTGGGGCGCCAAGGCGCTGTGGTGGTCGGTACGGCAACTACCGAATCGGGTGCCGAGCGTATCGCCGCGACCTTGAAGGAGCACGGCATCGAAGGTACTGGTCTGGTACTCGATGTCAGCAACAGCGAGTCGGTCACCAGTACCCTTGAGCACATCCAGCAACACATCGGCCAGCCGTCGGTCTTGGTTAATAATGCCGGTATCACCCGCGATAACCTGATGCTGCGGATGAAAGACGATGAGTGGTTCGATGTCATCAATACCAACCTAAGCAGCTTGTATCGGCTGACCAAGGCTGTATTGCGCGGAATGACCAAGGCGCGCTACGGGCGCATCATCAACATCGGCTCGGTGGTTGGGGCGATGGGCAATGCCGGTCAAGTGAATTATGCTGCGGCCAAGGCCGGGCTCGAAGGTTTTGGGCGTGCGCTGGCGCGCGAGGTCGGTTCCAGAGCTATTACCGTGAACGCGGTTGCGCCAGGCTTTATTGATACCGATATGACCCGTGAGTTGCCGGAAGCTCAGCGCGACGCGCTGTTAGTGCAGATTCCGCTGGGTCGTCTGGGGCAGGCCGAAGAGATCGCAAAAGTGGTCGCTTTCCTCGCTTCTGATGGCGCGGCTTACGTTACAGGGGCTACTATCCCTGTGAATGGCGGAATGTACATGAGCTAAATGTGACGGATGGCTTCGGAAAACTGTCATAGACGCTGTCTAAAATCCGTTATAAAGCTGCAACAGGTTTATGGGCAGTTCGTTGAAGCGGTTCCGGCTCCTCGGCATTCAGCTTGAAATGCTAAAAACCCTTTATATACACTTGGCCGCAGACTAGCTGCCGGATTTTTCCAACAGGAGTGAAAACAAGGTATGAGCACCATCGAAGAACGCGTCAAGAAAATCGTTGCTGAGCAACTGGGCGTTAAGGAAGAGGAAGTCACCAACAGCGCTTCCTTCGTCGAAGACCTGGGTGCCGACTCTCTTGACACCGTTGAGCTGGTGATGGCTCTCGAAGAGGAATTCGAGACCGAGATCCCGGACGAGCAAGCTGAGAAGATCACCACCGTTCAGGAAGCTATCGATTACGTTACTGCTCACGCGTAATAGCTAAATCGTAGTTTCTCGATTCGGAAAAGCCGCACGCCTGTAAGGGGGTGCGGCTTTTCTTTAAGCGCATTGCATGCGTGGAACACTAGAGGAGATTGCTGTGTCGCGTAGACGCGTCGTGGTTACCGGTATGGGGATGTTGTCGCCACTGGGTAACGATGTGCCGAGCAGCTGGCAGGGCATTTTGGCCGGGCGCAGCGGTATCGGCCTGCTTGAACATATGGACCTTTCCGCTTTTTCCACCCGATTTGGTGGTTCGGTCAAAGGCTTCAATGTCGAGGAGTATTTGTCCGCTAAAGAGGCGCGCAAGCTCGATCTTTTTATTCAATATGGCCTGGCCGCAAGCTTCCAGGCGGTTCGGGATTCCGGGCTGGAAGTGACCGATGCCAATCGCGAGCGCATTGGCGTGGCGATGGGCTCGGGTATTGGTGGGTTGACCAATATCGAGAACAACTGCAAGTCGCTTATCGAGCAAGGACCACGGCGCATTTCGCCGTTCTTCGTACCGGGCTCGATCATCAATATGATTTCCGGCTTCCTGTCGATCCACCTGGGTTTACAGGGGCCTAATTATGCCATCGCCACCGCCTGTACCACCGGTACCCACTGCATCGGCATGGCCGCACGCAACATCATGTACGGCGAAGCGGATGTCATGGTTGCAGGCGGCGCCGAAATGGCGGCCTGCGGACTCGGTTTGGGCGGTTTCGCTGCCGCACGTGCATTGTCGACCCGAAACGACGATCCAACCAAGGCCAGCCGTCCTTGGGACAAGGACCGTGACGGCTTCGTGCTCTCCGATGGCGCGGGTGCGCTGGTCCTAGAGGAGCTGGAGCACGCCAAGGCGCGCGGTGCGCATATTCATGCGGAGCTGATTGGCTTCGGCATGAGTGGCGACGCCTATCACATGACCTCACCGCCGGAGGATGGCGCAGGCGCGGCACGCTGCATGACCAATGCGCTGCGTGATGCCGGTGTGAACGCCGCTCAGGTGCACTACATCAATGCCCATGGCACCTCGACTTCGGCCGGTGACAAAGCGGAGGTCGCCGCTGTGAAATCGGTATTCGGCGAGCAGGCATATAAGCTCGCAGTCAGCTCGACCAAGTCGATGACCGGCCACCTGCTCGGCGCCGCAGGGGCGGTTGAGGCCATCTTTAGCATCTTGGCGATTCGCGATCAGGTAGCTCCGCCCACCATCAATCTGGACACGCCTGATCAAGGTTGTGACCTCGATTTCGTGGCGCACCAGGCCAAGGCCATGCCGATCGACGTTGCGCTTTCCAACTCCTTCGGATTTGGTGGCACCAACGGCTCACTGGTGTTTCGCCGGTTCGTCGACTGATGCTGAGTTGGGTCGACGGCATCCCGGCCGAGCTGCTGTCCGTCAAAGACCGCGGCTTGGCCTATGGCGACGGGCTGTTCGAAACCATCGCGGTCAGTGCGGGCAAACCCAGGTTATTGGAGCGGCATCTGGCGCGTGTAGCCGAGGGATGCCAGCGCCTGCAGTTTTCAGTCGATCTAGCGCTACTGAGCGCGGAGCTGGTTGCCTTTGCTCAAGCCCTGAATGAGGGCGTCGCCAAGCTGATACTGACGCGAGGCGACGGCATGCGTGGCTATATGCTGCCGGCTGCATCTCAGGCACGACGTATCCTGCAGGGCAGCCCAAAGCCCACCTATCCAACGGACAATGCCGAGCAGGGCGTGCGTCTGTTTCCCTGCACCACGCGCCTGGCTGAGCAGCCTTTGCTGGCGGGTATGAAGCACCTCAATCGTCTGGAACAGGTATTGGCACGCGCCGAATGGCAGGATGCCGAGCATGCCGAAGGTTTGATGCGGGACACCACCGGCCGGGTAATCGAGTGCGTCTACAGCAATCTCTTTTGGAGCAAGGATGGCGTGTTGCTGACGCCGGATCTGAGCCGCTGCGGCGTGGCCGGCGTCATGCGCGCAGAGTTGTTGGCGCAGGCGAGGGTTCTCGGTATCGCGTGTGAAGTACGTGATTGCAGTCTCGATGAATTGCTGACCGCAGATGAGGTGTTTGTCTGCAACAGCCTGTATGGCGTTTGGCCGGTGCGGGCGTTGCAAGCACACGACTGGTCGGTTGGCCCGCTCACCCGTAAACTGCAGGCCATTGCCCGCGATCTATTGGACTGCTGATTCGTGATACGCAAACTCTTACTGCTGCTCGAAGGCGGTGTTCTGCTGGCCGCCGTATTGGTGGTGTTCGTTGCCTGGCAACAGCATTCAGCGCTGCAGCAACCGCTCAACCTTAGCGAAGAGCGCCTGATCGAGGTGCCAGCAGGCGCTACGCCTGGTGGCGTGCTTAACCGCCTGGAAAGCGAAGGGCTGCTGCATGGCGCGTTCTGGCTACGTCAGTACTGGCGTTTCAACCTCGCAAACCAGCCGCTGCACAGCGGTGAATATCGTCTGACGCCAGGTCTCAAGGTCGTCGACATGCTCGCTCTCTGGCGCCGCGGCGAGGTCGTGCAATACAGCCTGACCTTGGTCGAGGGCTGGAGTTTTCGCCAGGTGCGCGCGGCACTGGCGCGCCAGGACAAGCTCAAGCTCACTCTGGGTGAGTTGAGCGATGCTGAACTGATGAAACGCCTGGGGCAGCCGGGCGTGAACCCGGAAGGTCGTTTTTTCCCCGACACCTACAGCTTCGTTCGCGGCATGAGTGATCTTGATTTGCTCAAGCAGGCATATGCGCGCTTGCAAGACGTGTTGGCTGAAGAATGGCAAGGACGCGCCGAGGGTTTGCCCTACAAGGAGCCTTATGACGCCTTGATCATGGCATCGATGATCGAAAAGGAAACCGGCGTACCCCAGGAGCGTGGCGAAATTGCCGGCGTGTTCGTGCGGCGCCTGCGCAACGGCATGCGCCTGCAAACCGACCCGACCGTCATCTACGGCATGGGTGAGCGTTATACCGGCAAGATCACGCGTGCCGACCTGCGCGAACCAACGCCCTACAACACCTACACCATCGACGGTATGCCGCCCACGCCCATCGCACTGGTCGGCCGCGAAGCCATTCACGCGGCATTGCACCCAGCACCGGGCAGCAGCCTGTATTTCGTCGCGCGTGGCGATGGCAGTCACGTATTTTCCGACAGTCTTGATGAACACAACCGTGCAGTGCGTGAGTATCAGCTCAAGCGCCGTGCGGATTATCGTTCTAGCCCGGCGCCCGCCAAGCCCAGCAATCAATAAGGACAGCCCGTGAGCGGTTTGTTTATCACCCTGGAAGGCCCCGAGGGCGCCGGTAAAAGCACCAATCGGGATTACCTGGCCAGGCGCCTGGCGGAGCGCGGGGTCGAGGTCCTGTTGACCCGCGAGCCCGGCGGAACGCCATTGGCCGAGCAGATCCGCGAACTGCTGTTGACTCCCAATGCAGAGCCTATGGCAGCGGATACCGAACTGCTGCTGGTATTTGCCGCCCGCGCCCAGCATCTGGCCCACGTCATTCGCCCGGCACTGGCTCGTGGTTGCGTGGTGCTGTGTGATCGTTTTACCGACGCGACCTACGCTTATCAGGGCGGCGGCCGTGGCCTTTCGGTTGCGCGCATCGCGACCTTGGAAACGTTTGTTCAGGATGCATTACGACCGGACCTGACTCTGGTTTTTGATTTGCCGGTAGAGGTTGGTCTCGCCCGCGCCGCTGCCCGTGGTCGCCTTGATCGTTTCGAGCAGGAAGGTCGCGGCTTCTTCGATTCGGTGCGGCGAACCTACCTGGAGCGCGCGGCCGCTGAACCATCGCGCTACCGGATCGTCGATGCTGCACAGCCGTTGACTGAGGTGCAGCAAGCCCTGGATACGCTGTTGCCGCACATTCTGGAATTGCGCCGTGGCTGACGTTTACCCCTGGCAAAACGCGCTTTGGCAGCAACTGGCTGGTCGCACCCAACATGCACATGCCTACCTGCTGCACGGTCCTGCCGGTATCGGCAAGCGGGCGCTGGCTGAGCGGCTGATGGCGCGATTGCTGTGCCAGAAACCAGACGGCCTGAACGCGTGTGGCCAGTGTAAGTCTTGCTACCTGTTAGCGGCCGGTAGCCACCCCGACAACTTCATTTTGGAACCGGAAGAAGCCGACAAAGCGATCAAGGTCGATCAGGTGCGTGAGTTGGTGGGCTTCGTGGTGCAGACCGCGCAGCTCGCCGGACGCAAGGTGGTGCTCGTTGAGCCGGCCGAGGCGATGAACCTGAACGCCGCCAATGCGTTGCTGAAAAGCCTTGAAGAGCCCTCCGGCGATACGGTTCTGCTGCTGATCAGCCACCAGCCCAGCCGTCTGCTGCCAACGGTCAAGAGCCGCTGTGTGCAGCAGGCCTGCCCATTGCCCAGCGAGGCGCTGAGCATGCAGTGGCTGGCCGAGGCGCTGCCGGATTGTGCCGATGATGAGCGCGCGGAGCTGCTCTACTTGGCGGCAGGCTCGCCATTGATCGCGACGCGCATGCATGCCCAAGGCGTTCGTGAGCAGCGCGCCCAGGTGGTGGATGGCGTTAAGAAGCTGATCAAGCAACAGATAGCGCCCAGCCAATTGGCCGAAAGCTGGAATGCCGTGTCTCTGCAATTGCTGTTCGACTGGTTCTGCGACTGGTCGCAGTTGCTGTTGCGCTATCAACTGACGCGTGACGAGGCGGGTCTTGGTCAGCCCGATATGCGCAAGGTCGTGCAGTACCTGGCAGAGAAGTCGCCCCAGGCAAAGGTGCTGAACATCCAGGAGTGGTTGCTGGTGCAGCGCCAGAAAGTGCTGGGCAAGGCCAACCTTAACCGTGTCTTGCTTCTCGAAGCCCTGCTGGTGCAGTGGGCAAGCCTGCCCGGACCACGCTAGAATCGCCCCATCCCGTACTATAAAAAATCAGGAATGCCGCATGAGCTTGCCACCTAATTTGGGTCCGCGTAACGGAATCTTGTCTTTGACCATCAAGGACAAATCCGTGCTCTATGCCGCTTACATGCCCTTCGTCAAAAACGGTGGATTGTTTATCCCCACCAACAAGAGCTACAAGCTCGGCGATGAAGTGTTCATGTTGCTCAATCTCATGGACGAGCCGGAGAAGATCCCGGTGGCTGGCAAGGTTGTATGGATCACCCCCAAGGGCGCTCAGGGCAACCGCGCTGCGGGGGTCGGCGTGCAGTTCAACGATGGCGACAACACTGCACGCAATAAAATTGAGACCTACCTGGCCGGTGCACTGACATCGGATCGCCCGACGCACACCATGTAACACGCGGACCTTCTACATGGTTTCCCTGGCAATAAAGGTGTCCGCTGCGGCACCGACTTCAAGTGATCGCTGCCCATGTTGGTTGATTCCCACTGTCACCTGGACCGTCTCGATCTGGCAGCCCACGCTGGTTCGCTCGATAGGGCGCTAGATGCCGCGCGTGCACGTGGCGTCGGGCATTTTCTCTGTATTGGCGTCAGCGCTGACAATGCGGCGGCGGTCAAGGGCTTGGCCGAGCGATACGTCGATGTCGACTGTTCGGTCGGCGTCCATCCGCTTGACCTTGAGCCTGGCGCCGCACCGGCTCTGGACTGGCTGCTCACCGAGCTTAATCATCCGAACGTCGTTGCCATTGGCGAAACGGGCCTCGACTACCACTACCAACCCGAAGCAGCCGAATTGCAGCGCCAGGCTTTCCGCCTGCACCTGCAGGCCGCACATATAACCGGCAAGCCGGTAATTGTGCATACCCGCGAAGCCCGCGCCGATACCCTGGCGTTGTTACGCGAGGCGGCGTTGCCGCAGGCCGGCGTGCTGCATTGTTTTACCGAAGACTGGGAGATGGCCAAGGCTGCGCTGGATATCGGTTTTTATATTTCGCTGTCCGGCATCGTTACCTTCCGCAATGCCGAGGCCCTGCGCGAGGTGGCTCGCCAGGTGCCGGCGGACCGGTTGCTGGTTGAAACCGATTCGCCCTATCTGGCTCCCGTACCTCATCGAGGCAAGCCGAATCTGCCGGAATACGTGCGCGATGTGGCGGAGTATCTGGCGGTCTTGCGAGGTGTCAGCTACGCCGAGCTTGCCGAGCAGACGGGTGCGAACTTCCAGCGCCTGTTTCCGCTTGCCCGGTTGAATAGCAGATAAAAAAACCCGGGTTCTGGGGGCGAATCCGGGTTAAGACCATTAGGAGTAATCAAGGTACGCGGTCCACGGTACCCTGCCTGGCGGGACACTTGGGGGGATGCCGCGCGCCAGTACGTATGAGTATTGGTCAAGTTTGTTAATCGTCCAGAGCAAAACCGGCCGTTCTTAAACGTATTTGGAATACCCAAACTACTGTTGAGTTCTCAGCCAGACGCCAACTGGTCTAGCAGCCGAACGGTTTCGTCGATCACCCGCTCCTCGGTGTAAAAGTGCGGTGAAAGCCGGATTCCGCCGCCTCGCTGCGCGCACACCACCTGCTCACTGTTCAAGCGCTTATGCAGGCGCTGATTATCCCAGCCGCTCAGGCTGAACGTGACAATACCGGCGCGCCTATCCAGGGCGACGGGGCTGAGTAGCGTGACGCCAGCAATCTGCTGCAAGCCATCGATCAACCCCTGCACGCGCGCCTGCAGGGCTTGGGCCACCTCATTCATACCCACTTCTTCAAGGAGCGACAGGCTGGCCTCCAGCGCCGTTGCTCCGAGCATGTTCGGGCTACCGCATTCGAAGCGTCTAGCGCTGCGGGCTGGTTGCCAGTCCTGACGCTGATAGTCGCCAGCGTGCTCAAGCATGTGCCAGCCGTACTCATGGAGCGTCAGGCGCTCGCGCAATTCGCCCCGGCAATAGAACACTGCAAGGCCTTCAGGACCGAGCATCCATTTATGTCCGTCCGCCATCGCGAAGTCGCACTGGTAGGCTTGAACATCGAAGGGCAGGGCGCCGAGATGCTGGATCGCATCGATGCAGAACAGCACGCCGCGATCTCGGCAACCTTGGCCCAAGCGTTCCAGATCCAGGCGCAGACCGCTGGCAAATTGCACGGCGCTGATCGACATAAGGCGGGTGCGAGGACCGCAGGCGTCCAGCAGGCTGATTTCCGGAACCCCGTTGTGCAAATCAACCTGAACAACCTTTACCCCTAACGGCCGGAGCGCCTCCCAGACGACGCGATTGGAAGGGAATTCTTCGCTGCTGATCACGATCTGATCGCCGGCGCGCCAGTCGAGCCCAAAGGCAACATACGACAGCGCTTGTGAAGTGTTTTTGACCAAAGCGATGTCGGCGCTGGAAGGCGCATTGAGCAGCCGCGCCAGGCGATCCCGTAGGCGGCGCTCGATCAATAACCAGTCCGTATAGTCGCGCGCACCAGTGCGGGCGTTCTGTTGCGCGAACCGGGTTACTGCATCCACGGCACGCTGCGGCCAGGGCGCGACAGCGGCGTGATTCAGATAACGTATTTCAGAAAGTTGCGGAAACTCGTCATTAACACCGTACATGGTCGGATGATCCGTGCAATTTGCCGGTAGTTAGGCATAATACGCGCCTTCGATTTTCGACCCCGTAGTCCTTTTATGCATAAAGAACCCCGCAAGGTCCGTGAGTTTCGCCGCCGCGAACAGGAAATTCTCGACACAGCGCTCAAGCTTTTCCTTGAACAGGGCGAAGACAGCGTAACCGTCGAGATGATCGCCGACGCCGTGGGTATAGGCAAAGGCACGATCTACAAGCACTTCAAATCCAAGGCGGAAATCTACCTGCGCCTGATGCTCGACTATGAGCGCGATCTGAACGAGCTGCTGCATTCGGCCGATGTCGACCGCGACAAGGAAGCTCTGTCGCGCGCCTATTTCGAGTTCCGTATGCGCGATCCGCAACGTTACCGGCTGTTCGACCGCTTGGAAGAGAAGGTGGTCAAGGGCAATCAAGTGCCGGAGATGGTCGAGCAACTGCACAAGATCCGCGCGTCCAACTTCGAGCGCCTGACCCAACTGATCAAGGGTCGCATCGCCGAGGGCAAACTCGAGGATGTTCCGCCTTATTTCCATTACTGTGCGGCATGGGCGCTGGTGCATGGTGCTGTCGCGCTCTATCACTCGCCGTTCTGGAGCAACGTGCTGGAAGATCAGGAAGGTTTCTTTCAGTTCCTGATGGATATCGGCGTGCGCATGGGCAACAAGCGCAAGCGCGACGGTGAGCCGCCAGCCAGCTGAGCTGGCCAGCCTGGAGCCACGCCGGAGTGTCAGTGACCGCCTTTCCCATCGCCTATATCGAGCCGGTGTTCCGCCCCCCAAGCGAAGCCCATTCGCTGATCTTGCCGGTTACCAATGGCTGCTCGTGGAACAATTGCACGTTCTGCGAAATGTATACCCAGGCACAGAAGAAATTCCGCGCCCGCGATGAAGTCCAGGTGCTGGACGAGATCCGCCGGGCGGGCGAGCAATTGATCGTGCAGCGCGTATTTCTCGCCGATGGCGATGCGCTGGTGCTGCCAACCCGGCGTTTATTGACCATCTTGTCTGCCATTCGCGAATTCATGCCGGCCGTCGAGCGTGTCTCCAGCTATTGCCTGCCGCGCAATTTGCGCAAGAAGTCGGTGGACGAGCTGAAAGAGCTGGCCGATGCCGGCCTGCGCATGGCGTACGTGGGGTGCGAGTCGGGGGACGACGAGGTGCTGGCGCGGGTCAATAAAGGCGAAACCTTTGCCTCCAGCCTCAGCGCCCTGGATAAGCTAGGGCAAGCCGGTATCGACCGTTCCGTGATGATTCTCAACGGCCTCGGCGGTACACAACTAAGCATGCAGCACGCCGACAATTCGGCTCGGTTGATGAATGAATCTCAGCCCGAATTTCTTTCCGCCCTGGTGGTCAGCTTTCCGCAGGGCGAGGCGCGTTTTCGTCAGGCCTTTGCCGACTATCAGCCGCTAAGTCAGGCTCAGCTTTTTGCCGAAGTCGAGCGGCTGTTACAGGGCTTGCAGCTGCGCGACACGGTGTTTCGCAGCGATCACGCCTCCAACTACCTGGTCCTCAAGGGCACCTTGGGTGCAGACAAAGCGCGCTTGCTCGCCCAGGTGCGTGAAGCCATAGAGCGGCCGCAAGGTGCTGGGTTGCGTCAGGAGTGGCAGCGCGGCCTTTGATGGCGTGGAACCTGCATTGCTGAGCGATCCGCCGGTTTATCGTCACCGGCACCGGGAGGAATGTAATGCGTAGCCTGATCGTATTGATAACGCTGATTGCCCTAAGCGGCTGCATGAAAGTCAGTGATCTGGCCGGCGGCGCCGCCGACCAGCTGCGGGACGTCGGTATTCTCGATCACAGCCAGACTCGCCGGTCCAACGGCTGGCGTCTGCAGCCCGACTCGTTTATCTACATTGCTCAGGGGCATTTCGTTCCGCCGGGCAATGCCTATCCCCGACCCAATGTGGTGGCCGAAGAGGCGTTCAAAGGCTTCGTCGAGTATTTTCCGCTGGTAAGGCGAGCCCGTGCACCATTGGGCCTCGACGAGGCGATGAGCGAGGCCCATGCGGCCGGCGCGCATTACCTGCTGTACAGCCGGTTCGCCTATGCCGATGATCGAATTGGAACTGTCGAGGAATGGGAGGATCAAGAAGCACTGGATCGACTCGGCATCGATCGCAGTGTGATCCAGCTAATGCTGATCGAAACCAATACCCGTTATCTCGTCGACACTGCGCGTATTCGTAGTCGCGGCGGTTTTCTGACGGCCTACGACACTCAACCGGAAGATTTGCTCGGCCCACCGTTGCAGGATTACGCCCGCAAATTGCTCGGGGTGAGCCGCTAAGGAAAAACCTGATGACTGAAACCGGTAAAGCCAACGATCTGTTGGCGCAGATCCCCAAGAGCGACAAGAAAGGTTTGCCGCCTGTGCATCTCTGGAATCCGGAGTTTTGCGGTCATATCGATATGCGCATTGCCCGAGACGGCACCTGGTTCTACATGGGCACACCCATCGGGCGTAAACCGATGGTCAAGCTGTTCTCAACGATTATCCGCCGTGATGGCGATGATTATGTGCTGGTCACCCCAGTCGAGAAGGTTGGGATCAAGGTTGATGACGCACCGTTCGTGGCTGTCGAGTTGCAGGTTGAAGGCGAGGGCGAGGCCCAGCTGCTGCGGTTCATCACCAATGTTGAAGATGAGGTCGTGGCGGGCACCGAGCACCCGCTCAGGGTTGAGCTGGATGCGAACACCGAGGAGCCGGCGCCTTACATATTGGTGCGCAGCAACCTGGAAGCGCTGATTCACCGCAATGTGTTCTACCAACTGGTCGAGCTGGCTGTGCCGCGGCAAATCGAGGGCAGAAGCTGGTTAGGGGTCTGGAGCAGTGGGGCGTTTTTCCCTATCGGTCCGTTACCGGATTGACGCTTAGGCGTTATTACCCCTGATAAGAAAAAGGCTCCCGAGGGAGCCTTTTCTGCATTACATGTTGGGGTAGTTCGGCCCGCCAGTGCCTTCCGGCGCCACCCAGTTGATGTTCTGGGCGGGGTCCTTGATGTCACAGGTTTTGCAATGCACGCAGTTCTGCGCGTTGATCTGGAACTTCTTCTCGCCGTCTTCCTTGGTGACGATTTCGTATACGCCGGCCGGGCAATAACGCTGCGCCGGCTCGTCGTATAGCGGCAGGTTCTTCGTCAGCGGAATGCTCGGGTCGGTGAGCTTCAGGTGGCAGGGCTGCTCCTCTTCATGGTTGGTGTTGGAGAGGAATACCGAGCTCAGTTTGTCGAAGCTGAGTTTGCCGTCCGGCTTCGGGTAGGCAATTTTCTGCGCCTCGGCGGCAGGCTTCAGGCAAGCGTAATCGGGCTTGGTGTCGTGCAGGGTAAACGGGATCTTGCCGCCGAAGATGTTCTGATCGAGGTAGTTGAACGCGCCGCCTGCCAGGGTGCCGAACTTGTGGATCGCGGCGCCGAAGTTACGGCTGCGGAACAACTCGTCGTACAGCCAGCTGGCCTTGAATGCGTCGACATAACCGGTCAGCTGATCGCGACCTTCACGGCCCGCGAACAGAGCATCTGCTACTGCATCGGCTGCGAGCATGCCGGACTTCATGGCGGTATGGCTGCCTTTGATCTTGGCGAAGTTGAGAGTGCCGAGGTCGCAACCGATCAACGCGCCGCCGTTGAAAATCATTTTCGGCAGGGAGTTCAAACCGCCCTTGGCAATGGCGCGTGCACCGTAGGAAACGCGCTTGCCGCCTTCGAGGTACTGGGCAATCACCGGGTGGTGCTTGTAGCGCTGGAACTCGTCGAACGGCGACAGGTGCGGGTTGCTGTAGGACAGGTCGATGATCAGGCCGACTACCACCTGGTTGTTTTCCAGGTGATAGAGGAACGAGCCGCCGGTGTTTTCGCTGTCCATCAGCGACAATGGCCAGCCAGCGGTGTGCACGACCAGACCCTGCTCGTGCTTGGCTGGGTCGATATCCCAGATCTCCTTGATGCCAATGCCGTAATGCTGAGCGTCGGCTTCGGAGTCGAGGTTGAATTGCTTGATCAGCTGCTTGCCGATATGGCCACGGCAGCCTTCGGCGAATAGCGTGTACTTGGCGCGCAGTTCCATGCCGGGGGTGTAATAACCTTCCTTCGGGTGACCTTCGCGGTCGACCCCCAGGTCGCCGGTAAGGATGCCGTAGACCGCGCCGTTCTCATCGATCAGCGCTTCCTGGGCAGCAAAACCTGGGTAGATTTCCACGCCGAGGTTCTCGGCCTGTTGTGCCAGCCAGCGGCACAGATTGCCCAGGGAGATGATGTAGTTGCCCTGGTTGTGCATCGTCTTGGGCACGAACAGATCAGGGATTCGGCTGGCTTTCTCGGCGTTCTTGAGCAGGTAGATGTCGTCGCGCTTGACCGGGGTATTCAAGGGCGCGCCGAGTTCTTTCCAGTCCGGGAACAGCTCGTTCAGGGCACGCGGCTCGAAGACCGCGCCGGACAAAATGTGAGCACCGACTTCGGAACCTTTCTCGACCACGCAGACGCTGATCTCTTTACCCGCTTCGGCGGCTTTCTGTTTCAGTCGGCAGGCGGCGGACAAACCAGCAGGGCCGGCGCCGACGATGACGACGTCGAATTCCATAAATTCGCGTTCCACAGGCTATCTCCTACTCAAGGCACTCTAATTTTATTTGGCGGGCAGGCTCATTCCCTAAGCGATGCTGGCGCATTATATCCAGACCCTACGCATGGGCCAATACAAACGTTTGTTTGAATTTCTGTAGGGCTGTTAGAATCCTACTACATCGCTGACGATTGGCTGGTCCGCTGTATTGACCAGCCTAGGTCGTGCGGTCAAGATACGGGCGGTTTTGTGTCTGCCGTTATTGGTTGGCTCCCGGTTCCGCCGGTCTGCAGTTCCCGCCATGTTCGCTTCTGGCGACATTCTTATTCACCGGAGAGTAACGAGGAATCCATGAAGGTTCTTGTAGCTGTCAAACGAGTGGTCGACTACAACGTCAAAGTTCGCGTCAAAGCGGACAACAGCGGCGTTGATCTTGCCAACGTCAAGATGTCGATGAACCCTTTCTGCGAAATCGCCGTGGAAGAAGCGGTACGCCTTAAAGAGAAGGGCGTGGCGAGCGAAATCGTTGTCGTAACCATCGGCCCGGCCACTGCTCAAGAGCAGCTGCGAACCGCGCTGGCGCTGGGTGCTGACCGTGCAATCCTGGTTGAGTCCGGTGACGAGCTGAACTCTCTGGCTGTGGCCAAACTGCTCAAGGCAGTGGTCGATAAAGAACAGCCGCAGCTGGTGATCATGGGCAAACAGGCCATCGACAGCGATAACAACCAGACCGGCCAGATGCTGGGCGCGCTGACTGGTTTCGGCCAGGGCACCTTCGCTTCCAAGGTTGAAGTCGCTGGTGACAAGGTCAACGTCACCCGTGAAATCGACGGCGGTCTGCAGACCGTTGCGTTGAACCTGCCGGCTATCGTGACCACCGACCTTCGTCTGAACGAGCCGCGCTACGCGTCGCTGCCGAACATCATGAAGGCCAAGAAGAAGCCGCTGGAAACCGTTACCCCGGGCGACCTGGGTGTTTCCACTGGCTCCACCGTCAAGACCCTGAAAGTCGAAGCGCCTGCTACTCGCAGCGCCGGTATCAAGGTTAAGTCCGTGGCTGAACTGGTCGAGAAACTGAAGAACGAGGCGAAGGTAATCTAAATGACTATCCTGGTTATCGCTGAACACACCAATGCCGCCCTGGCCCCTGCAACGCTGAACACCGTGGCTGCTGCCGCGAAGATCGGTGGCGACATCCACGTTCTGGTTGCAGGTGCCGCGTGCGGCGCAGCTGCCGAAGCCGCAGGCAAGATTGCCGGCGTGGCCAAGGTGCTGGTTGCTGACAACGCTGCTTTCGCGCACCAGCTGCCGGAAAACGTCGCGCCGCTGGTAGCTGAGCTGGGTAAGAGCTACAGCCACATTCTGGCTGCCGCTACCAGCAACGGTAAGAACATTCTACCGCGCGTTGCCGCTGCGCTTGACGTTGATCAGATCTCCGAGATCATCTCCGTTGAAAGCGCCGACACCTTCAAGCGTCCGATCTATGCCGGCAACGCCATCGCTACCGTGCAGTCCTCGGCTGCCGTGAAAGTGATCACCGTGCGCGCCACCGGTTTTGATCCGGTTGCTGCCGAAGGCGGTTCCGCATCTGTTGAAGCTGTTTCCACTGGCAGCGATGCGGGTAAGTCGGCTTTCGTCGGCGAAGAGCTGGCCAAGTCCGATCGTCCTGAACTGACCGCTGCCAAGATCGTCGTTTCCGGTGGTCGTGGCATGCAGAACGGCGACAACTTCAAGCACCTGTACGCTCTGGCCGACAAGCTGGGCGCTGCTGTAGGTGCCTCGCGCGCCGCTGTCGACGCAGGTTTCGTACCGAACGATATGCAGGTCGGTCAGACCGGCAAGATCGTTGCCCCGCAGCTGTACATCGCCGTCGGTATTTCCGGCGCGATCCAGCATCTGGCCGGTATGAAGGACTCCAAAGTGATCGTTGCGATCAACAAGGACGAAGAGGCGCCTATCTTCCAGGTGGCTGATTACGGTCTGGTTGCTGACCTGTTCGAAGCCGTACCTGAGTTGGAAAAGCTGGTTTAACCAGCCTCCCGACTACAAAAAACCCGCTTTCGAGCGGGTTTTTTATGGGCCTAGTTCGCGTTGCTGTCGAGAAATGCCTGATAGTGCGATGCCGTTTCCGTTGGGCGCTCGATCATCGGTGCATGGCCACACACCTGCATGATGACCACTGTTGGTCTGCGTAGCAGCGGTCGCATCACCTCAATGCTGAAGACATGCAGCACCTTGTCCTGATCACCCCAGAGCACCAAGGTGGGTGCCTCGATGTTGCCCAGCTCCGGTTCCAGCGGTATATAGCGGCTGATCAGCTGACTGAATACCTGCTCATTGTGCGCGCTGTTGGTGATGCTTTTTTCAGCCAGGTGCTGGGTGACTTTGGCGGGCAAGGTTGGTGGCTCGACGAAAATGAATTTCATCAGCCGGTCGAATTCTTCGGGTGTCTTCACCACCAGCGGGTTGGGGTCGCCACGTTCGAGGATTTGTATCAGCTCGCTCTTTTCGGGCGCTGTGATGCCGGCGTTGTCGAGTAGCGCGAGGGACAGAACCTGCTTCGGGTAGCGTGCGGCATACAGCGCGCTGATATGCCCGCCCATGGAGTTGCCGATCAGGTGCAACTGCTCGATACCCAGCGCTTCAGTGAACGCCGCGATGCGTTCGGCCTGCGTGCCGACATCATAGCTGGCAGCCGGTTTGCTGCTGTCGCCAAAGCCCGGCAGATCCACCGCGATGACGTTGTAGCGCTCGGTAAAATGGCGCGCGAAGCGTAGCCAGTTGTCTTTGTTTGCGCCAAAACCATGAACCATCAGAATGGTTTGCGCAGCTGTCGGCCCGCCCTGGTAATAATGAATGCTAAGATCGCCGACAGTCAGCTGTTCCGACGACAGCCCGGCTCGCTGGCGTTCGATGAATTGCATGCTGGCGAGTAGGGTGGCGGGGGAGTAGTAGAGCGTGGCCGCTGCACCGAGGACTATGAGTAGCAGGGCGAAAATCAGTTTTTTCACAGCGCATCCTTATCGCAATCTTGATTGAGCGGTGGTTAAGCTAACATGACTATCGAGCACAATTTGCACGCGTTGAACGCCTTTCAACCATTCGCGAGAAGCGCCAATGTATGAGCGTTATCCATTGAAATGTTTGCTGCTGTTCGCCAGCCTTTTCCTGGTGATGGGTTGGGCCAATGCCGCAGGCAAATGTGAGCGCCTGGTTGCGACAGGTAACCCTGAATACCCTCCCTATCTATGGCGCGACCCGGCAAATCCTCAGCAGCTGATCGGTGCCAATGCCGATTTGCTGGCGCACGTAGCCAAGGAGCTGGGTGTAGTCATCGACGTGATCTACACCGGCCCCTGGTCACGTGCTCAGGAAGAAGTGCGCACCGGTCGGGTTGATTTGATTGCCGGCGCTTTCCTGACCTTGCCGCGCCTGGAGTCCATGGACTATGTGCACCCGGCATTTTTCTACACACCCAATGTGGTCTGGGTCCGCCAGGGCGAGGCATTTCCCTATTCAGGCTGGGATGACCTGCGCAACCGCACCGGCGATACCCTGGTAAACAACAGTTTTGGCCAGCATTTCGATGCGTTCGCTAAAGCCAATCTGACTCTGGAAGGCGTATCCAGCCTGAGTCAGGCGTTTCAGAAGTTGATCCTCAAACGCACCGATTATGTGCTTTACGAGCGTTACCCTGGCTTGGCGTTGGCCGAAACCCTGGGTCTCGAAGGCCAGCTTGAAGTGCTCGAGCCGCCTATTTCGAGCGAAGGTCTGTACCTGACGCTGTCGCATAACTCCGCCTGTAACGATCCCTGGCTGCGCGGACAGCTCGCCAGGAAAATGGCAGAATTGGCCGCCGACGGCATGCCCGAGCTGTGGTTGCAGCGCAACCTTGCTCGGTGGAAAGAGCAGCAGGTGCCACCTGCGACTCCCCTTACTCAGTAGGAATTACTTGTGTTCACACGACGCCTTTGTGCCGTCACGCTGGCGCTTGCCCTTAGCGCATGCGCCAGCGATCCGGCGCCTACCGAACAATTACGCCTAAGCGACCAAGCGCTGTCCCAAGCCAAGGCGCTGGGCGCCGATACCGAACAATCGCCCGCCTTGAAAACCGCTGAAGCAAAACAGGCCCAGGCGCAAATGGCTATGCAGAACGGCGACTACAAGCAGGCGCGGGTGCTTGCCGAGCAAGCGGAGCTGGACGCACGGCTGGCCGAAGCGCAGGTGCTGACGCAGAAAAGCGAGGCTCAGCTAAGCCAGCTGAGTGAGCGAATCAATCGCTTGCGGCGACAGTTGGGAGAGCTGCAATGAGTACGATCAAGCAGCTGTTCACCGCTGCCGTGGCATCGTTGCTCGCCGGTTGCGCAACTTCGGAGCAAAGCATCCAGGCGCTGGAGGCGGCGCGCAGCAGCTTCCAGGCGGTCAAGGAAGACCCGGACGTTTTGCGCAGTGCGCCGAAAGATGTGATTCGCGCTGGTGAGTCGCTGGCCCGCGCCGATAGGTTATCGAGCTATTGGGGCAGTGCCGACGATGTCAGTCATTACGCCTATCTGAGCCAGCGCTACAGCGAGATCGCGGAGCAGCACAGCGCCCTCAGCCTGAATCAGGAGCGCGCGGCTAAGCTCGAACTGGAGCGTCAGCGTCTGCAACTCGCGTTGCGCGAAGCCAAGCTGTTGAGCGTGCAGGAGCAAGGCAATTGGTTGGAAGAGCAGATGCTCAGCCTGGTAACCAGCGAATCCGAGCGCGGCTTGGTGATGACCTTGGGAGACGTCCTCTTCGATGCTGGTCGTGCCGAGCTCAAGGCCTCGGCAAACCTGACGGTGCTCAAGCTCGTGCAGTTTCTGCAGCTGAACCCGAAGCGAGTAGTGCGCATCGAAGGTTATAGCGACAGTCGTGGCGACCCGCAGACCAATCTGCAGCTGTCCAAGGCACGGGCGCAGACCGTTGCCGACGTGCTGGTCGATCTCGGTATCGATAGCAGTCGGGTCGAGGTGGTAGGGCACGGCGCCAGTTTTCCGGTTGCGGAAAACGCGTCCGCCCGTGGCAGGGCGCAGAATCGTCGGGTGGAGATCGTTTTTTCCGACGAGCAAGGGCGTTTGGGCGCTAGGCGCTAACGGCAGCTATTAAAAGACCCGGGCAACCGGGTTTTTTTATGGTCAGGGAAAAGCTGTACGCCCTAGGTTGAATGTAACTGTGCCGGTGCAATTTAGCAGGTTTGCGCTACTGTTACGGTTCAATAACCGGAGACAGCGGCAATGACCAATCTGTTGCTTTATCAGCGCATCGCCCAACAGCTGGCTGAGGACATCAGGCGCGGCGTCTATCAGCCGGGCGAACGGGTGCCTTCGGTGCGTAAGATGAGCTCGCAGCTCAACGTCAGCCATGCCACGGTGTTGCAGGCCTATGCCAACCTGGAAGACCTGGGGCTGATTCGCGCACGCCCGCAATCCGGTTTCTACGTGCATCAAACCCCGGCCCTGACGGCGCCTACGCCGGACATTGCGCGAGTCGAACGGCCTGGATTGGTCACCCGCAGCAGCATCATCAATCAGGTCCTCACCGAGTCCCGGCGCGAAGGGGTATTCCCTTTAGGCGCCGCCGTGCCCCATGTCGAATATCTGCCGGTGCGCGCGCTGCACCAGCAGTTGGCCAAGGTCACGCGCTTCCACAGTGCGCGGGCCTTCAGTTACATGTTCAGCCCCGGTTTCGAGCCGCTGCGCCGTCAGGTGGCGATTCGCATGCGCGATGCCGGCGTGCTAGTGGACCCCTCCGAGGTGGTGATCACCCACGGCTGCGTCGATGCGCTGCAGATGTCGCTGCGGGTACTGACCAAGCCGGGCGATCTGATCGCCGCCGAGTCGCCCACCTACTACGGCCTGCTGCAGCTGGCGGATCTGCTGGGTCTTAAAGTCATCGAGATCCCCAGCGACCCCACCACCGGTATCAGCCTGGAAGCCCTGCAACTGGCCGCCAACCAGTGGCCGATCAAGGCCTTGGTACTGACTGCGCGTTTGAGCAATCCGCTCGGCGGCACCATGCCGGAAAACCGGCAAAAGCAGCTGCTGCGTTTGGCCGAGGACTACGACATCCAGATCGTCGAGGACGATATCTACGGCGAGCTGATGTTCGAGCAGGGGCCGACCAAGGCGCTCAAGTCCCATGATCGGGAAGGGCGCGTGGTGTATTGCTCGAGCTTCTCGAAAACCCTTTCGCCCGGCGTGCGCATCGGTTGGATAGTCGCGGGCAAGTATCAGGAGGAGGTCCAGCGCCTGCAGACCTTCAGCACCCACTCGGCTTGCAGCGTCACGCAGATGGCCGTGGCAGCCTACCTGGAGAACGGCGGGTACGATCGTCACCTGCGCTATATCCGCCAGGAATACCGCAAGAACCTCAGCGCCTTCCAGTTGGCCGTGCAGCAGCACTTCCCCGAAGGCACGCAGATCACCCGGCCCAATGGCGGCTTCATTCTCTGGGTCAGCCTGCCGGCACGGGTTAACACCAAGGACTTGCACGTACGCGCGCTGCAGCAAGGCATCAGCATCGCGCCAGGGTTGATCTTCAGCAATACCGAGCAGTTCAATCACTGCTTCCGGCTCAACTGCGGCATCCCGTGGAACCGCGAAGCGGAGCGGGCGCTGATCACCCTGGGCATGTTGTCCAGTCAGTTGTGTCAGGAAGTCAGCGCGGGGTAGGGATTTTTCAGGCGGTTAACCCGGATTGGCAACGGGCCCCGTCTACCTGAGCGAATGGTTCGTTCGATTGCTCAGGAGAGACCCCCATGACCGCTTATTCCGTTCTGCTCAGCCGTCCCCTTGCTGCCGGTTTTGCTGCTGGAGTGTTGATTGCCCTGGGCGCGTGCAGTGCGTCCAGTCCCGATGAGGCTCGCACCGCGGCCAAGCCGGCCAGTGCTGTGATAGTGGCCGATCACGCAAGCCAGGCACCGCGTACAGAGTTGCACGAGCTAGAAGCCGCGCCCGCGCAGGTGCATGTGCAGCGCAAAGCTGCGGCGACAGACAGCCTCATCATGCCGAGCGTGGCCTATGCGCCCGCACCTGTGGCGATGCCCGATGCTTTGCCGCCGGGTTACCGTGATGAGGGCCGTGAGCAGTACCAGAAGCTGGCCGACAATCCGGTGCATGCGGTGGCCGAAACCCCGGTGTCGACCTTCAGTATCGATGTCGATACCGGCAGCTACGCCAACGTGCGCCGTTTTCTCAACCAGGGTCAGTTGCCGCCGGCCGAGGCGGTGCGGCTGGAAGAGTTGGTCAATTACTTCCCCTATGCCTACCCGTTGCCGACCGGCGATACGCCCTTTGGCGTCGGCACTGAGTTGGCGGTGACGCCGTGGAATCCGCAGAGCCGGCTGCTGCGTATCGCGATCAAGGCGTCGGATATGCAGGTTGCAGAGTTGCCGCCGGCCAATCTGGTATTTCTGGTGGATGTCTCCGGTTCGATGGACCGCCGCGAAGGGCTGCCGATGGTGCAGAGCACCCTGAAGTTGCTGGTCGAGCAGTTGCGCGCCGAGGACAAGGTGTCCCTGGTGGTCTATGCCGGTTCATCCAGCGTGGTGCTGGAGCCGACCGCGGGCAGCGACAAGGCGAAGATCCGTGCGGCTATCGATCAGCTCACCGCAGGCGGTTCGACCGCAGGCGAGTCGGGCATTCAGCTGGCCTACCAGCAGGCCCAGCAGGGTTTTATCAAGAACGGTATCAACCGCATCCTGCTGGCCACCGATGGCGACTTCAATGTCGGCATCAGCGATTTCGAGACACTCAAGCAACTGGCGGCCGACAAGCGCAAGACCGGGATTTCCCTGACCACCCTGGGCTTCGGCACCGACAACTACAACGAGCAGTTGATGGAGCAGTTGGCCGATGCCGGCGATGGCAACTACGCCTATATCGACAACCTGCGCGAGGCGCGCAAGGTGCTGGTCGATCAGCTCGGCTCGACCCTGGCGACCGTGGCCAAGGACGTGAAGATCCAGGTCGAGTTCAACCCGGCCCAGGTCAGCGAGTACCGCCTGCTCGGCTATGAAAACCGCGCGCTGAAGCGTGAAGACTTCAGCAACGACAAGGTCGATGCCGGGGAGATCGGTGCCGGTCATACCGTCACCGCGCTGTATGAAATAGTCCCCGCTGGCAATAAGGGTTGGCTAGAGCCGCTGCGCTATCAGCAGGCGGAAAATACCGCTGGCAAGCAGGGCGAGCTGGCGCTGCTGCGCATCCGCTACAAGGCGCCGCAGCAGAGCAGCAGCAAGCTGGTGGAAATCCCCATTGAGGCGCAGCGCAACGCCCCGGCGATTGCCCAAGCCAGCGAGGATCTGCGTTTCGCCACCGCCGTTGCGGCCTTCGCCCAGCAGCTGAAAGGCGCGCACTACACCGGCGACTTTGACCTGGCCGCCAGCGCCGACCTGGCGCGCAGTGGCAAGGGCGAGGACCGCTTCGGCCTGCGTGGCGAGTTCGTGCAACTGGTCGAACTGGCGCAAAGCCTGCAAACTCCGTCTTCACTTCCCGCACCCAGCGCTGCCAAGGTCGACTAGCGTGACTGCCCATCCTGTTGCTCCACTGCCCGACGAAGAGGACGCCGCCTTGTTGCGGCGTTATCGCCAGGGCGATGCCGAGGCCTTTGCGCTGCTTTATCAGCGCCATCGCCTCGGCCTGTTCCGTTTTCTCTGCGGCCTGTGCGGCGACCCGACGCTGGCCGAAGAGGTGTTCCAGGACACCTGGATGAGCCTGATCCGCAGCCAGTCGCTACAAAGCGAGGCGGTGCTGTTCAAGACCTGGCTGTACCAGATCGCGCGCAATCGGCTGATCGATCACTGGCGCAAAAGCGGCCGCCAAGAGGGAAAGCATGAGGCGTTCGACGAGCAGCTGCATGACCAGCCATGCAGCGACGCCGACCCCGAGCGACAGTTCAGCCTGACCCGCGATCAGGAACGTCTGCAGGCCGCGCTGGCCGATCTGCCGGCCGAGCAGCGCGAAGTCTTCCTGCTGCGCGCCCACGGCGATCTGGAGTTGCACGAGATCGCCGAGCTGACCCGCACGCCGGCGGAAACGGTGAAAAGCCGTTTGCGCTATGCGTTGCAGAAATTACGTCGGCTGCTGGCTGACCCGGCCGCCGAGGAGTTATCCGCATGAACCGCGACCCACACGAATCGCAGGACGCGTCCCGCGAGCAGGCAATGCTCGAACACTTCCGCAACCACAGCCTGGGCGAACCCGGCGCCGAGCTTGATGCGCGCATTCTGGCGGCGGCCCGCGCCGCGCAGGCGGCTGACAAGCGAGGCTGGACGCAACGGCTGCATGGCTGCCTGTTCGGCCACAGCGGGCGCCAGCGCTGGTCCGTGGCGATGGCCGGCTTGGCCTGCGTCGGCATTGGCGCGAGCCTGACCTGGCGCACCCTGGAACAAACACCCGAGCGCTACGATGAGCCGATCCCGCACGCGGCAATGGCCCCGGCAGCCGCGCCAGCGACAAGCGAGGCTGACGCCGCCTACGACATGGCCCGCGAACAGGCTCCCGCGCCCAGGATGCAGGCGTATTCCTCCGCACGAAAAGCCGAAGATCAGCAGGCTGCGCCCGTGCTGATGGAGCAGGCCTCCAAACCGGCGCCCGAGGCGTTGGCGGATAGCGCAGAGCGGTCCTTATCTGCCACTGCGCAGGCCGACAGGGTGGTTGAGCCCGAGGCGGAGAAACGGCTGCTGCAACTGCTTGAGCTCCGTCGCGCGGGCAAGGTCGAGGAGGCGCTCAGCGCCCGGCAGCGTCTGCAGAAGGCGTATCCGCAGCTGGACATCGACGCGAACCTTGAGCGAATAGAGCGCGCCAATCCGATACCGCAATGACCCACGGCGCGGGTGACAGGTTTTTCACCGGTCTGCCAACCGCTTACGCCACGCCCGCGGACAAACCGCTAGCATGGCTTTTTTTTGCCGCAGGGAGCGCGTGATGCCCGCCAATAACCTCGACGCCGACGGCAGAAGCCTGCCGCGCCTGCTGCTGGAACTGCTCTGGCAGCTGGCCATTCTCATCGTGCCGATTGTCGTGGTCGCCATGCTGCCACCGCTGCTGGCCCTCGCCGTGGTGATCGTGCTGGTCGCGGTGACGAGCGCGGCGGCCAAGCTGGGCTACCCCGGTTTTGCCAATGGCACGAGCCGCTTGCTCACGGCCGCCCTGATCGGCCTGGGCTTTTCGCTCGGTCGGGCGCTGCCGGAATACTGGAACCTGATAGCCGCGCTGCTGACGATCGTGCTCGGGCTGGCGGCTGCGGCCACGCTGGAGCTGCGTCTGGGCCTGGTCGTTGCCAAGCCGCAGACGGTTGACGACGAAGAGCCTGAGGGCCTCAGCGCGTGGGGCAATCAGGTGCTGGCCCTGACGCCCGAGGGCGAGCCGATCCATACCTTCAACTGGGGCGAAATCGCCATGGGCGGGCCTGCTTATTGCGATTACCTGCTGCCCGACGGCGTGGTGCTAGAGGGGCTGGGCAGCTCGGCGCGGTTCTCCAGCGATGGGCGCTATTTCGCCGCGCCGGTTCCGTCCCGTCAGCAGTGGGGTCTGGCGATTTTCGACCGGCAGTTACGGCGGCTGTATCGCTGCCCAGAATGCAGCGAGTTCTGGGAGCTGGATGCGTTTGGCGACGGTGAAATCCAGGGCCGCAACAGCCCGTTGGTGGCCAACCAGCGCTATCGAATCAAGTTGGAGGATCTGCTGTGCCAGGCACAGAGCGAGGACTTCATCGCCATTGCCGACCTCTGGCTGGCGCCCGCCTGGGCCGATCGCTTGAACGACAGCCGGCTGAGCTTTACCGCGCCCACCGGTGAGCATGTGCTGAGCGCGGAATTGAACGTGCCGGCAAACCTGCGCGGCCTGGACAATCCGTTGACGCCCCTGAGCCATCCCAGTTACCGCCTGCTGCTGGACGGGCAACCGAGCGGTTTGCTCGCCCATGCCGACGAGGCAGTGGTGTGGCGCGACGACGGCCAGGCGCTGGTGTGCCGCGCCCGCGCCGAAGATCACCTGGAAAATACCTGGAGCAACGATTGCTGGCTCTGGCAAAGCGGCGCAGGTTGGCGCGTGCTGCCGCAGCCCTGGCAGGCGCTGCACGGCGAGCCTACACCGAACTGGGGCGCGCCGACCCGGCTGGATAACCTGCGGGTCTGGCGCGAAGCCTATTTCGATTATGCCGCCACCGACCGCCTCGGTTATGGCTATGGCCTGCAAAGCATCCACAGCGACAGCGAAGTGCTGCTTGGCCATGATCACCTGGGCCGTGCAGTGCCTGGCGAGCATCGCTTGACCACGCTGCAGTTGGCGACGGCCCTCGAGCCAATCGCCGGGCGGGGCATCAGCGCGGTGCATTCGCAACCGCTGCAAGGCCAACAGGCCGCCTGCCTGCACTGGTTGCGCGACAGTTCCGACGGGCTGCGTGGCGCCTATGCCGTCCGTATCGGCGAATGGTGTTTGGACGGTGAGTGGTGCCTCGACCATCGCGTGTCCGATTGCGGGCGATACCTGGTGTTGATCGCCTTCGCCGAGGCTCCCGCGGTGCCGCACCGGCTGGTGGTCGCCGATGTGCAGGCGCGGCAGCTGCTGGCGCTCGAGCAGCCGTTGCAGGTGGCGCGGCTCTATGACGTGCGTGACGGCGTGATCAGCCTCGCCCACGTGCAAGGCCGCCTGGGGGAAGGGGAAACCAGCACGCCGCTGCGGCGGTTTTCCCAGCCAGCGCCCGATGCCCGCAGCGCGGCCGGTTTCAATAAGCCCCGAGGCGGCTCGCGGCTGTATTACCAGGTGGCAGAGGTTCGAATCGAGGCCGACCGTCTGCGCCTGCTACCGAGCTGGCGCCTGGTCGATCGGCCGCAGGCGGGCAATGCGGTAGGCGATTTCATCCTGCCCGCACCTTCCACGCAGGACGCGGCCTGGTTGTTCGGCAGCGACAGCAGCTATCAGGACAACTATCTGCGCGAGGGTCAGCCGCGCCAGGGCGCTTGCCTGCTTACCGCATCCGGGTGCGCAGTGGCCGACCTGGGGCCATCGCTGATCTGGTCGGACGACGGCCGTTATCTCGCGCTCACCCGCCATCTGGATCGATTCGATGCCCGCAGCGGTAATGATCGAAACGACAGCTGGTTGCTGTTGCTGCTCGATGTGCAGAAGAAAACGCTGCGCAGCGATCAGGTTTCCATCGGGCTTATGCCGTGTTTCGAGGGCTTCGACAGCGATGGACTGCGGGTGCGCCTGTTCGCCCATGACTACCAGGTGGAAGATGACCCTGGCGAACTCCATACGATTGCCTTCGAGCACCTGCTCGCCTTGTCGCTGGAGCCCCTGCACGCGACCGGCGGCTTGTGGATGCCAGGGTCAGAACTGCCCCGCGCCGGACAATGGCAGCGCCTTGATCGCCAGCAACTGTCACCTTGGAAACCCGCAGGAGAACCCTTATGACGGCAAGTGAAACCGCGGCCTGGCTGCCGCTGATCAGCTACATCGGCTTGTTGCCGCTGATTCTGGTGTGGCTGGCTGGTGGTGCCATGGCGCTGACCTATTGGCGAGTTGCGCCCCGCGCCAGTCAGTTGTGCCTGACCAGCATGCTGATTCTGCTGGCCTGGCAATTGGTGGCAGTGGGGCTGAACCTGCTGGTGTCGCTGAGTGTCGACTGGAGTGAGCCGTTCCATCCGGCGCTGATGCATGGCGTGATCAACGGGGTTGGCAATCTGGTGACCGCAGCGGCCTACCTGTTGCTGTTGCGTGCGGTATTCATTGGGCGCCAGGCTGATCAAGGTGCTGTCGACGCGCGAAAGCCTTGCTAGATGCCGGATAACGGACGAGCCTTAACTTCATTGCCAATTAGTGTGTTGCCATGATGATCTATCGCGCTTCTCTCTTGGTTTTAGCGCTCGCCCTTAGCGCATGCGACAGCGAGCCGAAACCCGAGCCCAAGCCCGCCAAGGTTGAGACCCGTCAACCGCAAGCTGCCCGACCTGCGCCAGCGCCTGAGCGCAAACCCCAGGTCGCAGCCCCGGCGGCGGCCAAACCTGCCGTCAAGGCACCCGTCGCTACCGCCCCGGTCGCCACACCGAGCCCCAAGCCCGCGGTGAAGAAACCGGTCGCCACCGTTAAAGCGCCGCCGGTTGCCGAGCCGATTCCGGATATCGAACTGGACCTGAGTGTACCGGCCGAGATGCTTGAGCCGCCTGCGCTGGTCGACTCGGACGACATTCCTTCGGACTCGCTGCTGCCCCCGCTGTTTGGCGGTGAACCCGACGACAACTTTCAATTGAATGGCAGCCTGATTACCGACGAGCACAGCAAGAAGAACTACATCGATTCGGTGGAGGGCGCGCAGCTGCAGTTCGAATTCAAGCGTTAGCCATTTGCTTGGGCAACCTGACTTGTCTACCCCCTAGAAAAGGAGCTTCCATGAACTTTGCCTACACCATCGTCTATGTCCCGGACGTGGCTGCGTCCCTGAGTTTTTTCGAGCAGGCCTTCGGCTTCGCGCGGCGCTTTCTTCACGAGAGCGGCAGCTACGGCGAACTGGAAACCGGTGCGACGGCGTTGGCGTTCGCCGCCCACGAACTTGGCGAGATGAATTTTCCCGATGGCCATGTAGCGGCCCACAGTTCGGTCAAACCCTTGGGCATGGAAGTCGGTTTTGTTACCACGGACGTTGCCGCAGCCCACGGACGGGCGCTTGCAGCCGGCGCGACGGAAATCGCCGCACCGGTGACCAAACCCTGGGGCCAGACGGTCGCCTATGTGCGCTGCCCGGATGGCACGCTGGTAGAGCTGTGCTCGCCAATGGGTAGCTGATCGGGCGGGCGGTGATTCGCCGCCCGTTCGGCTCACTCGACAAACAGGTCTGGGATCAACGCACCGCCGGCGGGATCGAAACGGTAGTGCTCGAAGTCGCTCTGGCCCTGCTCACGCAAAATATCTTCATCGATCAATAAGCGCCCGCTAATGCTGCGCCCGCTGCTGCTGAGAATGGCGTGGGCGGCGTCGGCCATGATCGCTGGCGTGCGGGCGCGCTTGAAGGCGTCGCGGCTGCCCAGCTCGAATTCGATGGCGGCGGTGGCGATCATGGTTTTCGGCCACAGCGAGTTGACGCTGATGCCGTACTTTTTGAACTCCTCGCTCATGCCCATGGTGAGCATGCTCATGCCGTATTTGGTCACGGTGTAGGGGCCGTGCTGGGCAAACCATTTGCTGTCCATGTTCAGCGGCGGCGACAGATTGAGGATGTGGCCACCAGCGCTTTGCTTGCCCGCGGCGGAGCCGCTTTCTTTCAAATAGGGCAGGGCGGCCTGGCTGCAGACCATCACCGCGCGAGTGTTGATCTGGAACATCAGGTCGAAGCGCTTGGGTTCGAGCTTCTCCACACCGACCAGCTTGATTGCGCCGGCGTTGTTGATCAGCACGTCAATGCCGCCGAAGTGCTTGGCCGCCTGGGCCATGGCGGCTTTGACTGCGTTTTCGTCACGCACATCCAGTTGCAGCGCCAGGGCCTTGCCGCCGACTTCTTCAACTTCAGCGGCCACCGAGTGGATGGTGCCGGGCAGCTTGGCGTGAGGCTCGGCGCTTTTCGCGGCAATCACGATATTGGCGCCGTCTGCCGCAGCCTTGAGGGCGATTTCACGGCCGATGCCACGGCTGGCGCCGGTGATAAACAGGGTTTTGCCTTGCAGTGACATATGCGTGCTCCAATATTGTTGTTATGTAGGGTGGATGACGTATTTCTCATCCACCTTGGCGGCGTGATGGTGGATGGATAAGGCGCCATCCACCCTACGGAGTCAGGCTTCTCTGGCTTCGATTTCTACCAGCAGCTGACGGTTCTTCACCTGATCACCGCGGCTTACACCAATCCGGCGTACCACGCCGTCGATGCTGGCCTTGAGCGGGTGTTCTATCTTCATTGCTTCTAGGACCACCAGCAGCTGGCCCTTGCTGACACTGGCGCCTTCCTCGACCAGCACTTCGACAATCGCCCCATCCATCGGTGCTTTCACGCTGCCCGAACCGGCGCCGGCGGCGCTGCTGACGGGCAGTTGGGTGATGTCGGTCAGCTGCAGATTGCCGTTATGGCCATACAGCCAGAGGTTTTCGCCGGCCAGGTGATAGGCCAGGCGCTGGCGAATGCCGTCCAGCTCCAGGGTGGCCCAGCGGCCGTTGCTGGCCAGCAGTTTGAGGCTGACCTGTTGCTCGCCAATAGTGGCCAGTAGGCTGGGTTGTGGGCCGTCCGCCAGTACTTGCAGCTCCACGGCAAATACCTGTTCGCCCTGCTTGAGCAGGAAACGCCAGGGTGCGCTGCCGGCATTGCGCCAGCCGGAGAGGCCCGGTTGGTGGGCGCGGGCATTGGCTGATTGTTGGAACAGCAGGGCGGCGGCGGCGGCCAGTTCGCAGGCCTTGGGTGGCTGCGGGCTTAGGCTCGGGTCACTGGCGAAATGCTCGGCGATAAAGGCCGTGGTGGCGTTGCCGGCGGCAAACTCGGGGTGGCTGAGCAGGTTGGCGAGAAAGCGCTGGTTGCCGTTGACGCCGAGCAGCACGCAATCCTCAACCGCACGCACCAGCTTGCGCCGCGCTTCATCGCGGGTCGCGCCATAGGCGATCACCTTGGCCAGCATCGGGTCATAGAACGGCGTAATGGCCTGGCCTTCGATCAGGCCATGGTCGATGCGAATACCGTCGCGTAGCGCCGGCTCCCAGCGCAGGGCGGTGCCGGTTTGCGGCAGGAAATTCTGCGTGGCGTCTTCGGCGTACAGGCGCACTTCCATGGCGTGGCCGGTGAGGCGAATCTCATCCTGCTTAAGCGGCAGCGGCTGGCCTTCGGCGACGCGAATCTGCCAGGCGACCAGGTCCTGGCCGGTGATCAGTTCGGTGACCGGGTGCTCCACCTGCAGGCGGGTGTTCATTTCCAGAAAGAAGAATTCGCCGCTCTGATCGAGGAGAAACTCCACGGTGCCGGCGCCGACATAGTTGACTGAGGCGGCCGCTTTAACGGCTGCCTCGCCCATGGCTTGGCGCAGCTCGGCCGTCATTACTGGGCAGGGCGCTTCCTCGACCACTTTCTGGTGGCGGCGCTGCACCGAGCAGTCGCGCTCACCGAGGTAAACGATGCTGCCGTGCTGGTCGCCGAATACCTGGATTTCCACATGGCGCGGCTGGATGACCGCACGTTCGAGAATCAGCTCGCCTGAGCCGAAGGCATTTTGCGCCTCCGAACGGGCCGTGCGGATCTGCGCCAGCAGTTCACAGGATTCGTGGACCAGGCGCATGCCACGGCCACCACCACCGGCACTGGCCTTGATCATCAGTGGATAGCCGATGCGCTCGGCTTCGCGGCTCAGGGTTTCGTCGTCTTGGGCTGCGCCCTCAAAACCGGGAATGCACGGCACGCCGGCTTCAAGCATGGCGATCTTCGACAGGCGTTTGCTGCCCATCAGGTGGATGGCTTCCACGGTCGGGCCGATAAACACGATGCCGGCGGCCTCACAGGCGCGGGCGAAGTCTGCGTTTTCCGAGAGAAAGCCATAGCCAGGGTGGATCGCGTCGGCCCCGGTTTTCTGCGCTGCCTTGATAATGTTTTCGATGACGAGATAGGACTGGTTGACCTGGGCCGGACCGATGCACACGGCTTCATCGGCTTGCTGCACATGGCGCGCGCTGGCGTCGGCCTCCGAGTAGACGGCCACGGTGCGGTAGCCGAGGTCCTGGGCGGTGCGCATCACCCGGCAGGCGATTTCCCCGCGGTTGGCGATCAGAATTTTGTTAAAGGCGGGCATCTGTGTGCTCCTGCTGGGGTCGTAAACCTGGCGATCAGGTCATGTTGTAGGGGGCTTATTCAGCAGCCCACTTCGGCGCACGTTTTTGCATAAAGGCCATGGTGCCCTCGACGCCTTCGGTACCGGTTACCGCCGCGGCAAACTGCTCGGCGGCGCGGTCCAGCAGAGGTCCGAGTGCTTCGTTTTCTGCGGCCAGCAACAGGGCTTTGGTCTGGGCATTGGCCTGCGGCGCGCATTGGCGCACCTGGCTCAGTACCTGGTGCAAACGGGCGTCGACGGCTTCGCTATCGGCTTCGCTGAAATGCACCAGGCCCAGGCGTTCGGCTTCGCTGCCGTTAAAGCGGGCGGCGGTAAGGGCCAGGCGACGGGTCTGGGTCAGGCCAATGCGCCGCACCACAAAGGGTGCAATCTGCGCCGGCAGAATGCCCAGGGTGGTTTCCGGCAGGCCGAACTTGGCGTCCTGCTGGCAGATGGCGATATCCGACACGCAGGCCAGGCCAAACCCGCCGCCCAGTACCGCGCCTTCGAGCACGGCGATCAGCACCTGCGGCGTGTTCTGCGCTTCTTCCAGCAAGCTGCCGAAGGCGCGGTTAAGGCTGCGGTAGGCGTCGCCACCGGCCGCTCTGGCACCGGCCATATCCTTGATATCGCCACCGGCGCAGAAATGCCCACCGGCACCGCGCAGCACGATGGCGCGTACGCTCAGATCATTGCGCAGGCTTTCCAGTACCGCGCGCAATTCGCTGACCATGGCCAGGCTCATGGCGTTGCGGCTGTCCGGGCGGTTAAGGGTGACTTGCAACACGCCGGCATCGAGGCTGAGCAGCAGGGTTTGGCAATCGGGCAGAGCGGACATCAGGTAATCCTCTTACATGGCGCTGAATACGCAGGCCGTAGGGTGGGTCACGCTTTACCGACCCACCGAGCGGCGTCACGGTGGACGTAAAAAGCGACGTCCACCCTACGGTTTCCGTTCTTAGCCTTTCTTCTTACCCGGCAGAATGCCCATCAGCTTGCAGATAATGCCCAGCATGATTTCGTCGGCACCGCCGCCAATGCTCACCAGGCGCACGTCGCGGTAGGCGCGGGCCACCGGGTTTTCCCACATGTAGCCCATGCCGCCCCAGTACTGCAGGCAGCTGTCGGTGACTTCACGGCCAAGGCGGCCTGCCTTGAGCTTGGCCATCGAGGCCAGGTTGGTGACATCACGGCCACGCACGTACTGCTCGGTGGCCTGGTAGACCAGGGCGCGCAGGCACTCGATTTCGGTCTGCAGTTCTGCCATGCGAAAGTGGATGACCTGGTTGTCGATCAGCGCATTGCCGAAGGTCTTGCGCTCCTTGCAGTAGTCGATGGTGGCGTTGATGCAGTGCTCCAGGCCTTTGATCATGTTGGCCGCGCCGAACAGGCGTTCTTCCTGGAACTGCAGCATCTGCATCATAAAGCCCGCGCCTTCGTGGCCGATGCGGTAGCGCTGCGGCACGCGCACGTTGTCGAAGAACACCTGGGCTGTCTCCGAGCTGCGCATGCCGAGCTTGTCCAGGTGCGGGCTGACGCTGATGCCTGGAGCGTTCATCGGCACCATGATCAGTGACTTGTTGACGTGCGGCTTGTCGTCCGAGGTATTGGCCAGCAGGCAGATAAAATCGGCGCTTGGCGAGTTGGTGATCCACATCTTGCTGCCGTTGATCACATAGTCGCTGCCGTCTTTCTTGGCGGTGGTTTTCAGCCCGGCGACATCCGAGCCGGCACCCACTTCGGAGACGCCGATGCAGCCGACCATCTCGCCGGCAATCGCCGGTTTGAGGAACTCTTCGCGCAGCTCATCGGAGCCGAAGCGCGCCAGGGCCGGGGTGCACATATCGGTCTGCACGCCGATGGACATCGGGATACCGCCGCAGATGATGGTGCCGAACTCTTCGGCTGCGACGATCGAGTAGCTGTAGTCCAGGCCCATGCCGCCGAATTTTTCCGGCTTGGAGATGCCCAACAGACCCAGGTCGCCGGCTTTCTTGAAGATCTCGTGGATCGGGAAGCGGCCGTCCTTTTCCCACTGCTCGACGTGGGGGTTGATTTCCTTGTCGACAAAGTTACGGACCGTGCGGCGCAGCTCTTCGTGTTCTTGGGTGAAGATCATTTCTTGTTCTCCGAAGGGTTACAGGCGGGCTACGCCGAAAGTGGTGGTTTTAAGCGGACGAACAGCGGCCTCGGCACAGATATCCAGCAGGTAGCCGAGCAGCTTGCGCGTATCGCGTGGGTCGATCAGGCCGTCGTCCCACAGGCTGGCGGTGCCGTAGAGCGCGGTGGACTGGCTGTCGAGTTTCTGCGCGGTGACGGTTTCCAGCATGTCGAGCATCTTCGGGTCGGCCTCCTTGCCTTCCTTCAGGTGCTTTTCCTCGGTGACGATGCGCAGCACCTTGCCGGCCTGGGCGCCGCCCATCACCGCGGTCTTGCTGTTGGGCCAGGCGAAGATAAAGCGCGGGTCGAGGCCACGGCCGCACATGGCGTAGTTGCCGGCGCCATACGAGCCGCCAACCACGATGGTGAGTTTCGGCACCGTGGCGTTGGCCACCGCCTGGATCATCTTCGAGCCATGCTTGATCACGCCGAGCTGCTCCGACTCGGTGCCGACCATAAAACCGGTGGTGTTGTGGAAGAACAGGATCGGCGTGTTGCTCTGTTCGCACAGCTGGATAAATTGCGCCGCCTTGGCCGCGCCTTGCGGGGTGATCGGGCCGTTGTTGCCGATAAAGCCGCAGGGCTCGCCTTCGATCTGCAAGTGGCCGCAGACGGTCTGGTTGTCGAACTCGTTCTTGAAGTCGAGAAACGCCGAGCCATCGGCGATACGCGCGATGATCTCGCGCACGTCGTAGGGCTTCTTGGCGTCGGCCGGAACCAGGCCGAGCAGTTCCTCGACCGGATACAGCGGCTCGTTGTAGGCCTTCGCCGGGCGCGCCGGCAGTTGCGCGTTCCACGGCAGCATGGCGAGGATTTCCCGGGCGATGCGTACGCCGTCGGCGTCATTCTCAGCCAGATATTCGGCGGTGCCAGCGACCTGCGCATGCATCTCCGCGCCGCCCAGTTGCTCATCGGTGGCGATTTCGCCAGTGGCAGCTTTTAGCAGTGGCGGTCCGGCGAGGAACATCTTGGCCTTGCCGCGCACCACCACCACATAGTCCGACAGCCCCGGCTGGTAAGCCCCGCCCGCAGTGGAGGAACCATGCACCACGGTGATCTGCGGCAAGCCCATGGCGGACATGCGCGCCTGGTTGGCGAAGCCGCGCGCGCCTTCGACGAAGATGTCGGCGGCGTAGTTAAGGTTGGCGCCGCCGCTCTCGGCCAGGGTGACCACCGGCAACTTGTTTTCGACGGCGATTTGCTGCAAACGCAGGGTTTTCTTCAGCCCGGTCGGGGAGATGGTGCCTCCCTTGATCGCGCTGTTGCTGGCATTGACCAGGCAGCGCACCCCGGCGATATAACCGATGCCGGAGATGATCCCGCCGCCGGCCTGGGTGCCGTCCTTGTCGTCGTGCAGCTTGTAGCCAGCCAGGGATGAAAGTTCGAGAAAGGGCGCGCCAGGGTCGAGCAGCAGATTAAGGCGTTCACGCGGCAGCAGCTGGCCGCGCTTTTCAAACTTGGCCTTGGCTTCAGCAGCCTTGTTCAGGCAGTTCTGTTCGATCTGGCGAAAGCTGTCGACGGCGGCCAGCATGGCCTCGCGGTTCTTGGCGAAGTCCTCGCCATGCACGTCGATCTCGGATTGGATAACCGGCATGGCTGTTACTCCTGATCTTTCAGAACTTCGGGCACATAGGCCCGGTGAAAGCCGTTATAGGTTTCGCTATTTTTCGCCTTGCCCAAGGTCCAGGCGCGGCTGCCCTGGCTGGCAGCGCCGTCGATGCGGATGGTGTTGCCGCTGATGAAATTAGCCCCCGGGGTGAGCAGGAAGACGATGGCCGCAGCCACTTCCGATTCGCTGCCGATGCGTTGCAGCGGCACGTGATCCTTGAGCGAGCGGATCATGGTTTTCATCGATTCGGGGTAGGTGTCCATGCCGCTGGAGGCGATCCAGCCCGGTGCCACGGCATTCACCCGCACCCCGGCGTGGCCCCACTCGTAGGCGGCGGTCTTGGTGAAGTTTTCCATACCGGCGCGCGCCGCGCCCGAATGGCCCATGCCCGGCATGCCGCCCCACATGTCGGCGAGCATATTGACGATGCTGCCGCCGTGTTTGCTCATGCTTTGCAGGAAGACTTCCTTGGCGATCAGAAAACCGCCGACCAAGTTGGTGCGCACCACGGTCTCGAAGCCTTTCTGGTTGATGCCGATCAGCGGCGCGGGGAACTGGCCGCCGGCGTTGTTGACCAGATGGTGAATCTGCCCGCGCTCGGCGACCACGGTTTTGACCATGGCCTTGACCGCTTCTTCATCACGGATATCGCAGGCGTGAAAACTGGCGCTGCCGCCGTCTTCGATGATTTCGCTGCAGGTGGCTTCGAGCTTTTCCAGCTTGCGCCCGACCAGCACCACGTGGGCACCCAGGTTCGCCAGCTCATGGGCGGTGCAACGGCCGATGCCGCTGCCGCCGCCGGTGACCATGATGGTCTGGCCGCTAAACAGGCCGGGTTTAAAGACTGAGTCGTATGCCATTGTTGCTATCGTCCTAGTCGTAGGGCGGACAGCCGCGAAGCGTTGTCCGCCAAGAACTGGTGGATGGGTGAAGCGTCAGCTACGCGCCCCGATCCACCCTACAAAGTCGCCGCGAGGGCACTGGGTACTGGCACCGGGAACTCCAACAGCTGCTGGGCGAAGGCCTTGCCCTGCGGGTCGATGCGCAGAGAGGCGACGCCACCGCCGCCCAGGGCGTTCTCCAGTAAAAAATTCAGGCTGTGGCTGCCGGGCAGATACCAGCGGTCGACGCGACCGACCTGCGGATCGAGCACGTGGCTCATCCAGTCGACCACTGCTTCGCGAGTCAGCGCAGCCGCGATCCACGCCAGATATTCAGGTTTTCTTGCCATAACACCGATATTGCTGTGGTTGCCCTTGTCGCCGGAGCGCGCCACCGCCAGCTTGATCAGCGGCACGCTGGCGTCGGCATCGCCTTGCGGCACCGGCGGCTCGGCGTCAGCGGCCAGATCCGCCAGGTTCAACGCCTGGGGGCGCGGCAGCACAACCGCGTGGCGTTGCCCCTGCAACTCCACCTCCAGCGCGCAATTACCTTTGTCAGTAAGGAATGAAAACAAGCGAATCACCGGGTACACCGTGGGGCGACCACCGACGATGCCGGTCAGCCCCGGCGCCATGCCGGTCGCGGCCTGGGCGATCTCGCGGGAGAACAAAATCAAGGCTTCTTTCTTCGCATGGCGCACGGCGATCTTGATCACGATCTCGCGGGTATCGGTGCGCTGGCCGTGCATGCCGTATGTGGCTTCGCTGCCGAGCAGTTCAATACTGACCTCTTGGTAAGCCCCCCAGCCACGTTCGGCGAACATTTCCTCGGTTTTGTTGATGATCGCCTGGCTGACCCGTCGGGCTTTTTTCACCGCGTCGATGCCAGCCATCAAGCAGCTGGCCGTGCAGCGAAAACCGTCCGGATAGGTGGCGCTGACTTTGTATTGATTCGTCGGCGCCAGGCCGCGGGCGCCTTTGAGTAGCACGCGATTTTCGCCCACCTGGCTGAGCTCGACCTGGGTGAAGTCGCAGATCACATCAGGCAGCAGATAGGCTCGAGGATCGCCGATTTCGTAGAGCATCTGCTCGCCTACGGTAAAAGGCGTGACCAAGCCGCCGGAACCCTCCGGCTTGGCCACGACAAAGCTGCCATCGGCTGCTACTTCTACCACCGGGAAGCCGATATGTTCGTAGTCCGGCACGCTTTCCCAGTCGGTGAAATTGCCACCCGTGCACTGCGCGCCGCACTCGATGATATGCCCGGCCAATGCGGCCTGGGCCAGCTGGTCGTAGTCGCTCCAGCTCCAGCCGAATTCATGCACCAGGGCGGCGCTGACCACGGCGCTGTCAACCACGCGGCCGGTGATGACGATGTCTGCGCCGAGCTTCAAGGCTTCGACGATGCCTGGCGCGCCGAGGTAGGCGTTGACCGAGACGCAGAAGGGCGGCAACGGCGAGCCGCTGAACATTTCCACGGTGCCGGCCTTGGCCAGCTCACCGAGCTTGGGTTGCAGATTGTCACCGTGCAGCACGGCAATCTTCAGATTGACCCCGGCCTGCTCGCACGCAACTGCCAAAGCGGCAGCGCAGGCACTGGGATTGACCCCGCCGGCGTTGCTGATTATGCGTATGTTCTTGGCGGCGATATCGGCCAGCAGCGGCGCAAGGGTTTCCACAAAGTCGGTGGCGTAGCCGGCGTCCGGCTTCTTCATCCGTGCGCCGGCCATGATCGACATGGTCACTTCGGCCAGGTAGTCGAATACCAGATAATCCAGTTCGGTGCCTTGAACCAGCTGAGCGGCGGCGGTGCTGGTATCGCCCCAGAAGGCGGAAGCGCAGCCGATGCGTACGGCTTTAGTCATTGTGATAGGCCCGCAACACATGAGTGAGGTGATCTGAAGGCTACCAAGCAAGCGCTTGGTTTAAAAGCCCCGAGCAGATCTTTCTTTCGCAAATTCAGCCAAGCGCTTGCTTGGGTTGCCTGTGCAGCATAAATTTCACCAATAACGACAAACACTTAGGCGAATCTGCCGATAAACAGCGGGTAAATGCGCACTGCGCGAGCACCCAGCCGATGCGACATGGAGAAACAAAGCGTGGATGATCAACAAGCCCAGGCGGTGATGCGCGAGCTGGTCAGCAGCGGCCAGGTGACCGACCCGGACAGCGCCCGCGGCAAGCTGCTGCAGACCGCCGCGCACCTGTTTCGCAGCAAGGGCTACGAACGTACCACGGTGCGCGACCTGGCCAGCGCCGTGGGCATTCAGTCCGGCAGCATCTTTCATCACTTCAAGAGCAAGGATGAAATCCTGCGCTCGGTGATGGAGGAAACCATCCGTTACAACACGGCGTTGATGAGAGCCTCTCTGGCCGACGCGAGCAACCTGCGCGAGCGGGTACTGGCGCTGATCCGCTGCGAGCTGCAGTCGATCATGGGCGGTACGGGCGAGGCCATGGCGGTGCTGGTGTATGAATGGCGCTCGCTGTCCGAGCCCAGCCAGCAGTTCATCCTGGAGCTGCGCGATGTCTACGAGCAGCTCTGGCTGGACGTTCTGGCCGAGGCCAAGGCCGCGGGATATTTCAAGGCTGACCCCTTTATCCTGCGGCGTTTCCTGACTGGCGCGCTGAGCTGGACCAATACCTGGTTCCGCGCCGACGGCGCCATGAGCCTGGATGAGCTTGCCGAGCAGGCGTTATCGCTGGTGATAAAGGAAGTTTGAGCAGAGTGGGCTACGCTCAGCCACTATCAAGGTTTTACTGCGGATAGGATCTTTCGCTTGGCAGTCACAGGGACCGACGACGGCTCTGTGCTAGTGAGGAGGTGCATCGTTGCAGATGGTAATGAAGGCGTGCCTGTGGGTGCTGTGTCTGTCGCTCGCGACGCCGCTTATGGCAGCGCAGGAAGTCCGCGTCGGCGCCTATAACTTCCCGCCCTATGTGGTCAAACCCGAGAGCGAGCGGCCGAGCGGGCTGGTGCCGGAGCTGCTGGCGGCGCTCAACCTCATGCAGGACGGCTACGAATTTGCCCTGGTGCCGACATCGGTGACGCGTCGGTATCGCGATATGCAGAGTGGCCGATTCGATCTGATCCTGTTTGAGTCACCGCAATGGGGCTGGAAAGACACCGCCCATGTTGCCCTGGATCTGCAGATCGAAGACGCCGAGGTGTACGTGGCCCGCGCCGAGCCAGGTCGTGATCAGCGTTATTTCGAGCAGATCATCGGCAAGCGGCTCGCCCTGTACAACGGCTATCACTATGGCTTTGCCGACTTCAATTCGAACCAGCAGTACCTGCGCGATGAGTTGGGGGCGGTGCTGACCTATTCCCACGACAGCAACCTGATCATGCTGCTGCGCGGGCGCGCGGATATCGCGGTGATCACCCGCTCATACCTGCAGATTTATCAGGATCGCCACCCCGACCAACGCTCGGCGCTGCTGGTGTCCGAGCGGGTGGATCAGGTCTACCGGCACAAGGCGTTGTTCAGCCCCGCGTCGCCGCTGGATACCCCGCGTTTCGCCAATTTGCTGCGCGAGTTGAATCAGGATGGACGCCTGGATGCGCTGCTTGCGCGCTATTACGTGCGGCGGACTTCGGCGGCGGAGTAATGGCCTCAGGTCACTCGCAGTGGATAGCTCAGCAACAGCAGATGCAGCAGATTGACCGCGCCATGCAGGGCGATCGCCACACTCAATCGGCCACTGTAGTGAAAGGCCAGGCCGTAACCGAGCCCGGCCAGGCCAGCGACCAGTGCGAACAGTGGGCTGAAGGGAACATGGGCGGCGCCGAACAGCAGCGCCGTCAACAGTAACCCCGGCCACAGGCCCAGCCAGGCAACCAGCCGCGTTTGCAGCACCGCGCGAAACAGCAACTCCTCAGCCAGTACCGCAACCCCGAGATTGACCGCCAACCACAGCCACAATCCTTCCGGCCACTTCGGCTGCCAGGCCACCACACCTATGGTGAGTGCCACCAGCGGCACGCCGAGCAGCGTCAGCAAGGCCACGCCTGCAGCGTAAACGGGACGCCTGGTGGCGCCGTGGGGCCGCCCCAGCCACCAGGCCAGCAGCGTCACGCCGACCAGCAGTTTGTCCCACGACAGGCGCAAGGCGTAGGGCAGGGCATCGGCGCTGATCTGGCGCGTGGGCCACAGCGGCCAGGGGCTGAAGCCGGGCACCAGGTGCGCGGCAAACGCGATGCCAGCCACCAGCACAAGCGCGCCCCAGATTGCGTCATGCAGCCAGGGCCGGCCAAACAGCACCAGGGCGATAAACAGCGCGCCAAAGGCCAGCCCGTTCGGCTGAATAAAGCCCAGGGTAAACCCCAGGGTTAAGGCCAGGCTTGGCGGTAACAGACGTAGATACGGCGACATGGCGGCTCCCAGGCAAGCGCCGCAGTCTAGTGTCCGGCCTCGCGATTTGCCATGCGCAGCAAGGAGTCAGGTCATTCAAAGCAACTGCTGCAACTGCCTGGTCAGGGCGTATGAAAGTAGCGCGCCAACAGGTCGGGGTCGTCGAAATGCGCCTCGCCGACAAAGGCGGTGGCGTGTCGGCCCCACTGACGCATTGCACCCGGCGAGCGGACGCCGGACGGCCACAGCAGCCAGCGCTCCAGGCGCTCGCTGCCTTCGACCAGTCCGTCCTGGGCATACAGGCTACGGCTGCCCTGGGGGTGAGGGAGTTGGCTCAATTGCTCAAGCGGCTGCTGGTCGTACACCATCGAGGGGAAAGTTGAGCGCCTGCCATCGACCCACAGCAATTGATGCGCGCTGCTGCTCAGCCACAGGGTTGCGCCCTCGGTGCCCTTGATGGACAGGCGGCGAACCGAGCGTGCCTCCTGGCCATCCGGCTGCTGGAAGGCCAGCGCAGAGTCCGCCGGCAGGTAGAAGCCATGCCAGCAACCGCAGGGGTGGATGCTGTCGTAGAGCAGGGCATTGCCGCGCTCGTCCAGGGTTACGCGCCAGATCAGCCCGTCCAGCTCGCCGCCGAGCAGGTCCAGGGCGTGGGTTTTTGGCCGTTCGCTGAACCACAGCTGGTAAATCAGCTGCAGCCGCCAGCGCCCGTCGATCCGGCTCCAGCCCAGCTGCTGATAGAGCTGCGGCTGGGTCGCTGCAAATTCGCGGCGGCCCTGGCCGTCGAACCGCGGCGAGCCGATGCGATCAGCCTGGCTCGCTTGTTCCACCCGCAAGTGCGGGGCGTGGCGTGCCAGCAGTGCGGCTCGTTGCTGGCTATCCGGTTGTGGCAGGCCCAGGGCATCTGTCGCGACCCGTACCTGCCCGGATGGTGGATAAGGCTGTGGTTGATAGCTCAACCACCCAGGCGAATCGGCGGGGGCCTGGTAGCGTGCGGCCTCTGCCTGCCAGGCAGCGATGCCACGTTGGTAGATGGGTTTGAACAACGGGTACGCGCCGAATGCGCGAGCCCAGAACGAGTAGTCAGAGGTGACCTGGCTGGCGCTGCGCAGCCGTTCGAATGAGGGTGGGTGGTCGAGTAACTGACGGGTTTGCTGAGTACGGCATGCATCCAGGCGGTTCTGTATGGCCGCTGTGCTCCAGCGGGCACGCTGCGAGACTGGCAGGTTGCTCAGTTCGACGCGCCTGGCACGGCGATCATTGTCGGTCAGGCGCTGTAACCAGAGCTGGCGCTGTTCAGCGGTGGATGGCGCAGAGGCGAGGGCGGCGCTGAGGCGGTCGGTACGCAAGCCGTAAACGCCTTCAACAGGGCGGTAGCGACTGTCGCGATGGTCGGCGCTGGCGTCTGTCCAGTTGCTGAAAAGCGCATCGCAGCTGCCGACTGGCGGCTCGACCGGCTGCGCGGAGCAGGCCATCAGTAAGGGTACAAACCACAGCCAGCCGTTACCGCTCGCGCGCATCCTTGGCTTCCTGCTCGACATTGCGCTTGTTGATGCGCTCCAGCTGTTCTTCGCTGAGGGGCAGTTTTTTCGCGGTGTCGCGCAGCAGCAGCAAACCGCCAACGATGGATCCAAGTGCCAGAATCATGATCAGCCAGGCATACCAGGGCATGGTCGGCTCCTCGATAGGTGAATGTGCTAACCACCTTAGCGCGCATGGCCGGGCTTGTCAGGCCGGCTGTGCGTCTGTAAGTAACGCGCGGGCTCACTGCGCAACGCGCACGCACTATGCAAGAGCGTCGCGCGGTGCTTAGCGCCGTACCTGTTTCAGCGTCTCGGCGATCAGAAACGCCAGCTCCAGCGACTGGTCGGCATTCATGCGCGGGTCGCAATGGGTGTGGTAGCGATCCGACAGGCCGTCTTCGGTGATTGGCCGCGCGCCGCCGATGCATTCGGTGACGTTCTGCCCGGTCATTTCGATGTGGATGCCGCCGGCGTAGCTGCCTTCGGCCTGGTGCACGGCGAAGAACTGCTTCACCTCGGCCAGGATTTGCGCGAAATCACGGGTCTTGTAGCCGCTCGAGGCCTTGATCGTGTTGCCGTGCATCGGGTCGGAACTCCACAGCACGTGGCGACCTTCGCGTTGCACGGTCTGGATCAGTCGCGGCAGGCCGGCTTCGACCTTGTCCGCGCCCATCCGCACGATCAGGTTGAGGCGGCCAGGATCGTTCTCCGGGTTGAGGATATCGATCAGCCGGATCAGGTCCTCGTCGGTCATGCTCGGGCCGACCTTCACGCCGATCGGGTTACCGACGCCACGCAGGAATTCGACATGGGCGCCATCGACCTGGCGGGTGCGGTCGCCGATCCACAACATATGCGCCGAGCAGGCGTAGTTGCCGCCGGTGAGGCTGTCGCGACGGACAAAGGCCTCTTCGTAATTGAGCAGCAGCGCTTCGTGGGCGGTGAAGAAGCTGGTTTCACGCACCTGCGCCGAGGTGTCCATGCCGCAGGCGCGCATGAAGGCCAGGGTTTCATCGATACGGTCGGCCAGGTGGCTGTATTTTTCCGCCAGCGCCGAGTTGGCGATGAAATCCAGGTTCCACTGGTGCACCTGGTGCAGGTCGGCAAAACCGCCCTGGGCAAAGGCGCGCAGCAGGTTCAGCGAGGCGGTGGACTGGTGATAGGCCTGCAACAGCCGCTCGGGATCGGGCACACGGCTTTTCGCGTCGAAGCCGATGCCGTTGACGATGTCGCCGCGGTAAGCCGGTAGGGTGGTGCCGTCGATGGTTTCGTCGTTGGCCGAGCGCGGCTTGGCGAACTGGCCGGCCATGCGCCCGACCTTCACCACCGGGCAGCCCGCGGCGAAGGTCATGACGATGGCCATCTGCAGCAGCACCTTGAAGGTGTCGCGAATCTTCGCGGCGCTGAACTCGGCGAAGCTTTCGGCGCAGTCGCCGCCCTGCAGCAGAAAGGCACGGCCCTGGGTCACCTCGGCAAACTGCCGACGCAGCTCGCGGGCTTCGCCGGCGAACACCAGCGGCGGATAACCGGCCAGGGTTTGCTCGACTTTTGCCAGGTGGCCGGCATCGGGGTAATGAGGTTGCTGCTGGATCGGCTTGCTTCTCCAGCTTTCAGGGCTCCAGGGTTGCGACATCGCGGCTCTCGGCTTCAGGCAATTTGGGCGGACGGGCATGGTAACCGATACGCCCTTCGCTTCAAGCCGATAGCTTTGATAGGCAAACTGCATACCTGGCGAGCGTTTGGCGCCGGTGGGCGGTGCTGGCAGCGCGAAGGGCATTTTTTGCGTGACGCCCGGCGGCCGCCTCCGTGACAATCGCTTCCTCAACTCCAGCCGAAGTGGCCTGGAACTCAGTGTGGGGAATGATGGATGCCCGGTTTACCTCCGGTGGATCAGATGCCGGAACCGCTATTGATCGCCGAAGTGCACGATGCATTTGGCGTGATTCAGGTCGTCGAGATGGGCGCGTATCGCTTTCTCGAATTTGGCGAGGCGATCGAGCAAAGCTGCATCTTCATGGCCGACCCGAGCTGGCTGGAGTACGACTACACCCGTGCCATGCTGCTTGGCGCGCTGTGCCATGCGGCGCCCGAAAGCGCGCTGTTTCTCGGGCTCGGTGCCGGCAACCTAACCCAGGCCTGCCTGAAGTTCCTACCGCTGGATGACGTCGAAGTCATCGAACTGCGCCCCGACGTGCCTCGCCTGGCCATGGAACACATGGGTCTGGTAGACGACCCGCGGCTGACCATCCGCATCGGCGATGCCCTGGAGCTGCTGGAAAGCGCCGAGAAGACCGACTTGCTGTTCGTCGATCTGTACACCGACCATGGCCCGGCGACGGGGCATCTGGCCTGGCGGTTTCTGGAAAATTGCCAGAAGCAGCTCAACCCGGGTGGCTGGCTGATCATCAATCAATGGGCCGGTAACGACGGTAAGCCGCTGGGCGCGCCATTGCTGCGCGGTCTTTACCACCGGCACTACTGGGAGTGTCCGGTGAAGGAGGGCAACGTCGTGTTGCTGGTGCCGGCCGATCTCGATCAGCAGCTCGATTTCGACGAGCTGACACGTCGC
Organism: Pseudomonas cistanchae; assembly: GCF_054483635.1. NCBI lineage: Bacteria > Pseudomonadati > Pseudomonadota > Gammaproteobacteria > Pseudomonadales > Pseudomonadaceae > Pseudomonas > Pseudomonas cistanchae. Next base: position 133,073 of record NZ_JBTLWN010000003.1, on the reverse strand, counting down.
GACGAGTGCCTGGCGCCGCAATTGGGCTACTCCCTACTGCCGCTAATCAAGGCGCTGCGGCCAGCAAGCTGAGGCTGTTTTCCACCTCTGGAGTGCTTGCGAGTTTCGTAGGGTGGACATGCCGAAGGCTTGTCCACCACCGGGTTGCCAGTGGTAAATAAAGCTTCGCTATGTCCACCCGCCAAAAACATGCCGTACTGCGCTTAACGCCCTTTGAAATCTCCTGGTCGGCGTTCGAGCATGGCGCGTACGCCTTCCTGTGCATCCTCGCTGGCCATCAGGCGGGTGACCGTGCCATGCAGGCCGCTCGCCGCGGCAATGGCGCCTTCGCTGACAGTCTGGCGTGCCGATGCCAGCGTCGCTTGCACGCCAAGGGGCGCCTGAGCGGCGATCCGCTCGGCCAGCCACAAGGCTTTGGGCATCAACTCTTCGCTCGCAACGACCTCCTGAACTAGCCCCAGGCGATAGGCCTCGTGAGCGTCGAACTCATCGCCCGTGAGCAGCCAGCGCATTGCATTGCCCCAGCCTGCGGTCTGGTGCATACGCAGGGTTGCGCCGCCGAACGGAAAGATACCGCGCTGGACTTCCATCTGGGCGAAACGAGTATTGCTGGCGCACAGGTTGATGTCCGAGGCGAGCATCAGCTCGATGCCGATGGTGAAACAGTAACCCTGTGCTGCAACCACCACCGGCTTGCTGACGCGGGGCCCGCCGAATACGCCCCAGGGGTCGCAACCGCCCTCGGGGATTTTCCAGCCGGCGGCGAAGCTGGCCGCGACGTTGGCCAGGTCCAGCCCTGCGGTGAAATGCTCGCCGTGGGCAAACACCAGCGCCACGCGCGCATCGCTGTCGCGTTCGAATTCGCCGTAGGCCAGGCAAAACTCATTGAGCAGGTCGAGATCGAAGGCGTTGCGCTTGGCCACACGGTCGAGGCCGATCAGCATGATGTGGCCGCGTTTTTCCCGGCTGACGCGAGCGCTGCTGCTTTGAGTCATGGCAAAAAATCCTTGGACGGTTATGGAGAAAGTCCGCACGGGTATAGCGGTTTGGCATGCGCTTGTCCAAGGTCGAGGCACGGTCAAAATAGGTCCGGCGCCCAACCATTTGACAGTGCCTGGGCTTATTTACCGGAAAAACCAGCACATGAGTCAGGTTTTTCCGGTATAGTGCGCGCCGGTCAATTCATGGCCACGTTCAGGAAGCGCAACTCGCCCGAAGGCTAACTTCGGCAGCTAGTCCGCTCAGCGGACTAACCTTAACGATTCATTTATCAATACGTTTTCGCAAATCCCCGCCGACAGGGCTGCCAGGGTGACTCTAGGGTCTTACACGGCATGCGCAGCTTTGGAACATGGGTCTTTGCGGATGCACTAGAGGCAGACCCATGACCCAAGTAATCGGCGGCTTCGCCGCACTCGACCTTCATCCGAATATTCTTGCTGCCGTCATCGCGACTGGCTACGAAGAGCCATCGGCAATCCAGATCCAGTCCATTCCGGTGATCCTCGCCGGTCACGACATGATCGGCCAGGCGCAGACCGGCACCGGCAAAACCGCCGCGTTTGCTCTGCCAATCCTCAGCCGCATCGACCCGACCAAGCGTCAGCCGCAAGCGCTGATCCTGGCGCCGACCCGCGAGCTGGCCCTGCAGGTTGCCACTGCCTTCGAAACCTACGCCAAGCAAATGCCCGGCGTCAGCGTTATCGCCGTATACGGCGGCGCGCCCATGGGCCCGCAGCTGAAAGCCATCCGCAATGGCGCACAGATTGTCGTCGCCACCCCGGGCCGTCTGGTCGACCACCTGCGTCGCGACGAGAAAGTACTCTCCACCATCCAGCACCTGGTGCTGGATGAGGCTGACGAAATGCTCAAACTCGGCTTCATGGATGACCTGGAGCTGATCTTCAAGGCCATGCCGGAAACCCGCCAGACCGTGCTGTTCTCGGCCACCTTGCCGCATTCGATCCGCGCCATTGCCGAAAAGCACCTGCGCGACCCCAAGCACGTCAAGATCGAAACCAAGACCCAGACTGTGACTGCCATCGAGCAGGCTCACCTGCTGGTGCACGCCGACCAGAAGCACGCTGCTGTATTGCGCCTGCTCGAAGTCGAAGAATTCGATGCGCTGATCGCCTTCGTCCGCACCAAACAAGCCACCCTGGACCTGGCCTCCGCGCTGGAAGCCAAGGGCTATAAGGTTGCACCGCTGAATGGCGACATCGCCCAGAACCAGCGTGAGCGCGTGATCGAGTCGCTCAAGGACGGTCGCCTGGACATCGTGGTCGCCACCGACGTTGCCGCCCGTGGCCTGGACGTACCGCGCATCACCCACGTAATGAACGTGGACATGCCCTACGATCCGGAATCCTACGTGCACCGTATCGGTCGTACCGGCCGCGCGGGTCGTACCGGTCGCGCCCTGTTGCTGGTGACTCCGCGTGAACGCCGCATGCTGCAGGTGATCGAGCGCGTTACCGGGCAGAAGGTCAGCGAGGTTCGTCTGCCTGACGCTCAGCAGGTTCTGGACGCGCGCATCAAGAAGCTGACCGCGAGCCTGGCGCCGCTGGTGGCTGATGCCGAAGCCAGCCATGGCGATCTGCTTGACCGCCTGACCGCTGAAATCGGCTGCACCCCGCGCGCCCTGGCTGCGGCACTGCTGCGCAAGGCAACCAATGGTCAGGCCCTGACCCTGGACGAGCTGCAGCGTGAGCAGCCGCTGGTGCCGAGCAGCGCGCCGCGTGAGCGCAGCGAGCGTTCCGATCGCCCTGAGCGTAGCGACAGCCGCGAGCGTCGTGCACCGATCCCGCTGGCTGAAGGCCGCGCCCGTTGCCGCACCGCGCTGGGCGCGCGTGACGGTATCGCCGCGAAAAACCTGCTGGGCGCGATTCTCAACGAAGGCGGTCTGGTTCGCGAAGCCATCGGTCGCATTCAGGTGCGCGAGAGCTTCAGCCTGGTCGAGCTGCCGGAAGACGGGCTTGAGCGTCTGCTGACCAAGCTGAAAGACACCCGCGTCGGTGGTAAGCCGCTGAAGCTGCGTCGCTATCGCGAAGATTGATTCGCTGAGTCACTGAAAAGCCCCGCATTGTCGTGATGCGGGGCTTTTTTGTGGCTGCGATTTGCCGGTCTGGCGCGCGGTCAGTCATCGTCGAGCAGCTGCTCCAGACGCCGCGGATAGTTGTTGAGGAAATCGCGGGTGACCAGGTAGTGCTCGGTCTCCTCATAGGCGACTTCGCTGAGCCCGGTCTCGTCGAAGCGAACGATCTTCGCGTGGGGATACGCCAGCAGGATCGGTGAGTGGGTCGCGATGATGAACTGGGAGTCGTCGCGGGCGAGCTGGTGAATTGCCGACAGCGCCGCAAGCTGGCGGCTGGGAGACAGTGCTGCCTCGGGTTCGTCGAGCAGGTAAAGGCCTTTGCCACGCAGCTTGTGCGTCAGCAACGCCATGAACGCTTCGCCGTGCGAGCGTGCATGCAGCGATTTATCGCCATAGCCACCCAGATAACCGACCTCGTCCATGTAGGTGGCCACGTTGAAGAAGCTTTCAGCTCTGAGGAAGTAGCCGTCTTTCGGTTTGGCGTAGCTGCGCGTCAGGCGCAGGTCGCGATGCAGGGCAGACACCGACTGGACCGTCTGCAGCTGGAAGTTCTTTGTTCCGCCTTCGGGGCTGAAGCCAAGTGCCAGGGCTATCGCCTCAAGGATCGTCGATTTGCCGCTGCCGTTCTCGCCGACGAAAAAGGTGACGTCGGGATGAAACTCCAGCCGGCCCATCTGCCGGACGGCCGGAATGCAATAGGGGTAGGCCAGGCTCGACAGATCGGTCTCCGGGCGAATCGATACACTTTGCAGGTAAGGCTTGGCGTTGAGGGACATGGTGTTTCCGTCGCGGTCGTCGGTGCCGCGAGCTTAGCCTCGTCAGGTCGTCGACGGTAGGCCAGCGCTCGGTCTGCGGGCTGCTAATCATCAGCCAAAGCGATAGATGTCCATTCCCAGTGCGCCAAGGGTGAAGCCGCTGTGCTCGACCTGAAAACGACCGCCAGCGCCACGGGCAAAAAACAGCGGCAGCAAATGCTCATCGCTCGGGTGGTTGCGTCTGGCTTGCGGCGCGCTCTGGCGGTAGTCCAGCAGTGCTTCGTCGTCGTCCTCGCGCAGTTTGTCCACCATCCAGTCACGAAACGCCTTGGCCCAGGGTTCGATCACGTCGGGGCCAGCCTGCCAGTCGAGCTCGGCCAGGTTGTGGGTGATGCTGCCGGAGCCGATCAGCAGCACGCCGCGCGCCCGTAGTGGTGCCAGCGCCTGGCCGATGCGGCTCTGCATGGCTGGCCCCAGTCGGCTGGGCAGCGATACCTGTACCACGGGGATATCGGTCTGTGGGTACATCAGGCTCAACGGTACCCAGGCGCCGTGATCGAGCGGGCGCTGCGGATCCGCTTGCGCCGGCAGGCCGGCATCATTCAGCAGATGCAGGATGTCAGCGGCCAGCGCCGGGTCACCGGCTGCCGGGTAGCGCAGTTGGTACAATTCGGCGGGAAAGCCATTGAAGTCATGCCAGGTCGGCGGCCGCGCGGCGGTACCCACCCGAAGGTCATGGCTTTCCCAATGGGCTGAAACGACAACAATCGCCCGTGGTCTTTCCAGCTGCGCTGCGAGACGCGCCAGGGCTGGGCCGCTGGCTTCTGGTTGCAGGACCAGCATGGGTGAACCGTGGGAAATAAAGAGGCTGGGCAGCATGGCGATCTCCAAGTGATACGTCATTTTCGATCGATTAGCCGCAGCTAAATAGCGCAAATACTCTACAGCTATGATCAGTCAAATCGATGGGTCACCACCTCGGTGGTGTTGCATGGGGTTTTCCGCCAGCATGGCCGGGCAATCGTTCAGGAGGTGATATGCACGCGGAATTTTGGCAAAGACGCTGGGCGCGCGGTGAAATCGGTTTTCACGCGAGTGAGGTCAATCCTTATCTACAACGCTACTGGGCAACCCTGGGTCTGCCCGAACAGGCGCGCGTGCTGCTGCCGTTATGCGGCAAGAGCCTGGACATGGTGTGGCTACTTGGCCAGGGTTATCGCGTCGTTGGCGTCGAGCTGGCGCAAGCCGCGGTCGAGGCGTTTTTCAGCGAGCATGCGCTTGAGCCGCAGATCAGCCAGCAGGGTGAGCTGACGCTCTATCGTGCCGGCGCGCTGGAGATCTATTGCGGCGACTTCTTTGCCCTTAGCGCGGAACAGCTGGGTGAGTGCGTGGCGCTGTATGACCGCGCTGCCCTGATCGCGCTGCCGCCGGAGATGCGCAGGCGCTATGTCGCGCATCTGAACGAGTTACTGCCGGTCGGGTGCCAGGGCCTGTTGGTGACGCTGGTATACGATCAGGCGTTGATGAACGGACCGCCGTTCGCGGTGGAAGCGGACGAAGTGCAGGACCTGTTGGCGAGCGCCTGGAAGATCGAGCCTGTCGAATCCAGCGACGTGCTGGACGACAACTGGAAGTTCGTCGAACGCGGGCTGAAACGCCTGCAGGAGCAGGTCTACCGACTACGCAAGGGCTGATTCTCAGGCATCAAAAAGGCGACCCGAAGGTCGCCTTTTTCATCGCCGCGGGGCTTAGCGCAACTGACGCAGCGCTTCGATGCGGTCTTCCAGCTTCGGGTGGGTCATCAGCAGGCCGGCCAGGCCGTTCTTCAGGCTGCCGTTGATGCCGAACGCGGTCAGGCTGGATGGCATCTCCACCGGTACGCCCTGTTCGGCGCGCAGGCGCTGCAGCGCGGCGATCATCGCGCCGGTACCCGCCAGGCGTGCACCTGCTTCGTCGGCGCGGAATTCACGCTTACGCGAGAACCACATGACGATGATGCTGGCCAGGATGCCAAGGACCAGCTCGGCAAAGATGGTCGCGACAAAGTAACCGATACCGGGACCGCCTTCGTTCTTGAGCAGGACCTTGTCGACGAAGTTGCCGAAGATCCGTGCAAAGAACATTACGAAGGTATTCACCACGCCCTGGATCAACGCCAGGGTGACCATGTCACCGTTGGCAACGTGGCCGATTTCATGGGCCAGTACGGCTTTCACTTCATCCGGCGAGAAACGCTCGAGCAGACCCTGGCTGACCGCTACCAGCGCGTCGTTCTTGTTCCAGCCGGTGGCAAAGGCGTTGGACTCGTAAGCCGGGAAGATACCCACTTCCGGCATCTTGATACCGGCTTCGCGGGACAGCTCCTCGACGGTCTGCAACAGCCACTGCTCGTGGCGGGTGCGCGGCTGGGTGATGATCTGGGTGCCGGTGCTCATCTTCGCCATCCACTTGGAAATGAACAGCGAAATCAGCGAGCCGGCAAAGCCGAAAACTGCGCAGAAAACCAGCAGGCTGCCGTAGTTCTGACCGGTGAAACGGTCTACGCCAAGCAATTTCAGCGTGATACTGGCGATGATTAACACCGCTACGTTGGTAGCCAGGAACAGCAAAATGCGCATCATGGTGTGGAACGACTCCTCAAGGGATAGGACTAGCTTGATATGGCGGCTATATAAGGGCGCGCCCCCTGGCTATTCAACCGAGGGACTATTTCAAACTGTGTCGCTTGCCCCGTTTAGAGGGCTCTCGAACAGCAGACGAGTCAAACGGGCGACGCGCTCGCCATGCCGCTGCTCGAGTGCCTCACGCAGTTGATAGGCGAGGGTGGCATGTACTCGTCTTACACTCGGTGGTAACGCTTCGCCCTCGCGCAGGGCATGGGGCACGCCGCGGGTCAGGCGCAGGAAGCCTTTCTCGCTCAGTACGGCCTGGTCCAGTGCGTCGTAGCCGATGGTCGAGTCGAAGCGGATATAGCCTTCCTCGGCCAACCACAGCAAGGCGCCGAGGCAGCTTTGGTGGCGCGGCGTGGGCAGGCCGAACTCATCCGGCTCCTCGCGCCCGATCAGGTCTTCCACGTACAGCGCCATCTTGCGCGGAAAGCCCTGGTACAGCGTCAGCAGGCCAGCGGCGGCGTCTTTGTAGAAATCGTCGATCTGTAGGTCCATCAGAACTTGGCAATCATCCAGGTGGGTAGGTAAGGCAGCAGGCGGCCCAGTACGGCCCACGGCCAGCCGGGGACATAGGCACTGCTGGCGCGCTTGTCGATATGGGTGGCGATCAGTCGAGCGCCGCGTTCGACACCGATCAGGAACGGTCGACTGGCCATATCGCTGTTGAGTGGCGTGTCGATAAAGCCCGGAAGCAGCAGGGTGGTGTCGATGTTCTTGCCGCGCAGCTCGGCGCGGGTGGCCTCCATGTAGCTGATCAGCCCGGCTTTGCTGGCCGAATATCCGGCGCTGTGGGGCAGGCCGCGTTTGCCGGCGACCGAGGCGATGGCGACCAGGTGCCCGTGGCCTTGCTGGCGAAAATAGGCGGCCGCTGTATCCAGGCAGGCGATCGCGCCGATCAGGTTGGTTTCTAGGGTCAGCCTGACGCGCTCGAAGTGCCCGCCGCCGGCTTTGCCAACCAGGGCGATACCGGCATTGGCGATTAGTCCGTCGAGCCCACCCAGGGCATTGGCGGCCAGGCCTACGACGTCCTGACAGGCCGCATAGTCGGTTACATCCAGCGGCAACACTGCAACCTGATGGCCGAAGCGCGAGCGTAGCTCGGCGGCGAGCGTCTGCAAGCTGTCTTCACGCCTCGCTGCCAGCGCCAGGTCGTACCCGCGGCTGGCCAGCTCGCGCGCCAGCGCTGCGCCAATCCCCGAACTGGCGCCGGTCAGCAGATAGCGTTTGCCCTGGCTCATGGGAGCTCCGGTTACTGTTGGTAGGTCTTGAGGAAACTGCCGATTCGGCCGATGGCCATTTCCAGCTCGTCCACCCGCGGCAGGGTGACCACGCGGAAGTGGTCTGGCCACGGCCAGTTGAACGCGGTGCCCTGAACGATCAGCAGTTTTTCCGAAAGCAGCAGGTCCAGCACGAACTTCTCGTCGTTATGGATCGGGCAGACCTTCGGGTCGATCTTCGGGAATGCATACAGCGCGCCCATCGGCTTGACGCAGCTGACCCCGGGAATGTCGTTGAGCAGCTCCCAGGTGCGGTTACGCTGCTCCAGCAGGCGGCCGTTTGGCAGTACCAGGTCGTTGATGCTCTGGTAACCGCCCAATGCAGTCTGGATGGCATGCTGGCTCGGCACGTTGGCGCACAGGCGCATGTTGGCGAGGATGTCGATGCCTTCGATATAGCTCTGGGCGCGCTGCTTGGGCCCAGAGATGGCCACCCAGCCGGAACGGAAGCCTGCGATGCGGTAAGACTTTGACAGGCCGTTGAAGGTCAGGCAGAGCACGTCGGGGGCGAGCGAAGCGGTGGAGATGTGCTGCGCTTCGTCGTACAGAATCTTGTCGTAGATCTCGTCGGAGAACACCACGAGATTGTGCTGGCGCGCCAGTTCGACGATATCCATCAGCACTTCTCTGGAATACACGGCGCCGGTGGGGTTGTTCGGGTTGATCAGCACCAGGGCCTTGGTATTCGGGGTGATCTTGGCGCGCATGTCGGCAATGTCGGGAAACCAGCCGGCCTGTTCATCGCACAGATAATGCACCGGCTTGCCGCCGGACAGCGCCACGGCGGCGGTCCACAGCGGATAGTCCGGTGCCGGGATCAGCACCTCGTCGCCGTTGTTGAGCAGCGCCTGCATGGCCATCACGATCAGCTCGGAGACGCCGTTGCCGAGGTAGATGTCCTCGATACCAATACCTTCCACCTGCTTCTGCTGGTAGTACTGCATCACCGCCTTGCGCGCGCTGAACAGGCCTTTGGAGTCGCTGTAACCCTGGGCGGTGGGCAGGTTGCGGATCACGTCCTGAAGGATTTCCTCGGGTGCCTCGAACCCAAACGGCGCCGGGTTGCCGATGTTCAGCTTGAGGATGCGGTGGCCTTCCTCTTCCAGGCGTTTGGCGTGCTTGAGCACCGGCCCGCGAATGTCGTAGCAGACGTTGGCGAGCTTGTTCGATTTGCTGAACTGCATGGAGAGGGTCCCGAAGAAGAAAGCGCCGCTTACCCTGGCAGGCTGGCCGAGCCAAGCCTTGGCAGGTTGTAACGCCGGTGACAGACTGGGGTCGAATCATACGTGGCGGCCCGGTCCCGGCAAAGGTACTGGTCGGGCTTTTTTGTGCTCAGCACATCCATGTGCTTCACCCCGTTGGGGCTTACGCGCAAAAGCGCTCCCGGCGTTCTTGTGACGTGCCATCCATGGCCACCACCCTGCAGGTCGTCGGTGCTTCGTCGGGTGTTGCCACGTGATGTTGAATAACGCTTTTGGCGTTTTTATTGAGGATTGTGACCATGGATAAGCTGGAAAAACCCCTGGAAGCCTGGCGCGAAGAGCTATCTGAGGAGCAGTTTCATATCTGCCGCCTGGGCGGTACCGAGCGTGCCTTCAGCGGCGAGTACAACGACAGCAAGGTCGTCGGCATCTATCACTGCGCGTGTTGCCGCGCCGAGTTGTTCGACTCCGACGCCAAGTTCGATTCCGGCAGCGGCTGGCCCAGCTACTTTCAGCCGGTGAGCAAAGAGGCAATTGCCAGCCTGGATGACTTCAGCCATGGCATGCACCGCATCGAAGTGAAGTGCGCCAAGTGCGATGCCCACCTTGGCCATGTTTTTCCGGATGGCCCGGCCCCGACTGGTTTGCGTTACTGCATCAATTCGGCATCGTTGAAGCTGGTTCCCAAAGCCTGAGCCCTCGGGTTGCGACTCTGTATTCGATAAAAATCCGCGGCCCGTTTCAGAACGGGCCACATTTCCGATAAATAGCCATCAATTAAATTGCATGCAATTTAATTGATGGCTATCTTGTTGCTCCTCTTTTCCTGCTGGGGTTCCAACATGACTAATCAGATTTTCGACATTCCCTGCACCACCATCAAAGGCGAACAAAAGACCCTGGCCGACTTCGGCGGCAAGGTCACCCTGGTCGTCAACACTGCCAGCAAGTGCGGTTTCACCCCGCAGTACAAAGGCCTGGAAGCACTGTGGCAGAGCTACAAGGACAAGGGGCTGGTGGTGCTGGGTTTCCCCTGCAACCAGTTTGGCAAGCAAGAGCCGGGCAACGAGGGCGCGATCAGCGAGTTCTGCGAGTTGAATTTCGGCGTGACCTTTCCGCTGTTCAAAAAGGTCGACGTCAATGGCAGCGACGCCCACCCTCTGTTCGTCAACCTGAAGAAAAGCGCGCCTGGCCTGCTTGGCAGCCAGGGCATCAAGTGGAATTTCACCAAGTTTCTGGTTAACGCCGATGGCACGGTGATCAAGCGGTTCGCTCCGACCACCAAGCCTGAAGAGCTGACTGCCGAGATCGAAGCGTTGCTGAAATGAGCAAGCCCTCGTTAGCTCTGGATGAAGCGCTGCAGCTGGACAACCAGCTGTGCTTCAAGCTGTATGCCGCCTCGCGTGCGGTGATCCGTGGCTACAAGCCCATGCTCGATCAGCTGGGGCTGACGTACCCGCAGTACCTGGCGATGCTGGTGCTGTGGGAATGGCAGCGCCAGCCGCCGGCCTTGCCGACGGTCAAGGCGCTGGGCGAGCGGCTGTTGCTTGACTCGGGCACGTTGACCCCGCTGCTCAAGCGTCTCGATCAGTTGGGCCTGCTCTTGCGCAAGCGCTCCAGCGCGGACGAGCGAGAAGTGCACCTGGCCCTGACCGACGCCGGGCAGGCACTGCGCGAACGGGTACTGCCGCTCAAGCAGCAGTTACTCTGCGAGCACGGCGTAAATCTGGACGAATTGGGCGAGTTGCGCGACCGCGTTGGCCAATTGCTCGAGCGGTTTATGGCGCCGCGCTGACCGGTAGCCATTGATCGAGCAGGGCAGCCAGTTCCTCGCGACGAAACGGCTTGGCCAGGTAATCGTTCATTCCGGCCGCCTTGCAGCGCTCGCGTTCATCCGCCAGCGCGTTGGCGGTCAAGGCGATGACGGGCATAAGGGCGAAGCGCGCATCCTGGCGTATGCGGCGGGTGGCTTCATAACCATCCATCACCGGCATATTGCAATCCATCAGCACCAGGTCGAATACCTTCTGGTCGAGCTGGCTGAGTGCTTCGCCGCCATGGTTGGCAATCAGCACGTCGCAGCCGAGCTTGACCAGCATGCCCTTGGCGACCAGCTGGTTGACCGGGTTGTCTTCGACCAGCAACACCTGCGCCTGCGGCCTTACCTGCGGCTCGCTCGGAGCGGGCGCTGTGGCGCCTTCCTCGGGCAGGTCGAGCGCGCGGTGGAGCGCCTGAAGCAAGCACTTGCGGGAAAGTGGCCGGGCCATCTGCTCGAATGGCGCGAGCGCCTGGGCCTGCTCGCTTGGCAGGAAGTCGCCGTGGGAGCTGATGACCAGTAACGGCAATGGATGCCGCGCGCGGAGTTCGGTGAGGCCTTCGGTGCTGTCACAGATCAGCAGATCGGCCGTAGCGGGCAGTTCGTCATCGCTATTCAGAGGCTGATACGCGAGGCCCCAGCGTGGCAGCAGGGTGTCCAGCAGCTCGCTCAGGCCCGAATGGCTGGCGACGCGCGCGACGACACGTCCCCGCAGCTTCGGCACCGGTTGTGCCGGCGTATGCTCGGGCAACGGCAGCTCGGCGCAGAACTGACTGCCGACGCCTTCCCTGGACGTCAGGCTCATTTGCCCTTGCATCGCCTCGCACAGCCGGCGACTCAGTGCCAGGCCGAGACCCGTGCCACCGAATTGCCGGGTTATGCCGGCTCCGGCCTGGGCGAACGGTTGGAAAATACGGGTTTGCGCTTCCTCGGCGATACCGATGCCGGTATCGCTGACGATCAACTGCGCGCCACCCGGAATCGCGTTCACCCGCACATCGACGCGGCCTGAGCGAGTAAATTTAAGCGCGTTGGACAACAGGTTGCTGACGATCTGGCGGACCCGGGTCGGGTCGCCGAGCACATGGTCGGGCAGTCGCGGGTCAATCAGGCAGGTGAGTTCGACTGCAGAACTCGCATTTTGGGAGAGCAGGCTTGCCGTGTCCTCAACCAGGCTGCCGAGATCGAACGGGATGCTTTCCAACACCAGTTGGCCCGCTTCGTATTTCGACAGATCGAGGATGTCGTTGAGCAGCTCGACCAGGATCTTGCCGGAGTCATGGGCAATCGACAGCTGCTGCCGCTGTTCGCTGTTCAACTGGCTGTCGAGTGCCAGCGACAGCATGCCGAGCAGGCCGTTGAGCGGGGTGCGGATCTCGTGGCTCATGCTGGCGAGAAAGGCCGAGCGGGCCTGCGCGGCCTCAACCGCATCGCGGCGGGCGTGCTCGATGGCCAGGTTGGTTTCGGTCAGGCGGGCATTGGCGTTCTTCAGCTCGTTGGTGCGGGTTGAGACGATGTTTTCCAACTCGCCGAGGTACTGGGTCAGGCGGTCTTCGGCATCGCGGCGCTGCTCGATTTCCGTGTTGATGCTGGTGAGCTGCTGGTTTGCGACCTTCACCAGAATGCCGATCTCATCGCGCTCATGACCACTCGGGCAGGGCAGTTTGGCATGGTTGGGCGTGCGCAGATCGCGTTCGCTGAGCGCTCGGATAACCGTGACCAGCGGCTTGGTCAGCATGAAATAGAACAGCACCAGCAAAATCAGCGACAGCGCTAAGGTGCGCGCGAAGCCAGTCGCCAGGGTTAGCATGGAGCGACGCAGAAAGTGACTGCCGAAGGCGAAGGTGTCGACTTCGAGACTTAGCCGGCCGAGCGCTTCTTCAGGCGAATGACTGACGAACAGCGGCGCTTCGAAATGCCGGCGTTCCCCGAACAGGTAATCGCTGAATACCCGATAGCCGCTTTCCATCGGCGGACGGCTGACGCTGGCCAGTACCAGGTCGCTGTTGTCGATGATCTGCGCGCTGATTACCGCTGGCGAGCGCAGCAAGCCAAGCACCAGCTCTTGGGCCAGTTCACCATCGATGTTGTAGGCAATACGCGCGGCGGGGTTGTGGCTGATGGCGATCAGCGCGTGAATCTCGCGGTCAATCGAGGCGTCTTCGCTGGCATAATCGATGCCGACTTGGATCAGGCTGAGTACAGTGCCGAGGATAAACGCTACCAGAACGGTAAGGCTGGCCTGTTTGAACGACAGGCGTTGGGTAAGCGATATATCCATGGATGACAAACGTTCCTGTGTTCATTCGCCCGCCAAGCATAGCCCATCTGTTTCGCCTGTCGGCATAGGCTGTCACAGGCTTGCAACCCAAGGAGCAAACCGTGGATTCGCGTTTGAACAGCTTTTTGCAGCGTGTGGAGAGCGTACTCGACCGCATCGAACCCTTGTTGCCGGCGTCAAGGGCCGTGGTGGACTGGCAGCAGAGCCTGGCTGCACGTTGGCACCGTGAGGGCCGCAGCGGGTTTCTGCAACCGTTGCAGATCAGCCTGGACATTGGTCTTGATGATCTGATCGGGGTGGATAAGCAACGCGAGCAGTTGAGTCGCAATACCCGGCAGTTCGTTCAGGGCATGCCGGCCAATCACGCGTTGCTGTGGGGCGCGCGGGGCACCGGAAAGTCATCCTTGGTACGTGCGCTGTTGAGCGAGCATGCCGCGGCGGGCCTGCGCCTGATCGAGATCGAGCGCGATCACCTGGCCGACCTGCCGAGGATCGTCGAGCTGGTGAGCGCGTCGCCGCAGCGCTTCGTGCTGTTCTGCGACGACCTGTCGTTCGAGGCAGGCGAGGGCGATTATCGGGTACTGAAGAGCGTGCTGGATGGCTCGCTGGAGCGCGCGCCAGAAAATGTGCTGCTGTACGCCACCTCCAATCGCAGGCACCTGGTGCCTGAGAAGCAGAGCGATAACGAGCATTGGCAGATGATTGACGGCGAACTGCACCCCAACGAAGCGGTGGAGGACAAGATCGCTCTGTCTGATCGCTTTGGTTTGTGGCTGTCCTTCTACCCCTTCACCCAGGAACATTTTCTCGATGTGGTACGCCACTGGGTCGAGGTTCAGGCAGCGCAGGTCGGGCTCATCTGGGCGTGGGATGAGGAACTGGAGAAATCTGCCATTCGCTGGGCACTCGGGCGGGGCAATCGCAACGGCCGCTGCGCCTATCAATTCGCCCGCCAATGGGTTGGGCTAAAGCTACTGGGAACCTCAGCATGATTGATCTACAACACACGGGGCGCGGGTTGGACGGTTACTCGCTGCTGGCGGCGCAATTGGAAGCGCTGCTCGCCGGCGAGCGCGATTTCATCGCTAACGCCGCGCAGTTTTCGGCGTTTCTGTTTCAGGAACTGGCGGACCTGAACTGGGCGGGTTTCTACCTGGCGCGCGGCGAAGAGCTGGTGCTGGGGCCGTTTCAGGGCAAATTGGCCTGCGTCCGCATTCCCTTCGGGCGAGGCGTCTGCGGCGTGGCTGCGGCCACGCGGGAAACCCAGCGGGTCGACGACGTGCATCAGTTCGCCGGCCATATCGCCTGCGACAGCGCGTCCAATAGCGAACTGGTTGTGCCGCTGGTCAAGGCGGGGCGTTTGCTTGGGGTGCTGGATCTGGACAGTCCGAAAACCGCGCGCTTCACAGCGGCGGATCAGGCGGGCATCGAGCGTTTGGCGGCCATCTTTCTGCAGTCGAGCGACTGCTGATACCGCCAAGCCGTTGCGCTCAGCGCGGCACGCTTATCTTGGCTACAGTCTTTTGCTCGCGCGGCAGGATGTCCTGCATCGTCGGCCGCGCCTTGATGCGCTGATAGAGCGCGGCCAGATTGGGCCAGCGCTGCGCATCGAGGGTCTCACCGCCATGCTCCATGTTGACCATCTGGCAAGCGAATGCCAGGTCGGCGAGCGTCATGCTGGTTCCGACAAAGTAATCGGCATTACCCAGGGTCCGTTCCAGGTAATCGAAGTGTGGCGGCAGCTTTTCGGTCAATGCCTGTTGTACGGCCTGCTCATCGCACTCCTGACCCATGCTCGGTTTCAGCAAGCGATTGCGGAACACGGTGAAGGTGCTCAGGGGCGCCAGCTCATAGTCGGCGTATTTCTCCAGCCAGCGCACCTGGGCGCGCTGTTCGGCGCTGTGGCCAAGCAATGACGCCTGATCGGGATATTGGTCGTCGAGGTATTGGCAGATCACGCTGGAGTCCGCGAGGCATAGGTCGCCATCTTTTAACGCCGGGATGCGTCCTAGTGGATTGAGCTCGCGGTACCAGTCGGGCTGCTGGCCAAACGGCAGAACAACTTCCAGCTGGTACGCGATACCTTTCTCGGCAAGGACAAGCCGTACTTTCCGTACAAATGGCGACAGCGGGGCGCCGTAAAGCGTTACGCTCATCGGTTTCTCCAATCAATAGAAGGTCCAGTCAATAGAAGGACAGGCAGGGCGGATATGGCGAAGGCATGCGATCAGTCGTAGAGGGTCTTTTTCTTCCAGTCTTCTTCGGTTTCCAGCGAGCTGAGTCCCTGGGTAAGCTCGCTTTCCCCGGCAGATGCGGGCTGGCTCTTGTCCAGGACCATGGCGTTGGCCCGGGCCAGATGGCTGTCCATGCGCTGCAGGTCCGCCTGATAGCGAGCCGGGTCGGCTTGCTTGCGCAGGTACTGCACGCCGCGCTCTAATGCCAGGCGTGCCTGACCAGGCTGGTTCTGCTGAACCGCCTGCAGTCCCAGGTTGCTGAAAAATTCGATATGTAACTGAACCAGCATGTGCTGGACTTCCTTCACCCAATGCTGGGCTTCCTTGGCGGCAAGCACGCCGTCGCGAGCGGAGCGGGTAATCAGGTTGTGTAGGTTTTCGAGCTGAAAGCGCACTTCCTTGGCCTTGGCCTCGGTCATGATCTTTTGTGGCGGGTTGCTGACTGGTATCGATTCGCCGAGGGCGATGAGTCGCTGCAGCTCGCCAACCTTGGCCTTGAACTGGGCGTTGTTCTTGTCCAGAAGCAGCAAGCGCTCGTTGAAGTGCAGTTGCAGGCGGCTCAGCATCAGCTTGAGTTGCGGGCTTACCAACTGACCGGGCAATGCGTCGGACACATCAGCGCAGCGGCGAACCCGATCAGCCAGGTCGGCTTTCAGGCGCGCCTTTTCGAGTTTGTTGTTCTCGACCATATTGTTGATGTATGCGATGGCGATCAGAATGAAGATGCCGCCTACGATCAACAACGTAATTACGAGTGGGGACATCGACCAATCTCTCCGGCGCTGGTTTTCTCGGAGTGTAGTGCGTTACCCGGCAAGCCGATAGCTCGACGCCCTAATCTGGCCTGAAGTTATTGATTTTGAAAAAAATCATAGAGAGGTTGACGACCACCGCAAGGCTACATAGAATGCGCGCCACTTCTAGCGCACAGCCTATGGCGGTGAGTCGGAAGCCGGAAAGTAGACACATGTTCCGGGCTGCGTCCCCTTCGTCTAGTGGCCTAGGACACCGCCCTTTCACGGCGGTAACAGGGGTTCGAGTCCCCTAGGGGACGCCACTTTATAAAGCAGTGGCGCAATATTGCGGGAATAGCTCAGTTGGTAGAGCACGACCTTGCCAAGGTCGGGGTCGCGAGTTCGAGTCTCGTTTCCCGCTCCAAGTTCTACAGGCGTCGCTTTGAAGCGGCGTCTGGATCAACCGGCCGGCAGGCTGGTAAAAGTTCCAGGTCCCCTTCGTCTAGTGGCCTAGGACACCGCCCTTTCACGGCGGTAACAGGGGTTCGAGTCCCCTAGGGGACGCCATTACAGTGTTGCAGCTCAGTTGGCTGCAGCATGTTGCAAACGCGGGAATAGCTCAGTTGGTAGAGCACGACCTTGCCAAGGTCGGGGTCGCGAGTTCGAGTCTCGTTTCCCGCTCCATTTTTCTTTCAATAGAAAGTAACGAAAACGCCGCTCATTGAGCGGCGTTTTCGTTTCTGCGATTTCTGAAAAAATCATGGGAGCAAGGCCCGCACGTGTCACCGCGGGCTGCTGATTCAGTGCTTGCTGCCTTGTGCAGGCATCGCCAGGAGCTGTTTTTCCTGGTTCCAGTCGAACGGTTCGTCATTTTCCAGTGCATAGAAGCGCCGGTCTTCAAGGGCCTGGTACAGCTCGATCTCCTCATCCGGCATAAAGTGCAGGCAGTCGCCGCCAAAGAACCAGAGCAGGTCGCGCGGTACCAGGTGGGCAATCTGCGGGTACCGCTGGAACAACTGGCTGATCAGATCCTGACCGAGGTAGAGGCTGGCTTCCGGGTTGTCCGGCAGTTCGGCCAGCAGCTCGTCGTAACGCTCCAGGTACATCGCATGGCTGTCGTCGAGAATCTGTTCGGCCTCACCCAGGGCAACCAGGATGGTGCGCAGGTGATTAAGCAGGGCGATGTGATGATCGAGGTGGGCGTTGGCCATGACGATGCTCTCAAGGAAAAACGGGCGCCGGAGTATAAAGCTCCGTGCGCCCGCTGTCCCGATGGGTTATCCAGCCCGCGAACGCGCCGCGTTAGCGAATCTGCCCCGGGGTGAGGGTGATTTCATCCTTGGCGAAATCATCCACGTCGATCACTACGCGCCGCGCAGCTTCGGCCTGACGCAGGCTGTTGGCCTCGTCCGCACTCAGCGTCCCTGCGACGAGGCCCGCATCGATCAGGTTTTGCCCTGGCAGCTCGCTTAGCTGGCCAGCTTTCAGCGCCTGGTGCAGCTTCTTGCGAGCCGGTTGGGCGGTACGCAGCAGATCCTTGGCGTGCTGCAATGCGCCCACAGGGTCTTGTTCGGCTTGCGGCCGGTAGCAACCGGTGAGCAACTCTTCAAGGGCAGGATCGCCTCGGTCGCGACCGATGATCGCCGCCACTTGCGCGTCCAGTTCATCGCTAGGCCCGTTGTGGCGACGGCCGAAGGGGAATACCAGTACCCGCAGGGCGCAGCCCAGCAGCCTGGAGGGAAAGTTGCTGAGCAGCTCGTCGAGTGCCTGCTCCGCATGACCGAGGCTTTCTTCCATGGCCCAGCAGAGCATCACGCGGGAGTGTTCTGGATGGCCGAGGTCGTGATAACGCTTGAGCGCCGCCGATGCCAGATACAAATGGCTGAGCACGTCGCCCAGCCGGGCGGACAGCCGTTCGCGGCGTTTCAACTCGCCGCCTAGCAGCATCATGCTGGTGTCGGCGAGCAGAGCGAAGGCCGCAGCGAGACGGTTGAGGGCGCGGAAATACGGGCGCGCCAAACTATCGCCGGGTACGCTGTTGAACCCCCCGAAACCGAGGCTGAGAATCAAGGTGCTGGCGGCATTGCTGACGGCAAAACCGATGTGTTGCAGCAGCAGGTCGTCGAATTCGAGCAGCGCCTGATCCTGGTCTTCGCGTCCGGCCAGGGCCATTTCCTTGAGTACGTAAGGATGGCAGCGAATCGCCCCCTGACCGAAGATCATCAGGTTGCGCGACAGGATGTTGGCGCCTTCCACCGTGATGAAGATGGGCGCGCCCTGCCAGGACCGCGCGAGGTAGTTGTTCGGCCCCATGATGATGCCCTTGCCGCCATGCACGTCCATCGCATGGCTGATGCACTCGCGGCCGCGCTCGGTCAGGTGGTATTTGAGGATGGCCGACAACACCGAGGGTTTTTCACCCAGATCCACCGCATTGGCGGTCAGTATGCGTGCGCTGTCCATCAGCCACGCGTTGCCGCCAATGCGCGCCAGGGCTTCCTGGATGCCTTCGAAGGCGGCCAGCGGCACATTGAACTGCTCGCGTACCTGACTGTACTGGCCAGTCACCAGGCTGGTGAACTTGGCCGCGCCCGTGCCCACGGCGGGCAGGGAGATGGAACGGCCGACCGACAGGCAGTTCATCAGCATCATCCAGCCCTTGCCGAGCATCGCCTGCCCGCCAATCAGGTAGTCGAGCGGAATGAATACGTCCTTGCCCGAGTTCGGACCATTCATGAATGCCGCGCCAAGTGGCAGGTGACGGCGGCCAATTTCCACGCCAGGGGTTTCAGTCGGGATCAGTGCCAGGCTGATGCCCAGGTCTTCCTCGTCGCCAAGCAGGTGATCGGGGTCGTAGGCCTTGAAGGCCAGCCCAAGCAGGGTAGCGACCGGACCCAGGGTGATGTAGCGCTTTTCCCAGGTCAGGCGCAGGCCGATGACTTCCTCGCCTTGCCATTGGCCCTTGCAGATGATCCCGCTGTCCGGCATGGCGCCGGCATCGGAGCCGGCCAGCGGGCCGGTAAGGGCGAAGCAGGGGATGTCCTGGCCGCTGGCCAGGCGCGGCAGGTAGTGATTGCGCTGCTCCTCAGTACCGTAGTGCAGCAGCAGCTCCGCGGGGCCGAGGGAGTTGGGCACCATCACGGTGGAGGCCAGGTCACCGCTGCGGGTGGCCAGTTTCATCGCCACCTGCGAATGGGCATAGGCAGAAAACCCCTTGCCGCCGTATTGCTTGGGGATGATCAGGGCGAAGAAGCCGTGGGCCTTGATGTGCGCCCAGGCTTCGGGTGGCAGATCCATCTGCTGGCCGATCTGCCAGTCGCTGACCATGGCACAGAGTTCTTCGGTGGGGCCGTCGATAAAGGCCTGTTCCTCTTCCGTCAGCTGCGCTCGCGGGTAGGCCAGCAGGGTGTCCCAGTTCGGCCGGCCGCTAAACAGCTCGCCATCCCACCAGACGGTGCCGGCCTCGATTGCGTCGCGCTCGGTTTCCGACATTGGCGGCAGCACGCGCTGAAACCAGGCGAACATCGGCGCGCTGAACAACTTGCGGCGTTGCTCGGGAAAGGCCAGCGGCAGGGCCACCGCGACCACCAGCAGCCACAGGATGACCATCAACCAGGCGGGTGCATCGCCGAATGCGCCCATCAGCAGCAGGTAGGCGGCGACGATGCCGACAGCGGGCAGCGGCGCCATGCGCACATGGGCCAGGTAGGCCGTGCCGAGCACCAATACGATTAACCAGACAGCGAGCATGCGGAATCCTCCATGATGACGGTGCGGAAAAGCACCGTCACAAGCGTAGTCGCCAGCCAGGGCGACAAGGGCGGTGAAGTGTGGCTGAGCCGTAACGAAGAGAATCAGGCAGTGGGTTTAGCCTGCAGCGGTGCCGCGCATTATTCCGCTGCAGAGGTTCCGGCCCAACCGCTCCCCGATAGTGACCGCCTGGCGCTGGGGGAGTTCGCTGAAATATCCCGCCACAATCCGCGATCATGCTGGCAAGCGGAGGCGATTTATAGATGAGCTCGATTAACATCATCAAGGCTCGCGGGGTTTCTTCCGCCGACTGCACTGGTAGGCTGCGCCTCTGCCACTCGCCGTGATTTATGCCGGAACGGGCTGCGCCAGTCAGGGTTCAAACGCTAGACTTGCGCGGCTTAGCCGAGCATGTGACGCAACCCTCTTTGTTTCCTACCTAGGTCTGTGCACTTTTTATGAGTACTGCTCTGTCCATCCGCCAGTTGACTAAAACCTACAACAATGGCTTTCAGGCCCTGCATGGCATCGATCTGGATGTGGCCGAGGGCGATTTCTTCGCCTTGCTCGGCCCCAACGGTGCCGGCAAATCCACCACCATCGGCATTCTTTCCACCCTGGTGACCAAAACCAGCGGCACGGTGAACGTGTTCGGTCACGACCTCGATCGGCAACCGTCGGCGCTCAAGCGCTGCCTGGGCGTGGTGCCCCAGGAGTTCAACTTCAACCAGTTCGAGAAGGCGTTCGACATCGTCGTGACCCAGGCCGGTTACTACGGTATCCCGGCGAAAATCGCCAAGGAGCGCGCCGAGCAGTACCTCAACCAGCTGGGGTTGTGGGGCAAGCACGACGTACCGTCCCGCGAGCTGTCCGGCGGCATGAAGCGTCGCCTGATGATTGCCCGCGCCCTGGTGCACCAGCCGCGTCTGTTGATTCTCGATGAGCCGACCGCAGGGGTGGATATCGAACTGCGCCGTTCGATGTGGAGCTTCCTCAGCGAGCTGAACGAGCAGGGCATCACCATCATTCTCACCACCCATTACCTGGAAGAGGCGGAGCAACTGTGCCGCAACATCGGCATCATCGACCACGGTCGGATCGCCGAAAACACCAGCATGAAAGAGCTGCTGAAAAAGCTGCACGTGGAGACCTTTCTGCTCGACCTGAAAGAATCCCTGCTGGTGCCGCCGCAACTGATCGGCTATCCGGCTCAGCTGCTCGATCACCACACCCTGGAAGTCCAGGTCGACAAGGCCCAGGGCGTTACCGAGCTGTTCCGTCAGCTGGCCTTGCAGAACATCGAGGTGCAGAGCTTGCGTAATAAAACCAACCGGCTGGAGGAGCTGTTCGTCTCCCTGGTCGAAAAGAACCTGGGCAAGGTGGCGGTATGAGCACGGCTTATCTGAATTCCGAATGGGCCGCCAACCTGGTGGCGCTGCGCACCATCGTCTACCGGGAAATCCGCCGATTCACCCGCATCTGGCCGCAAACCCTGCTGCCGCCAGCCATCACCATGGTTCTGTACTTCGTCATCTTCGGAAACCTGATCGGCCGGCAGATCGGCGACATGGGCGGCTTCAGCTACATGGAATACATCGTGCCAGGATTGATCATGATGTCGGTGATCACCAACTCCTACGGCAACGTGGTGTCGAGCTTCTTCGGCAGCAAGTTCCAGCGTTCAATCGAAGAACTGATGGTCTCGCCGGTGTCGCCGCACATCATCCTCACCGGCTATGTGGTGGGCGGCGTACTGCGTGGCCTGGCGGTCGGCTTGATCGTGACGTTGCTGTCGCTGTTTTTCACCAAACTGCAGGTTCATCATCTGGGTGTGACGGTGCTGGTGGTGTTGCTCACCGCCACTATCTTCTCCCTCGGCGGCTTCATCAACGCGGTGTTCGCGCGCAACTTCGACGATATTTCAATCATCCCGACCTTTGTCCTGACGCCGCTGACCTACCTGGGCGGGGTGTTCTATTCGATCAGCCTGCTGCCGGCGTTCTGGCAGACCGTGTCGCTGGCCAACCCGGTGCTGCACATGGTCAACGCCTTCCGCTACGGCATTCTCGGCGTGTCGGATATTCGCATCGGCGTCGCCATCACCTTCATGCTGGTCGCCACGGCGGTGCTCTATGGCGTGTGCATACGCTTGTTGGTCAGCGGTCGCGGTATGCGTCAGTAGTGCGCATCTGAAGCTCATATCGGGAAACATTTTTAACGGCTGATAGCACGGGGCCGCCGTTAAACTCGGCCTCTACAAACGATTAGGGGTTGTATATGTTTTCCCGTCCGCATGCATGGCTTGGCGCATCGTTGTGGCTGCTTTGCCTGGCTGGAACTCAGGTTTTGGCTAGCCAGGTTCTGGCCAATGAAGGGCCGATGGTCGAGGTCGTACAAGCGGAGAAAACCCTGGTACGCGATGAGCTGGTGACCTTCGGTTCATTGCGTTCGGACGAGTCGGTGATGATTCGCCCGGAGATCGCCGGGCGCCTGGCCGAGCTGCATTTTCGCGAGGGCCAGGCCGTCAAGGCCGGCGCGTTGCTGGTGAGCCTGGATGACGCGATCGCCCGTGCCGAGTTCGCCCAGGCGCGCGCCAACCTCAATCTGGCCGAGAAGAACTTTCAGCGCTCACAGATGCTATTCAAGCGCGGCGCCAGCAATGCCCAGGCGCTTGACGAGGCCAGCGCGCAGCAGCAGGCGGCGCGTGCCAGCCTGGCGTTGTCCCAGGCCCGCCTGGATAAGACCCGGATCGTCGCCCCCTACGACGGCGTGCTCGGCCTTCGCCAGGTCAGCCCCGGTGATTACCTCAGCGAAGGACAGGACATCGTCAACCTGGAGGTGCTTGATCCGCTCAAGGTCGACTTTCGCATTCCGCAGAAAGCGGTGAGTCAGGTACACGTCGGCCAGGTCATCGAGATCAGCCTGGATGCCTATCCGGGCGAGCGCTTCAACGGTGAGATTTCCGCGATCAACCCGCGCCTTGACGAAGCCGGGCGCAGCCAGGCGATTCGCGCCACCCTCGACAACTCCGAAGGCCGGCTAAACCCCGGCCAGTTCGTCAAGGTGTCGGTGATTCTCGCCGAGCGTCCCAATGCCCTGGTGATCCCCGAGGAAGCGATCATGCCGGTCGGCGAACAGCTGTTCGTCAACAGTGTGGTGGACGGCAAGGTCGAACTGCGGGCTGTGAAGATCGGCAAGCGCATGGACGGCGTAGTTGAAATTCGCGAGGGTCTGCAGGGCAATGAAACCCTCATCAGCGCCGGCTGGCAGAAAGTCCGCGAAGGCATGGCGGTGCGCACTAAGGCGGTGGAGAGCGCGCCATGACGCTGTCGGATATCTGCATCCGGCGGCCGGTATTTGCCACTGTATTGTCATTGATCGTGGTGCTGCTCGGGCTGATGGCCTACGACCGGCTCGCTGTGCGCGAGTACCCGAACATCGACGTGCCGATCGTCACGGTCAACGTCATCTACCCCGGCGCCAGTCCGGAAATCATGGAGTCGCAGGTCGCCCAGCCGATTGAGGACGTGCTGTCCGGGATTGATGGTCTGGATTTCGTCAGCTCCATCAGCCGCTCCGAAAACACCCAGATTACTGCGCAGTTCCGCCTGGGCAGCAACCCGGATGAAGCCGCCAATGATGTGCGCGATCGTCTCGGGCGGGTTCGCGGGCTATTGCCCGATGAAATCGACGAGCCCATCGTGCAGAAGGTCGAAGCGGATGCCCAGCCGGTCATCTGGCTGGCGTTCTACAGCGAGCGCTACAGCGCGATGGAAATCACCGACGTGCTGGAGCGGGTGGTCAAGGACCGCCTGCAGACCATTCCCGGCGTATCCGAAGTGCAGATCCGCGGTGCGCGCACGTTCGCCATGCGCATCTGGCTGGACCCGGAGAAACTGGCGGCGCACAACCTCACCGTGCAGGACGTCGAGAACGCGCTGCGGCGGCAGAACGTGGAGATTCCTGCGGGGCGCATCGAATCCGAAGAGCGCGAATTCACCGTGCTTTCGGAAACCGACCTGAACACCGCCGAGCAATTCAATCAGCTGATTCTCGATGACTCCCGTGGCTACCTGCTGCGCCTGGCGGATGTCGGCTACGCCGAGATCGGCGCCGAAGACGAGCGCAGCATCGTCCGCTACAACGGCAAGCCCGCGGTATCCATGGGCATGATCAAGCAGGCCACGGCCAACCCGCTGGACATCTCCGATGGCCTGAACGCAGCCATGGCCGATGTACGCGAACTGCTCCCGGAAGGCATGCAGATGGCGGTCGCCAACGACAGCTCGCTGTTTATCCGCGAGTCCATCGACAACGTCTTCATCACCATCTGGGAAGCGGTGGCGCTGGTCATCCTGATCATCTTCATCTTCCTGCGCTCGCTGCGCGCTACCCTCATTCCGCTGGTGACCATTCCGGTCTCGCTGATCGGCGCGTTCGCCCTGATGTCGCTGATGGGCTTCACCATCAATACCCTGACCCTGCTGGCGATGGTGCTGGCCATTGGCCTGGTGGTGGATGACGCCATCGTCATGCTGGAGAACATCCACCGGCACATTGAGGAGGGCATGAAACCGCTGCAGGCGGCGCTCACCGGCAGCCGCGAAATCGCTTTTGCGGTCATTGCCATGACCATGACCCTGGCCGCGGTGTTTGCCCCGATCGGCTTCATGCAGGGCACCACGGGCAAACTGTTCACCGAGTTTGCCTGGACCCTGGCCGGCGCGGTGCTGGTGTCGGGCTTCGTCGCCCTGACCCTGACGCCGATGATGTGCGCGCTGCTGCTCAAGCCGCACCAGGCCAACCAGCAGCACAGTCGGGTCTACAACCTGATCGAAGGGTTTCTCGACGGTTTGACGTACCGCTACAAGCATCTGCTGGCCCGTGCCCTGAATGCCTGGGTACTGGTGGTGGGCGTGTTGCTGGTGACGATCGTGGCCTGCCTGCTGCTGTTTTCCACCCTCAAGTCGGAGCTTGCACCTACTGAGGACACCGGCACCATCGTGGGTATCTTCAATGGCCCCGATGGCGCCACGATCAATTACACCGGTCGCTATGCCGAGGAAATCGAGGCCGCCTATGCGGAAATCCCGGAAACCAACCGCTACATGGTGATCGCCGGGTTCCCGACCGTGGCCCAGGGCATCTCGTTCATGAAGCTCGAAGACTGGGCCGAGCGCACGCGCAGCCAGTTCGAGATACGCAATCAGTTGCTGCCCAAGTTCCAGGAAATTGCCGGCGTGCGGGCCTTCCCTGTCAACCGGCCGCCGCTGGGGCAGAGTTCGCGCAACCAGCCGGTCAACCTGGTGATTCGTTCGTCGATGGAATACGCCGAGCTGCAGGGTTATGTGGACGAACTGTTGAATACGCTGCGCGAATACCCGGGCCTGGAAAGCCTCGACAGCGACCTGAAACTCAACGCACCGCAGCTCAAGGTGGCGATCAACCGCGAGCAGGCCACTTCGGTCGGCACCGATGTCGCCACCATCGGCCGCAGCCTGGAAAGCCTATTCGGCAGCCGTCAGGTGACGCGCTTCAAGCAGAACGGCGAGCAGTACGACGTGATGGTGCAACTTGAAGGCATCGACCGGAGCAATCCGAGCGATCTGGACCGGGTCTATGTGCGCGGCCGCGACGAGAGCATGGTGCAGCTCTCCAACCTGATCGACGTGCGGGAAACGGTATCGCCGCGCGAGCTCAATCACTTCAACCAGCTGCGTGCGGTGACGGTGAGCGCCAACGTCGGCAGCGGCTATACCCTGGGCGAAGCGCTGGCGTACCTGGAAAACACCGCCCGCGATGTGTTCCCACCCGAGACCCAGTACGACTACACCGGTATTTCCCGGGATTTCAAGGAGTCCAGTTCCGGCATTGCGCTGATATTTGCCTTGGCACTGGCGTTCATCTTTCTGGTGCTGGCGGCGCAGTTCGAAAGCTTCACCGACCCGCTGATCATTCTGTTCAGCGTGCCGCTGTCGATGGCCGGGGCGTTGATGGCGTTAATGATCTTCGGTGGCACCTTGAATATCTATTCGCAGATCGGCTTGGTCACCCTGATTGGCTTGATCACCAAGCACGGCATTCTGATCGTCGAATTCGCCAATGTGCTGCTGCGCAAGGGCCATGAAGTGCGTGCGGCGGTCATTGAGGCATCGGTGCAGCGCTTGCGGCCGATTCTGATGACGACCGGGGCAATGGTGCTCGGCTCGTTGCCGCTGGCGATCGCCACCGGTGCCGGTGCAGAAAGCCGCCAGCAGATCGGCCTGGTGATCGTTGGCGGCCTGCTGGTCGGTACCTTCTTCACCCTGTTCGTCATTCCGACGCTGTATATGCTGCTGCGCCGCTGGCGGCCGCTTAAGCAGAAGGATGAGGAGTTGCTAGCGATCTAGCGCCCGAGACGCTTGCGTAGGGTGGACATGGCGATGCCTTGTCCACCAGCAGCAGCTCAGATGGCGGACAAGCCTGCGGCATGTCCGCCCTACGATAAACATATGATTTTTTCGGGTTGGCGGCGCGTTAGCGCACCTTTAGCACCAGCTTGCCGAAGTTCTCGCCGCTGAACAGCTTGAGCAGGGTTTCCGGGAAGGTGGTCAGATCGCTGACGATGTCTTCCTTGGATTTCAGCTTGCCAGCAGCCAGCCAGCCGCCCATCTCCGCAGCCGCCTCGGCGAAGCGCGGGGCATACGTCATTACCACCATGCCTTCCATGCGCGCGCTGTTGACCAGCAGGTTGAGGTAGTTGGCCGGGCCTTTGACCGCCTGCTTGTTGTTGTACTGGCTGATCGCGCCGCAGATGATCACCCGCGCCTTGAAGGCCAGGCGGGTGAGCACGGCATCGAGAATGTCGCCGCCGACGTTATCGAAGTACACGTCCACGCCTTTCGGGCACTCGCGCTTGAGGCCGGCGATCACGTCTTCGTTCTTGTAATCGATGGCACCGTCGAAACCCAGCTCGTCGATCAGGAACTTGCACTTGTCCGCGCCACCCGCGATGCCGACCACGCGGCAACCCTTGAGCTTGGCGATCTGTCCGGCAATGCTGCCGACCGCACCGGCCGCGCCGGAAATCACCACGGTTTCACCGGCTTTCGGCGCGCCGACATCGAGCAGGGCAAAATAAGCGGTCATGCCGGTCATGCCCAGGGCGGACAGGTACAGCGGCAGCGGCGCGCGCTTGGGGTCTACCTTGTAGAAGCCCTTGGGCTCGCCGAGGAAATAATCCTGCACGCCGAGGGCGCCGTTTACGTGGTCGCCCACGGCGAAGTCGGGGTGCTGCGAGGCAATCACTTCGCCAACGCCCAGGGCGCGCATCACCTCGCCGAGACCGACCGGCGGAATGTAGGACTTGGCATCATTCATCCAGCCACGCATCGCCGGGTCGAGGGACAGGTAGGCGTTTTTCACCAGTACCTGACTAGGGCCGGGTTCGCCAAGGGCGGTCTCGACATAGCTGAAGGTTTCCCGGCTAGGCAGGCCTACCGGGCGCTGGGCGAGGAGGAATTGACGGTTGATTGGGGCGTTCATGGCGGGCTACTCGTTAAATGGAAAGCCTGGTGATAGACCTTTGCCGGCCGCTGGGCAAGCGTTGCCCGGTATTCGAATGAAGGTTAATCCATTGGGGTGATAGCGCCCTGGGGTGGTTAATCATTATTTTGGATGAAGCCATCACTGGCAGCCTGATAGTGCTGCCTCAGCCGCAAGCGGGTGGCTAGACTTCGTATCGACCCCAACCCTCGCGAGGACATACCCATGAGTTTCACCTTTTCCGGCCAGGTTGCCCTGGTAACTGGCGGCGCTGCGGGCATCGGCCGCGCCACTGCGCAGGCGTTCGCCAATGAAGGCCTCAAGGTGGTGGTCTCGGACGTGGATGTGCAAGGGGGCGAGGGTACGGTCGAGCTGATCCGCGCTGCGGGTGGCGAGGCGTTGTTCGTGCGCTGCGACGTAACCCGCGATGCCGAAGTGAAGGTGCTCATGGAGCGTACTCTTGCGGCTTACGGGCGCCTCGATTACGCCTTCAACAACGCCGGCATCGAGATTGAAAAGGGCAAGCTTGCCGAGGGCAGCGAGGCGGAGTACGACGCCATCATGGGCGTCAACGTCAAGGGCGTGTGGCTGTGCATGAAGCACCAGATCCCATTGATCCTGGCCCAGGGTGGTGGCGCCATCGTCAACACCGCGTCGGTCGCCGGCCTGGGCGCGGCGCCCAAGATGAGCATCTACGCCGCCTCCAAGCATGCGGTGATCGGTCTGACCAAATCCGCTGCGGTGGAATACGCGAAGAAGAAACTGCGGGTCAACGCCGTATGCCCGGCGGTAATCGATACCGACATGTTCCGTCGCGCCTACGAGGCGGACCCGCGCAAGGCCGAGTTTGCCGCCGCGATGCACCCGGTAGGGCGCATTGGCAAGGTCGAGGAGATCGCCACCGCGGTGCTCTACCTGTGCTGCGACAACGCCGCCTTCACCACTGGCCAGGCGCTGGCCGTCGACGGCGGTGCCACGGCGATCTAGGAAGCTGAACGTCGGTCGGCCGGCGTTAAAACACGGTTAGCACCGAAAAAGGCGTCCTCTGGGCGCCTTTTTTGTAGGTGGTTTCCATGCTCACCTGATTGGCCACCAAAGTCACTGCGGCGCGCCGCTGCGCTGGGCAAGAATCGCCTGCCGTTCTTGCCCGACCTGCGCGTTCACCTGGAGTAGCGCCGCCATGACTGCCGACCCCCTGTTGATCTATTTTCTGCCTGCGGCCCTGGGCATCATCATGCTCGGCCTGGGCCTGTCGCTGACCCTGGCGGATTTCGCCCGGGTGGTGAAGTTTCCCAAGCCGGTGCTGATCGGCCTGGTCTGCCAGCTGCTGCTGTTGCCGGTGGTGTGTTTCTTTTTGGCCAAGGCGTTCGGTCTGGCGCCTGCGCTGGCGGTGGGCCTGATGCTGCTGGCCGCCTCGCCAGGTGGCACCACGGCCAATCTCTACAGCCATCTGGCCCATGGCGACGTGGCCTTGAACATTACGCTGACTGCGGTGAACTCGGTGATCGCGGTGCTGACCATGCCGCTGATCGTCAACCTGTCGCTGGCCCATTTCATGGAAGGTGACCAGGCGATCCCCCTGCAATTTGCCAAGGTGATGCAGGTGTTCGCCATTGTCCTCGGCCCGGTTGCCATCGGCATCTGGATTCGCAGCCGCTTCACGGGCTTTGCCGAGCGCATGCAGAAGCCGGTGAAGATCGTTTCGGCGCTGTTCCTGCTGGTCATCGTTCTGCTTGCGGTGGCCAAGGACTGGCAGACGTTTCTCGACTACGCGCCAATCGTGGGTGGCGCTGCCCTGGCGTTCAATCTGATCAGCCTGGCGGTGGGCTACTACGTGCCGCGGCTGCTCAAGCTGAGCCTGCGCCAGGCGATCGCCATCGGCATGGAGATCGGCATTCACAACGGCACCCTGGCCATCGCCCTGGCGCTCAGCCCGATGCTGCTGAACAACCCGGCCATGGCGATTCCCGCGGCGATCTACAGCATCATCATGTTCTTCACGGCGGCAGCATTTGGCTGGTGGGTGAACCTTGCCCACGGTAAGCAGCTGGCTGCGGAGCGCTGAATGTTTTGTTCGGCAATAAAAAAGCGCCCAGGGCGCTTTTTTTTAAGATCTGCAGGGATGCAGAGGGGAGTACGGCTTACGCCTCGCGCTTGCCCCATTTGAGTATCGCCAGTGTCGCCAGGCCGGCAACGATCCCCCAGAACGCCGAGCCAACCGAGAACAGGCTCATGCCCGAGGCCGTCACCAGAAAGGTGATCAGCGCCGCGTCGCGCTCCTTGGGTTCGCTCATGGCCTGGGTCAACCCGCCAATGATCGAGGCGAACAGCGCCAGGGCCGCGATCGACAGGATCAGCGCCTTGGGCAGGGCGGCAAACAGCGCCGCAAGCGTGGCGCCGAAGATTCCTGCAATGCCGTAGAACAGGCCGCACCAGACCGCTGCGGTGTAACGCTTGCGCGGGTCTTCATGGGCTTCCGGGCCGGCGCAGATCGCCGCGCTGATCGCGGCCATATGGATCCCATGGGCGCCGAACGGCGCCAGCAGCATCGAGGTCAGGCCGGTGGTGGTGAGCAGCGGCGAGGCCGGCACGTCATAGCCATTGGCACGCAGAACGGCCATGCCCGGCAGGTTCTGCGAAGCCATGGCGACGATGAACAGCGGAATGCCGATGCTGATTGCGGCGGCAACGGAGAAGCTCGGCGTGGTCCATTCCGGAGTGGCCAGTTGCAGCTCGAAGTGGGTGAAATCAAGCAGGCCCATGACCGCCGCCAGCACGCAGCCCACCACCAGCGCGGCGAGCACCGCATAGCGCGGCAGCAGGCGCTTGCCGAGCAGGTAGGCGAGCAGCATTGCCACCACCAGCAAGGGCTGCTGTTCGGCGGCCACGCAGATTTCCAGGCCGATCTTGAACAGCACGCCGGCCAGCAGCGCTGCGGCAATTGAGCCGGGAATGCGTCGCATCAGGCGGTCGAAAGTGCCCGTCAGGCCAATGATGACGATCAGCCCCGAGGCCAGGATGTAGGCGCCAATCGCTTCACCATAGGGCACGCCGGGCAGGCTGGTCACCAGCAGCGCCGCACCCGGCGTCGACCAGGCAATCATCACTGGCGCGCGGTAACGCAGCGACAGGCCAATGCAGCACAGCGCCATGCCGATCGACAGTGCCCAGATCCACGAGGAAATCTGCCCGCTGCTCAGCCCGGCGGCCTGACCAGCCTGGAACATCAGCACCAGCGAGCTGGTGTAACCGGTGAGCATCGCGATAAACCCGGCGACCACCGCCGAGGTCGAGGTGTCGGCCAGCGGGCGCAGGCGGGTGTCGGCCATCTACAGCACTCCCCGCACATCGGCGAAGATCGGGTAGAGCGAGCTGACCAGCAGCAGCGCCATGCCGATATTGAAGCCACGCAGCACCCGCGGGTTTTTCAACCAGTTGCGCAACAGGCTGCCGGCGACCGTCCAGAGGCCCACGCTGGGGCAGTTGACCAGGGCGAACAGCGTGGCGATCAGCAGCACGTTGACCAGGAAATTCTCCTGCGGCGTGTAGGTGGTGATCGCGCCGATGGCCATGACCCAGGCCTTCGGGTTGACCCACTGGAAGGCCGCGGCCTGAAGGAAGCTGAACGGCTTGCCGCGCTCGCCGGCCTGGGTATCGGGGGCGCCTGCGTTGGCAATCTTCCACGCCAGGTACAGCAGGTAGGCCGCGCCCACGTAACGCAGGATGCTGTAGAGCAGCGGCACCTGCTCGAACAGCTGGCCAAGGCCCAAGCCGACTGCCATCACCAGCACCATGAAGCCCAGGCTGATGCCGAGCATGTGCGGCAGGCTGCGGCGCAGGCCGAAGTTCAGCCCGGAAGCGAGCAGCATCATGTTGTTCGGCCCAGGCGTCACCGAGGTGACGAAAGCAAAGGCGATAAAGGCGATCAGCAGTTCGGTGGTCATGGGCGGGCGCTCGCAGGTGTTGCATGCACCTTAAGGGCAGCGCCGGCCGACGTCGCGGTACAGCCAGATGCGCATCGAGCGATACAGTCGATTGGCGCCGCAGGCTTGAGCGGTTAGGCTCGCCACTTCAATGGACAACCTGCAGGGATTCGCAATGGCTCAGCCCGACAACCCTTACGCCGCCCCGACAGTCAGCCTGGTGGACGAGCACGCCATCAAACGTCTCGAGGCCTGGAGCCCAGGGCGATTGCAACTGATGGCGTACCTCAATCTGGTCTACGCGCTCGGTTCCGTGCTGGTGCTGGGGTTAGCCTTTACCGCCAGCATCCGCGACGAGTCAGCGCTGGAGGACACGTTCACGACCTGGTTCGGGCCGTTGCTGACGCTGCTCGGCTGCTACCTGCTGCTGCAACTCAAGCGCTTTGCCGAGCAGCGGTTTGCCGCCGAGAACCTGCATCGCTCCGTCTGGGCGGTAGTGCTAGCGAGCCTGCTGCTGGTTCTGCTCGATCTGCTCTGGGGCGAGGACGTATTCGAGCAATTAAACTGGCAGACGTTCGGCTACTTTGCGGCAGTTGCCATCAACGGCGCACTGGTGACCTGGATGGGCATTCGCCTGCGCCAGGTGCAGAACGTCTACCCCTCGTTCAGGCTGATGGCCTGGCTGGAGCTGATCGGCGGTTTCATGCTGGCGACCGTGGTGCTGGTGGTGGTGGCGATGCTGCCGTTGATAGGTGGCTGCGTGGCAGCGGCATGGGTGTTTTTTCAGGCAGCCGCCGAGCAACGGCGACAGGTCGCCTAGCCTGCATCGGCACTGGGCTGTCGGGTGCTGCCGAGTGCCTGATTGACCTGCAGCCAGCCGCTGACGGCATCCTCACCCGCTTCGGCGAACGCGCGCTGCAGCAACTTGGCCTGTTCGCGGCGCAGCGCCAATTCCAGCTTTGCGCCTTCCGCGGTGAAACCCAGCAGGCGTTTACGCTTGTCGTCCACCGAGGTCTGGCTTTCCACCAGGCCCATTTCCAGCAGCTGGCGCAGCGGGGTATTCAGCGCCTGCTTGCTCACGCCTAGGTAGCCGAGCAGTTCCTTCATGCTCAGGCCCGGGTACTTGGCGATAAAGAATAGGATGCGGTGGTGCACCCGCGACAGGCCACGGCGCGCGAGCATTTCGTCGGCCTTGGCGGTAAACGCCTGGTAGCCGAAAAAGAAGGCTTCCATGGCGGTTTGCTGGGTGGTGAAGTTTTTCAGATCAGGCATTAAGGTCAAGCCTATTGACGTATTCGCTGTCGGTGTCGTAGTTTCGCTGAAAGCGTATTTCAGTCAAACAGTTTGACCTATTTTTATTTGCCGGTGATCTGCATGGCCTTCTCCGAACGCGTTGCCCGCCTGAAAAGCTCCCTGATTCGTGAAATCCTCGCCGCGGCGCAGCGCCCCGAGGTGATGTCCTTCGCCGGCGGCCTGCCGGCCGAACCGATGCTGCCAAAGGTCGAGTGGGCCGAGATGCCGGCCAGCATGGGCCAGTACGGCATGAGCGAAGGCGAGCCGGCGTTGCGCGAAGCGATTGCCGCTGAAGCCCGTGCCCTCGGCGTGCCGTGCGAGGCCAGTCAGGTGTTGATCGTCAGCGGTTCGCAGCAGACCCTGGACCTGGCCAGCAAGCTGTTTATCGACCCAGGCACCGAAGTGCTGCTCGAAGCGCCGACCTACCTGGCCGCATTGCAGGCGTTCCAGCTGTTCGGTGCTGATTGCATCGCCGTGCCGCAGGAGGCTGATGGCCCGCAGATCGACGCCTTGCGTCAGCGCCTGGAAAACCACAAGCCGGCCTTCGCCTACCTGATTCCAACCTTCCAGAACCCTTCGGCGGTGCGCTACAGCGAAGCCAAGCGCGATGCCGTGGCGGCGCTGCTGGACGAGTTCGGCGTGACCCTGATCGAAGACGAACCCTACCGCGAGCTGGTGTTTGATGCCGGCAGCGCCACGCCCATCGTCAGCCGCCTGCAGAAAGCCAGCTGGATCTACACCGGTACCGTGTCCAAGACCCTGCTGCCGGGCCTGCGGGTCGGCTATCTGATCGCTACCCCGGATCTGTTCCCCTACCTGCTGCGCCTCAAGCAGTCGGCAGACCTGCACACCAACCGCATTGGCCAGTGGCAGGCGCTGCAGTGGCTGGGCAGTGAAAAGTACCGTGGCCATCTGGCCGAGCTGCGCGACTTCTACCGTATCCGCCGCGATGCCATGCAGGCAGTGCTGGAGGAGCATTTCAGTGACCTGGCCGATTGGCAGATTCCCCAGGGCGGGCTGTTTTTCTGGCTGACGCTTAAGCAGCCGCTGGACACCCGCACGCTGCTCAAACCGGCGCTGGCGCAGAACGTCGCCTTTATGCCGGGCGAACCGTTCTTTATCGAACCGGACGCCAACCCCGGGCATTTGCGGCTTAACTTCAGCCACGTGGCGCCGGAGCGCTTGAGCGAAGGCCTCAAGCGCCTGGCCGCGGTGATTCGTCAGGCGCACGCGAGCTAGCTGCCGGTTCCAAACTATTCGGGAGGAGGGTGATATGTACAAGGTTTACGGCGATTACCGGTCGGGCAACTGCTACAAGATCAAGCTGATGCTGCACCTGCGTGGCATCGTCTACGAGTGGGTGGCCGTGGATATCCTCAAGAGCGAAACCCAGAGCGAAGCCTTTCTGGCGAAAAACCCCAACGGCAAGATTCCGGTGCTGGAGCTGGAAGACGGCACCTGCCTGTGGGAGTCCAATGCCATTCTCAACTTCCTCGCCGACGGCAGCGAGTTCCTGCCGAGCGAGCCGCGCCTGCGCACTCAAGTATTGCAGTGGCAGTTTTTCGAGCAGTACAGCCACGAACCCTATGTCGCGGTGGCCCGGTTTATCCAGCTGTATCAGGGCATGCCCGAGGAGCGCCGCGAGGAATATCACACCTGTCACGTACGCGGACACAAGGCCTTGAAGGTCATGGAGAAGCAGCTGCAGCGCACGTCTTACCTGGTTGGCGAGCAGTATTCGATCGCCGATATCGCGCTTTATGCCTACACCCACGTGGCCGATGAAGGTGGCTTCGACCTCAGCGCCTACCCGGCGATTCGCGCCTGGCTTGCGCGGGTGGCCAGCCATCCGCAGCACGTCGGCATGCTGGAGTGACAGCGCGCCGCCCGTCGCCGCTGCTGGCGCCTGTTGAGGGTGTCAGCAGTCTCGTCGGTCGCTTGCCTGTCGACGGCTAAAAGCACTTATCATTCAAGGCCCTATCTCATTCGGGCGATTACATGTCATCTGCTGTCGAGCGCTACAAGCGGCTTCTTTCCGGAGCCCTGGCGCGCTACTTTCCACGGACCACCGCCTACCTGCGAGCCGAACGCGAAGCCGCCACCGCCCAGGCCAAACCCCGTGCGCGCCAGAGCAAGGGTGCGGCCGGTGCGCGCAAGCCCAAGGCCGGCGGCGCCAAGAAACCCGCCAAACCCCGAACGAAAACCGCCGGCGCGATCTACGGCTCAGGCCTGCTGAAGGTTACCGAAGCGCAGGTGCAAGCCATGCGCGCCAAGGTTGCCGAAGCGGCGAAGGCCAGGGTGATCAGCGCGCCATCGGACGAACAGTGGGCGATGATTCTCGCCGACCAGCCACTGACCCGCATCTTCGCCGGCGCAGGCTCTGGCAAGTCCACCACCCTGGTGCTGCGGGTGGTGTTCATGCTCTGCCATCTGGGCATCAAGCCCGAGCAGTTGACGGTCATTTCCTTCACCAACGCTTCTTGCGCACAGCTGCGCGAACAGTTGCTCAAGGTGCTGCGGTTTTTTCACTATCCCTTCGATGCTGCCCAGGCTCGCCACTGCGTGCGCACCTTCCACTCGGCCATGGGTGTGATGGCCCGTCAGGCGTTGAGTGGCCCTCGTTGGTTCGAGCAGCTTGACGACCGCCAGGCTGCCTCCGGCGAGCTGGATAACCCGCTGACCGCCGCGAGTTTGCGCCCGGCGCAGCGGCGCTTGCTGCAACAGGCCTACCAGCAGTGTTACGCCGAGCAGGCAGAGTTTCGCGAGCGCGTGCACCGTCTGCTGGGTTTGCCTGCGCCACCGCTGTCTGATGCGCCCGCCAAGCGGGTGCCCAAAGCGCCGCTGGATGGTTTCAAACTGCAGGGCGAGTTCAACGCCGTGCCGCTATTCGAAGCGTTCTACGCCCAGGCCGGGTTTATCGAAAGCATCGGTATTCGCATCGATCAGATTCGGGTCCAGGCATTGGCCTGCTCCGCCCAGGAACGCTGCTTTATCGAAGCCCTGGTGCTGTTCTGGAGCAGCCTTGAAAGCTGCCTACGCGCCGAGGGGCTGATGACCTTCAACGGTGCCTTTCACGCCCTGACCGAGCGCCTGAATGCGGGCGCGCAGGGCATTGCGGGCGAAGTGCTGGCGCCGCTGCAGCATGTGCTGATCGATGAGTTCCAGGATATCTCCCCGCAGATCGTGCAGTGGCTGCAGGCCGTGCACCGCGCCCAGGTGCGCCAGGGCCAGGCGGTCAGCCTGATGGCCATTGGCGACGATTGGCAGTCGATCTATGCCTGGCGCGGCAGTTCGCCGGAGCTGTTCATGGACTTCGACAAGCACTTTCCGGGCAAGGGTCGGGCGAAGGCCAGTGCCGTGCTGACCCTGGCCACTAACTACCGCTCCATCGAGCCGATCATCCGCGATGGCGAGGCGGTGCTTGCAGGCGTTGCCTACAAACAGGCGAAACTCAGCCAGGCCTGCAAGGCTGTGCAGGTGGGCGATCATGGCGTGCGCTTGGTGTCGGGTTTCGACTGCAAGTCGCGGTTGCCGGAGCTGCTCAGGGAAATACAGGCCCAGTGCGCGCATGTCGCCAGCCGCAACAGCCGCGAGCCGACCGCGGTGCTGATCCTCAGTCGGCGCAACGAGCCGCTGCAACAGATCAAGGCACAACTGGCTGAACGGCCGGGGGGCACCAAACTGCCGGTCAAGGCCTACACCATTCACCGCGCCAAGGGCCTGCAGGCCGAGGTGGCGATCATCGTCGACGACTGCATGCCGGCCGAGCCGCATCCGCTGCGCAATGCGCTCTACGCTTACTCGGGGTTCTTCCAGAACAGCTACGACCAGGCCATGCAGGACGAGAGCCTGCGCCTGGCCTACGTCGCGATTACCCGAGGGGTCAGCCGCGTGATCTGGTATTGCCAGAAAACCCAGGGAGCAACGCGCATCCTGGCGGGACGGGGTAAATAGAAGTACCTCCCGATGTCAGCGCTGCGATGTCGTTGGCAAATTAGCTAGATCGCCCCATGGCATGGCTTTATTGCGTGGCAGGAACGCCTGTTGGCAGAAAATGGAATTCTTTTAGTGCATTAATGGTGAACTAAAATCCTAATATTATTAGTTTGTTGTTATATATAAGGCCCAGCACACTACGCGCCCCTGTTAACCGAGAAGCCAGTATCACGCGCTAGCGAGCTTGTTTGTAAGCGCTCTGCGGCTACGTGATCGCTTTGCAAAATCGCGTCGACAGGTTTCTTTGCCGCGTATTCCGTGCTTTGGACCTTCTGATAATGAATGCTACCGACGATACCCGTCCTTCTCCTGCCTATAACTACGCAGTTGTCCGCCAGTTCACGCTGATGACATTGCTCTGGGGCATTCTTGGCATGGCCATGGGCGTGTTTATCGCCGCGCAACTGGTCTGGCCGGAACTGAACTTCGGCCTGCCCTGGACCAGTTTCGGGCGTATTCGACCGATTCATACCAATCTGGTGATTTTTGCGTTCGGTGGCGGGGCGCTGTTTGCTACTTCGCTGTATGTGGTGCAGCGCACCAGTCGGGCTTCGCTGGTTTCCGACGGCCTGGCGCGCTTCGTGTTCTGGGGCTGGCAAGCTGCAATCGTGGCCATGCTGGTGAGTTATCCATTAGGCATCACCACCTCCAAGGAATATGCCGAGATGGAGTGGCCGATAGCCCTGTGGGTGGCCATCGTTTGGCTGGCTTATACCTATCTGTTCTTTGGCACCATCGCGCGGCGTACGGTTGAGCACATCTATGTCGGCAACTGGTTCTACGGGGCATTCATCATCGTCACGGGCATGGTGCATGTGGTCAATCACCTGTCGGTTCCCGTCAGCCTACTGAAGTCGTACTCGATCTATTCCGGTGCCACCGATGCAATGATCCAGTGGTGGTACGGGCACAGTGTGGTGGGCTTCATTCTGTCTGTGGGTTTCCTCGGCATGATGTATTACTTCGTGCCCAAACAGGCGGCGCGGCCGATCTATTCCTACCGGCTGTCCATCGTCCATTTCTGGGCCATCATTGCTCTGTATATCTGGGCTGGCCCGCACCACCTGCACTACACCGCCTTGCCGGACTGGGCGCAGACACTGGGTATGGCGATGTCGATCATCCTCCTGGCACCCAGCTGGGGCGGCATGATCAACGGCATGATGACGCTGTCGGGTGCCTGGCATAAGTTGCGCACCGACCCGATCCTGCGTTTTCTGGTGGTTTCGCTGGCGTTCTACGGCATGTCGACCTTCGAAGGTCCGATGATGGCGATCAAGACCGTCAACGCCCTGTCGCACTACACCGACTGGACCATTGGCCATGTC
The DNA here is from genome assembly GCF_054483635.1 of Pseudomonas cistanchae. Taxonomy (NCBI): domain Bacteria; kingdom Pseudomonadati; phylum Pseudomonadota; class Gammaproteobacteria; order Pseudomonadales; family Pseudomonadaceae; genus Pseudomonas; species Pseudomonas cistanchae. The sequence goes on along the minus strand of NZ_JBTLWN010000003.1, from coordinate 95,197 downwards.
CACGCCGGGGCTTTGGGCTGGGTGGCAATGATCTCCATCGGCACGCTGTATCACATGATTCCCCAGCTCTATGACCGCGAGCAGATGTACAGCATCGGCTTGATAAACACGCACTTCTGGCTGGCAACCCTGGGCACCGTGCTGTACATCGCCTCGATGTGGGTCAACGGCATTACCCAGGGCCTGATGTGGCGTGCGGTCAATGAGGACGGCACCCTTACTTACTCCTTCGTCGAGGCCCTTGAGGCCAGCCATCCAGGCTATATCGTGCGGCTGGTGGGCGGCGCGATCTTTGCCAGTGGCATGTTGTTGATGGCCTGGAATACCTGGATGACCATCCGCTCCAGCGAACGCGCCATACACGAGCCGATTGGAGTGCAAGCCTGATGTTTATTCTTGGACTCGTGGTGTTCTGCAGCGGTCTTTATTACTGCATCGGTCTGAGCTCATGCGATGAGCTGGAGCAAGCCGCACTGCTGCCTTTCGCCGATGACGCACTGGCGGCGCGCAACATGACTGCCGCCACCGGACGCGTCTGCGAACGGGTAGTGGAGCCGCTGGCAGAGCCAGTGATGTGTCCGCGAGCGAGCAGCTGGGATGCCTGAATCCTGAGTTTCCATACCCACGGAGGGGACCCGTGCCTGACCCCTTGGCACGCTTCAGGGCTTACGCGTGTGAGCCCTTTTTTCTCACCCCATGATGCACAGAACCATGACACAACCCCGCTCTGCGCTGCTGAACTGTCTCCACGCTTTCGTCCCTCAGTCGATGAACACGCATCCCCGCGAGTGGCTACGTGGCGGGATGGGTGCGGGGCTGGGCGTGTTGTTGACTACCTGGCTCTGTCATCAGTTGTTCGGCCCCACGGTGGCCGCGCAATTGGTCGGCCCGCTGGGGGCCTCGGCGGTGCTGTTGTTCGCGGTGTCCTCCGGGATGCTGGCGCAGCCCTGGTCGATTATCGGCAGCTACTTCACGGCGACGGTGGTGGCTCTATCAGTTGTGCATTTCACTGGCAGTTCTCTGCTTAGTGCCAGTGCTGCGGTCGGTTTGGCCCTGATCCTCATGTGCCCGCTGCGCTGCCTGCACCCGCCGGGTGGCGCGGTGGCGTTTTGCGTGGCCATCGGTGATGGGCATATTCGCGGCCTGGATTGGCAAATCATCTACCCGGTGATGCTCAACGCTTGTTGTTTGCTGGCCTGTGCCTTGCTGTACAACAATCTGAGCCGGGTGCGCTATCCACGGGCACACGCTGTGCCTGCCGGCAAACCGCACAATACCGAAGACCTGACGCCGCAGGAGCGCGTCGGTATTACTGCCGGCGACCTCGATCATGCCCTGGAAGATATGGGTGAGTTTATCGACGTGACCCGCGAGGATTTAGAGCAGCTTATCCGTACCACCGAGAAATACGCGCTGCGGCGCAGCATGGGTAATATCCGCGCCCGGCAGATCATGTCCCTGGATGTGCGCAGCGTGACGCCGCACACCACATTGCGCCAGGCGCTGCGTCTATTCGAGCACCACCATGTACGCAGCCTGCCGGTGCTTGACGAGCAGCGGCGACTGGTCGGCGTGGTCAGCCTGACTGACTTGCTCGGTCATTCACGCAGGGCTCGCCGGCTCAAGTTTCCTGGGCGTGGCAACATGCCTGTCAACCGGGTGATGAGCCAGCCGGCGATCTCGACGGACAGCGATACCCATGTGGTCGAGCTGATCCCACTGCTGTCGAGCATGGGGCTGCATTGTTTGCCGGTAGTGGAGGAGGGCGAACTCGTGGGCATCGTGACCCAGACGGATCTGATTACGGCCTTGCACCGAGACCTGATCGCCCATCTGGGCTGAAATCCGGTTATTGCGGCCGGTCATCCCCGGCGTGTGTGGATCAGATCATTGGGTCCCAGCGCTGGGACCAGTCCGTATCGCTTCTGACAACTTCGCGTAGCAGGGCAAAAGCTTGCTGCAGCACCGCTGAATCCCGTTCGCGGGAATACACCAGGTAGGTCGGATAGCTGAACTCTGGTGCTTTCTCCACCCGCGCCAAGACGCCACTGTCGAGGTAGCTCTGCACCACGCGAGTGCGAAAGTAACCGCTGCCGCCATGTTCAAGGATGTATTGCAAGGCTAATGGGCCAAGGTTGAAACCCAGGGATACCTTGGCTTTTTCCGGCATTGCGGCATCGTGCTGGCGGCGGAACGCTTCGCCCCAGTCAATGTAGATATACGGCTCTGGATTGGCGGGTAGGTAAACCTGGATCAGTTTTTCTTCCAGCAACTGTTCGACTTGCAGGCTTGGCCAATAGCTCGGCTGGTAAACCAGAGCCGCATCCAGAGTGCCCACTTCCAACTGGTGCAACAGGCGCTGAGCATCGCCAACGTCTGCTCGCACGGCATGGGTGCTAATGCCCTCGCGCAAGGCCCGTACCCAGTTGAGCATCAACGGGTTGCAGAGGCTGACCTCGCCGCCTACGTGGAGAATATTGTGATAGCCCTTGACCAGGGGCAGATCCCGTTGCGCGGCTTCCCAGGTCAGTACCATATGGTTGGCATGCACGACGAAAACCTCACCGTCGGCGGTCAGTTTGGCCCCCGCGCGGTTTCGCACAAACAGTTTGCAGCCAAGCTGACTCTCCAGGTTCTGGATGCGCGCGGTAATCGCGGTTTGGGTTACGTGCATGCGCTGGGACGCTGCAATAAAGCTGCCGCCACGGACGATTTCGAGGAAGGTGCGGGCGAGATCAATGTCCATGGATTGGGCCAGTGGCGGGTTCGAGGCCGCATTATAGCCACCTCACCCTGTTGCCAGGCGGGAAGAAACCGCCGCCACACTTGGTCTTTTAACGCATCTATTGGGGGCGTTAAGCGCTGATGCAATCGTTCGTGGCTAACATGCAGCATTGGCGAGCAGGTGCGTATCTGCTTGACTGGTCACCCAGCAGATGGCCTCTCGATCACAACAGTCCAAGGCGAAGGTCACGCTCAGGTTCGCCCGCCATCCCAACAAAATTCAACACCACTCGAGCACTACCGCGTATCGCTGGTTGCACGGCAATACCGCCTTGGTGCGACGTGGCACTCCGGGCTGCTTGATTCGGCGCTCAAGCAGAAGGCGATGATCACGCACAACCCGGTAAACCCGCAGGCAGCAGCTGGGTTTCACGGGTGCGGCGCAGCAATCCCAGACCCGACGGTAACCGTAACTGGGCAACTCACTGACCTGTTGCAGGATTTCAGCGACGAGCTCCGTATCGTTCACCTGCCTGCATCGCCGTACATTGAGCGGTACCGATTGTTTGAGCCGATCCAAACAGGGTCGAGTCATCGTGCGCGCGTTGTCGATTCTTACGCGGGAGACGCTTCAGAAGCAGGATCAGCAGCTTCGCTAGCGGATGGGAAGCGATAACCTTCCTTGCCCACATAGCGCTCCGTTCTCTCATCCCACAGCCTGAGTCGCATCGCTTTCAAGCCCTCGAAGAAGGGGATCACGTGGGAGTTGGCGAAGAGGTCGTTGTCCTTCCAGCAGCGTTCCAGGTGGTAGTTGGGTATGTGCGGCATGAGGTGATGAACGTTGTGAATGCCGATGTTGGCGGAAAACCAGCGCAACACCGGCGGGAACAGAAAGATGGAGGAGCCATGCAGCGCGCTGTCGACGAAGTTCCAGGCGTCCGCTCGATACCAGCTCGACTGTTCGAAGTGGTGATTGATGTAGAACAGAAACAGCATGATCGGCGTGCCAAGCGCGTAGCTCAGCAGCTGAATCAGCACCACCAGGCCAAGGCCCGTGGCCCAGAGCCCGAGCGCCGCGGCGAGCAGCGCCAGGTTGGTGAGGTGCACGGACAGATGAACATGGCGCGGCCAGCGCTTGTCGGCGACGACACGGGTAAAGATCAGCAACTTGTAGAACGCATGAAGGCTGAACAGGAAGGAGGGATGGCGTAGGACCCGGTAATAGAACTGCCGTCTTGGGCTGAGCGCCTGGTACTGGCGGACGGTGAGCAGCGGCATGTCGCCGATGCCGGTGCGGGAGAGGTCGTTGGTGCTGCCGTGGTGGAAGTTGTGCTCGTACTGCCAGTGGTGGGCCGGCATGAAGATCAGCAGGCCCATCAGCGAGCCGACCACGTCGCTTACCCGTTTGGAGCGGAACGCCGAACCGTGCATGACGTCGTGAAACAGCACGAAGGTGCGCGACAGGAACAGGCTGTTGAGCAGCAGCAACGCGGCCGTAATCCAGATCGGCCCGCTCCAGTTCTGGTAGATCAGGTAGGTCAGCGCGAAATGCGGAATCAGCGTGGACGCAAGCTGCCAGGTTGTGCGCAGAGGGTGGGGCACCGCGTAGCGTTGCGCCAGTTCGTGCAGCTGCGCGCGGATGGTTCGTTCATGCGAATTCTGTACAGACATAGGCCGTGCCTCGTGATGTCGTGCCTGTTGGCAGCGGGACCTGCATTACAGCGCCCGCAGCGCCTTGAGGATTCCCAGCAAGTGGTAGAGGTTGAGTGCCGGTATGCCGGCGATAAAGGAGGCCTCCTGGCGGCCGCAGTATTTTTCCTTGTGAAACACATTGCCTTGGCAGGGGTAGATGAACGGGCACCGGCGATAGATGAAATCGAACGCCCAGGCCACCACGGGGTTGTGCGGGTAGCGCTCGCCGTTCTTCAGTGCCAGGGGCGACAGCCCCAGCGAGAGGATGTCCTTGCCTTCGGCCTGGAACTGGCCGATGGCGTGAAGCACGATGGCGTCGTTGGTACCGTTCGGCGCGTCCTTGAGTGCCCGCGACGCGTTGTGCAGGTAACCGGTGATGCGCCCGTCACGGTACATCGGGTCGAACACGGCCAGGGCGAGCAGGCGACCCTGTTGCCGAGCCCAGAAGTAGCGAACGTCGTCTTCATCCTCGAGCACCAGCGGCCGGGTCAGGCCGGCAAGGTCGTGGCCGCCTTTGCGCGCGAGCCATTCCCGGTTGAGTTCGCCCAGCTCCTCGCGGCCCAGTTCACCAAGGCGTCCCTCGTGGACCTCGATGCCTTCGGCGTGGGCCTTGTTGCGCCAGCGGCGCAGGTGGCTGTACTGCTTGCCGCGCAGAGCGAGGTCGAAGCCGCGCAGGTCGATCATTGAATTGACGCCGAACTCGTTCACCGGATAGCCGCGGGCGCTCAGCACATCGGCGAAGGTGCTGCCGATGTCGAGAAACACCGTCAACGCTGCGCGGGTTTCGGCCAGATAGGCATCGAGCAGGCGTTCGACGTCGGCTGGCGCCGCGATAGGGTCGCCGATGACCACGTTCATGCCGCGCGGCGCGTAGAGCGGATGCCTGATCGGGATATACGCCAGGTAGCCCAGTTGCTCGTCGAGGAAGTGCGCGGCGCCGGGCTGCAGCGAGGAGTAGGCCATGGCGCTGCTGCCGTGGCGGGTGAGCAAACGCCACAGCTGCGCATGCGACACCGGGGCGGCGAAGTCGTGGACCAGCGCTGAGGAGGCACGCTGCATCTGCTCAGCCCCCGGATGCCTGGGTTTCGGCCATGTCGACGCGAATCACCCGCCTGCTCAGGACGTGTTCGGCCAGCGCGTAGTTGTCGCTGTGAGCGGGATGGAAGTCGCGCTTGAGCACCTCCAGGCAGCCCCGGGTCATGCGCGGCAGAAAGCGCTCGTCGCGGAAGAAGTAGCGAAACGCCCGGCGCCAGGTGGCGATGCGAAACAGCTGCCCGTCCTGGCGCAGGAAGGTGGCGCAGGCCAGTGCCAGGTAACTCATGTTGACCAGGTAGGCCATGACCACTCCGTAGCCCAGCCAGAATCGATTGCCCTCGACCGCCTTGTAAACGTCGAAGGCGACGGCCTTGTGCTCGATTTCCTCGGCGAAGTGCCACTCGTACAACGCGCGGGCATGGGCATCGCACCGGGCCAGTTTGCCGCTGCCCAGGGTAATTTCGGCGAACAGCTCGTTGATGCGCTCCACCCCGACCACGAAGGCGAGCTGTTGCCGTGGTGTCGAGGTCGGCGTGAGAAGCTTGAACGAGATAAAGCGAGTGACGCGGCGGAAGGTTCGTAACTTGAAACCCTGGCGCTCCAGCGCATCGAGAAATTGCTCGTGGCCGCGGGAATGGGAGAGTTCCTGGCCAATCAGCCCCCGCGCCTGCTGAAGCAGCGTCGGGTCTTCGATGCGCTCGAGAAACTTCTTGATCGTCTGCACGATAAAGGTTTCACCGTCGGGAATGGTCATCGAGTAGGCGTTGAGCCAATGGGTGAGGAAGACATCGTCGTTCACCCAGATGCGCGGCGTTTCCTGTTCGTCGTAACGAACGTTGAACCGTCGCGCAGAGAGTGTTTCCCGTGAGTCGGTGGCGTTACCGAGCATCGAGCCTTTCTCCTGCTGTCTTATTATTTTTAGAGGCGCCAGCGCCGTCGGCTTGTGCCGACGCGAGGCACCTTAGGACACGATGGGTTTAGCAGACATCGGCCGAATGGTGTATTGCAAATCCGATCGCAGGCTGCAGGGTCGCCAAAAAAAGCGCATTAAACCCACAGACTCAGCCACGCCGAAACCAGCAGCAACAGCGCCATGCCGCGATTGAAGCGGCGCATGGCGAGTGCCGAGCGCAGCCAACGGCTGGAGCCAGCCCCCAGCAAGGCCCAGGCGCCGAGACAGGGCAGGGCGATCAGCAGAAACAGCAGCGACAGGTGCAGCATCTGGCTTTGCCGCTCGCTGCCGTCGCCGGCAAATACGCTGGCAACCGCCATAGCCATCATCCAGGTTTTCGGATTGACCAGCTGCAGGCCGGCCGCTCCGAAGATCCCCAGGCGCGGCATGTCGCTATCGGTGGCGGGAGAGGCCCCGTCGCCGACGGGGCTGCGAAACAGCTGCCATGCCATGTGGTTGAGCCAGAGAATGCCGAGCCATTGCATGGCCGTTTGCACGGCTGGCACTTGCGTCAGCGAGTAACCCAGGCCGCTGCCCACGACGAGCACGATGCTGGCTGCGGCCAGGCAGGCGCCGAGAATGGCCGGCACGGTGGCCTTGAAGCCGTGGCGGGCGCCAGTGCTGAGCAGCAGGATATTGGTCGGCCCCGGCGTGATGGAGGCGACAAAGGCGAACAGCATAAAGGGCAGCAGGTCGTATACGGCGTGCAGCATGGCGGCATGTTCCAATGAAGATCGAGTGCGACGATCTTCAGCTGCCACCGCTTACGCGTCTGGAAGCTTCGTGCAGCGCGCGCGGTAGTGTGCAGGCGTCAGTCCGTAAGCGCGGAGAAACCAGCGGCCGAGGTGGCTCTGATCGGCAAAGCCGAGCGTCATGGCGACTTCCACCGGTTGGCTTCCCGCTGCCAGCAGACGCCGGGCGTGAGCCAGACGCAATTGCACGAGGTAGGCATGCGGGGCCAGGCCAAAGGCGGCCTTGAACGCGCGGCTGAGACGAAAACGGTCAACTCCGCAGACCTGGCTCAAAACGTCCAGGCCAATATCCTGCTGCATATTGGCGTGCAGGTATTCACGCGCGCGCAGCGCCACTTGCGGCAACCGCGGGTCATCGCGGTAGCGCTGGCGCCAGTGCAGGTGCCCGGTCAACTGAGTCAGCAATGCATCCAGCGCGCTTTGGCGCAGCATGCGCATTTCGCGATGGTGCAGGCAGTGGAACGCCGCGCTGGTGGCCTGGGCCAGGCGCGCGTCGTGGGTCAGGGTGCTGGCGAAGCTCAGCTGGCTATTGGCTGGCGCTTCGGCGAACAGCGCGCCGATTTCCCGTTCCAGCCAGCGCGGATCAAGGTAGAGCATCCGGTAGGTGAAGCCATCGGCAATGGGTGCTTCGCCGTCGTGAATATCCCCTGGCTCCAGATGAAAGACCTGCCCCGGCGTGCTCTGGTGCCTGGCCCGCCGGCAATTGAACTGCTGCACGCCTTGCTCGGTGACGCCGACCAGGTAGCTGTCGTGCCAATGCGGGTCATAGGCGTGCCCGACGAAATGGGCCCGCAAGGTTTCGATGCCCGTGTCGTGGTCGTGGGCGACATCGATCCAGTTCTGCGCGCTCATGGCCTACCTGCGGGACGGGGATTGATCCCCGACACTACACAGCACGGCGCCAGCGGTTTAGAAGATTTGTGCATGGCGCCGGGCACATGGCCTGTTACGCCAGTGAGCATCCCAGCCACCGGTCGGCCTGGTGCCGGCATTCGATCACGCATCGCGCAGCAAGTCGTGGGCGTTGAGCAGGCTGTAAGCGATTTCCGGGCGTTTTTCCAAACCACGGCGGATGGCAGTGGGGATGGCCTGACGGGTTTTGCGGCACAGTCCTGGCAGCTCATCGATCTGAATCGCGATGCCGCGCATGCTGCGCACTTCGTTGAAGCCTGGGGCGATGGCGACGCGCACGCCGAGCTGCTCATAGATGCGCCGCTGCAGCTTCTCCAGGTCCGCCAGGCTTTCAAGGTTCTCCAGCCGCTCCAGCAGGCGCTTTTCCTCCATGCGCGTGAGCAGCAGGATGCGCACATCGCTGGCGGCACTCTCCAGCAACTGCTCGCGCCCGCAGTCGCAGACGCCGGGTGGGCAGGGTTGACGCAAGGGTGGTGTGCTGGTCATGGGCTCCGATCATAGCCAGCTATGGGCGCATTTGCCCATGCTCGGGCATGGACAAATGGTTTATTGGGTGGATAATCCGACCCATCAACTGTGCTGAAGACACACGCGCACCATGCGTAAAACCCTGCGTACCGCTCTGATCTGGATGCTAATGCTCGCCCTCCCGGCGCAGAGCATGGCGGCCATCAGTATGCAGTTATGCGCGGTAACCCAGCAGAGCGGGGCGATGGCCCAAGTTGATCCGCAAATGGCGGCGCATCATCCCGGCGCGATGGTCATGGCTCAGCCGGCTGAGGCATCTGCCCATGGCGAACATCACGCCAGCGACACTTCCAGCAAGTCCGTGTCTGCCGCCGATAACAGCTTGTGCAGCCTCTGCGCCTTTTGTGTCGGTGCGGTGGCCCTGAGCACGGTGGTTGCCAGCAATTCTCCGCTGCAAGCGGTCGAGCCGTCTTTGGCGCGATTGGATCAGTTTGTCGGCTTTATCGCCGAAACCCCCGAAAGACCCCCACGCCTGTTTCTCGCCTAAGCCAAACCGTGCGTTGACGCACCTGGCGCAGTTGCTGCCCAGGCCTGCGTAACGCGTATTTAGCTATTGGTCGGTGTTTGTCTGCGCGCTGCAGGCAACGCCGCTGCACGCGAGACTCTTCGATGAAGCATTTTCTGTTTGCCCGCCGGCAGGCGTTTATCTGCCTGGCATGGCTGCTGCCGGTCGGCAGCTGGGCCGAGTCGCCCGACCCGCTGGACGCCCAGGCCGCCACGCCGGCTCTGCACTATCAATCGCCACTCAAGGCCTATCAGGGTTTTAGCGAGCAGCCGCTGCACGACTGGCGCGAGGCCAATGAGCTGGTCGGCCGGATCGGTGGCTGGCGCACCTATGCCCAAGAGCCGTATGCCCAGGAGCCCGACACCCAGGCAATCCCGGCGCAGCCGCCGACCAAGCCCATGGAGGCGCACCATGGCCATCACTAAATCGAGTGGCATGACGAGCCGCGTCGGGCTTTGCGCAATGGCTGTTCTACTGAGCGGCTGCGTCAGCTTTAGCCAGGATGGTGGTTTTACTCAGGTCGAGCAGGCCAGCCAGGCGCAGTTGGACAAACAGGTGACCTGGGTGAAAACCCCGGAGCAGCGCAGCCAGGTGGCCGAACGGGTTGCCGAGTTGCTGGCCGAGCCGCTGACGGTGGATGCCGCGGTGCAGGTTGCCTTGCTGAATAACCGCGATTTGCAGGCAAGCTTCGATGCGCTGGGCATCAGTGAAGCCGAGCGCGTGCAGGCCGGGCGTATCCCCAATCCGGGCTTTTCCTTCGGGCGTTTGGAGAAGGGCAGCGAGGTGGAATACGAGCGCGGCCTGCATATCAATCTGGCGCGGCTGATTGCCATGCCGCTGACCTCCGGCATGGAGGCCAAGCGCTTCGAGCAGATGCAGCGGCAGACCAGCCTGGTGTTGTTCGAGCTGGCCAGCCAGACGCGCAAAGCTTGGTACCGCGCGGTGGCGGCGCAGGAGAGTTTGGGCTTTATGGGCCAGGTGATGGAGTCGGCTGAAGTCTCTGCCGAGCTGGCCAGGCGGCTGGCCGCAGTGGGCAACTACAGCACCTTGCAGCGCGCCCAGGAGCAAAGCTTCTATGCCGATGCGGGGCTGAACCTGATCCGCGCTGAACAGGCCCGGGTGCAGAGCCGCGAGCAACTGACCCGCTTGCTCGGCTTGTGGGGCGAGCAGATCGATTTCCGCTTGCCCGAGCGCTTGCCCGAGTTACCGGCTAAGCCTGAGCAGTTGCCGGATGTCGAGCGCCTGGCCATGGCTCAGCGTCTGGATATCCAGGCCGTGCGCCTGGACGCCGAGCGGCTGGCCAGCAACCTGGGACTGAGCAAGACCACTCGTTTCATCAACGTGCTGGAGCTGGGCGTAGTGAATAACCGCTCCAATGAGGAACCGACCCAGCGTGGCTACGAGATCAGCGTCGACTTGCCGCTGTTCGACTGGAGTGGGGCCAAGGTGGCCAAGGCCGAGGCGCAGTACCGGCAGATGCTTAATCGCGCCGCCGCCACGGCGATCAACGCGCGCTCGCAGGTGCGTGAGGCCTATCTGGGTTACCAGGCCAGCCATGACATTGCCCGGCATTACCGCGATGAGGTGTTGCCGCTGCGCGCGCGTATCGCCGAGGAAAATGTCCTGCAATACAACGGCATGTTTATCAGCACCTTCGAGCTGCTGGCAGATGCGCGCAAACAAATCCTCGCGGTCGATGGCTATTTGCAGGCGCAGCGCGACTTCTGGATCGCCAAAGCCGATCTGGATATGGCCCTGTTGGGCGCGCCCAGTCTGTCATCGCCCCGCTTGTCACAAAGTACGCCGGCTATGGCGGCCACCGACGAGCCCGCCGGGCACTGATCAAGGACTATTTTCCATGGTTTCACGACGTGATTTCTTCCTCGGTGCCAGCGCGATTACTGCCGCTGTCGCCACCTCGGCGGTCAGCCGGGTATCCCTGGCCGGCATACCTGAGGCGGTGTCCCAGGGCAGCGCCGACACCCAGCCGCCGCTGCAACCGCAGAACGGCCGGCCCTATAACCCGGTGGTCACCCTCAACGGCTGGACCCTGCCGTGGCGGATGAACAACGGCGTCAAGGAGTTCCATCTGGTCGCAGAGCCGGTAGTGCGCGAATTGGCGCCGGGCTACAAGGCCCATTTGTGGGGCTATAACGGCCAGTCGCCGGGGCCGACCATCGAGGTAGTGGAGGGCGACCGGGTGCGCATCTTCGTTACTAACAAGCTGCCTGAACACACCAGCATCCACTGGCACGGTCAGCGTCTGCCCAACGGTATGGATGGCGTCGCCGGGCTGACCCAGCCGGCGATTCCGGTGGGCAAGACCTTTGTCTACGAGTTCGTCGCGCGCCGCCCCGGCACCTTTATGTACCACCCGCATGCTGACGAGATGGTGCAAATGGCGATGGGCATGATGGGCTTCTGGGTCACCCATCCTAAGGAGCACCACCCACTGATTAGCGAAGTGGATCGGGATTTCTGCTTTCTGCTTAACGCCTACGACATCGAGCCCGGGGCGGCCACGCCGAAGATCATGACCATGCTCGACTTCAACCTGTGGACCTTTAACAGTCGCATCTTCCCTGGCATCGACCCGCTGGTGGTGCGTAAGAACGACAAGGTGCGCCTGCGCGTCGGCAACCTGACCATGACCAACCACCCGATCCACCTGCATGGCCACGAGTTCGAGGTGACCGGTACCGATGGAGGGCCGACGCCAGTGGGCTCGCGTTGGCCGGAGGTGACCACGGATATCGCGGTGGGGCAGATGCGTCAGGTTGAGTTCCTTGCCGATGAGGAGGGCGACTGGGCCCTGCACTGCCACAAGAGCCACCACACCATGAATGCCATGGGCCATGACGTGCCGACGCTGATTGGTGTCGATCACCGCGAGATGACCCGCAAGGTCGCCAAGCTGATCCCCGATTACATGGTCATGGGCGAACGCGGCATGGCGGATATGGCGGAAATGCAGATGCCGCTGCCGGACAACACCGCACCGATGATGACCGGTGACGGCCCCTTCGGGTCGGTGGAAATGGGCGGCATGTTTACTGTGCTCAAGGTACGTAAGGACCAAGCGCCAGGTGATTACCGCAACCCAGGCTGGTTCAAGCACCCGGCCGGCACTGTGGCCTATGAGTGGCAAGGGGAGTTGGCCAAGCCGGCGCGTTCAAGCGAGGCCGGCGGGCAGTCGATGCCGCTCAAGCAGCCGCCTGGCGAGCCGGTCGAAGTGCAAGTGCGTAAACCTAGCGGCCATGCTGGCCATTGAGGAGGTAGACCCATGCAACAGACAGCTTATTTGCCGTTGGCATTCGCCCTGGCGGGCTTGCTGCTTAGCGGCCCCGTGCTGGCCCATAGCGAACAACACACTGCGCAGCACAGCGCTGACGTAGTCAAAGAGCAGAAACCCTGGGGTATTGCCGGTGACCTTGAGCAGGTCAGCCGCACCATCGAAATAGGCATGAGCGACCAGATGCGCTTTAGCCCCGACCAACTTGAGGTCAAGCAGGGCGAGACAATCCGCTTTGTACACCGCAACCAGGGCAAGTTGCTGCATGAGTTCGTCCTGGGGACTCAGGCGGATCTGGATGCGCACGCGGCGATGATGGTCAAGTTTCCGGGCATGCAGCATGACGAGCCCTATATGGCCCATGTCGGGCCGGGGCAGAGTGGCGAGATCATCTGGACCTTCAACCGTGCCGGCGACTTCGATTTCGCCTGTCTGATCGCCGGCCACTACCAGGCCGGCATGGTCGGCCGGATTCGTGTAGTCGAGTAATCAACCAAAAGGAGAACGACATGAAAAAGTTACTCATCGCGCTGGTTCTGGGCGGCACCCTGGCCTGCACTGCGCTCGCCAGCCAGCATGAAATGCCGTCAGCCGCCCATAGGGCCGCTGCCATGAGCCAGGGGGAAGTGCGCAAAGTCGATGTGGTCAATCAGAAGCTCACGCTGCGCCATGGCCCCCTCGTCAATCTCGGCATGCCGCCGATGACGATGGTCTTTCAGGTTGCCGACGACGCACTGCTGGACGGTTTGATGGTAGGCGACAAGGTGAACTTCGTTGCTCAGCAAGAGGGCAGCAAATTTGTCGTTACCGAGGTACAAGTGGCGCAATAGAGCGGTTTCTGCCGGGCTGCTGAAGCGGCCCGCTTAGACCAATACGGCGCAGTTCGCTGCAAATTGCTCGATCTTTTGACGAAGCCCACAAATCCGACCAAGTGCAGCAATATTTTGAAAAACAGCCAGAACCGAAACGGGAAATGACGAGTCAAGTGCTCATGGTCGCGTCCGCTGAGCGCTGTAGGGGACAGTGGCGAACGCCACAGACGGCCTGCCTACAACAAATATTCGTCCAAGGATGATTTCCCATGAAGAAAAAGAACAATGTTCGTCGGGTAGTTGGATCTCTAGCATTGGCCGCTTCCTCAGCCGCACTGGCATCACCTGAAAGTCAGCTCTACAACGATTTCTGGACCCCAGGCAAATACGATGCCTCGGCCTGCAAATCGCCGCTGCTGGTGAGCACGCCGATCGGCTTACCGCGTTGCATGCACGCCACCAATGTGGTGACGCGCCTGCAGAAGCTTGAAGACATCGCCACCACCAATGGTGGTAACCGCGCCGCGGCGCAGCCGGGCTACCAGGCCTCGGTGGATTATGTCCGTTCCACCCTTGAACGCGCTGGATACAAGGTGACCATCCAGGCATTCCCGTTCACCTCCTATGAGCCGAAAGGGCCAGGCACGCTGAGCGCGTTAACGCCGCAGCCGGTCGACTTCACCTGGGAAGAGGACTTCACCTACCTGTCGCAGACCGAAGCCGGCGACGTGACCGCCCCGGTGGTTGCCGTGGATGTCGCCCTGGGTGCAGGCAACACCTCCAGCAGCGGTTGCGAAGTGGAAGACTTCGAAGGCTTCCCGAGTGGCTCGATTGCCTTGCTGCAGCGCGGTACCTGCGCCTTCCAGATCAAGGCCGAAAACGCTGCGGCAGCTGGGGCGTCAGGGGTCATCGTGTTCAACCAGGGCGACACCGAGGACCGTAAGGGCCTGATGAACGCCACCCTGGGTGACACCTACGCAGGCGGCATTCCAGTGCTGTTCACCACCTACGACATCGGCGCTGGCTGGGTGGGCACCGAGGGCGTGCAGGTTCGCATGGTGGCGGACGTTGAGCGCTCGCGCACCGAGACCCACAACGTGATCGCGCAAACCCGTCGCGGCAACGCCGACAATGTGGTCATGGTCGGCGCGCATCTGGATTCGGTTGCCGAAGGCGCCGGCATCAACGACAACGGCTCGGGCAGCGCTGCGCTGCTGGAAATGGCGGTGCTGATGAGCAAAGCGCGGCCGGTCAATCAGGTGCGGTTCGCCTGGTGGGGCGCCGAAGAGTCCGGCCTGGTCGGCTCGACCTTCTACGCCAGCGAGCTGCCTGACGCCGAAAAGGCGAAGATCAAGGCCTACCTCAACATCGACATGATCGGTTCGCCTAACTCCGCGAACTTCATCTATGACGGTGACGGTTCGAGCTTCGACCTGATGGGCCCTCCGGGCTCGGGCGCCATCGAGCGTCTGTTCCAGGCGTACTTCCATCTGCGCGGCGCGCCGTCTGAAGGTACGGAAATCGACTTCCGCTCCGACTATGCACAGTTCTTCGAAGAAGGCATTCCGTTCGGTGGCCTGTTCACGGGCGCGGAAGGTATCAAAACCGAAGAGCAGGCGCAGAACTACGGTGGAGCGGCCAACCAACCGTACGATCCGTGCTACCACAGTGCCTGTGATGACATGACCAACATCAATATCGAGGCGCTGGAGCTGCACGGTGACGCGATTGCGTTCGCAACCAGCTGGTTGTCAATGTCGACCAAGATCATCGATGACGAAATCGCCGCGACCGCAGAGGCGCGCGCGACCCTGCGTCAGCAGCAGTCGGTACGTGACGTCAACCGTTGGGGCCATGACTTCATCAAGTAAGGCCTGAGTTCACTGCGCCAGGGCACCTGGCGCAGTGACTTTTCACACGGACGCGAAACGCTCGTTCAAGTAAGCAATGATGACCTTGGAATCGTACATCCAGGTGCTCTGACCATTTTCTTCGATCCGCAGGCACGGCACCTTGATCTTGCCGCCTTGCTCCAGCAGCGCTTGTCGATGCTGCTCATCGTTCTTGGCGTCGCGCAATGCGACCGGCACATTAAGTGTGTGCAAGGTACGCCGGGTTTTTACACAGAACGGACACCCATGAAATTGATACAGCGCCAGCCCGCTGGCGGCTTGATCGACTGCGGCCTGAGCGGTGGGGCTGCGCTTGAGTTTGGCCGGACGGCTGATCCAGTCGAGAAAGACGATCAACTGGCCTAGGCCGATCCTGAGTGCCTTGATAATCATGCTGAAGCAAACCTTGAGTGAACGAATGAGGGCGCGCAGCTTACCCGACTTTGCTCTCTGCGCGTGGGTGGCAACCCTGCTGCTCGGCGCCTCGATTGGGCATAATTCATACCTTCCACGGCGCGCCATCGAGTAGCGAATGAAACCTGAAGACCTGCAATTGCTGGTGACCCGAGAAATGCCCTTTGGTAAATACAAGGGTCGTCTGCTTGCAGACCTGCCGGGCAATTACCTCAACTGGTTCGCTCGCGAAGGCTTTCCCGCCGGGGAAATTGGCCGGCTCCTGGCGTTGATGCAGGAAATCGATCACAACGGGCTGGCGTCTTTGCTCGACCCGTTGCGAACCAGGCCGCGCGCACCTTTCAAGTAGCCTGGCAGCTCTACAGCCGGAAAAAAACCGGCACAAGGCCGGTTCTTTATCGCTGATCAGTCGGTCAATTGTTGACCAGGCTGAGGAACTCGCTGCGGGTGGCCGCGTTTTCACGGAATTCGCCGAGCATCACCGAGGTGACCATCGAGGAGTTCTGCTTCTCGACACCGCGCATCATCATGCACATGTGCTGGGCTTCGATGACCACAGCGACGCCGAGCGCACCGGTGACCTGCTGAATCGCTTCGGCGATCTGCCGGCTGAGGTTTTCCTGAATCTGCAGGCGGCGCGCATACATGTCGACGATGCGTGCGACTTTCGACAGGCCAAGTACCTTGCCGCTGGGAATGTAGGCGACATGCGCCTTGCCGATAAAAGGCAGCAGATGGTGTTCGCACAGCGAATACAGCTCGATGTTCTTCACCACCACCATCTCGCTGGCATCGGAGCTGAACAGCGCACCGTTGGTAACTTCTTCCAGGGTTTGCTGGTAGCCGCGGCACAGGTACTGCATGGCTTTGGCGGCGCGTTTGGGGGTATCGAGCAAGCCTTCGCGGGACACGTCCTCGCCGAGTTGACCGAGAATCGCGCTGTAGTTCTGTTCCAGGGACATGATCTTCCTGAGGCACTGACGGATATAAACAGAGGCGCAGGGTAGGGTGCTGCCGTCGGGCTGGCAAGAGATCGCCTCAGTTTTCCGTCGGTACTTCGAGATTGCTGGCCCAGTGTTCGGCCCAGAGTGTCAGTGGCAGGAACTTGTCGATCAGCTCGACGCCCAGCGGCGAAAGCTGATAGCCACGCTCGCCGTTATCCAGCAATCGAGCGTCACGTAATTCGCTCAGGCGGGTGTTGAGCACCGAGGGCGACAAGCCTTCGCAGCGGCTTTGCAGCTCGCGAAAGTTCGCCGGCGCCTGGTGCAGCTCCCACAGGACACGCAGGCTCCAGCGCCTGCCGAGCAGGTCGAGCAAGGCCATGATCGGCCTGCCGCTGCTGGAGCCACGAACCCGCTGGCCAGGTTTTGCACTACTCATTCGATCTCCTTGCTTCTTTTTTAGTAGCGAACTACAGTGGCTTTGCTACTTTTTCCGTAGCTTACGTTCGATGGGAGATTTGCCTATGAACAACCCACGCATTCAACCCGCGCCACCGCCTTTTGCGCCCGAGATTCAAGCAGCGTTCGATCGCATAATGCCGCCCGGCGTACCGCCGCTAAAGCTGTTTCGCAGCATGGCGCATAACCCGCGGGTTTTGCAGCGTTTCCTCGCTGGCGGCTTGCTCGACCCCGGCAGCATCAGCGTGCGTGAACGCGAGTTGCTGATCCTGCGCACCACGGCTCTCTGCGATGCGGAGTACGAATGGGGCGTGCATGTGGCGGTGTTCAACGGCAAGGCCGGCTTCAGCGCGCAACAACTTGCCAATACCTGCGCTGCCAGCCCTGACGCAAGCCTATGGAGCGCTGAAGAACAGGCGCTTTTGGCCCTGGCCGACAGCCTGCACGCTGGTTCGACAGTGGACGACGGGTTGTGGCAGCGGCTCAGCGAGCATTTCCGCGAGGACCAACTGATCGAATGCCTGATGCTGGTGGGGTTCTATCATGCGGTGGCGTTCATGGTGAACGGCCTGCGCGTCGAGCACGAGGCCAACACGCCGCGTTTCCCGCACCGCTAACAAACGCAGTTTATTCGTCGCGGCCGTCCATCATGGTGCGCTTGAGCATCACGTACACCGCGCCGGTGCCACCATGTTTGGCCAGGCATGAGGTAAAGCCCAGCACTTGCGGGTGCTGGCGCAGCCAGGTGTTGACGTGGCTTTTGATCATCGGTTTGCGCCCGTCCATGCGCACGGCCTTGCCATGGGTGATGCGCACGCAACGCACTTCCAGCTTGTTGGCTTCGGCAATGAATTCCCAGAGCGTGTCGCGGGCTTTTTCCACGGTCATGCCGTGCAGGTCGAGGCTCCCCTCGAAGCTGATCTGGCCCAGCTTGAGCTTGCGCATCTGGCCTTCCTGCACGCCGTTGGCTGCCCAGTACAGCGGATCTTCGGCGCCAACGTCGATAACGAACTGATCAGACAGGCCGTCAACCTTGACCGAATCCACCCGCGCCGTGGCCGCCTGGCGCAGGGTGGCCAGTTGCGCACGGTTTGGTTTGGGTTTGCCGGTGTCGGCGCGGTCGTGCTTGATCGGTTTGACGCCGCGCAGCTCGGCTTTGAACAGTGCGCTTTCGTCATCGTCTTTAGGGTCGTCTTGCATAGTGGCCTCCGCGAAGGCCGCTAGTGTAACCAAGGCGGCAGGCGCTGACTGCCGTGGGGTGTGATCAGTTGCGTTTCTTCATCAGGTGCGGGGCCATGTTGAGGTCGCTGGTGCGGCGCATGCGACGGCGGAACAGGCGCCAGCCGATGATGCCAATCCACAGCAGCAACACACCCAGCGCCACCAGAACCACGGCGGCGACTGGCGAATCATTCAGGGCGCCGAGTGAGGCGGGACGGCCGAGCAGGGTGGCTGTACCGGCCATCGCCAATAAAATTCCAAAGCAGGCAAACAGTGCCGCGAGCGCGGCTGCAAGGCGCATGCGCCAGTTGCGGGGGCCGCGTGGACGCAGGCGGCGAGCATCAAAACCATCGGATGACTTCATTCCGATTTCCTCTGTGGGTATCGGCGGTATGACCCACAGGTCGCGGTGGGGTTCCTGGCGCTGCCCGGATTAAACCCGGCGTTGCGAGCAGCCGGCGCCGCCCGGATGCTCAAAGCAGCGAGCTGGCGCGCGCTACCAGCGTAGCAAAGTTGTCGGCGAGGGCGATCATTTCGGCCCGGTGCATGTCCGCAGCGGCAATTACCCCGCCTTCCGCCGTCGGCAAGTCACGGGTCGCGCAGGCGGCGTCCACCAGGGTGCAGCGATAACCGTAATCCTTGCAGGCGCGCACGGTGGAGCTGACGCTGGAATGGCTCATGAAGCCGCAGACGATCAGGTCCAGGTGACCCATCGCCTGTAGGCGGTCATGCAGCTCGGTGCCGGCGAAAGCATTCGGCAGGCGTTTCTGCACCACGACTTCGCCAGGCAGTGGCGCCACTTCCGGCAAGTGGCCGCCGCGCGGGCCGCTGGGGTCGAGCAGGCCGCCGGGGATGCCCATATGCCTGATATGGATGATCGAACTGCCCAGGGCACGCGCACCTGCCAGCAGTTTGGCGATTTCTTCCAGCGCCGCATCTAGGCCCGGCAGTTGCAGAACGCCGCTGCGGTATTCCTCCTGCGCGTCGATGATCAGCAAGGTCGCATTGCTCAGGCTGGCAGGCGCGTGACCGCGGCCGGTTAGCTGGAACATGGTGTGCGGATGGGACATGAAAGGCTCCTCGCGTAGGCGGACGACTCGGGCCATTGTCCGCCCCTGCCGCTCACCTGTGAACCTCTGTGACCAAAGTTGCGTTGCGTGGACGATTCGAGGCATAGGGATCGCAGGTAAGCGGGGATCGCGGGTGAGCGCGCCAGGGGCATGGGCTAGAATGCGCCCAATCTTGCCTGGAGCCGCTTAAGTGACCGATCTAACCACCAATCGCCTGCACACCATCCGTGACTACATTCGCTGGGCGGTCAGTCGTTTCCATGGCGAGGAGCTGTTCTTCGGCCACGGCACCGACAATGCCTGGGACGAGGCGCGTCAGCTGGTGCTGGGCGCGCTCCATCTGCCCTGGGAAATTGCCGACGCCTACCTCGACTGCCGTCTGCAGGACGATGAGCACCTGCACCTGCAAGCGCTGCTCGAACGCCGCATCGAGGCGCGCGTGCCGACCGCGTATCTGCTCGGTGAGGCGCTGTTCTGCGGCTTGCCCTTCATCGTCGATGAGCGCGTGCTGATTCCGCGCTCGCCGATTGCCGAGCTGATCGAGCAGCGCTTCGAGCCCTGGCTGGCGCAGGAGCCTGCGCGAATTCTCGACCTGTGCACCGGTTCGGGCTGTATCGGCATTGCCTGTGCCTACGAGTTCGCCGAGGCCGAGGTGGTGCTGGGGGATCTGTCGTACGAGGCGCTTGAAGTGGCCAACCGCAATATCGAACGGCACGGTCTGGATGAGCGGGTCTACACCGTTCAGGGTGACGGTTTTGCCGGCTTGCCGGGCCAGCGCTTCGATCTGATCGTCTCCAATCCGCCTTACGTGGACGCCGAGGATTTCGCCGACATGCCGGCCGAATACCAGCACGAGCCGGAACTGGGCCTCGCCTGCGGCGCCGATGGTCTGGACCTGGTGCGGCGCATGCTGGCCGAAGCGGCGGATCACCTGAGCGAGAAGGGCACGCTGATCGTCGAGGTGGGCAACAGCCAGGTTCACGTCGAGGCGTTGTACCCGGAGGTCGACTTCACCTGGCTCGAGTTCGAGCGCGGCGGTCACGGCGTGTTCCTGCTCGCGGCCCAGCAGTGCCGCGAGCATCAGGCACTGTTCCGCCAGCGAGTCAACGGCTAGGCGGCTGGCTCAGCGCGTTGCGATCCAGATCAGCAGGCCGGCCTGGAAAATACAGAACGCAATCAGGCAGGTGATGGTGAAGCGCAGGCTGCCATCCTCGCGCCTGAAGCGGTTGATGCGCTCCTCCAGCTTGCGAATGGTCACATCCTGCTCGCGCAGGTTCTGATCGGCCTGCTGCAGCATGTTGGCGGCATCGAGCAGGTTGACGACCTGGACCTTCTCGCTGTGCCAGTCGGCGTGCAGAGCACCGACGCGCGGGGCGCCGTAGCGGGCTTTCAGCTGCAGCGGGTCGAGGTATTCCACGCTGAAGCCCTGGGCCTGCAGGCACTGGTCGCGGCGTATGCGCGCACCTTCGCTGAGGGCATCCTTGGCCGGCAGCGCCCCGCCTTCAACGCTGTAATGCGCACAGCTCTGCCGTGCCCAGGCGATGCCCTGAGCCAGCAGGAAGCGGCCAAGGCCGCGGTTGGCTGGCTCGATCTGCAGACCCTTCTCGGGGCCGAAGCGGGCTTCCTTGAGGCGATGGTCAAGCCACACCTCCAGGACGTTCTGTTCCTTGCGCACGCGCTGGCCCGGCAGGTCGATGGTCAGGCGCAGCAGGCTCAGCTCCCTGCTGTGGCGCGCTACGCGGCCCAGTTGAACGAAGCGCAGGGGGCGCGCACCGGTATCACGGTCCACCTGCAAGGGCGCCAGGCGCAATAGCCGAAACTGCTCGGGGGCGAGCTCCGCCCATGCGTGCGGTTTTTCGGCCACGGCCTGGTCGTCGGCTTCGGCCAGACCATCGGATGAAGGAGCGGGAGTGTCGGTCATGGGAGCGGTCCTGTGCGCGATGCCAGGCGTGCGCGACCTAGCAGCCGGTTTATCGGCCGCTTTATCCGCCGCTGGAGGCTGGCACTGTGCCAATACGCTGAATGAACTCGACGATAGGCGTGATCAGCCCCGTTGCCAGTGGCAACTTGGGGTTGTCGTAGGACGCCAGCTGCGACTGCAGATTGAGGGGCACGATGCGCAGGACGTGATTCATGCCGTCGACGATCACCAGGCGCGCATCGGGCTTGGCCGCTTTCAGCGCCTGGGCATCGCCGACACTGACCTGGATGTCGTGGCTGCCCTGGACGATCAGCGCCGGCACCTGCAGTCGGGCGAAGGCCTCGCTGGGATTGTGCTGGAACAGCGAGATCAGGTACGGCTGTACGCTTGAGCGGAACAGCACCTTTAACTCATCGGGCACGGCCGCGTCAGCTTGCCCAGCCACCAGGCTGTCGAGGATTCGATAGCTGTGCGCCAGCAGGGCAGGCGGCAGGCGGTAATGCAGTTGTTCGCGCAGCACCTGGTCGATTGGCCGAGCGCTGCCGGCAATGCTGACCACGCCATCGGCCTGCGCCTCGGGTGCCGCCAGGCTGGCGATCAGTGCGCCTTCGCTGTGGCCGACCAGAATCAACCGATCGAACGCCGCATCGGCCTTGAGCAACTGACCCCAGGCCGCCGCGTCGTCGACGTAACGGGCCACGCTCAGGTCGCGCTCGTCCGGCGTTGCGGCGCGGCTGGCCGCGACTCCGCGCTTGTCGTAGCGCAGGCTGGCGATGCCATGCTTGGCCAGGGCCTGGGCCAGGCGCTTGAGGCTGTCGTTATGGCCGCCGGCCGGGTTGTTGCCGTCGCGGTCGGTCGGCCCGGAACCGGCGATCAGCAGGGCCACCGGGACCGGCTCGTCGCTGCGCGGCTGGAGCAAGGTGCCATGCAGCACGCCCTGGCTGGTGTGCAACTGCATCGGACGTTGCAGGACGGTACTTGAAGCTGCCTGCGTTAGTTCGGCGCACAGCAGCAGGACAACAGGCAGGAGACGCGACAACATAGGCAGGCACTTCAGCAGTTAGCTTCTAAATGGGAGTCGGTTGGACGCGCACGGCGGCGCAAGGTTCGTGGGGTGAACTGCACGGGCGCCGCGGGTATACTCGCGGCCTTCATTAAGTCGGGGTGGGGCTGCGCTGGCAAGCGTAGTTGCGCCCAGCGCTGATTTTCGCGGAGTTCCTGCAATGTCCGGCAATACCTACGGCAAGTTGTTTACCGTCACCACGGCCGGCGAAAGCCATGGTCCGGCGCTGGTCGCCATCGTCGACGGTTGCCCGCCGGGCATCGAACTGTCCCTGGAAGACATGCAGCGCGACCTCGACCGGCGCAAGCCCGGCACCAGCCGCCACACCACGCAGCGTCAGGAAGACGATGTGGTAGAAATCCTCGCCGGGGTGTTCGAAGGCAAGACCACCGGCTGCGCCATCGGCCTGCTGATCCGCAATACCGACCAGAAATCCAAGGATTACTCGGCGATCAAGGACCTGTTCCGCCCGGCCCATGCCGATTACACCTATCACCACAAGTACGGCATCCGCGACTACCGCGGCGGCGGACGCAGCTCCGCCCGCGAAACCGCGATGCGCGTGGCCGCGGGCGCCATTGCCAAGAAGTACCTGGCGACCCAGGGCATCGTCGTGCGTGGCTACATGAGCCAGCTCGGGCCCATCGAGATTCCGTTCAAGAGCTGGAGCAGCGTCGAGGAGAATGCCTTTTTCAGCCCCGACCCGAGCAAGGTGCCCGAGCTGGAAGCCTACATGGACCAGCTGCGCCGCGACCAGGATTCGGTTGGCGCGAAGATCACCGTAGTCGCCGAAGGTGTGATGCCTGGCCTGGGCGAGCCGATCTTCGACCGCCTGGACGCGGAACTGGCCCATGCGTTGATGAGCATCAACGCGGTCAAAGGCGTGGAAATCGGTGCCGGATTCGCCAGCGTCGCCCAGCGCGGCACCGAACACCGCGACGAGATGACCCCGGCCGGCTTCCTCAGCAACAACGCTGGCGGCATCCTGGGCGGTATTTCTTCCGGCCAGCCGATCGTGGCGCACCTGGCCCTGAAGCCAACCTCCAGCATTACTACCCCGGGGCGTTCGATTGATGTCGACGGCAATCCGGCGGACGTCATCACCAAAGGTCGTCACGACCCCTGTGTCGGCATTCGCGCAACGCCCATCGCCGAGGCGATGATGGCCATCGTGCTGATGGACCACCTGCTGCGCCACCGCGCGCAGAACGCCGATGTGCGGGTGGCAACGCCGGTGCTGCCGCAGCTGTGAAGGTCAGCGTAGGTTGGGTTGAGCGCAGCGATACCCAACAAGCAATCTCCTGGGTATCGCTGCTATCGACCCAGGCTACGGCATGAATACGGCATTGCCCTATTGGCGCCTATCCGGCTTCTACTTTTTCTATTTCTCGCTGCTCGGCGCCACCGCGCCGTTCCTGGCGTTGTATTTCGACCACCTGGGGTTTTCGCCGGCGCGGATCGGCGAACTGGTGGCGATTCCCATGCTGATGCGCTGCATCGCGCCGAACATCTGGGGCTGGCTGGGCGATTACAGTGGCCGGCGACTGGCGATCGTGCGCTTTGGTGCGTTCTGCACGCTGCTGTGCTTCGCCGGCATCTTCATCAGCCAGAGCTACGCCTGGCTGGCGCTGATCATGGCCTTGCATGCGTTTTTCTGGCACGCGGTACTGCCACAGTTCGAAGTCATCACCCTGGCGCACTTGAAGGAACAGGCAACCCGCTACAGCCAGATAAGGCTGTGGGGCAGCATCGGCTTCATCGTCGCCGTGGTCGGCCTGGGCCAGCTGTTCGAGCGGCTCAGCCTGGACGCCTACCCCTGGGCGCTGATCCTGATCATGGGCGGAATCGTCCTCAGCAGCTGGTGGGTGCCCAGCGCACAACCCCAGATGCGTCCGAATACCCTGGGGCAGGGCGGCTTCATCCGCCAGTTGCGCCGGCCTGGCATCCTCGCGTTCTACCTGAGCGTTGGCCTGATGCAGCTGAGCAACGGCCCGTACTACACCTTTCTCACCCTGCACCTGGAAGCGCTCGGCTATTCCCGCGGCCTGATCGGCCAGTTATGGGCGCTCGGCGTGCTGGCCGAAATCGTGCTGTTCATGCTGATGGCCAAGCTGCTCGCTCGGTATTCGCTGCGCACGGTGCTGCTCGCCAGCTTTCTGATTACCGCTGTGCGCTGGCTGCTGCTGGGCAATCTCGCCGATCACTTGACGGTGCTGCTGTTCGCGCAGTTGATGCATGCGGCGACGTTCGGCAGTTTCCATGCGGCGGCTATTCATTTTGTCCAGCGCAGTTTTGCCGATCGCCAGCAGGGCCAGGGCCAGGCGCTTTATGCCGCCCTGGCTGGCGTGGGCGGTGCCTTGGGCGCGCTGTATTCCGGTTACAGTTGGAACACCCTCGGCCCGGCGTGGACGTTTGCCATCGCCAGCCTGGTAGCCCTGACGGCTGCCGTTATCACCGCCACCCGCATACAAGAGGAGCGGCCATGAGCTCGACCCGCGAACAGCTGGCCCGACAGATCGTCGAGGCCGGGCAGTTTCTTTATCAGCGTGGCTGGTCGCCAGCCACCAGCAGCAACTACTCACTGCGCCTGTCCGCCAGCGAGGCGTTGCTGACGGTTTCCGGCAAGCACAAAGGCCAGCTCGGTGTGGATGACGTGCTCGCCACCGACATGCACGGCCAGAGCCTCGAGCCTGGAAAGAAGCCCTCGGCGGAAACCCTGCTGCACACGCAGCTGTACAACTGGAAGGCGGAAATCGGCGCGGTGTTGCACACCCATTCGGTGAATGCCACGGTGCTGTCGCGCCTCAGCCAGGCCGAGGCGCTGACGTTCGAAGACTACGAATTGCAGAAGGCCTTCAGCGGCGTCGCCACCCACGAATCTCGGGTCGTGGTGCCGATTTTCGACAACGATCAGGATATCGCCCGCCTGGCTGGCAAGGTGCAGCCCTGGCTGGACGCCCATCCCGACTGCGTCGGCTACCTGATTCGTGGCCACGGGCTGTACACCTGGGGCGCGCAGATGAGCGACGCGCTGCGCCAGATCGAAGCCTTCGAGTTCCTATTCGAGTGCGAGCTGAAACTGCGCGCATTGCAATGACCTGACCAAGAGAGCCCAGCATGAGCAGCCTGACCGTTTACCACGAGTCCTCTCCCGATCTGCCGAACAAGGTACTGACCCACCTGGAAGACATCGCCAGCACCCTGGCCGAGGTCGGTGTGCGTTTCGAGCGCTGGCAGGCCAGCGCGCCCATTGCCCCGGGTGCTAGTCCGGACGAGGTGATTGCCGCCTACCGCCCGCAGATCGACACGCTGATGAACGAGCGCGGCTACGTCACCGTCGATGTTGTCAGCATGACCCACGACCACCCGCAGAAAGCCGAGCTGCGTGCCAAGTTTCTCGATGAGCACCGCCACGCTGAAGACGAAGTGCGTTTCTTCGTCGCCGGGCGCGGGCTGTTTACCCTGCATATCGACGACTACGTCTACGCCGTGCTGTGCGAGAAGAACGACCTTATTTCGGTACCAGCCGGCACGCGGCACTGGTTCGACATGGGCGAGCAGCCGCACTTCGTGGCCATCCGCCTGTTCAACAATGCCGAAGGCTGGGTCGCCCAGTTCACCGGTGAAGAGGTCGCCAGCCGCTTTCCGCGTCTGGACGATTGATCCGACCTAATCTGCGGGGGACCCCATGCCGATCAAAGCCATTCTCACCGATATCGAAGGCACCACCAGCGCGGTGAGTTTCGTCTTCGATGTGCTGTTTCCCTATGCCGCCCGGCACTTGCCGGACTTCGTCGCGGCCCATGCCGATCAGCCTCAGGTCGCCGAGCAACTGGCAGCGGTACGCGGCCAGGCAGGCGAAGCAACCGCCGATACCGCGCGGGTCGTCGAGATTCTGCTGGAGTGGATCGCCGAAGACCGCAAAGCTACGCCGCTGAAAGCGCTGCAGGGCATGGTCTGGGCACAGGGTTATCAGAACGGCCAGCTCAAGGGGCATGTCTATCCGGACGCCGTCGAAGCGCTGAAGCGCTGGAAGCAGCAGGGCTATATGCTCTATGTGTATTCCTCGGGGTCGATACAGGCCCAGCAGCTGATCTTCGGCTGCTCCGAGGCCGGCGATCTGACGCCGCTGTTTTCCGGCTATTTCGACACCGGCAGCGGGGCCAAGCGCGAGGCTGGTTCCTACCGCAGCATCACCCAGGCGATCGGTGTACCGGCTGACGAGATTGTGTTTCTCTCCGATATCGTCGAAGAACTCGACGCCGCCCAGCAGGCCGGGCTGCGTACCCTCGGCGTTGCCCGGGAGGGCGGCGAGCTGCCAGGCCATGACACCGTTGCCAGTTTCGCGGTGATCGACCTCGACCGGCTCTGAGCCGCCGGATAGGCGGAACCAGACGGCCGCAGCCGCTATCGAAGGCTAAACGGTCTGTTTCGGGAGCACCCATGGATCTGCTGTATGCCGCACTGGCGCTGGTGCTGCTCGCGTTGCACCTGTGGGCCGCCTACAACGTGCTCAAGAGCAACACCAGCCGCAACATGAAAGTGCTCTGGGTGAGCCTGATTCTGCTGTTCCCGCTACTGGGCGTTTTCAACTGGTTCATCATGGGCCCGCGGGCCCATGCCATGCCGCCGCGCTAGAGGCAACTGGCGATGTGCAATTCCTTGCAATTCGACCCCGTAGCAACCTGAACGATTAGGGCGCATCCTGCCGGGCGCGGATCAAGGTCCGTTTCTAAAAACAACTTTCAAAGGAGTGTCACCATGGGCAGCGGTTTCAATGGCTTGATCGGTCTGATCATTTTCGCCCTGGACATTTGGGCCATCATCAATGTGGTCAAAAGCAATTCGGATACCGGCAAGAAGGTGCTCTGGGTGCTGTTGATCCTGTTCCTGCCGGTGGTTGGTCTGATCATCTGGGCGCTGATGGGGCCGCGCGGCAACGTCAAGTTCTAAGCAATGAAGCGCTTCGCAGCTGGGCTGCTCGGGCTCGCGTTGAGCCTGTGCGGCGGGCTGCTTTCCAGCGTATACGCTGCGGATGAGGCAGCAGCTTGGGACGCACTGCGCAATGGCCGGGCAATCCTGTTGTTGCGCCACGCCAGCGCCCCCGGATTTGGCGACCCGGCGGATTTTCGCCTGGACGACTGCAGCAGCCAACGCAACCTCGATGCCCGTGGCCGCGAGCAAGCCCGGCGCTGGGGCGAGCTGTTGCGGGCGCAGCGCTTCGAACGACTGCAGCTGTACAGCAGCCGCTGGTGCCGCGCCCGCGACACCGCCACGCAGATGGACCTTGGCCCGGTTCAGCCGCTACCGGCGCTGGATTCGTTCTTCGCCACACGGGCGCGGGCCAGCCAGCAGACGGAGGAGCTGCTCGAGCACATCAATGGATTGGAGCAGGACGCGACGCGGGTGCTGGTCTCGCATCAGGTCAATATCACTGCACTCACCGGAATTTATCCCGCATCTGGCGAAGGGCTGATTCTGGCGGTGCCGCTGACGTCGCCGGCCACTTTGCTCGGACGCATCGCCGCGCCCTGAGCACGGCGCTTGCTGCACTTACCGCATCAGGTAGCAGCACCAGGTTACAGCGCCAGCTCGACCTGCTCATGCTGACGCTGGCCTTCCAGTTTCAGCAGCAGGCTTTTGCGTGGGAGTCCGCCCGCGTAGCCGGTCAGGCTGCCGTTGGCGCCAATCACCCGATGGCAAGGCACAATCACCGCAATTGGGTTTGCGCCATTCGCGGTGCCCACCGCACGAATCGCCTGGGGCCGTCCGATCCTCGCGGCCAGCGCGCTGTAGCTGGTGGTCTGGCCGTAAGGAATGTCGACTAGGGCCTGCCACACTGCCTGCTGGAATGGCGTGCCTTTTGGCGCCAGGCGCAGCTCGAACCGGGTACGCCGGCCACTGAAATATTCGTCGAGCTGACGGCAGGCGACATCCAGTTCGGCCTGCGCCGGCTGCCAGTCGTCGCCGATGGTCCAGGGCCTGTCCTGGATATCCATCAGCACCTTGTGCAGCCCGGCGCCGCTGCCCACCAGCAACAGACGGCCAAGTGGGCTCTCGTGGTAGCGGTAATGCATCGCGGCTCTCCTGTTTACCGCGCCTGGTCGGCCGATCTCAGTCGAGCACTTTCCAGATGTCGCGGGCGTATTCGCGAATGGTGCGGTCGGAGGAAAACCAGCCGGCCCGCGCCGTATTCAACACCGCCGAGCGCCACCACAGCTTGGGCGAGCGCCAGTAATCGGCGACGCGGCGCTGGGCATGCCAGTAGGCATCAAAATCGGCACACACGAAGAAGGTATCGTGGGCGATCAGGTTGTCGACCAGCGCGGTGTAGCGGGTTGGATCGTCTGGCGAGAATACGCCATTGCGGATGGCTTGCAGCACTTCGTTCAGGCGCGGCGATTCCTGCACGATCGACTCGGCGTTGTACTCCCCGGCCAGCTTGCGCGCCTGCACCTGATTGGCCGTCATGCCGAAAATGAACATGTGCTCCTTGCCGATCAGCTCGGACATTTCCACGTTGGCGCCATCCAGGGTGCCGATGGTCAGCGCACCGTTGAGGGCAAACTTCATGTTGCTGGTGCCGGACGCTTCCAGCCCGGCGGTAGAGATCTGCTCGGACAGGTCCGCCGCGGGGATGATCACCTCGGCCAGGCTGACGTTGTAGTTGGGCAGGAACACCACCTTGAGTTGACCGCGCAGGGTCGGGTCGTCGTTGACGGTGCGGGCGATATCGTTGGCCAGCTTGATGATCAGTTTGGCTTGGTGATAACTGGCCGCCGCCTTGCCGGCGAAGATCTTCACCCGCGGTACCCAGTCGGTGGCCGGTTCGGCGCGCATCGCCTGGTACAGCGCCACGGTGTGCAGCAGGTTGAGCAGCTGGCGCTTGTATTCGTGGATGCGCTTGATTTGCACGTCGAACAACGCGTCGGGGTTGAGGGAAATGTTCATCCGCTCTTCGACGACGCGCACCAACTCCAGCTTCTTCAGCCGCCGCTGATCGGCGAAACGTTTGCGGAAGACGGGCTTGTCGGCGAAGGCCTCGACGTTGCTCAGCAGGGTTTCCGGGTTGTCCAGCAGCTCTTCGCCGGCCGCTTCGACCAGCAGCGCAGTGAGCTCAGGGTTGGCCTGGTAAAGCCAGCGGCGGAAGGTGATGCCGTTGGTCTTGTTGTTGATGCGCTCCGGGTACAGCGAATGCAGATGAGTGAACACGGTCTTGCGCATCAGTTGGGTGTGCAGCCCGGACACGCCGTTGATGCTGTGCGAGCCAAGGAACGCCAGGTTGCCCATGCGCACGCGACGGCCGTTGTCCTCCTCGATCAGCGACACTGCGCGCAACAGCTCGAAGTCGTGGATGTCGCGCGCGCGCAGTGCATCGATGTGGTACGCGTTGATCAGGTAGATGATCTGCATGTGCCGCGGCAGCAGACGCTCCATCAGGCCCACCGGCCAGGTTTCCAGGGCTTCCGGCAGCAGCGTGTGGTTGGTGTAGGACAGCGTGGCGACGGTCAGCTCCCAGGCCCTAGGCCAGGGGATGTCATGCACGTCGACCAGCAGGCGCATCAGCTCGGCAACGGCAATCGCCGGGTGGGTGTCGTTGAGCTGGATCGCCGCGTATTCAGGCAGGTTGTGCACGCCATCGTGCTGCTTGATATGGCGCCGCAGCAGGTCCTGCAGCGAGGCGGCGACAAAGAAGTATTCCTGGCGCAGGCGCAGTTCCTGACCGGCCTCGGTGCTGTCGGCCGGGTAGAGCACCCGCGAGATGCTTTCTGCGCGCGCCTCTTCGGCCACGGCGCCGATATGGTCGCCGGCATTGAACCGCTCGAGGTGAAAATCGCTTTCGGCGCGGGCACGCCACAGGCGCAGGGTATTCACCCCGGCACCGCGCCAGCCGGCGACCGGCGTGTCATAGGCGATTGCGCGGATGCCTTCGGCCCAGTTCCAGTAGTGCTTGGGTTCGCCCTGGGCGTTGATGCTGGCCGAGACGCCGCCGCCAAAGCCGATCAGGTAGGTCACCTCGGGGCGCTCGAATTCCCAGGGGTTGCCGAAATCCAGCCAGGTTTCGGTCTGCTCCAGCTGCCAGCCATCGACCACCGCCTGGCGGAACAGGCCGTGCTCGTAACGAATGCCGTAACCGTGGGCGGCCAGGCCCAGGGTCGCCATGCTTTCCATGAAACAGGCGGCCAAACGGCCCAAACCACCGTTACCCAGCGCGGCGTCGGCCTCAAGACGACGGATGCGGTCCAGGTCGACGCCCAGGTCATCCAGCGCGGCTCGGGCCACGTCGACGATGCCCAGGTTGCTCATGCTGTCGAACAGCAGCCGGCCGATCAGAAATTCCAGAGACAGGTAATAGACCCGCTTTTTCCCGTCGCGGTAGACCCTGCGCGTGTGATCCATCCACTTGTCCACCAGCCGGTCGCGGGTGGCCAGGGCGATCGCCTCGAACCAGTCGTGATCGAATGCATGCTCGGGGTCTTTGCCGACGGAATAGGTCAGTTTCGACAGCACACTGGCGCGAAAAGCCGCAACTTCTTCGGCGTTGATGGCAACGGAAGGGTCCTGGGACATGGGGCAAAATCCTTGGCTTCGAGGTGAAAGGGTTGGCGCAGAGCCAGCGAGGCTCTATCGCTGTGACCCCTCAGTCGGCTTCAGGGTTCGCTGAGATTTGGCACCGAATTCGCCTGCGCCGTGCTGCTGTGCCACAGGTGCACGGCCGCATAGGCGCGCCACGGTCGCCAGGCTTCGGCGTGCACGGCCAATTGCTTGGCGCTGATGCCGCCCATGCCCCACAGCGGCGCCTTGAGCAGGCCCAGGTCGCTGGTGGGAAACGCATCCGGCTCGCCGAACGCACGCAGGGCGATGTATTCGGCGGTCCAGGGACCGATGCCGGGGAGCGCGCAGAGCCGCTCGATCAGCTGTGCGCTGCCCTGGCTCATATCGAGCAGCAGCTCGCCACTGGCGATCTGCGCGGCAAAATGTTGCAGGGTCTGCACCCGTTTTCCCGGCATGCCGATCCCGGTCAGGTCCGCTGCCGCGATGGCCTGAGGGCTGGGAAAAAGGCGCTGCACGGCCTCGCTGGACGCGCCAGCCGGTAACGGCTCGCCGAAACGGTTGAGCAGCCGCCCGGTGATGGTGACCGCGGCCTTGACCGTAACCTGCTGACCAACGATGGCGCGCACCGCCTGCTCGAACGGCTCGAATGCGGTCGGCAGACGCAGGCCGGGGTGGCTGGCAAACGAGCGGGCGAGATGAGCGTCGTTGGCGAAGTGCGCAGCGATCCGCAAAGGCTCGGCGTCCAGGTCGAACATCCGTCGCACCCGCTGGATCAGCGCCGGCAGGCAGGCGCTGGCCGAGGAACTGTGGTGCAACAGCAAGGCGTTTTGCTGCTGCATGGGCTGGACGCAGAACCAGCCGCTGACGCCATCGAGCTGAAAGCTGCGGCAATAGCTGTCGGTGCTCAGTCGCTCCATGCCGGGCAACGCGCGCAGCGCGTAATGGGCGTGGAACTGCTGCCAGGACCAGGGTGGCTGGTAAGCGAGGACAACCGGAGGGGGAAGGGCATCGTTCATGGCGCGACGATAGCCGCCGCCGGCAAGTTTGTCAGCGCGAAACTGGCTTTCGAACTTGCTTCGGCCCTCGGGTTCGACCTGCTGGGGAGGGCAACGTAGAATGCGCACCTTTCTTTAGGGCTGGGCTCCAATACGGCGTCCTTACCGAATTTCGGCTATCAGGGGGAACCACCCATGAGCGATTACCAAGAAACGCTGTATGAAGGCTACGGCCAGTGCTTTCGGATGGACGAACTGCTGCACGAAGTGCGCACCGACCATCAGCATCTGGTGATTTTCGAGAATGCTCGCATGGGCCGGGTAATGGCGCTGGACGGGGTGATCCAGACCACCGAAGCGGACGAGTTCATCTACCACGAGATGCTCACCCATGTGCCGATCCTGGCCCACGGCCTGGCCAAGCGCGTGCTGATCATCGGCGGCGGCGACGGCGGTATGCTGCGCGAGGTGTGCAAGCACGACAGCGTCGAGCACATCACCATGGTCGAGATCGACGCCACCGTGGTCGAGATGTGCAAGGAGTTTCTGCCGAACCATTCCAAGGGCGCATTCGAAGACGAGCGTCTGACCCTGGTGATCGACGACGGCATGCGCTTCGTCGCCACCACGGAAGAAAAGTACGACGTGATCATCTCCGACTCCACCGACCCGATCGGTCCGGGCGAAGTGCTGTTCTCCGAGAATTTCTACCAGGCCTGCCGCCGCTGCCTGAATGACGGCGGCATCCTGGTGACCCAGAACGGCACGCCGTTCATGCAGCTGTCGGGCGTGCAGACCACTGCCGGGCGCATGCTCGGGCTGTTCGCCGACTGGCACTTCTACCAGGCCGCGATTCCCACCTACATCGGCGGCGCCATGACGTTCGCCTGGGGTGCCACCGACGCCGACTACCGCAAGCTGCCGCTCGATACCCTGCGTCAGCGTTTCGCCGGCAGTGGCATCGTCACCCGCTACTACAACCCGGAAGTCCATATCGGCGCATTCGCCCTGCCGCAATACGTACTGCAGGCGATCAACAAGCCAAGCAACGACTGAGCGGATTTCGCTCAAGACAAGGGGCCGCTCGGGCCCCTTTTTCTTTACCGGATTTTGCTGAGGCTTGCTCCAGCGCGGTGCGGCGGGCAGATTGCCCAGGGACAGCCACACGCGTGGCGCTGCGAATACTCCAACCTTTTCCCCGCTTCGCCAGTCATAAGCACACAGACGCCCGTCATCCCGCACAGGACTATTGGCAGTTTATGGATTTGGTCATTGCCCGCCCCGAAGGTCTGTATTGCCCACCCGGTGATTTCTATATCGACCCATGGCGCTCGGTCGAGCGTGCGGTCATTACCCACGGCCATGGCGACCACGCCCGCTGGGGCAGTCAGCATTACCTGGCGGCCGCGCCTGGTGAAGGTATTCTGCGCGCACGGCTGGGGCAGGACATCAACCTGCAGACCCTGGCCTATGGCGAGCGCATCAACCATCACGGGGTTACCCTGAGCCTGCATCCTGCCGGTCACGTGCTGGGCTCCGCCCAGGTGCGCCTGGAATACCAGGGGCAGGTGTGGGTCGCATCCGGCGATTACAAGGTCGAGCCCGACGGCACCTGCGAGCCGTTCGAACCGGTGCGCTGCCACACCTTTATCACCGAATCGACCTTTGGTTTGCCGATCTATCGCTGGCAGCCGCAGGCGCAGATCTTCGCCGGGGTCAATCAGTGGTGGCAGCAGAACCAGGCGGCCGGCCGTGCCAGTGTGCTGTTCTGTTATGCCTTCGGTAAGGCGCAGCGGATTTTGCATGGCATCGACGACAGCATCGGGCCGATTCTCGCCCATGGCGCGATGGAGCCGCTCAACCGGGTGTACCGCGACGGCGGCGTGCGGATTCCGCAGACCCAGTACGCCGGCGACTTCAAGAAGGGCGACCCGTTGCTGCGCGAGGCGCTGATCCTGGCGCCGCCCTCGGCGGGCGGCAGCACCTGGATGCGCCGTTTCGGCGATTACAGCGACGCCTTCGCCAGTGGCTGGATGATGCTGCGCGGTACGCGCAGGCGGCGCGGCGTCGACCGCGGCTTCGTGCTGTCCGACCACGCCGACTGGCCAGGATTGAACTGGGCCATCGCTGAAACCGGCGCCGAGCGGGTCTTCGTCACCCACGGCTCGGTCAGCGTGCTGGTGCGCCACCTGCGGGAAAAGGGCCTGGATGCCCAGGGCTTTGAGACCGAATACGGCGACGAGGAAGACGCCAATACGCAAGCGTCGGCAAGCGCCGAGGCCGATGCGCAGGTGGGCGAATGAAGGCGTTTGCCGAACTCTATGGGCGGCTCGATGAAACCACCTCGAGCAACGCCAAGCTCGCCGCCATGCAGGATTACTTTCGCGCCGCCAACCCTTCCGACGCCGCCTGGGCAGTGTTCTTTCTCGCCGGTGGGCGGCCGCGCCAACTGGTGCCGTCACGCGTGCTGCGCGAGCTGGCGATGGACGCCGCCAACCTACCGGAGTGGCTGTTCGAGGAAAGCTACTCGGCGGTTGGCGATCTGGCTGAAACCATTGCCCTATTGCTGCCCGAGTCCAGCCACGAATCCAGCGATGGCCTGGCGACCTGGGTCGAGGACAAGCTGTTGCCGCTGCGCGGGCTGCCGCCGGAAGAACTGGCTGCGCGGCTGCCGGCATTCTGGGCGCAGCTCGACCGGCAGGCGCTGATGGTCTGCATCAAGCTGATCACCGGTGCCTTCCGCGTCGGTGTGTCCAAGCTGCTGGTGACCCGCGCGCTCGCCAGCCTGGCCGGGCTAGACGCCAAGCGCGTGGCGCAGCGCCTGGTCGGCTACACCGACCTGTCGCACCGGCCGGGCGCCAACAGCTACCTGAAGCTGATCGCCCCCGAATCCAGTGATGAACACGCCCAGCGCGGCGGCCAGCCGTATCCGTTCTTTCTCGCCCACGCCTTGCAACTGCCGGTGGAGCGCTTCGAAGAAACGCTCGGCGCAGTTGACGCCTGGCAGGTGGAGTGGAAGTGGGACGGCATTCGCGCGCAGCTGGTCAAGCGCGACGGGCAGCTGTGGATCTGGTCGCGCGGCGAGGAGCTGATCAGCGAGCGCTTTCCCGAACTGCAGGGATTGGTCGAGCGGCTGCCGGACGGCACGGTGATCGACGGTGAACTGGTGGTCTGGCGCCATGCACCGCACGCTGAAGGCGAGCCGCCACAGTTGATGATCGAAGCTGGCACGGCCCCTGACAGCGCAGCCACGGACAGCGAGGACGCAGCGCAGCGCCCTGGCATTCAGCCGTTTGCCCTGTTGCAACAGCGGATCGGTCGCAAGACCCTGAGCAAGAAGCTGCTGGAAGATGTACCGGTGGCCATGCTCGGCTACGACCTGCTGGAATGGCAGGGCGCGGATTGGCGCAGCCGTCCGCAATACCAGCGACGCGAGCAACTGGAACAGGTCATCGCCGCCTGCGCCAGCCCGCAGTTGATGCCGTCACCGCTTTTGCAAGGCGCTAGCTGGCAGGCGCTCGCCGAGCAGCGCAGTGCGTCTCGCAGCCTGGGTGTGGAGGGCATGATGCTCAAGGCGCGCGATTCGCTGTATGGGGTTGGGCGAACCAAGGACATGGGCGTGTGGTGGAAGTGGAAGGTCGATCCGTTCAGCGTCGATGCCGTACTGATTTACGCCCAGCGTGGTCATGGCCGCCGGGCCAGCCTTTACACCGACTTCACGTTCGCCGTGTGGGACGGTCCGCCCGGCGCCAGCGAGCGCACCCTGGTGCCTTTCGCCAAGGCCTATTCGGGGCTAACCGACGAGGAAATGCGCAAGGTCGATGCGATCGTGCGCAAGACCACGGTCGAGAAGTTCGGCCCCGTGCGCAGCGTCATACCGAGCCTGGTGTTCGAGCTGGGCTTCGAAGGCATCGCGTTGTCAAAGCGGCACAAGAGCGGCATTGCGGTGCGCTTTCCGCGCATGTTGCGCTGGCGCCACGACAAGACCGTCGAGGACGCCGACACCCTGGCGATCCTGCAGGATTTGCTGCAATGAGCCCCGGGGAGCTGCTGCGGGCATGAGTGTCGCCAGCAGCTGGTTCGCGGCGCAGAACTGGAAAGCCTTTCCCTTCCAGAAAACCGTCTGGGCGGCCGTCAGCAAGGGCGAATCCGGCCTGCTGCACGCCACCACCGGTTCCGGCAAAACCTATGCGGTGTGGCTGGCGGCGCTTAACCGATTCGCCAAGCCGGTGGCACCGACCACCGCCAGCGGTCAGCCGCGCAAGCGCCAACCGGCCGCCGCACCGCTTAGCGTGCTGTGGATTACCCCGATGCGCGCGCTGGCCGCCGATACCCAGCGTGCCCTGCAGGCGCCGCTGGATGATCTGAACATCGCCTGGACGGTCGGCCTGCGCACCGGCGATACCAGCAGCGGCGAACGCGCGCGGCAGTCGCGCAAACTGCCCAGCGCGCTGATCACCACGCCGGAGAGCCTGACCCTGTTGCTTACTCGCAGCGATGCCGAGGTGCAGTTTGCCGGTCTGCGCATGCTGGTGGTGGACGAATGGCACGAACTGCTCGGCAACAAACGCGGCGTGCAGTTGCAGCTGGCCCTGGCACGGCTGCGGCAATGGAATCCGCAGCTGATCGTCTGGGGCTTGTCGGCGACCCTGGGCAATCAGCCCCATGCGCTGGAGGTGCTGGTGCCCGACGGTGCTGGCCGGCTGGTGCAGGGCAAACAGGCCAAGGACCTGCGCATCGACACCTTGCTGCCGCCGGGTCTCGAGCGTTTTCCCTGGGCCGGGCATCTGGGTTTGCGCATGCTGCCCCAGGTGCTCACCGAGCTCGAAGGCAGCGGCACCAGCTTGGTGTTCACCAACACCCGCTCGCAGGCGGAGGTCTGGTATCAGGCGCTGCTCGACGCGCGCCCGGACTGGGCCGGCCTGATCGCCCTGCACCATGGCTCGCTGTCGCGCGAGGTGCGCGACTGGGTCGAGCTGAGCCTTAAACAGGGCCGCCTGAAAGCCGTGGTGTGCACCTCCAGCCTGGACCTGGGGGTGGATTTCCTGCCGGTGGAGCGTGTGCTGCAGATCGGTTCGGCCAAGGGCATCGCACGCCTGTTGCAACGCGCCGGCCGTTCCGGCCACGCGCCAGGCCGTACGTCGCGGATCACCCTGGTGCCGACCCATGCGTTGGAGCTGATAGAAGCTGCTGCCGCCCAGGATGCAGTCGCGGCGGGGCAGATCGAAGGCCGCCAGTCGCCGGAAAAGCCCCTCGATGTGTTGGTGCAGCACCTGGTCAGCATGGCCCTGGGTGGCGGGTTCCGGGCCGATGCACTGTTCAGCGAAGTGCGCAGCAGCTGGGCCTACCGCGACCTCAACGAGGTGGAGTGGGCCTGGGCGCTGGCCTTCGTCCGCCACGGCGGCCATTCCTTGACCGCGTACCCCGATTACCAACGCGCCGAGCCGGACGAGCAGGGCGTATGGCGAGTACCAAACGCGGCATTGGCGCGGCGCCATCGCATGAGCATCGGCACCATCGTCAGCGATGCCAGCATCGCCGTGAAATTCTGGGGCAAGGGCGGTGGTGGCGGCTCCCTGGGCAATGTCGAGGAGGCTTTTATTGCACGGCTGCGTCCCGGCGACTGCTTCATGTTCGCCGGCCGTTTGCTGGAGCTGGTGCGGGTGGAAAACATGACCGCCTATGTGCGCCGTGGTCAGGGCCGCAAGGCTGCGGTGCCGCGCTGGAATGGCGGGCGCATGCCGTTGTCCAGCGAACTGGCGGATGCGGTGGTCGCACGTTTTGGCGCCGCCGGCGAAGGGCATTTCGATGGCCCGGAAATGCAGCTGCTGCGTCCGTTGCTGCAGGTGCAGCAGAGCTGGTCGACATTGCCCAGCCCGACGACCCTGCTTGCCGAGGTGCTGCACTCGCGCGAAGGCTGGCACCTGTTCGTCTACCCGTTCGCCGGCCGCAACGTGCACCTGGGGCTTGCCAGCCTGCTGGCCTGGCGCATGAGCCAGATGCAGCCGGTGACCTTCTCTATCGCGGTGAACGACTACGGCTTCGAGCTGCTGTCGGCCACCGAGGTGGACTGGTCGCGCGGGTTCAACGTCGAGCTGCTGCGCAGCGACAACCTCCTGCAGGACGTGTTCGGCAGCCTGAATGCCGGCGAATTGGCGTTGCGGCGCTTTCGCGAAATCGCGCGGATCGCCGGGCTGGTGTTCGGCGGGTACCCCGGCGCTGCCAAGAGCGCCCGGCAGGTTCAGGCGTCCAGCGGGCTGTTTTTTGAGGTGTTCAAGAAATACGACCCGGATAACCTGTTGCTGAGCCAGGCCCAGGAAGAAGTGCTGCGTCAGGAGCTGGATGTCGAGCACCTCGAACGCACCTTGCTGCGCCTGCAAGGCCGGCGTTTGCAGGTGCAGCAGGTGAAGCGGCCGACGCCACTGGCGTTCCCGTTGCTGGTGGAACGCTTTCGCGAAAGCCTCAGTTCGGAGAAACTCGCCGACCGCATCGCGCGCATGGTCCTCGATCTGGAAAAAGCCGCAGGGCCCGGCGCCTACCGCGCTGAGCCGAGTGCGGGCGTCAGCGTCGAGCGCGATGCACCGCGCAAACGCAGCCCGCGCCAGGGCAAGACCGGTCGCCCGCGTCAGACCGCAGCGCAGAAGGCGCTCGACGCGATCAACAAGGAGTAACCCATCGACGTGCACCCAGCCGAACTGGCGGTAACCATTGCCGATGCCGAACTGTGGCTTCTGGCCGACAAGGCGCTGTACTGGCCGGGCGCCGAAGCGCTGCTGATCGCCGATATCCATTTCGGCAAGGCAGCGGCCTATCGCGCTCTGGGACAGCCGGTACCCAGCGGCACCACCGCGGAAAACCTGCGCCGGCTTGATGCGCTGCTGGAGCGCTATCACTGTCGGCAGCTGATTTTCCTCGGCGACTTCCTGCATGCCCGGCAATCTCACGCGCCCGCGACATTGGCGGCGCTGCAGGCCTGGCGTGATCGCCATGCCGACCTGGAGATTCTCCTGGTGCGCGGCAACCATGACCGCAGCGCGGGTGATGCGCCTGCTTCGTTGCGCATCGAGGTGGTGGCCGAGCCCTATCTGCTCGGGCCGTTCGCGTTGCAGCACGAGCCCCATCCACACCCCAGCCGGCATGTGCTGGCCGGCCATATCCACCCGGTGTTCCAGCTCCGCGGACGCGGCCGGCAGCGCGTGCGCCTGCCGTGCTTCTGCCTGGATTCGCACGTCAGCCTGTTACCGGCGTTCGGCAGCTTCACCGGCGGCATGGCGGTTGAGGCGGCGCCAGGGCGACGCCTGTATGGAGTACTGGATGGTGGCGTATGGCCTGTGTCAGGTGGGGCGGGGCGGGCCTGACGCAAGCACCATCAACGCGCTTCGGCGACTCGATGGTGCAGCTGCTGAGACAACTGCGCCAGCCGTTTGCCAAGCCCCACCAGTGATTCCTGAGCTGCCAGCAGTTTGGCGCTAGCGCCAGTTCAGCGCAGGCGCTGCTTGAGGTAGAGGCCTGGGGTGGTGCCTTTCCAGCGCTTGAAGGCATGGATGAAGTTGGACACCTCACCATAGCCGAGGCGCTCGGCGATTTCTTCGAGTGTCAGGCCGCCGGTGCCGAGCAGCTCCTCGGCCAGGGCCTGGCGGACTTCCTCCTGCAGCGCGCGAAAGCTGCTGTTTTCGTCCTCCAGCTTGCGGCGCAAGGTGCGCGAGCTCATGTGCAGCTCAGTGGCGATGCTTTCCATGTCCGCCAGACGCCCGGGGCGGCTGAGCAGGCGATCGCGAATCTGCCCGGCCAGGCCGCTGCGTACGCGGCGCTTGGCCAGCAGCGTCTGGCATTGCAGTTCGCAGAGCTGCGCGCTGTTCGGGTTGGCTCGCGGCAGAGGGCGGTCAAGCAGGTCACGGTCGAAGCTGAGGCGGTTGCGGGCGCAGGCGAACTCCGGCAGTACGCCGAAGCGCTCGATAAACGGCGTGCTGTCCGCCGGCGCTGCCATCTGCAGTTGCACCTGGCGCAACGGCACGGCCGCGCCGATTAGCTCGCGCTGGATAACCAGCACCGCCATGGCATCGCGCTGCACGAGAAAATCTTGAAGCGCCGGCGGGATGGCGCTGGCATCGAGGTCCAGATGGGCATGATGGGCGTCTTCGCTCAGGCTTACCTGATTGAAGGCAAAGGTCAGGTCGAGGTAGCGCAAGCCCAGTTCGGCGGCCTGGCGAAAGCTCTGGCTGCTGAGCAGGGCGTAACCCCAGATACCGTACGTGGTGAGTTGATAGCGCAAGCCTGCCTGCAAGCCCAGATCGGCCACGTCAGGCAGGGCGGTGACCAGATTGGCCACCAGCTGCAGCTCCTGGCTGGCGCCGATCTCGCACTGCAGGTCGGCCAGTTGCAGCGCGTCCAGCCCCGTGTCGCGCAGGCACCGCTCGATACTCAAACCATGGTCGAGGCCGAGTTGCGTGAGTAGCTGCACGCTGGTGATGCTGCGGCGCGCGGGCCAGGTAGGCGTCATGCGATGACCGAATCTCACAATGGATGAGCGACTATGCCACAGCGCCTGAAGTTGAGCATCCGGCGCAACAAGGCGAGCGGGGGACGCCCGTCGGTGACGCCGGGCCGCGCTTGATCTGCCGCCATCAAAGCTTTAGCGTACCCGCGCAATTCAAGGCTGCTGCAAAGTCGGCGCAGACGTCGTTTACCCAATCTACGTACAGGCAAGGAAAGGTTTCGGCCATGCAGGAAGTGATCAAGGTATTTGTTGGTTGTGACCCCAACGACTGTGACCTGGAACAGATGATGGTGCTGGACTACAGCATCCGTAAGCACTGCTCGATGCCGGTCGAGATCCATTGGATGCAACTGTCGCGCAATCCGGATTCCTTCTGGTACTCCAACCCCGAGCAGCAGCAAGGCTGGCGGACCGAGGCCTGGACGACGCCGTTTTCCGGATTCCGCTGGGGTATTCCGGCGTTTTGCGGGTACCAGGGCAAGGCGATCTACATGGACACCGACGTCATGGTGCTGTGCGACCTGGCCGAGCTGTGGAGCCTGTCGTTCGAGCCGGGCAAGGTGGTGATGGCCAAGGGCGGCGAGCAGTCGTGGCGGTTCTGCGTGTCCATGTGGGATTGCGCTGCAGCTGAAAAGCATCTGCCGCCGATCGATGAGCTCAAAGGACGACCGGAAATCCACCAGCAGCTGAAGAAGTACTACAAGGTCAACGGCGAGGTCATCCAGCCGTTCGATACCGAGTACAACAATATCGACGGCGAGAACACGCCCGTTGAGCGCATCAAGATCCTGCATTATTCGGACATGGGCACCCAGTTCTCCCACTACCTGGCTTTGCCGCGCTTGCAGCAGGAAGGCCGCCAGCACTGGTTCGACGGGCAGGTCATGGAGCATCCGCGCAAGGACCTGCAAGCCTTGTTCGACAGCTATTACCAGGAGGCGCTGGACGCCGGCTACAGCCCTGAGAACTATCGGGTGCCGCAGATATTCGGCGAATTCCCCAAGTATTCGCAAAAGGCCTACACCGGCAACAAGGTGACCCGGCCGAAGCGTTGGTGGAAGTTCTGGTAATGCTGCCACTGCATGGCGCTGCTGGGCGACCCAGTGTCCGAAAGTCACAATAAGTTGGCCGGCTATCCCATAAACGCTGCGGCGTTCGGCACGTAGCATTCCTCCATCCGCACCACTGCGGTTGGAGAAGAGAATGAGCGGTTCCGAGTCAACAGCGCCGTTGCGCGTGGTGATCATTGGTAGTGGTTTCGCCGGCGTGGGCCTGGCGATCCGCTTGAAACAGGCCGGCATCGAGGATTTTCTGCTGCTAGAGAAAGCTGCCGAGGTGGGCGGCACCTGGCGCGACAATGATTACCCGGGCGCGGCCTGCGATGTGCCTTCCCATCTGTATTCGTTTTCCTTCGCGCCGAAAGCCGACTGGAGCCGCAAATACGCGCCCCAGGCGGAAATCCAGCAGTACCTGCTGGACTGCGTCGAGCGTTACGCGCTGCGCCGGCACATCGCCTGCAACCGCGAGGTGGTGGCCGCCCGTTTCGACGCGCCCGCCGCGCTCTGGCGCATCAAGCTGGCCAATGGCGAGGAGCTGAGCGCCCAGGTACTGGTCAGCGCCTGTGGTCAGCTCAATCGACCGGCGTATCCGCCGCTTGCCGGTATCGAGCACTTCGCCGGTGAGGCATTTCACTCCGCGCGCTGGCGCCACGACCTCGACCTCTCCGGCAAGCGCGTCGCGGTCATCGGCACGGGCGCCTCGGCGATCCAGTTCGTGCCGCAGATTCAGCCCAAGGTCGCAAATTTGCAGCTGTTCCAGCGTTCGCCCGCCTATGTACTACCCAAGCCGGACCGTGCGTACCGACGCTGGGAAGTGGCGTTGAAGCGGCGCTGGCCCTGGCTGCAACGAATCGATCGTGGCCTGAAGTACCTTCAGCATGAATTACGGGCACTGGCGTTCATCAACTTTCCGGGCTTGATGGGCCTGTTCCGGTCGGGGTTTATCCGCCACCTTGCAGACCACATTGCCGACCCCGAGCTGCGCACGCGCCTGGAGCCGGACTACCCGATGGGCTGCAAGCGCATCCTGATCAGCAACGACTATTACCCGGCGCTCGCGCAGGCAAACGTGCAGGTGGTCAGCGAGGCCATTCGTGAAGTCAACGCAGGCGGCATAGTCACGGCGGACGGCCATCAGCATGCATGCGATGTACTGATCTTCGCGACCGGCTTCGCCGCCTCGGAGTTTCTCGCGCCGATGCAGATCACCGGCCTTGATGGGGTCGAGCTGAACCAGCGCTGGAAGGAGGGCGCCGAGGCCTACAAGGGCATCAGCGTCAGCGGTTTTCCCAATCTGTTTCTGCTCTATGGACCCAATACCAACCTGGGCCACAGCTCGATCATCTACATGCTCGAAAGCCAGTTTCGCTACGTGCTGAGCTGCATCGAGACGTTGCGCGAGCGAGCGCTGCGTTACCTCGATGTGAAGCCGCAGGCCCAGCTGCGATTCAACCGCCAGGTTCAGACCGCCGTGCAGCGCACCATCTGGGCCCAGGGGTGCGACAGCTGGTACCGCAATGACAGCGGCAAACACACCAACAACTGGCCTGGCTATACCTTCAGTTATCGACATATCACCCGCGCCCCGGAGTTGGCCGACTATGAATGTACCCGCTGAGTTCGTTGCCCCGGTCGCCGACCAGGCTGTCACACGGTGGGTTTTGCGCGCCGCGTTGCGCCTGCTGTTTCGTGGCCTGGTACGCCCGCCGATGCCGATTGGCGGGCAGCGCGCGGTGATCAACCTGCTGACCGCCGTCGCCCCGCGTGTACCCGGTGTCAGCCGCAGCACGACCACACTGGGCGGTCGGCCATGCGAGTGGCATCGGCCGCAGCACGCCAGCGGCGGCGTACTGCTCTATCTGCACGGCGGTGGTTATCTGATTGGCGGACCGCATACCCACCGGGGGATCTGTGGCCAATTGGCCAAACGCGGGCAGATCGAAGTCTGTGCGCTGGATTACCGCCTGGCACCGGAGTTTCCCTTTCCGGCGGCGCGCGACGATGCCCTGGGGGCGTATCGAGCATTGCTCGATGCCGGTTATGCGCCTGAACGAATCGCCATCGGCGGCGACTCGGTGGGCGGTAATCTCAGCCTGGTCACCAGCCTGGGCCTGCGCGAACTCGGGTTGCCTCAACCGGCGGCGCTGGTGTGCTTCTCGCCCGTGACCGACTTCACTCGCCAGCAGCTGCATAGCCCGCCCGCGGGCGACCCGCTGCTTCACCCCTTGTGGATCGAGCAAGCAGCGCGGCTCTATTGCCCGCCAGATACAGGCGCCGAAAATCCGGCCATTTCGCCGCTTTTTGCCGACTTGCATGGCCTGGCTCCTCTGCTGCTGCAGGTCGGCGAGGACGAATTGCTGCTCAACGGCAGCTTGCGCTTCGCCGAAAAAGCTATTGCGGCAGGGGTGTCGGTACAGCTGCAACGTTATCCGGCGTTGTGGCATGTATTTCAGGCACATGCCGGCATGCTCAATGCGGCGGATTTCGCCCTG
Organism: Pseudomonas cistanchae; assembly: GCF_054483635.1. Classification (NCBI taxonomy): domain Bacteria; kingdom Pseudomonadati; phylum Pseudomonadota; class Gammaproteobacteria; order Pseudomonadales; family Pseudomonadaceae; genus Pseudomonas; species Pseudomonas cistanchae. The sequence continues at coordinate 51,414 of NZ_JBTLWN010000003.1, read as the reverse complement.
GACGAAGTGGTGAGCTTTCTCCGCGAGCAGGGCGTAGCAGAACCTTCGCGCACTGGCGGAGCTTCGAAGGATGCGCCTCGGAGAATGTGCGAGCGGATGTAACAAGTGGATGTTTCAGCGGGCAAAACGGCCAGTACCGCGCTAGTCTGCTAATGACGGCTACGGGTTATTCATCCTGAATAACCCTCCGGCAAGCCGACTTGCCTGGCAGGATCGGCTATGACACATCAAGCAGTTACTTGCTTGACTCTCGGGCGGCGTCGCAATCGGGCGCCGTGACACCGCTGCGGTTTTGGCGGTTGCAATGGGAACGCGGTTCACGGGGCGTTGAGCACATCGGTAGCGGCATCGGCCGGGGCTTTCGACCTGTTAATTCATCCATCGCCTGAGGAGGGTTTCAGCATGAGCACAGCCTTGCACGATGATGTCGGCAACGGAGTTTTACGGCGGATGAAGGAAGGTGGTTTCGATTTCGCCAGTGTCCATCCAATCGAGTTCTACGCCATATTCCCGGATGAGGAGCGGGCTCGCATGGCGACCAGAAATTTTCGCGGTGAATCCTTGCACGCCCTGGTGACCGAGCGCGACGACGGCGCCTGGCACTTGCAGGTAAGCAAGGTGATGTACGCAACCCACGCAGGCATCGGCGACTTCGAGCACAACATGGAGTCGGTGGTGATTCCGCTTGGCGGAACTCTGGATGGCTGGGGCGTGACGCAGGAAGTCAAAGGCCAGCGGCCCTGATTCACCTTGCAACAGTAATCGACCAGTCTACGACTGGTCGATTTGTTTAGAGCCTTTGTCTCGGCCAGCGCGGTTCGGCGTCCAGGGGTTGATTGGCAGGCTGTTGTGCACGGCCGTAGCCGCCTGGGTGGCCTGGCCGGTCGCGACACTCAATTGTTTGAGGCCCGGCACCAGATCGCCTATTGCGTACACCCCTTCAACTGACGTCTGTTGATGGCTATCGACCCGCAGGTTGCCATCGTCGTCAAACTCGACGCCCAGGGCACGCGGTAAGCCGTCTCGGACTCGACTTCCCAGGTTCGGATAAACGATATCGAACCGATGCCGCTCGCCCTCGCAGGTGGTTATCTCGACCTGGTTCTCAGTCAGCCGCATGGCAGCGACGCGGTCGGCGATCATGCGAATGCCATAGCGCTGCGCGTGAGCCAGCGCCTTTTCGCAGGCGCGGCCGTCACCATGCACCACCACCGTGACCCGGTCGGTGAACGTGCGCAGAAACACGGCGTGGTCAATCGCGCATTCAGCTTCGCCGTACACCGCGACGTTGTCGCCATCCAGTTCGTAGCCATCGCAGATCGCGCATAGCCGGATTCGCCCGTCACTGATGCCGGTCTGGACGTCGCCAACCTCCGGCAGGGTATCGTCGATGCCCGTGGCGAGGATCAGCCGTCGGGCAATCAGGCTGCCGCCGCTGTAAGTCGCCAGAAACCCCTGCGTGTGCGACTCGATGCGCTCAACCCAGCCTTGCTGCAGACTGGCGCCGAAATGCAGTGCCTGGTCGCGCAGCCTGGCGAGTAGATCCTCGCCGGTAATACCTGGCGGAAAGCCGGGGTAATTGTGCGAGCGCGGAATGCAGGATGCGCGGCTCGGGCCGGTATCGATCAACACGCAGCTGCGATGAAAGCGCGCCAGGTAGATCGCCGCCGTCAGCCCTGCGGGACCACCGCCGATGATCAGGCAATCCACCACGCTCTGGGCCTGCGCAGCGGCTGTATCGTGGGATTCTTTCATTGGGGTCCACTGCGCTCAAGCGGCCTGTCAATCATGGAGCAACCGGCAGCGCTCAATTCGTTCTCAGCCGTTGCGGGCGGTTTTCTTCGGGCTGTTGTTCGGGTAAACCGGCAACACGCACCTCGGGGAAATTGCCGCCGACAAACTCCAGCCTGCGGGTCGGGAAGGCGAACTGGATGTCTCGCTGGCGGAACTCGTCCAACAACTTGAGATTGATCTCCTGCTGGATATCCATGTACTTGTTAAAGTCCGAGCTCAGGACGATGTAGACCACCTCGAAGGTCAGGTCATATTCACCGAACGACAGAAAATGGGCCCGATCGAACCTGGTGTCCGGCACGGCCTTGACCACATCGGCCACCAGTTGGCTGACTTCGCGGACTTTCTCGGTCGGGGTGTCGTAGGTGATGCCGAACTTGAACACGATGCGTCGCGTGTTCATACGCTTGTAGTTGTGCAGCGTCTGGCGCAGCAGCTCGGCATTGGAACAAACCACCTGCTCGCCGCTCAGGCTGCGGATGCGCGTGGTCTTTAGGCCGATGTGCTCGATGGTCCCGGCCACGGCGCCGAACACAATGAAGTCGCCGATTTCGAATGGTTTGTCGACGCCGATCGACAAGGACGCGAATACGTCGCTGAGCAGCGTCTGTACCGCCAGGGCCACCGCGATACCGCCAACGCCGAGGCTGGCGACCAGCGCGGTGATGTTCACGCCGAGGTTGGCGAGGATCGACAGCAGCATGATCGCCCAGACCAGTAGGCGCACCATGATCGCGATGATGGTGGTCGTCACCGGGTTGCGCACGCTGCCGTCTGGATGGATCAACAGGCTGTTGGCCCACAGCCGGATGCCGCTGTCGAACCACAGGGCAATCTGCAGCGACAGCGCCACGAACCAGCCATGGCTGAGGGCGGACTCCCACTTGTCAGACAGCTCGACCAGTTTCAGCGCGAGCATTAGAGAGAAAGCGAACAGCAGAAAGCGGCTGGTCTGCCGGAAAATCTCGGCGACCAGGCGGTACACCAGCTTGCGACGCTTTTCTGCCCAGGCGGCCATGTGGGTGCTCAGCCGACCGACCAGGGTGCGCATCACCGTGTAGATCACCAGCGTGGCGACCACCACGATGGCGATGTTTATCCAAAGGGTTCGATTGAGCCAGAATTCCCAATTTTCCATTGGTATAACGACCTCCGCTGGAGGGGCGTGCTCACGCCCACATGACCTTCGCCAAAAAATGACGTTCCAGTTCTTCGGTCGGTTGCAGCTTCAATAGTTCAGCTTGGCTGATCAGGGGCGACGGCCATTGGCGCATTACCGAAGCGGGCGGACCGCTTTGCTTGCGGTGCGTGCAGCGCGCGTTTTTGGGCTATTCGGCGGTGGTTTTGCGCTTCGCCATATGCCTGAGGTAGGCCAGTAATTGCGCCATCTCGACGTCGCTCAATTGCGTTTCGCTGAAGCCCGGCATTCTGCCCTGGGGCCAACGTCGTAGGCTCTGCGGGTCGCGGATATAGCGCTGGAGAAAATCGCCGGCGAAATATTCGGTGGGGTTATGCGGAATGTTCAGGTCCGGACCGAACGCCGAGTCCCCGGCGGCGTTGAGGCGGTGGCAGGCCATGCAATGCTTCTGGAACTGGGCGAAGCCTGCCTGGCTCTGTGCGTCGGCGTCCGTTGCCGGCAGCAATTGGGGAAAACGCTCGGCCACCGGCGCCAGGGTGCGGATTTGCGCCAGCTGATAGGGCCATTGCTCAGGGCCGACCTGACCGGCCTCGGGGTTTTGCCAGACCAGATAAAACGGCCCCGCGCTAGGTTTGCCTGGCGCCAGTGGCGGCCAGGGCCGCGTCGGCTCCTCAATCGCCAGCCAGGCCCGCGCACCGCGCTTGCCAAGCAATAGCGCTGCTGGCAGCTCTGCAGCGAAACCGTCCAGCGCCACCGCCTGCAGATGATCGCCCGCTTCGACGCCCTCAAGCAGCGACGCCAGGGGCACCGCGCGGTAGCTCATGGTGCGGCGGTAGCTGACGTCTTCGGCAATTTCGATTTGCTGCGCCTGGGGATGGCCGAGCAACTCCTCGGTTTGCCATGTTCGTTCGGTCGAGCCGCTGGTCAGCCTCAGTTCTGCGGCTTGAGCTGCACCGCCAAGGAGCAGCAGGATCGATAGCAGTCCGGGTATCTTCATAGAGGGTTCCGCCTGATGGGCCGCGCGGTTTTGGCGTCGCGCTTGCTGGGTGGCGCATAGCATAGCCGCGCCTGGTCAACGAATCAGGTGCGAGAGCAAGTATTTCCCGTCCACGCTGGGGCATGGAGAGTGCTAACTGACCAGACGGCTCAGGTTCGGCACAATCAGGATTAGCGCTGTGGCAAATACGATAAGGCTCGCTTGGCGAACTTTCGGACGGTTGAACATGGCTGCCTGCCTGTTGTTCTTATTGGCGTGCAGTGCCCCTGAAGACTGCTATAGGGGCCGCATCGCCTGGATAGGGCTGTAATCCGTCCCGGCAAAACCCGGCGACGGTCGCTTTTGAAGCCTGTGACTGTTTGGCTGCTTTTTAACCATAGGGCGCTGACCACCTCTGTAATAGAAGTCTTGGTTTCTAAATGGCTCCGTTTTCTGAACCAACAGTTATGAAAAGCGAGACGGGGGAATGAAAGGGACCTTGAGCTAGAGCATCCGCATCCGGATTGCACAGTGCTGAACCGTTCGTCTGAGCTGAGTGGTCAATGGGCCTGAGCACTTCGGTCATTGAGCCTGCAAACCCCTGGCGTATGGTGGCAAGGGTATAACTCAACAGGCGCGCCTGCGCGCCACCAGCCTGGAGTTCCGGACGCCATGACCGAAGCATTTATTTTCGATGCCGTGCGCACGCCCCGCGGCAAGGGCAAGAAAGATGGCGCGCTTTACAGCGTCAAGCCTGTCGACCTGATCGCCGGCCTGCTCAAGGCGCTGCAAGCGCGCAATAACCTGGACACCAGCCAGGTCGATGACATCGTGCTCGGCTGCGTAACGCCGGTGGGCGATCAGGGCGCTGACATCGCCAAGACGGCGGCCATGGTTGCCGATTGGGATGTCAGCGTGTCGGGCGTGCAGCTCAACCGTTTCTGCGCCTCGGGCCTGGAAGCGGTAAACATGGGCGCGATGAAGGTGCGTTCCGGTTTCGAGGACCTGGTGGTGGTCGGCGGCGTCGAGTCGATGTCGCGCATTCCCATGGGTTCCGACGGCGGCGCCTGGGTGATGGACCCGGCGACCAATATGCACACCCATTTCACCCCGCAGGGCATCGGCGCCGATCTGATCGCCACCCTGGAAGGTTTCAGCCGCACGGACGTCGACAGCTTCGCCCTGCGCTCGCAGCAGAAAGCCGCCCGCGCCAGCAAGGACGGCTCGTTCAACAAGTCGCTGATCCCGGTGGCGGATCAAAACGGCATCGTGCTGCTCGACCACGACGAATTTATCCGTGGCGAGTCCACCCTCGAGGGCCTGGGCAAGCTCAAGCCGAGCTTCGAGATGATGGGCCAGATGGGCTTCGACAGCACCGCGCTGCGCGTCTACAGCCATGTCGAGCAGATCAACCACGTACACACCCCGGGCAACAGCTCCGGCATCGTCGACGGTTCTGCCCTGATGTTGATCGGCAGCGCTGAGAAGGGCAAGGAACTGGGCTTGAAGCCGCGCGCGCGTATCGTCGCCACCGCCGTGACCAGTACCGATCCGACCATCATGCTCACCGGCCCTGCGCCGGCCACCCGTAAGGCGCTGGCCAAGGCTGGGTTGAACGTCAATGACATCGACCTGTTTGAGGTCAACGAGGCGTTTGCCTCGGTGGTGATGAAATTTATGAAGGACATGGGCGTCGCGGAGGACAAGGTCAACGTCAACGGCGGCTCCATCGCCATGGGCCACCCGCTGGGTGCGACCGGCTGCGCCATCCTCGGCACCCTGCTTGACGAGCTGGAGAAACGCCAGCTGCGCTACGGCCTGGCCACTCTCTGCGTGGGTGGCGGTATGGGTATTGCCACCATCATTGAACGTATTTAAGGAGCTATCACGGGCTACTGCGCTCGGCCATGCTGCGTTGGAAATCCTCCGGAAATGCTCATTTGCACCAGCAAACTCCGCTTTCCGAATGATTTCCGCCTTGCCTGACCTTCGCTCGTGACGCCCCTGAAGCGCTCCCCCGACATTTGGGAAGTGAATAGAAATGACTGACGCCATCCGTTACGAAAAAGGCCAGGACAATATCGTCGTTCTGACCATGGACATGCCCGGCCAGAGCGCCAACACCATGAACGCGGTATACCGCGAAGCCATGGGCAAGACGGTCGAGCGCCTGGAAGCCGAGAAGGATTCCATCGCCGGGGTGATTGTCACCTCAGCGAAGAAGACCTTCTTCGCCGGCGGCGACCTCAATGAGCTGATCAAGGTCACCAAGGCCGACGCGCCGGCCTTCTACCAGATGATCCTCACTATCAAGGGCCAACTGCGCCGCCTGGAGTGCTTGGGTAAACCCGTGGTGGCTGCAATCAATGGCGCGGCCCTGGGCGGCGGCTGGGAAATTGCCCTGGCCTGCCATCACCGTATCGCCCTGGACAGTTCCAGCATCCAGCTCGGCCTGCCGGAAGTGACCCTCGGCCTGCTGCCAGGCGGTGGCGGGGTGGTGCGGATGGTGCGCCTGCTCGGTCTGGAAAAGGCTCTGCCGTATCTGGCCGAAGGCAAGAAGGTTCGTCCCGATGCCGCGCTCAAGGCGGGCTTGATCCATGAACTGGCCTCCGACAAGGATGACCTGCTGGCTAAGGCCCGCACCTGGATCGCCGCCAACCCGGCGGCGAAACAGCCTTGGGATGTCGCCGGTTACAAGATTCCCGGCGGTACGCCATCGAGCCCGAACGTGGCACAGATGCTGGCCATCGCCCCGAGCGTGCTGCGCGACAAGACCAAGGGCTGCTTCCCTGCGCCGGAGAAAATCATGTGCGCCGCCGTCGAGGGTGCCCAGGTCGACTTCGACACCGCGCAGATCATCGAAGCGCGCTACTTCACCGAGCTAACCTCCGGCCAGGTGGCGAAGAACATGATTGGCACCTTCTGGTTCCAACTCAATGAAATCAACGCCGGCGGCTCGCGCCCGCAAGGTTTCGAGCCTTACGTGACCAAGAAGGTTGGCGTGCTCGGTGCCGGCATGATGGGCGCCGGTATTGCCTATGTGTCGGCGGTGGCCGGCATCGAGGTGGTGCTCAAGGACATTTCCATCGAGGCCGCCGAGAAGGGCAAGGATTACTCGGCCAAGCTGCTGGAGAAGAAAGTCGGCCGGGGCCAGATGAGCGCCGATAAACGCGATGGCATCCTGGCGCGGATCAAACCCACCGTCAGCGATGCCGACTTTGCCGGCTGCGATCTGATTATCGAAGCGGTGTTCGAGGATCGTGACCTCAAAGCCAATGTCACGGCCGCTGCCGCGCGTGCGGCGCTGAGCGATGCGGTGATCGCTTCCAACACCTCGACTCTGCCGATCACCGGCCTGGCCAACGCGGTGCAGAAGCAGGACAAGTTTATCGGCCTGCATTTCTTCAGCCCGGTGGACAAGATGCCGCTGGTGGAAATCATCAAGGGCGAGCACACCAGCGACGAGACTTTGGCGCGCGGCTTTGACTACGTGATGCAGATCAAGAAGACCCCGATCGTGGTCAACGACAGTCGCGGCTTCTTCACCTCGCGGGTGTTTGGCACCTTCACCAACGAAGGCCTGGCCATGCTGGGCGAAGGCGTGAGCGCGGCGATGATCGAGAACGAAGCGCGCAAGGCCGGCATGCCGGTGGGGCCGCTGGCGATCAGCGATGAAGTGTCGATGAGCCTGATGAACCATATCCGTCAGCAGACCATCAAGGACCTCGCCGCAGAGGGTAAATCCATCCCAGAGCATCCGGCGTTTGCGGTGATCGACTTGATGCTCAACGAGTACAAACGTCCGGGCAAGGCGGCTGGTGCGGGCTTTTACGATTACCCGGCGGGTGGCAAGAAGCGCCTGTGGCCGGAGCTGAAAGCGCGTTTCGAGAAGCCGGACGCGCAGATCTCGCAGATCGACGTACGTGATCGCATCCTGTTTATCCAAGCCATTGAAACCGTGCGCTGCGTGGAAGAGGGCGTGCTCAAATCGGTTGCCGACGCCAATATCGGCTCGATCTTCGGCATTGGCTTTGCCGCCTGGAGCGGCGGCGCGCTGCAGTTTATCAACCAGTACGGGGTGAAGGACTTTGTCGCCCGCGCCCAGTACCTGGCTGAGCAGTACGGCGAGCGTTTCCTGCCGCCGGCATTGCTGCTGGACAAGGCAGCCAAGGGCGAATTGTTCTAGCGCCATAGCCGCAATGAGAACGGCTCCGTCAGGGGCCGTTCTTTTTTGGATCTGCTTCCCTAGTCTGTTGCGATCAGGCATCGCATAGCTGTGCTAGGTGTAGGGGCCTGATTTCGTAGGGTGAGCCGTGCGCACCCACATCAACGTTAATGCGGGTGCCTGGTGCGCACAGCGCACCCTACCTTGCTGCCTGCCAGGCGCGCCTCGTATTTCAGGCTCAACTCAGCGCGCCTGATGGCTACGCAGCAGGTCTTGAATGGCCAGGCGCTCGCTGAGCTGGGTCGGCATTTTCAGGGTAGTCAGGCTGCCGTCGGCAAGCTGAACGGCCAGCTCGGATTCGAAGTGAATGCCGTTGGCATCGATGCTGGCATAGGTCACGCCATAGACGTTCTGGTTGGAAATTGATTGGGCGATACTCATGGCGGTGTCCTCGATTCGATCTGCGCCAGTTTGGCGGTGGGCGTTGGCCAGTGAGCAGATGATCGCGGCCTGGCTGCAGCGCGAGAAGTGAATGGCCGTCATGGTGATTATCGAGCGCGCTGATAGTCGCGCCGACCATGCCACTGCGCGGTGCAATTGGTCGGTATTGTGCGCTGGTGTGTGCGGGCCACTTGCCACATAGCCAGCGCGCAGGCAGGCTTGCGCCCTATAACCCTTCACCCGCCGCGTTTCAGGTATCCGCCCCATGCCGTTGCAGATATGCATTCTGGAAACTGACGTTCTCCGCCCCGAACTGGTTGACCAATACCACGGTTACGGCCGCATGTTCGAAGAGCTGTTCGCCCGTCAGCCAATCGCCGCCACCTTCACCGTGTTTAATGTGATGCAGGGCGATTACCCGCCTGATAGCGAGCGCTACGACGCCTATCTGGTGACCGGCAGCAAGGCTGATTCGTTTGGCCCGGAACCCTGGATCCAGACGCTCAAACTGTACCTGCTGGAGCGCTACCAGCGCGGCGACAAGATTCTCGGTATCTGCTTCGGCCATCAATTGCTGGCACTGCTGTTTGGCGGTCATGCCGAGCGAGCTCACCAGGGCTGGGGTGTCGGCATTCATCGTTACAACGTCAATCACCGCCCCGAGTGGATGATGCCGGCGCTGGAAGAGCTGACGCTGCTGATCAGCCACCAGGACCAGGTCACCCGCCTGCCGGAAAATGCCACCCTGCTGGCCTCCAGCGAGTTCTGTCCGATTGCCGCCTACTGCATCGGCGATCAGGTGCTGTGCTTCCAGGGGCATCCGGAGTTCATCCATGCCTATTCCAAGGCGCTGCTGGAAATCCGCCAGCAGCATATTGGCGAGGCGGCGTACCACAAGGGTGTCAGCAGCCTGGAGCACGACCATCAGGGCCACACCGTTGCGGAGTGGATGATGCGCTTCGTTGCCCACGGTCGATCAGGCTTGGTCGACTGAGCAGAGCCCGGCAACTGCCGGGTTTTTTATGGTGCGAATCGAACGGCTATTTTGTCATAGCCAGCCGTAGTGCTTGAAGCAGGCATACAGCCCGACGCAGCCGCTGAAGATCACGCCCAGCACGCCGAAGTAGCCGAACTGCCAGGTCAGCTCCGGCATGTTCTCGAAGTTCATCCCGTAGATGCCCGCCACCGCGGTGGGGAATGCCAGGATCGCGGCCCAGGCGGCAAATTTGCGTTGGGTGACGCTTTGCCGCGACGACTCCAGCAGCAGGCCGATCTCGATGGCGTGATCGGCCATCTCGCGCAATGCGGTCAGGTCCTCCAGCAGACGATTGACATGGATCGCGACGTCGCGGAAGTAGGGCCGCATGTTCTTGTCGATGAAGGGGAAATCAAGGCGCTGCAGTTCCTGGCAGATTTCCGCCAGTGGCCCGATATAACGACGCAGGCGCAACAGGTCGCGGCGCAGGCCCTGAATGCGTTCGACATCGGCATGCGTCAGCGGGCGCTTGAGTACATGCTGCTCGACCTCTTCGAGTTCGGCGTAGTAGTCGTCCATCAAGGGTCGGTAGTTTTCGATGACGAACGTCAGCAGCGCATACAGCACGAAATCCTCACCGTGCTCGAGCAGCAAAGGCCGCGCCTCGCAACGCTGGCGCACCTGGGAGTAGGGCGCGGAGTCGCCGTAACGGGCACTGATGACATAGCCGGAACCGGCGAACAGCTGGGTTTCGGCGAACTTTAATTCGCCGTGCTCCTTGAAAGGTGAGTAGAGCACCAGAAACAAGGCATCGCCGAACGTTTCGAGCTTGGGCCGGGTATGGCGCTGCAGGGCGTCTTCCAGCGCCAGTTCATGCAGGTCGAACTGGCGTTGCAGCTTGGTCAGCTCCTCGGCACCAGGATCGTGCAGGCCGATCCAGACGAAATGCTCGGGTCTCTTCGACCATTGCATGCCTTCGTCGAGGGTAATGTCGGTGATTTTTCTGCCTTTGCTGTAGACGGCGGCGGCAACGACGTGGCCCATGGGTACTCCTTCAGTGGCTGCGGTCTGTCGGCAGCTTAGCTGGTACAGGCTCATGCGTAACGGTGAGCGCTGCGTCGGCAGCCGATCAGACAAAGAAAACCCGGCGCTGGGCCGGGTTTGCTGATCAGGGAAGCTGGGCCAGCTGCTGATCCAGCTGGCCGATGCAATGCTCCATCCGCGTTCTGCATGTGTCGATCAGCTCGGGCAGGTCCGCCATGCTCAGCCCTTCGGTCGGGATTGCTGGCAGCGAGCGAATCATGATGCGGCCGCTGTTCCAGCGGCCTGCATCCAGCGACTTGGCGTAATTGCTGACACACACGGGGATGATCGGAACACCCGCTGCGACGGCCATCTGGAAAGCGCCTTTCTTGAACGGCAGCAAACCCTCGCCGAGGTTGCGGGTGCCCTCGGGGAATACCCAGATCGAGGTGTTTTTGTGCCTGAGCGTGTCGGTCGTGGTCAGCATCGCTCGTTTGGCGCGGATGGCATTGCCGCGATCGAGCAGCACATTGCCCGCCAGCCAATACAACTGGCCAAATAACGGCACCCATTTCAGGCTTTTCTTGCCAATGCTGACAGTGCGTTTTGGCACGACCCGACCCAGCACATAAAGGTCGTAGTTGGACTGGTGGTTGGCGACGATGACGCAGGCACGCGAATGGTCGAGCAGCGGCTGGACGTCGGTGATCAGCTTGACCCGCAACAGCCACAGCGCTGGCAGCGAATACATGCGCGCGCACAAGCGGCTGTTGTCCGGGTTGAAGGGGCGACACAGGCCCAGTAGCAGGCCGAGAATGCCGGCGATAATGAAATGCACACCCATCGCCAACATCCGCAGAACGAAAAGCATCTGGCACGACCGTCATGGAAAAAGGCCGCGCAGTGTACGGCTGTGCACTCTGAACGGCAATCGCCACCGAGCGACTGGAGTGTGTGATATCCACAGACAAAAAAGCCCGGCGCGAGGGCCGGGCTATGGAGCGCCGAGGCGTGGTCAGAGCATGTGTTGCTTGTCCAGTTCGACCGCCCGATCCAGGGTTTCCAGCAGATTTTTGCGCACCTTGAGTTTGGTGTTCTTGTGCGCGCTCATGTTGATCTTCTTCATCTGCTGGGCAACGGTCAGCGCCGTGGCCATAAGCTGATCGGCCGCCACCACCTTGTCCAGGAAGCCAGCATCCACAGCGCCCTGCGGGTCGAACATTTCACCGTTGATTACCGAGCGGTGAAAGGCCGACTTGCGCAGACGATCGCGGGCCAGCTCGATGCCTGCGTGGTGCATGGTCATGCCGATCTGCACTTCGTTGAGACCGATGCTGAAGGCGCCGTCGACACCGATACGGTAATCCGCGGACAGCAGGATGAAAGCACCTTTGGCCACGGCGTGGCCCGGACAGGCAACGATGATCGGGAACGGATGAGCAAGCATCCGCCGCGCCAGGGTCGAGCCCGCAGCGACCAGATCGATTGCGTTCTGCGGGCCGGAGGTCATTACCTTAAGGTCATAACCACCGGACAGAATGCCTGGCTGGCCGGTGATGATCACGATGGCCTTGTCCTGCTCAGCGCGATCCAGCGCGGCATTGAATGCAGCAATCACATCGGGGGAAATGGCATTCACCTTGCCGTTGCTGAGGGTCAGGGTGGCAATGCCATCGTCAAGCCGGTAATCGATCAGTTCGCTCATGGCGGGGTTCCTTGTGCTGAAGTGGGGCAGACGTTACTCACCCGCACGGCTTTGGTAAAGCACGGCGGCTGACTGATGGGTCAGCCGCCAAGGCTAGGCTCCGACACGCAGCCTTCAATATGGCTATCGCTGTAATGGGCATTGGTAATTGGCCACCAGCGGGCGGCCCCACCTAAGGTTGCGCATCGATAACATTGGTGGAGCGAAGGCATGCAGCCTGTTGGTTGGTTTGCGATCCTGTGGCGAGCAGGCGCGGTATTGGCATTGTTGCTTGGTTTGTTGCTGCTCGCAGTCAGCGCGCGAAGCCAGAGCCCAGAAGGTGTAGCAGGGCTGTTTGGCTTTAGCCTGTTCGTTTCCGTGGGTTTCCTGCTGTTCGGTCGCAGCGTTTCCGGCCGATTGCCGAAAGCCCGCCGAGCGAAGACGAGCGTTTGGCATAAGCACATGAATCTTCTGTAAAAAACTTTTGCCTTTGGGGGGCTGTTCGGCTAGATTAGCGCGCCTCGACAGACAGCAGTGTCCGTCGAGACCCGGTGAAGTGTCCGAGCGGTTGAAGGAGCACGCCTGGAAAGTGTGTATACGAGAAATCGTATCGTGGGTTCGAATCCCACCTTCACCGCCAGATAGATTCAGCTAAAGCCCTGATAACTGAAAAGTTTTCAGGGCTTTTTGCTTTCCGGCTTTTGCTAGGCTCGAACGGGCCGTGCGCGTCTGTGCGACCCTCGCGCGATCAGATCGGAGATATGCATGCGTTCGACCTGGGACATTTTCTGCAGCGTTGTCGATAACTACGGCGACATCGGTGTGACCTGGCGACTGGCGCGGCAGCTGGTGGCGGAACATGAAGTTGCGGTTCGTTTGTGGGTGGACGATTTGTCCGCATTTGTTCGCTTGTGTCCCCAGGCGGATATGCAGGCCGCTCAGCAGATCCAGCAGGGCGTTCGGGTATGTCAGTGGCCGAAGTCTTGGCAGCCGGTTGAACCTGCCGATGTGGTGATCGAGGCGTTCGCGTGCGAGCTGCCCGAGCTGTATGTCACCGCCATGGCAGCGCGCAAGCAAAAGGTGCTATGGCTCAACCTTGAATACCTCAGCGCTGAAGACTGGGTCGCGGGTTGTCATGGCCTACCGTCGTTGCAGTCAAACGGCGTGCAGAAATTCTTTTTCTTTCCCGGTTTCAGCACGGGCAGCGGCGGCTTGCTCCGTGAGCGCGACCTGCTTGCGCAGCGCCTGGCATTTCAAGCGGATCGGCTGGCACGTTACGCCTTCCTGCACAGCCTCGGCGTTGAACTGCTAGAGGGCGCGCGGCTGATTTCCTTATTCGCTTACGAGAACAAGGCGCTGGCGAGCTGGCTGGATGCACTGACGCGTGATAGTCGGGTGATTCAGTTACTGGTGCCGGAAGGGCGCGTGCTGGCAGACCTGCAGATGTGGCTTGGAACCGACAAGCTGCAGGTCCGCGACCGTCACCGGCGCGGCAACCTGCATATCCAGGTGCTGCCTTTTGTAAGCCAGGATGAGTATGACCGGCTGCTCTGGAGTTGCGACTTCAATGCGGTGCGTGGCGAGGACTCGTTCGTACGGGCGCAATGGGCGGGGCGGCCGTTTGTCTGGCACATCTACCAGCAGGCCGATAACGCCCACATGGAAAAACTCGACGCGTTTCTGCAGCTTTATCAACAGGACATGCCGGCAGAGGCAAGCGATGCGTTGGGCCGGTTCTGGCATGCATGGAACGCTGGGCAGGAGGCAGGTGACAGCTGGGGAAAGGTGCAGGATCACTGGCCAGCGCTCGCATTGCACGCCGAACGCTGGTGTCTGCAGCAGGCGTCACAGCGCGATCTTGCCGCGGCGCTGGCACAGTTTTACCTAAATTGGCTATGATACGCGGCCTAGATTTCTGTAACTCCATCCAAATCCGGATCCCAGTATGAAAACCGCACAAGAAATGAAGCCCAACAGTGTGGCTCTGATCGACGGCCAACCTTGGCTTATCCAGAAGGCCGAATTCACCAAGTCCGGTCGTAACAGCGCCATCGTCAAGATGAAGCTGCGCAACCTGTTGACCGGTTCCTCGACCGAGACTGTTTACAAAGCCGACGACAAAATGGAACCGGTGATCCTCGATCGCGTAGCGGTGACCTACTCCTACTACAGCGAGCCGAACTTCGTTTTCATGGACGAAGAGTTCAACCAGTACGAGTTGAACAAGGACGACCTGGAAAGCGTTCTGCCGTACATTGTCGACGGCATGACCGACATCTGCGAAGCCGTCTTCTTCGAAGGCAAAGTGGTTTCGGTCGACCTGCCGACCACCATCGTTCGCCAGATCACTTACACCGAAGGCTCGGCTCGTGGCGACACGTCCGGCAAGGTGATGAAGACTGCCAAGCTGAGCAACGGCACTGAAGTCAAGGTTGCGGATTTCTGCAACATCGACGACTGGATCGAAATCGACACCCGTACCGGCGAGTACAAATCGCGCGCTAAAGCCCCGGTCTAACACTGGCGCTCAGCGTGAATAGAAAGCCCGGCCAAGCGCCGGGCTTTTTTGTGCCCGGCGTAAATCAGCTCCGCTGCATACCGGCCTGCAGGGCCAGATCCCAGGGTGCCACGGGACCGAAGCGCGTCTTGAGAAATTCCAGCAGCAGGCGGCTGCGCGAATCGGTTTCCCGATCCAGGCGCAATGCGTAGATGCCACTGGGCTCGGGGGCCGGCAGACCGTTCTCGCAGAACAGCGGCAGCAGTTCGCCGCGTAGCAGGTACTCGCTAATCAGCCAGGTCGGCAGGTGGGCGATACCCAGGCCGGCCAAGGCACTGAATAGTAGCGCTTCGGCATTATTGGCGGTCATGCGCAGACGCTTGGGGCGGCACAACTGCAATTTGCCGTCCTGTTCAAAGCGCCAGGCATAGGGCGGCGCCAGGCTGTCCCAATCCAGACCGTCGTGTTCACTCAGCTCGTTTACCGAACGGGGCACGCCGCGCCGCGTCAGATAATCCGGGCTGGCGCAGAGTATCCGCACCATTGGCGAGAGCGCGGTCGCGACCAGGCGCGTGTCCGCCAGCGGACCGATG
Source organism: Pseudomonas cistanchae (assembly GCF_054483635.1). Lineage (NCBI taxonomy): Bacteria > Pseudomonadati > Pseudomonadota > Gammaproteobacteria > Pseudomonadales > Pseudomonadaceae > Pseudomonas > Pseudomonas cistanchae. The sequence goes on along the minus strand of NZ_JBTLWN010000003.1, from coordinate 36,127 downwards.
CGCAAGACCAGATCGACTTCACCCAGATGTGCGCCGTGCAGGTCGACAAAACTGTCGATCAGGCGCAGCTGGACATCCAGCCCTGGGTAGGCGGTGAGGAATTCCGCGATCACCGGTGCCAGATGACGGCGGCCGAATGGGGCAGGCGCATCGATGCGAATCAGCCCTTCAGGCGCGCTGCTCAAGGACACTGCTTCTGCGCGGGCCAGGTGGAGCTCCGCGACTATTCGTCTGGCCCGCTCGGCGAATGCCAGACCCGCCGGGGTAATACGCACCGCATGGGTGCTGCGGCTGAACAGGCTGCTGCCAAGGGAGCGTTCCAGCGCATCTATTCTGCGGGCCACGGCCGAAGGCGTGAGCGGATGGCGGCGGGCTGCGGCAGAGAAGCTGCCAGTCTCGAGCACGTCGAGAAACAGCTTAAGTTGGTCAGTCAGGGCATCGGGGTTCATGGTGTGTTGCCTGTGCGAAATATGCATAGCGATTGTGCGTCGCTGTGCGTTTCCGTGTCACTAACAGCTGATTAGGATGCCGCTACTGACAGCGGAGCCGCCCATGAGCCTGATCGATTTTGCCCTCAACCTGATCCTGGGTGTGATCCTCGGCACCCTCGGCGGGTTGTTTGGCATAGGCGGCGGCCTGATCGCGATTCCGGCGCTGGGCGTCTTGTTCGGCCTTGATCAGCAATTGGCCCAAGGCACCGCATTGGTGATGGTGGTGCCGAACGTGCTGTTGGCGCTATGGCGCTACCACCAGCGCAACCGCATCGACCTGCGTTATGCACTGACGCTGGCGACCAGCAGCTTTCTGTTTGCCATCCTTGGGGCCGGTTGGGCCGTCACCCTGGATGCCGAGCGCATGCGCATCGGCTTCGTGGCATTCCTGGTGGCGCTGGCGTTGTACAACCTGACGCGTCTGTACTTTCGCCCGGCAGCGGGAGGCACCGACCTGCGCCATCCGTGGCCGTGGCTGGCGCTTCTCGGTAGCGGTGCAGGTCTTTTGGGCGGTTTGTTCGGCGTTGGCGGGGCAGTACTGGCGACCCCCGTGCTGACCAGCGTATTCGGCGCAACCCAGGTGGTTGCGCAGGGCTTGTCGCTGGCGCTGGCGGCGCCCAGCACAGCCGTCACCCTGGTGACCTATGGCGTGCACGGCCATGTCGACTGGCTGCTCGCGTTACCGCTGGCGATCGGCGGGTTGCTGAGCATCAGCCTGGGCGTCAGGTTCGCCCATGCTTTGCCGGAGCGAACCTTGCGCGCCCTGTTTGCCGGCTTCCTATTGTTGTGCGCGCTACTGCTTGGGCTTAGAGTCTGAAGCCGTCGACGATATGCTCGGCGAGGGTTTCGGTCACCTGGGACTGACTGTTGGGGTTGCGCAGGAGCACGATGCTGGCCATCGGCATCGTCGGCAAGCCTTCCGCTTCACCGATGATGCTCATGTCTGATGTGATCAGGCTGCGCAATTGCGCGGTGACTGCCAGGCCCGCACTGACCGCCGCCATGATCGCCGAGAGGCTTGGGCTGGTGTAGGCGATTCGGTAATCGCGGTCCATCGCATCAAGTGCGTTGCAGGCCCACGAGCGGCAAAAGCAGTGGGTATTGAACATCGCCAGGGGCAGGGTTTCCCGGGTATGCACACTGGAGTCACGGGCCTGCGCCCAGACCAGCTGCTCCTTGCGCAACAACTGGCCGATTTCAGTGCCCGGTTCGCGCGTGACGATAGTCAGGTCCAGGTCCTGGCGTTGCAGCAAGGCGAACGAGGGTTCGCAATGCAATTCCACCTGCACCAGGGGGTAGGACTGAGCGAAGCGCGTGAGCACGCCCTGCATAAAACGCATGACATAGTCATCCGGAGTGCCGATGCGTACCGAGCCAACCATATGGGGCTCGCGCATGGTGTTCAGCACCTCGCTATGCAATTTGAGGATGCGCCGTGCGTAACCGAGCAGAATCTGACCCTCGGGCGTCAGGCTGACCTGGCGGCCGTCACGCTGAAACAGCGGACGCTGCATAACGTCGTCTTCAAGCCGCTTCATCTGCATGCTTACCGCCGACTGGGTGCGGTTGATCATCTCCGAGGCGCGGGTGAAGCCACCGTAATCGGCAATTGCGACAAAGGTCCGCAGCAACTCACTGTCGATATTCGGGTAGTTGGCCATTCATCAATCTCTGAGATGCAAGACATAAGAAACATTCGTTGGATTGATCATAAGCCCGGCGAGAGACTGTTGCCATCCCTAAAGGAGGGCAGCGAGATGAAAGGTCAAAAAGGTTATGTGCTGGTCAGTGCTCCGGGTATCCAAGGTGTACGGCCGCTCTCGGCGTTGCGCGCGGTGGCTCGTCAACTGAAGCGTTGGTGGCAGTTGCACGAGCAGCGTCAGCAGCTGGCGATGCTCGGTGACGGAGCGCTGAAGGATCTCGGCCTGAGTAGGGCCGATGTAGTGCAGGAAAGCGAGCGGCCATTCTGGGATGATCCGCTGGCACGATAAACAGGAGGCGGCAAAGAGTATGGTCGCTAAGCGAACGGTGGTCGCATGAGTGTCATGCGCAAAGGCGCCGATGTATATCTGTTGCAGGTGATGGTGCTGCTGTGCGCCATCTGGGGTGTCCAGCAGGTGGCGATCAAGCTGGCTGCCCCAGATTCTCCCCGTTGCTGCAAGTGGCGCTGCGCTCAGGCATTGCCGCGCTGCTGGTGGGCGCCTTGATGCTCTGGCAGCGCGACTGGCAGGGCTGGTTGGGACCTACCTGGCGTGGCGGCGTGTTGGCAGGCGTGCTGTTCGCGCTGGAGTTCTTTTTCATTGCCCGTGGCCTGCAGTCCACCTCGGCTTCGCACATGGCGGTATTTCTCTACACCGCGCCGATATTCTCGGCACTCGGCCTGCACTTGCTGTTGCGGACTGAACGGTTGAGCCCGCTGCAATGGCTGGGTATCGCCATATGTTTTGCCGGCATTGCCATCGCCTTCGGCGCAGGTGTGGATTGGGCAACCATGGACCGGCAGATGCTGCTGGGCGACGCCTTCGGTCTTCTCGCCGGCATAGCATGGGGAGCGACCACTGTGGTGGTGCGCGCTTCCCGGTTGTCCGAAGCGCCGCCGACGCTGACGTTGTTCTACCAGCTCGCCGTGGCATCCTTGCTGTTGCTGGGGTACGCCGCGGCTATTGGTCAGCTCGGGCCGATCCGCTGGACGCCGACAAGTATCGCCAGCGTGCTGCTGCAAGGCGTTGTGGTGTCCTTTCTCAGCTACCTTGCCTGGTTCTGGCTGTTGCGCCGGTACCTGGCGTCGAACATGGCGGTGTTTTCATTCATGACGCCGCTGTTCGGCGTGACTTTCGGCGTGCTGATACTCGATGAGCCGCTGAGCCTCAATTTTGTCGCCGGCGCGCTGCTGGTATTGCTCGGCATCGTGCTGGTCAGCAACCACGCCTGGTTTCGCCGCCAGCTGCTTGCCTGGCGTTATGCATCGCGCTAGACAGCTAGCGCACTACTTGAACCGCTATCAGAAAGGAGCAGCGGCATGTCGGACTATCACCTGGCGCAGCTGAATATCGCCAGTATGAAACAACCGCTGGAAGCGCCGGGTATGGCGGACTTCGTGGCCAATCTGCAGCGCATCAATGAACTGGCCGATGCCGCCCCAGGGTTTGTCTGGCGCTTGCAGGACGAGGCGGGGGACGCGACGGCAATACGACCGTTTGGCGACGAGATGCTGGTCAACCTGTCGGTGTGGCGCGACTTTGATGCGCTACGTGCCTACGTCTACCGATCGGCCCACGCCGAAATGCTCAAGCGCCGCAATGAATGGTTCGACCGAATGGGCGCGGCGCACATGGTGCTCTGGTGGGTGCCGCAAGGCCACTTGCCCAGCGTTGGTGAAGCCGCTGAGCGCCTGGAACTGCTGCGTGCAGCGGGGCCTACTGCCAGAGCCTTCAACTTCCGCCAGACCTTTCCAGCCGCTGATGCGCACCCATTGGCTGCGATGACAGCCGATAGTTGAAGCCTAATCGGGCTGGCATGGCGGTAGGGTGCAGCTAGCATAGTGACCATGACTACGACCTTATCCCTTCTCCAGGCACGCCGCCTGGCGCTGCGTGCGCAAGGCTTTGGCCGTGCCGATCGCGGCGAGATCACGCATCGCCAGTTGCTTGCGCAAATAGACCGGCTTGGCGTAGTGCAGATCGACTCGGTCAATGCCGTGGTGCGTTCGCACTACCTTCCCCTGTTTTCGCGCCTTGGAGCCTACGACCGCACCCTGCTCGAACAGGCGGCCTGGAGTCAGGGGCGGCGCAGGGCGTTGTTCGAATATTGGGGTCATGAGGCCTCGCTACTGCCCCTTTCGCTTTATCCGCTGATGCGTTGGCGCATGCAGCGGGCCCATGATGGCGTGGGCATTTACCGGCATCTGGCACGCTTCGGTCGCGAGCAGCACGCCTTGATTCAGCGTGTCTTGCAGGCCGTCCGCGAGCAGGGTGCGTTGGGTGCAGGCAGCCTCGGCCAGAAAACCGGGGGCAGCAGCGCCTGGTGGGGATGGAGTGCGGAGAAACACGCGCTGGAATGGCTGTTCGCCGCGGGCGAGGTGACGGTGGCGGGGCGCCGCGGTTTCGAGCGCCTCTACGACCTGCCAGAGCGGGTATTACCAAGCGCCATCCTGAATAGCGCGGTGCCTGAGGATGCCGATGCGCAGCGGCGGTTACTGTTGCGCGCGGCGCAGGCACTGGGTGTTGCGACGGAAAAAGACCTGCGCGATTACTACCGGCTGGACGCCAGCGAGAGCAAGGCGCGCCTGGCCGAGCTGGTGGAAGCCGGCGAGCTGCAGCCGGTAATGGTGCAAGGGTGGGCGCAACCAGCGTACTGCGCAGGCGAGCCTAAGACGCCGCGCAAGGTGGACGCGAGCGCATTGCTGTCGCCATTCGATTCGTTGATTTGGGAACGCGCGCGAACCGAGCGGTTGTTCGACTTCCATTACCGCCTGGAAATCTACACGCCGCAGCACAAGCGGGTGTATGGCTACTATGTTTTGCCGTTCCTGCACAACGAGCGCCTGGCGGCGCGCCTAGACCTGCGCGCCGAGCGCGCCCATCAGCGTCTGGCCGTACACGCCGTGCACACGGAAGCTGCAGGGCTGGATGAAGCAGGCATCGCCGCCTTGGCGTTGAATCTGCGGCAACTGGCTGGTTGGCTAGGGCTGCTGCACGTCCAGTTCAACTGTGCCAGCGACAGCGCGGCGCGTTTGCAGGCGTATCTGCGCTAGGCGGCCGAGCCGGCAATTGTGTACGGCTTCCGCTACAATGCGCGCCGAATTTGTTTAGCCGAGAGCCCAGCCCATGTCCGCCTGCCAGACTCCACTCATCGTTGCCCTGGATTTTCCGAACCGCGCTGGCGCTCTGGCACTGGCGCAGCAGCTTGACCCTAAGCTGTGCCGGGTGAAGGTGGGCAAGGAGCTGTTCACTCGCTGCGGCCCGGACATCGTCGAGGCGTTGGCCGGTAAAGGCTTCGAGGTGTTTCTCGATCTAAAATTTCACGATATCCCCAATACCACCGCGATGGCGGTCAAGGCCGCCGCCGAGATGGGCGTATGGATGGTCAACGTGCATTGCTCGGGCGGCCTGCGCATGATGGCGGCCTGCCGGGAAACCCTGGACAAGCTGACCGGGGTGAAACCGCTGCTGATTGGCGTGACCGTACTGACCAGCATGGAGCGCGACGACCTGGCCGGAATTGGCCTGGATATCCAGCCGCAGGAACAGGTTCTGCGTTTGGCCGGTTTGGCCCAGCAGGCAGGCATGGATGGCCTGGTCTGTTCTGCCCAGGAAGCCCAGGCACTAAAAGTCGGATACCCGACGCTGCAACTGGTGACCCCGGGGATTCGTCCAGCCGGCAGTGCACAGGATGACCAGCGGCGCATCCTGACCCCGCGTCAGGCGATGGATGTGGGCGCCGATTACCTGGTGATCGGTCGGCCGATCAGCCAGGCCAACGACCCGGCGCAGGCGCTTGCCGCAGTGGTGGCTGAGCTCGCTTAACGGCCATCCTCTATTCGACTCGATCAGGTTATTTCCATGCATCCCGCTGCCGAAGACTCCCCGCTGGGCAAATCCAGTGAATACATCGCCACTTACACGCCTTCGCTGTTGTTCCCCATTCCGCGCGCGGCCAAATGGGCCGAGCTGGGAATTAGCGCCGAAACGTTGCCCTACCAGGGCGTAGATTTCTGGAACTGCTTCGAATTGTCCTGGCTGCTGCCCTCCGGCAAGCCGGTAGTAGCCATGGGCGAGTTCGCCATCCCGGCGGACTCGCCCAATATCATCGAATCGAAATCCTTCAAGCTGTACCTCAACTCGCTCAACCAGACAGCATTCGCCGAGGTGGCCGAGCTGGTCGCCGTGCTGGAGCGTGATCTTTCCGCCGCGGCCGGCAAGCCTGTGGCTGTAAGGGTGCGCAGCCTGACTGAAGTTGCGGCAGAGGGGGTGGCTGCGTCGCCAGGGGTATGTATCGACGAGCTGGACGTGGCCATCAGCAACTACGCGACACCGCAGCCCGAGTTACTGCGTTGCGATGCGGATCAGCGGATCGAGGAAAGCGTGCACAGCAACCTGTTGAAGTCTAATTGTCCGGTTACCGGCCAGCCGGACTGGGGCAGTGTCGTGGTGCAGTACCGCGGTGCAGCCCTGGACCACGCCAGTTTGCTGGCTTACCTGGTGAGCTTTCGCCAGCATGCGGATTTTCACGAGCAGTGCGTCGAGCGGATATTCCTTGACCTGCTTGAGTTGCTCAAACCGGAATACCTGACTGTGTATGCGCGCTATGTGCGTCGCGGCGGGCTGGACATCAATCCCTATCGCAGCACGGCTGCGATCCTGCCGGACAATCGCCGGCTGGTGCGCCAGTAGCCGCCCGCGCAGTTGGCTGTGACATAAAAAACCCCAGCAATTGCTGGGGTTTTTCGATGCGGGTGAATCAGATACCCATATTGGCAAGACTCTGGACAATGTTGCGCAAAGTCCCTGCCAAGGTCGGGTGACTGACCTCGAAACGTTCGACGGCCAGATTGACACCGTCTACCAGCGTGGCATCTGGCGCTGATGCAGCTTGTTGGGCCAGCTGCAATTCGATTTCCTGAGTCAGCACAAACAGCGAGGCTCGCTCTTCTTCGTTGAGGGGCTGATCCTCTGCCAACTGATTGCGCAGTTCATCCAATTGCTGCTGCAGACGATTTGCAGGCATACGACACTCCCTTTTTCGATAGGCATTTGCATGGACCCTGGCCAGAGGCGAAAGGTCCGCGCGTAGTCTCAGGGTAATCCATGCAGCGCTGCTTTGCTTGTTCGGCCCCGGTGCGTTTTGTCCCGTGATAAGTTCGCCAGTCGCCTGATGCATGCAGTGTCACGGCGTCTGGCGCTCCGTCCAGTCAACGCCTGATCATTAATTAGGCGCCAACGCGCTGCGCAGTGTAGAAGGCAACGGAACGGAGCGACCCAGGGCGTGCTCCACCCACACTAGCTTGCAGTAGCCCTCGCCACAGGCGACTTCGGGGTCTTCAAGGGTAGAAAGCCGGTGTTCAATGACCAGGCTGCTGTGTCCCAGCGCGCCGGCGAACAACTCGATTTGCACGGTTGCCGGGTACACCACGGGTTTCAGATAGGTATGCAGGGTCTGCAGAATGATCGGACCGAGCGGCACGTTGTTCATCTCGATGCCCATACGGGCAAACCAGCCAACCCGCGCCTCTTCGAGGTACTGCATGTAGACGCCATTATTGACATGCCCGTAGCTGTCCATGTCGCCCCATCGCACGGCAACATGGGCAATATGGAGTAACCGTTTTTCCTGCATCATCTTCCTCCGCTATGCTGCCTTTTTAAGTGGCGCAGACTTTATACTGCGCAGCCGTCGGGCTGCTTCGAGCTGCCACATTATTTCAAGGAGAGCGCAATGCGTGTGATCGGAGCAAGCTGGTTAAGTCGTCTGGGCCGATTGGTTATCTGCGCCAATGTGGCGCTATTGCCACTGGCGGCGCAGGCTGCCGAGGAAGACCCATGGGAAGGCTTCAATCGTGCGATTTTTTCTTTCAATGACACCGTCGACACCTATGGCCTGAAGCCTCTGGCGCAAGGTTATCAGGCGGTCACCCCTCAGTTTCTGGAAGACGGCGTGCATAACGTTTTCGCCAACATCGGCGACGTCGGCAATCTGGCCAACAACCTGCTTCAGGGCAAGTTTCACAATGCCGGCGTCGATTCAGGTCGGCTGATTTTCAACACCACCTTTGGCGTGCTGGGCTTCTTCGACGTCGCCAAGCAGATGGGGCTGTCGCGAAACGATGAGGACTTCGGTCAGACGTTGGGCGCCTGGGGGCTGGGCAGCGGGCCTTATCTGGTACTGCCGTTGATGGGGCCGAGCACCGTGCGTGATGCCGGGGCGAGAATCCCGGACAGCTACCTGACGCCGTACCCGCACATGGAGCATGTGCCGACTCGCAATGTTGTCCGCGGGGTAAACATTGTTGATGCCCGCGCCAATCTGCTCTCAGCCGAGCGGATGGTCAGTGGCGACAAATACATTTTCATCCGCAATGCGTACCTGCAGAACCGTGAGTTCCGCGTGCAGGACGGGCAGGTTGAAGACGATTTCTAAGCAAATCAGCCACAAAAAAGGCGGCCCCAGGGCCGCCTTTTCTGTGGGCAGGGTTATCAGCTCATCGAACTGATTGCCAGCCCAAGCGATTGGCGGCCGTCGTCGAGCGTGATCACGCGCACCACTTCGGCTTCCGCATTGAGGCCGCTGAGCTCGTTGTGTTCGGAGGCGATATGAACCCTTACCTTGTCGCCCATCTGCAATGCGCAGTCTGCTTCCAACTGCATGCCGGTACTTGAAAGGTCGAGGCAAAGCGCCGGTATTTCCTTGCCGGCATGATGCAGGGTGACCGGTGCTTCCAGTCGCATGCGGATATAGTCGCGTTTTTCACTGTATGCGCGATCGCTTTGGCTCATGAACGCTATCCTCTTGTTATAGGGTGTCTCCTGCAGCCCTTATAACCTTGCGCTGTTTGAGGTGTAAAGTCGCCTGGCGACGACCGGCGCACGCTTGAATCGATGCGCGGATGGGAGTACCGTCTGCGCCTTAACGCGAACCGAGTACGCGCGCTCAGGTGGTTGGCCTAGCGCTAACGTCAACCAATACCCGGCGCAGTTTGCCTGGATACCCCATGCACAAAACCAGTGCCACGCTGCTGATAATTGACGATGACGAAGTAGTGCGCGCAAGCCTTGCGGCCTATTTGGAAGACAGCGGCTTCAACGTTCTACAAGCCAGCAATGGCGCTCAGGGTCTGGAAGTGTTCCAGCAGGAACGTCCCGATCTGGTGATCTGCGACCTGCGTATGCCCCAGGTCGATGGCCTCGAACTCATTCGCCGAATAAACGCCTTGGACACCCAGACGCCGGTGGTCGTGGTCTCCGGTGCTGGCGTCATGAGCGATGCGGTCGAGGCTTTGCGCCTTGGCGCGGCCGACTACCTGATCAAACCGTTGCAAGACCTTGCGGTGCTGGAGCACTCGGTGCGCCGCGCGCTTGATCGCTCGCACCTGCGTCAGGAAAATCAGCGTTATCGGGACAAGCTGGAAGTCGCCAACCGCGAACTGCAAGCCAGCCTCCACCTGTTGCAGGAAGACCAGAACGCCGGTCGGCAGGTGCAGATGAACATGCTGCCGGTTACGCCCTGGAAGGTCGACGGGCTGATGTTCGCCCACCAGATCATTCCGTCGCTCTACCTGTCAGGTGATTTTGTCGACTACTTCCGTGTCGATGAGCGTCGCGTCGCTTTCTACCTGGCCGATGTATCAGGTCACGGTGCGTCGTCGGCCTTTGTCACCGTGCTGCTCAAATTCATGACCACGCGCCTGCTTTACGAATCGCGACGCAACGGCAACTTGCCGGAATTCAAACCGTCCGAAGTCCTTGGCCACATCAACCGTGGCCTGATCAACTGCAAGCTCGGCAAGCACGTCACCATGCTTGGTGGCGTTATCGATGAGCAGAGCGGGCAGCTGACCTACAGCATCGGTGGCCACCTGCCATTGCCGGTTCTGTACAGCGAGGGTCAGGCGCAGTATCTCCAGGGGCGCGGCTTGCCGGTTGGGTTATTCAATGAGGCGGAATACGCCGATCACGTCGTTACGCTGCCAGAGTCGTTCAGCCTGACCTTGTTGTCCGATGGCATCCTCGATTTGCTGCCAGGTGACACCTTGCAGGAAAAAGAGACCATACTACCGACACTGGTCAGCTCTGCAGGCGGCACGCTAGATGGTCTGCGGCATGTATTCGGGCTGGCGAACCTAACCGATATGCCAGATGATATTGCCTTGCTGGTGCTAAGCAGGAACCTTGCATGAACCTCGGGACAAACCCTGGTCGAATCCAATTCGCTGAGCAGGACGGTACCTTTGTCCTGAAGTTTGTCGGTGAAGTGCGCCTGACCCTTTGCTCCGCGCTGGATTCCACGATCGAAAAGATTTTCACCGCGCTGAATTTTTCCGCCATCGTCATCGACCTGACGGAAACCCGCAGCATCGACAGCACGACGCTCGGCCTGCTGGCCAAATTATCCATTCTGTCGCGGCAGAAGATTGGTCTGCTGCCAACCGTGGTCACTACGCACGCCGATATCACCCGCCTGCTTCAGTCCATGGGCTTCGATCAGGTATTCAACATCGTGGACACGCCATTGCCGTGCCCAGATTGCCTGGCAGACCTTCCATCGCAGGATCAGTCAGAAGAAGTGGTGCGGGCCAAGGTGCTGGAAGCGCACCGCATCCTGATGGGTCTCAACGAATCCAATCGCGAAGCATTTCACGACCTGGTTAACGCACTCGAACACCACTGATTACGGCTAGCGATGAAGCGGGGCGCTCAACGTTGGTTGGCGCCCCGTTTTGCATTCAGGCATTGGTGGCGAGCAGCTTTTCCAGCTTTTCCTGGTCGCGGGCGAACTGACGAATGCCTTCCGCCAGCTTTTCTGTGGCCATGGCATCTTCGTTCATAGCCCAGCGGAACTGACTTTCGCTCAGGCTCTGCCGTGCTTCAGCCTGATTGCCAGCGTCGAGTTTGCGCGCAAGCGGGGACGAGTCCTCAGCCAGTTGCTGCAACAGCTCAGGGCTGATGGTCAGACGGTCGCAACCAGCCAACTGCTCGATCTGGCCGATATTGCGAAAGCTGGCGCCCATGACCACGGTTTGATACGCGTTGGCTTTGTAGTAGTTGTAGATCCGCGTAACCGACTGCACGCCAGGATCCTCTGCACCGACAAAATCGCGGCCTTCAGCTTTCTTGTACCAATCGTAAATCCGGCCCACGAACGGCGAGATCAAGAACGCACCCGCATCGGCGCAGGCTTGGGCCTGGGCGAAGGAAAACAGTAGAGTGAGGTTGGTCTGAACGCCAGCCTTCTCCAGCTGTTCGGCCGCGCGAATGCCTTCCCAGGTCGAGGCGATCTTGATCAGCACGCGTTCGCGGCCAATGCCCGCCTGGTCATACAGACCGATCAGGCGCTCGGCGCGATTCAAGGTCGCCTGGGTATCAAAAGACAAGCGGGCATCCACTTCGGTGGAGATTCGCCCCGGAATGATCTTGAGTATTTCCTGGCCAACCGCCACGCCAAAGTGATCGCATGCCATATCCATGTCGCCCTTGCTGGCGGCCACTGCATTTTTCAGCAGCTCGGCATAGCGCGGCATGGCGGCCGCTTTAAGCAGAAGGGAGGGGTTGGTGGTGGCGTCGACCGGCTTCAGTCGACTGATGGCATCAAGGTCGCCAGTGTCGGCGACCACGGTGGTGAATTGCTTGAGTTGATCCAGCTTGGAAGAGGTCATGACGTAGCCTTGTCGTTGCAGATGAGCCGACCTTACCCGAGCCTTAGATGGGGCTCAACTGGTGGCCGCGTGCCTGTGCGCTCCCGCATGAACTGGCAGGGTGTCTTAGCGTCCGTCGAGAAGCTGAGCCGCCTGGTCGAAGAGGGCGAGCGGCTCAGCTGTCTTGTGAATGTCGACGGACAGCAGCTGGCGAAAACGCCTGGCACCATGGAACCCTTGTCCCAGGCCAAGCATATGCCGAGTGATATGGTGCATGCTGCCGCCTTCGCTCAGGTGCTCCGCGATGTAGCCACGCATCGACTGCATGACCTCCAGCCGGCTTGCTACCGGGGCTGTCGAGCCAAACAGCTGCTGATCGACGCGCGCAAGCAGGTAGGGGTTGTGGTAGGCCTCGCGCCCGAGCATCACGCCATCGAAGGTCTGTAGATGCTGGGCGCAGTCTTCCAGCGTCTTGATACCGCCGTTCAAAATGATTTCGAGGTCGGGAAAGTCCCGTTTGATTTGCGCCGCGACCTCGTAGCGGAGTGGCGGAACCTCGCGGTTTTCCTTGGGTGACAGGCCGGAGAGAATCGCAATACGTGCATGCACGGTAAAACTCTGGCAGCCGGCGTCGCGCACCTGACCAACGAAATCGCAGAGCTCTGCGTAGCCGTCGCGACCGTCAATACCTATCCGATGCTTGACCGTCACTGGAATGCTCACCGCATCGCGCATGGCCTTGACACACTCGGCCACCAATCCCGGATGGGCCATCAGGCACGCACCGATCAGGTTGTTCTGCACCCGGTCGCTGGGGCAGCCGACGTTCAGATTGACTTCGTCATAGCCGGCCTGTTCGGCAAGCCTGGCGCATGCCGCCAGGTCGCTCGGCACACTACCGCCCAACTGCAGCGCCAGTGGGTGCTCGGTTTCGCTATGGCGCAGAAAGCGCGCCGTATCGCCGTGCAAGAGCGCGCCCGTGGTAACCATTTCGGTGTAGAGCAAGGCGTTTCGCGAGAGCTGACGGAGAAAGAACCGGCAGTGACGGTCGGTCCAATCCATCATCGGCGCCACGGAGAAGCGGCGGGACAATGGCGTGCTTGCTGGGCTTGATGGGGGTTTAAGCGGCATTGGCTCAGGTCGATTGTTGATGAACGAGGATGGACAAGGACGACTGGCGCATGAACTGAGCGTATTCAATTCAGGCTGCAGATTTTTCGGTGGAGCCAAGGCGGTGGAGTTTACCAAGAAACCTTCCGCTCGATTGCAAGTGCCCGCGCCCGCATATACGGCATGAGACCGCATTCAGCAGTAGTCATGCTTCGCTAAGCATGCGCAGGAGGCATTGCTTGGCGCGACAACCGACGGTTTTGCCTCAACTCAATGCGGCGATCCCAGCAGAAGATGGGGGCGGGCCGCTTCAGGCAAGCTCTCCCGCATATGCATCTCAACCTGCAAGATGGCGTTAGGGATGCGCGCGCTCGAACGCTCCTAGATCGCAATTGGCGACGCCGTCGCCGTTGCCGTCACGCGGGCGGTCAAGGCCCCGCTGGTCGTGGCTGGAGCAACTGCCTATGCCCAAGTCTATCGCTGCGCTGGTGCGGCGCAGCGGGTATAGCTGGCTACCGTTATTTTCCTGCAGGTCGAACAGGTGGTGGGTGAAGGTGGTTTGGTCAGCGATGTAGGTTTCGGCGATGCAGTTTCGGGTATCTGTGCCCATCAGCAAGCCGCGCGCTAAGAAGCCGATCATGCCGGGCTGATTGATGCAGTTACGCACATCTCCGAATTCGCTGGAGCGATTGCCGGCGATGACGCTGTTGCGAATGAGAACGTCGCCGCGGTTGCTGAGGCCCCAGCCATCATTTCCAGCGATCGTGACGTGGATTAGCTCGGCCCGTGATTTTCCGCTAAGGCTGTTGCTCCAGGCGTGACCGTTTTCAAACGCGGCCCGCTCGGTCGAGCGGTTATTACCCAGCGTGCTGTTGGCCAGTTTGAACTGACCGACGTTATGTACCGCCGCCCCCATGCCGCTGCGCGAGACCGAATTTCCCAGGAAACTGGTGCGCGCAACGTCGGCTGTACCTTCGTTATAAATCCCGCCGCCTTGGCCTACTTCGTGCCAGTCAGCGGCCATGTTGCCGCTCAGTAGGCTGTCGCGTACCCGCAGCGTGCCTTCGTTATAAATCGCACCGCCTGTCCCCATACGCCAGCTTTCGCCGGTGTAGACCCGATTGCCGATAAAGGTGGAACGCTGCACATTAAGTTGGCCAAAGTTGGCAACACCGCCGCCGGCACCAGCCCAGTCAGCCGGGTAGGGTAGTTCGACGTTGACACGGTTGCCACGTACCTCGACTTGATAAAGGCGCAATTCGCCGTGATTGAGAATGCCGCCGCCGTTGAGCATCTGCATTCCGCCGGTAACGGTTAGATTGCGTAATTGCGCCTGGCCTTCCGGATGAAGCTCCATTATCCGGTCGATCTGCCTGGCATCGATCCGCGTCACGCCGGCACCCTGGCCGATCAGCAGCAGGTCCCCGGTGACATCGAGGTCACCATGTTTGTTGTCTTTTTCCTGTATTGGCCATTCGTTGCGCGACGGCAGCTGTGGCCGTTGCAAAATATAGTCACCGGCTTGCAAGGCGATCCGCGCCTCGGGCAAGCCGTTGGCCGCATTGATTGCCTCGCGCAATGAGCAGTGATCGAGACTGCAGACTTCATCGTAGTCGTCCGCGAAGGTGGTGACATACAAATCCACTGCGTTAGCGGTTAAAGGTTCGGCCAACACGAGCATGAGCAGTGAAACGTGGTATCGGTCAAAGCTGAACATGGGCATTCCTCGTCAAGGGATCAGTACTCGTAGGCGCCGAGATCGCAAATCGCGACACCGTCACCATCGCCGTCTCGTGGACGGCTCACGCTAAGCTGGTCGTGGCTCGAGCAAGCGCCCCAACCCGAATCAATGGCGAAGCTGCTTGGGCGCAGGCGGTGTACGCGCGTGCTGGCAGTACCTTCTCCCGCGCTGGAAAGTGGATACAGGTGATTGATGAAGGTGCTGGAGTCAGGGATGTAATGGCTAGCCGCGCAACCGTCGCCTGCGGCCAGGCCGATCAACAGCCCGTATGCCTGATAGCCGATAACAGAGCCGCTGTTGGTGCAGTTGCTTGGTTGACCGGCGAGCGTGTTGCCGGCTATCACGCTGTTGCGCAGGTTCACCCGTGCTTCGTTGGCGAGGCCGCGAGCCTTGTTACCGGCAATGGTGGTGTGAACGAGTTTCAGCGTGACGTCACGGTTGTCTGCCCCCGCGCTGCCATTTTGTAGGGCGGCACTGTTGCTGCCTGTGCCCTTGTTGTCGCTCAGGGTGCTGTTGCTTAGAAGCAGCTGGCCATGGTTTAGAATGGCAGCGCCGCTGCCGGTAGAACTTTCATTGCGCCAGAAGTAGCTACGCGCAATATCCGCCTGGCCGGTGCTGAAAATCCCGCAGCCTTCGCCGCTGTTCTTTGGGTCACTGCACCGATTCGTAGTGATCTGGCTTTCGCGGATATACAGCTCGCCAGTGTTGTAGATACCACCACCCCGACCGGTGCCGGACTCGCTGCCGGTAGTTTGGTTGGCACCTACCGTAGAGCGCAGGATGAGCATGCTCCCGGTATTGTAGATACCACCACCCTGGCCGTCGACGGCGGAGGTGGCGGTGAAGTTGCCCGATATCAGCACATCCACCAGTTTCGTGCTGCCCTGATTTTTCATGCCAGCGCCGCGGAACGGCGTGCTACCGCCGGTAATGGTCAGTGCGCGTAATTGCAGGTGGCCCTCGGGCTGTACATCCAGCACGCGGTCAAGGGCTTCCCCGAAGAGGATGGTGCGAAAGCGGCCCTTGCCGACAATGGTCAGTTCACCACGGATATCCAGATCGCCCGTCAGGTTGGCGTCCTCGTCGATAATCCGACCGTCGGGACCAAGCGCATTTTGACGGCTAAGTCGATAGTCGCCGGCCTTCAGATAGAGCTTTGCTTGCCCGGCGGCGTTGCCGGCAGACACTGCCTCACGCAGCGAGCAGTGCTCCGTGCTGCAATTGCCATCGTCTTCGTCGGCAAGGGTGGTAACCCGCAGGTCCAGGGCGTTGGCGGTCAGTGGTGCGGCCAGGGCGGCTGCGAGTAACAGCGTCCAAGGATATCTGGCTGACATGGTGAGTTCCTCTAAGCGGTCAGGGGTGGGTGCGCGAAGCGCCCAGGTCGCAATTGACGATGCCGTTGCCACCGCGCAGTGAGCAACTAACTTGGCTGCATGTGCCAGCGTTCTCATCGGAGAAAACGCACATTCGCAAGCCCGCGGCATGCGCTGGAAGCCTGGCGCCTATTAGGAAAGCGGGACAGGCAAGATGAAAAAGCGTGTTCATCAGTGTTCCTTCAGTCGCGCTGTGCTGATCGCTCGTACGGTGTTGCACGATCGTTACGGAGGTTGTCGATGCCGGACTCAGAAACGAGGTCGACATATCGGTTCAGGCGGAGAAAGCGAGGCGCCGCCGGGGGCGCGAAGGCAGGGCTGGAGTCCATGCGCAGGTAACAGACCGTCGAATATGTCGCTGGGTTGCCCGCGCTGCTGTCATTCGGTGAGGGGTATCACAGAGGGATGACGTGTTTCCGACCGACGGCAGCGGAGTGAACCTTAGTAGTAGCGTTCAGGGTGCAATGCCCGCGACCGTTTCATTTCAAGCGACAGCTTGTTCGGCTTTGGCTAGGCAGTCTTTATAGGTTCGACTGGGTTAACACCGGTTACCCCGATATGCTGGCGGCTAAATTTCGGATGGCAGATTATCGATGGTCAGTTCATTTCGCGTGTTTGTTGTTTGGCCGTTGTCTGTCGTGCTGCTCTGCATGCTCGGCGCCTGCGCGAGCAGCCCGCAGTTGCTGCCTGAAACCAGAAAGCTGGCTGAGCGGGTGGAGCTAAGCGATGTGCCGTTTTTCCAGGCAAGTGGCGAGCGCGGCGCTCCGTCGGCGCTGGCGATGATGCTCAATCAGCGCCGCGTCGTCAGCAGTCCCGGCCTACTGGAGTCACGTATCCGGCAGGCTGATACAGAGGATGCTCGGCTGGGAGTGGAAAGCGCTGCGCGATCTCACGATACGTTGGTCTATCCGCTGGACGCGACTCTGGATGCGCTTATGCAACAGGTTGCGGCTGGCAATCCGGTGCTGGTCTTGTTGGGCGGGGCATTTGGTTCGAGCGAGCAGTTCGCCGTACTGGTGGGCTACGACCAGCGAGAGCGAACGCTGGTGCTGCGTTCAGGAAACGTGCGGCGCCGAGAAGTGGGCTTTGCCAGTTTTGATAGCGCCTGGGAGGACGCGGGCCGTTGGTCGGTGTTGCTGCTATCAACCGATCAGTTGCCAGCTCATCCGGAAAAAGACAGGTGGTTGGCGGCCGCTAAGGCGCTACAGGTTCAAGGTCGCACCGAGGCGGCGCAGCGTGCGTTGCGCACGGCAAGGCAAACCTGGTCGAGTGCTGAGTTGTAAATGGGCAGGCAATACGGCACCTGTCTAGGTGCCGTATCTGGCTACTGTTAAAAGCCCAGCTTGTCGCGCAGTGAGTAGTACCAGGCGCCCATCGCCGTGAACGGAACGCGGAACAGCTGACCACCAGGGAAGGGATAGTGCGGCAGGCCGGCGAACGCGTCGAAACGTTCGGCCTGGCCACGCAGAGCTTCCGCCAGCACCTTGCCTGCCAGGTGGGTATAAGTCACGCCGTGGCCGCTGCAACCTTGCGAGTAGTAGATGTTATCGCCCAGGCGGCCAACTTGCGGCAGGCGCGACAGGGTCAGCAGGAAGTTGCCGGTCCAGGCGTAATCAATCTTCACGTCCTTGAGTTGCGGGAACGTCTTGAGCATGTTCGGCCGGATAATCGCTTCGATATTGGCTGGGTCACGTGCGCCGTAAACCACGCCGCCACCGAAGATCAGGCGCTTGTCGCCACTGAGGCGATAGTAATCAAGTAGGTAGTTGCAGTCCTCGACGCAGTAGTCCTGCGGCAACAGTGACTTAGCAAGCTCGTCGGACAGCGGCTCGGTGGTTATCACCTGGGTGCCGCAGGGCATCGACTTGGCCGACAGCTCAGGGATCAGGTTACCAAGGTAGGCATTGCCGGCAACGACCACGAATTTGGCCTTCACCCGGCCTTTCGGGGTGTGGACAACTGGACTGGTACCACGCTCGATGCGCACCGCAGGGGACTGCTCGTAGATCACCCCGCCCAACGATTCGACCGCTGCTGCCTCGCCAAGCGCAAGGTTAAGCGGATGAATATGGCCGCCGCCCATGTCCAGCATGCCGCCTATATAGCTGTCGCTAGCCACGACTTCTCGAATCCGCGTGGTGTCCATCAGCTCCAGCTGGCGATGGCCGTAGCGTTCCCACAGCTTCTTTTGCGCTTCCAAATGCCCCATCTGCTTGGGCGTGATGGCGGCGAAAACGCCGCCATCTTTCAGATCGCACTGAATATTATATTTGGCAATGCGCTCCCGGATGATACGTCCACCCTCGAACGCCATATGCCCCAACAGGTGCGCCTGCTTGGCACCTACGGTGCGCTCGATCACATCGATATCGCGACTATAACTGTTGACGATCTGTCCGCCATTACGACCCGACGCACCAAATCCAACCTTAGCCGCCTCGACAATGCTGACGCTGAAGCCGCTTTCCAGGAGGGCGATAGCTGTGGAGAGGCCGGTATACCCTGCGCCAACGATACATACGTCGGACTCGACATCGCCTGCCAACTCGGGGCGCGCCGGCGTCAGGTTGGCCGAAGCAGCGTAATAGGATTGTGGATAAGCCGTGTGCGCCATTTTGCAACCTCTGTTCTTTATTTTTTACGAATGGGCGGATGCTACCCGAGTTGAAAATGCTCGGCTAGTGGCCTGTGCGAAATATTAAACGCGCTAAAGAACACTAAAAAATTCAGTTATTCAGGCAGTTAGCGGAAAAAACATATTGACAGTTTTTCGCGCGGCCGTAGAATGCGCACCCATCGTAGGCACGTAGCTCAGTTGGTTAGAGCACCACCTTGACATGGTGGGGGTCGTTGGTTCGAGTCCAATCGTGCCTACCAGATTTGGTAGAAAAAGGGTCGCTTAGGCGGCCCTTTTTTATTGGGTTCTTGCCAGCAAGCCTGGCTTTCTGCAAGCATCCCTGCGGTTAATCGCTGTTTAAAACCTCCAGTGACCCCGGTTCTGTTTTGGTTGGCTGAAAAGCTCCTGCCACTGTATGGCGGGTATACCGCCGAATCGCTTACTGGCTCATCCCAACCCATGTGGCCTTTGGTAGAGGTCACCACTAGGAGAGGAGGCGCCATGCCCATCATTACTCTTCCCGACGGCAGTCAGCGTTCGTTCGATCACCCGGTATCCGTACTCGAGGTGGCGCAATCTATTGGTGCTGGCCTGGCCAAGGCCACGGTAGCTGGCAAGGTCGATGGCAAGTTAGTTGATGCCTGTGACCTGATTGAAGCCGACGCAACCCTGCAAATCATTACGCCAAAAGATCAGGAAGGGCTCGAAATCATTCGCCACTCCTGTGCGCATTTGATTGGTCATGCGGTCAAGCAGCTGTTTCCCACTGCCAAGATGGTGATCGGTCCGGTCATTGAAGAAGGTTTCTACTACGACATCGCCTCTGAGCGTCCTTTCACGCTGGAGGACGTCGCGGCAATCGAGCAGCGCATGCAGCAGCTGATCGAGAAGGACTATGACGTCATCAAGAAAGTAACCCCGCGCGCCGAGGTTATTGATGTGTTCACCGCGCGTGGCGAGGAGTACAAGCTGCGTCTGGTTGAAGACATGCCGGATGAGCAGGCCATGGGTCTGTACTACCACGAAGAATACGTCGACATGTGCCGCGGCCCGCACGTGCCGAATACGCGCTTCCTCAAGGCGTTCAAGCTGACCAAGTTGTCCGGCGCCTACTGGCGCGGCGATGCCAAGAACGAGCAGTTGCAGCGGGTATATGGCACGGCCTGGGCTGACAAGAAGCAGTTGGCGGCTTATATCCAGCGTATTGAAGAAGCCGAGAAACGCGATCATCGCAAGATCGGCAAGCGCCTCGATCTATTTCATACCCAGGAAGAAGCGCCGGGCATGGTCTTCTGGCACCCCAATGGCTGGACCATCTATCAGGTGCTTGAGCAGTACATGCGTGGCGTGCAGCGCGACAACGGTTACCAGGAAGTGCGCACGCCGCAGGTGGTTGACCGCGTGTTGTGGGAGAAATCCGGGCACTGGGGCAACTACGCCGACAACATGTTCACCACTCAGTCGGAAAGCCGCGATTACGCAATCAAGCCGATGAACTGCCCGTGCCATGTGCAGATATTCAATCAGGGGCTCAAGAGCTACCGCGAGCTGCCGCTGCGTCTGGCGGAGTTTGGCTCCTGCCATCGTAATGAGGCGTCAGGTGCCTTACACGGCATCATGCGTGTGCGTGGCTTCACTCAGGATGACGCGCATATCTTCTGTACAGAAGAGCAGGTTAAGAAAGAGGCGGCGGATTTTATCAAGCTGACTTTGCAGGTTTACGCTGATTTCGGTTTCAGCGACGTCAAGATGAAGCTCTCGACGCGCCCGGCCAAGCGTGTGGGCGATGATGCGTTCTGGGATCGTGCCGAAGAGGCGCTGGCCAATGCGCTGAATGAAGCGGGTCTGCCCTGGGAGTATCTGCCGGGGGAGGGTGCGTTCTACGGTCCGAAGATCGAGTTCACCCTGCTTGATTGTCTTGGTCGCGCTTGGCAATGCGGTACGCTGCAGTACGATCCGAATATGCCGCAGCGTCTGGAGGCGAGCTACGTTTCCGAAGATAACAGCCGCAAAGTGCCGGTCATGTTGCACCGGGCAATTCTCGGTTCGTTCGAGCGGTTCATCGGTATTTTGATCGAGCACTATGAGGGTGCATTCCCAGCTTGGCTGGCTCCTACCCAGGCCGTGGTGATGAATATCACTGATAAACAGGCCGATTTTGCCCTCGAGGTGGAAAAAACGCTCAATCAAAGCGGTTTTCGTGCCAAGTCTGACTTGAGGAACGAGAAGATAGGCTTTAAAATCCGCGAGCATACTTTGCTCAAGGTTCCCTATCTCTTGGTTATTGGAGATAGGGAGGTTGAGACGAAAACTGTCGCCATGCGTACCCGTGAAGGTGCTGATCTGGGCTCAATGCCCGTCACTCAATTCGCTGAATTTCTTGCGCAGGCGGTTTCCCGGCGTGGTCGCCAAGATTTGGAGTAATCATTATTAAGCGTGAAATGAGACAAGATAAACGAGCTGCACCGAAGGCCCCGATCAACGAGAATATCTCGGCACGTGAGGTTCGGTTAATTGGCGCTGAGGGTGAGCAGCTTGGGATTGTGTCAATTGAAGACGCGCTTCTTAAGGCCGAAGAGGCCAAGCTGGATCTGGTAGAGATTTCTGCCGATGCAGTGCCCCCCGTTTGCAAACTGATGGACTATGGCAAATCGATCTTCGAAAAGAAGAAGCAGATTGCTGCTGCAAAGAAAAACCAGAAGCAGATTCAGGTTAAAGAAATCAAGTTTCGTCCAGGGACGGAGGAAGGGGATTACCAGGTAAAACTACGCAACCTGGTACGTTTCCTTAGTGATGGGGACAGGGCCAAGGTATCGCTTCGATTCCGCGGCCGTGAGATGGCGCATCAGGAGCTGGGCATGGAGTTGTTGAAGCGGGTTGAAGGTGACCTTGCTGAATACGGCACCGTTGAACAGCATCCAAAGATGGAAGGACGCCAGCTGATAATGGTCATCGCCCCCAAAAAGAAGAAGTAACCACCAGGGCACGGCAGGCCTTGCGGTTATGTTTATCAACTGAATGCGGAGTATCCGAACATGCCAAAGATGAAAACTAAGAGTGGTGCAGCCAAGCGTTTTCTCAAAACCGCTAATGGCTTCAAGCACAAGCACGCTTTCAAGAGCCACATCCTGACCAAGATGTCCACTAAGCGTAAGCGTCAACTGCGCGGTAGCACCATGGTGCATCCGTCCGACGTAGCAAAAGTGGCGCGCATGCTGCGCGTTCGATAATCCGGTCAAGATAGAGGAAATTATTCATGGCTCGTGTAAAGCGCGGCGTTATCGCTCGCAAGCGTCACAAAAAGATTCTGAAACTCGCTAAAGGCTACTACGGTGCGCGTTCGCGCGTATTCCGCGTTGCCAAGCAGGCAGTGATTAAGGCAGGCCAGTACGCCTACCGCGACCGCCGTCAAAGGAAGCGTCAGTTCCGCGCCCTGTGGATCGCTCGTATCAATGCTGGTGCTCGTGTTAATGGTCTGTCCTACAGCCGTTTCATTGCTGGCCTGAAAAAAGCGTCCATCGAGATCGACCGTAAGGTATTGGCTGATCTGGCAGTGAACGAAAAAGCGGCGTTTGCTGCGATTGTCGAGAAAGCGAAAGCCATTCTGGCTTAAGTCCCCGACAATCACCGGGCTCGCCCGGTGTTGAACGTCACCAATAGGGGAAGAGCCTTCAAGCTCTTCCCCTATTTCGTATCTGGAGTCTGTAAATGGAAAATCTGGATGTGCTGGTCTCGCAAGCGCTTGAGGCCGTTAGCCACACCGACGATGTGAGTGCCCTGGAGCAGTTGCGGGTTCACTATCTGGGCAAGAAAGGCGAATTGACTCAGGTGATGAAGACCCTGGGCAATCTGTCGGCGGAAGAGCGTCCGCAAGCCGGTGCCCTGATCAATGCCGCCAAGGACAAGGTTCAGGAAGCCCTGAACAGCCGCAAGGTGACTCTTGAAGGGGCTGCATTGAGTGCCAAGCTGGCGGCGGAGCGCATCGATGTGACCCTACCTGGGCGCGGCCAGACTTCTGGCGGCCTGCATCCGGTTACCCGGACTCTGGAGCGCGTTGAGCAGTTTTTCACCCGGATCGGCTACGGCATCGCCGAAGGACCCGAAGTGGAAAACGACTACCACAACTTCGAAGCGCTCAATATCCCTGGCCACCATCCGGCCCGGGCGATGCATGACACCTTTTACTTCAATGCCAACATGTTGCTGCGCACCCACACCTCGCCGGTACAGGTGCGCACCATGGAATCCCAGCAGCCGCCGATCCGCATCGTTTGCCCGGGGCGTGTGTACCGCTGCGATTCCGATATCACCCACTCGCCGATGTTCCACCAGGTCGAAGGCCTGCTGGTCGACGAGAACGTCAGCTTTGCCGACCTCAAGGGCACCATTGAGGAGTTCCTGCGGGTGTTCTTCGAGAAGCCACTGGGTGTGCGCTTCCGTCCATCCTTCTTTCCCTTCACCGAGCCTTCGGCCGAAGTCGATATGCAGTGCGTGATGTGCAGCGGTAAAGGTTGCCGTGTGTGCAAGCAGACTGGCTGGTTGGAAGTGATGGGCTGCGGCATGGTCCATCCGAACGTACTACGCATGTCCGGTATTGACCCCGAGAAATATTCCGGTTTTGCCTTTGGTATGGGTGTCGAGCGTTTGGCCATGCTGCGCTACGGGGTCAATGACTTACGTCTGTTCTTCGATAACGACCTGCGATTCCTGGCGCAATTTCGCTAGAGCCGCACGACCGTAACCGATCAGTTTAGGAGAGCAGGAATGAAATTCAGTGAAAAGTGGCTGCGTGGCTGGGTAAACCCAGCGGTCTCCCGCGACGAATTGGTCGCGCGCCTTTCGATGGCAGGCCTTGAGGTCGACAGCGTCACCCCGGCCGCCGGAGTTTTCAGTGGGGTTGTAGTCGGGGAGGTGCTGAGCACCGAGCAACACCCCGATGCCGACAAGTTGCGCGTGTGTCAGGTCAGCAATGGTGCTGAGACTTTCCAGGTGGTGTGCGGCGCGCCGAATGTGCGCCCCGGCCTGAGGATCCCATTTGCCATGATCGGAGCCGAGCTGCCAGGCGATTTCAAGATCAAGAAAGCCAAGCTGCGTGGTGTCGAGTCAAACGGCATGCTGTGTTCGGCCGCTGAGTTGCAGATCAACGACGACAGTGATGGGCTTATGGAGCTGCCGTCGGACGCCCCAGTTGGTCAGGACATAAGGGAATACCTCGATCTGGACGATGCCAGCATTGAGGTCGATTTAACACCGAATCGCGGCGATTGCCTGTCTTTGGCAGGTTTGGCCCGTGAAGTCGGCGCCCTTTACGCGGCGCCGGTGAAGCGTCCGGTCATCGCCTCCGTCATGCCGACTCATGATGATCGGCTGCCTGTCGAAGTGCTGGCTGGGCAGGCCTGTCCCCGTTATCTCGGCAGGGTAGTACGTAACGTCGATCTGTCCAGACCTACGCCGTTGTGGATGGTTGAGCGCCTTCGTCGCGCCGATATCCGCAGCATTGATGCCGTTGTGGATATCACCAATTACGTGATGCTTGAACTCGGTCAGCCGATGCACGCATTCGATTTCGCTGAAATCAGCGGCGGAATTCGCGTGCGCATGGCCGAGGAGGGCGAGAAGCTCGTTCTTCTGGATGGCCAGGAAGTCAGTCTGCGCGCCGATACACTGCTTATCGCAGACCACCAGCGTGCGTTGGCTATCGCTGGCGTCATGGGGGGTGAACGCAGTGGCGTAAATGAGAAAACTCGCGACCTGTTTCTCGAGAGTGCCTTCTTCGACACCATAGCGATTGCCGGTAAGGCCCGCTCCTATGGCTTGCATACCGACGCATCGCATCGTTTTGAGCGGGGTGTCGATTGGCAATTGGCGCGCCAGGCGATGGAGCGTGCATCAGGCTTGCTGCTCGATATCGTTGGTGGCGAGGCAGGTCCGATTATCGAGGTGGTTAACCAAGATACGTTGCCGAGCATTGCTCCCATCTCATTGCGCGCCGAGCGTATTGAGCAGGTGCTCGGGTTGAAAATGGATGGCGCAGAAATTGAACGCTTGCTGATCGCTCTCGGCCTGGGTGTTAAGGCAGCTGGCGACGGCCAGTGGCAGGTTGAGGTGCCAAGTCATCGCTTCGATATAAGCCTGGAGGTCGATTTAATCGAAGAGCTGGCGCGGCTATACGGCTACAACCGTTTACCTGTTCGTTATCCTCAGGCGCGTCTGGCTCCTCAGGCGAAAGCCGAGGCAGCGGTGGAGCTGCCTGCATTGCGACGCCTGCTGGTAGCGCGTGGTTACCAGGAAGCCATTACCTACAGTTTTATCGATCCCAAGCTGTTCGAGCTTTTCAGTCCGGGCGTTGATCCGTTGCTATTGGCCAATCCGATTTCGGCCGAAATGGCTGCCATGCGCTCTTCGCTATGGCCAGGGTTAGTAGGTGCTTTAGAGCACAACCTCAATCGGCAGCAGTCCCGCGTTCGCCTGTTCGAAAGCGGTTTGCGCTTTGTTGGTCAGCTGGATGGGTTGAAGCAGGAAGCGATGCTGGCTGGAGTGGTGTGTGGTAACCGGCTGCCGGAAAGCTGGGCCCACGGTCGAGATGATGTTGATTTCTATGATGTAAAGGCCGATGTCGAGGCCCTATTGGCCAGTGCCGGGGCATTGGGTAGTTTCTGTTTCATGGCGGGTGAACACGCTGCATTGCACCCTGGGCAGACCGCACGAATTGAGCGTGAGGGGCAGTTGGTCGGATTCCTTGGCGCTCTTCATCCAGAGCTGGCTAAGACGCTGGGCTTGGACCGAGCTGTCTATCTGTTCGAATTGCAGCTAAGTGAGATTACCCAGGGTCAGATGCCCAAGTTCACTGAGCTTTCGCGCTTCCCCGAAGTGCGTCGTGATTTGGCATTACTGGTTGATCGTGAGGTGGCAGCTGAAGCTTTGCTCGACAACATCCGAGAGACGGCAGGGGAGTGGCTCACTGACCTCAGGCTATTTGACGTGTATCACGGTAAAGGTATTGATCCGCATAGAAAAAGCCTGGCCGTTGGCTTGACCTGGCAGCATCCATCGCGCACTCTTAATGACGATGAGGTGAGCACCACAACACAAAATATTCTCACCTCCCTGGAACAAAGGTTCAACGCCACGTTAAGGAAGTAGCGTATGGGGGCTCTGACGAAAGCTGAAATGGCGGAACGTCTGTATGAAGAGCTGGGCCTGAATAAACGGGAAGCCAAGGAATTGGTGGAACTGTTCTTCGAGGAGATCCGCCAAGCGCTGGAGCTCAACGAACAGGTCAAGCTCTCGGGGTTCGGCAACTTTGATTTACGCGATAAGCGTCAGCGCCCCGGTCGCAATCCAAAAACAGGAGAGGAAATTCCGATTACGGCTCGCCGTGTGGTGACTTTCCGTCCAGGCCAAAAACTAAAAGCCAGGGTTGAGGCATATGCTGGAACCAAGTCATAACGACGAGTTGCCGACGATACCCGGTAAGCGTTACTTCACGATCGGTGAGGTAAGCGAGCTATGTGCTGTCAAGCCCCACGTATTGCGCTACTGGGAGCAGGAATTTCCTCAGCTAAACCCGGTAAAACGCCGCGGAAATCGTCGTTACTATCAGCGCCAAGATGTGTTGATGATTCGCCAGATTCGTGCATTGCTCTACGATCAGGGTTTCACGATCGGGGGGGCAAGGCAGCGACTATCCGGCGATGAAGCCAAAGATGACACCACTCAATACAAGCAACTCATTAGGCAGATGATCACGGAACTCGAGGATGTTTTGTTGGTGCTTCGAAAGTAGAGCACCTCAAAAAAGTTTCCATATTTCATAAGCTTAATGTATAGTTCGCGACGTTTTCGGTGTTCCGAAACAGATTCAGCTCAGTCGGGGCGTAGCGCAGTCCGGTAGCGCACTAGCATGGGGTGCTAGGGGTCGAGTGTTCGAATCACTCCGTCCCGACCAAATTCAAAAACGGCTCAAGCATTAGACGGCTTGGGCCGTTTTCGTTTGTGCTTTTTGCACAAAAACTGATCAACATTTCTTATCAGCGAAATCCTACTCTGCTAAGCGAGTGAACAGAGTAGGACGTGGGCAGTGCGGCACTTTAAAGTTCGTATTATTTGACATCATTAGATTGGGATTGATGGCTGCCAAGGACGTTAAGCTGCGCGAAAGCTCCACACGATTTCGACTACCCTAATGGAGAAAATAAGGTAGGCGACAAACAGGGCAATCTGAAAAAGTACGTGATAGCGCAGTTTTGCCAAGTTATGCAGACCGTCGCTGATATTCAGGAGTAGCAGCATTGCCGACAAGACGATCATCCCCCATCCAGTTAACTTCATGGCAAATAGGCCCAGCAAAATTTGATGGTTGCCCTGAACTGCATTTGTACCAGCGGCAAAGAGCAGGGCGCAGACCAGGAGGTTTTTGATGTTGTCAAATACCTTGCTGTTCAAATCATTCTCAAGCAGCGCCCGATACTTACTCCATAGTGTGCGCATTCAGCCTCCTCAAATTGACTCATTGGCTCTAGAGTAATGGGAGTTTGCGTTATCGCAAACGAGGAGTAAGAGGTGGCTTGGAAAAGCTGTACAGAGAGCTTTTTTCGCCAGGGCTATTGAATGAAGACATCAACGCTAGCAGCCAAGTCCCTGAACGCTAGCTGAGTTGTTACTGATGATGGCTTACCTACTACCCTCCTGCGCGGCTCCCAATACTAAAACCTTCACTACGGGTTGACCTGTGGCTGTATTAATTAAATCAGCCGTTCCGCATTCTGGCCGCAATAACTATTGCAGCGGAAGCTACGTCGACATCACGGTGAGTGGGTAAAACGTTATATTTCTAAGCTGACCGACTCTTCAGGCCAGAACCAAGCGAAACTTTCTAAGTGCGCGCTTAAAGTCCAGCTGCACTCTTAGCGTTCACATCCCTGAGCTGGCAAGTTTTGCAGGGCGCGCTGAAGCAGTTCTTCAGTACGTCGGCTGCTGAGGATGCTGGTGTGGTTTTCATTCAATAGGTAGAGCTGGTCGGCTTCGTCTTGGGCGGCGCTGCGTAGTTCGCTGGAGAGCGGTACCACGCCGTCATTGGGCTCTGGCAACAACCGATTATTACCCGCGTAGCTAACCAGCAACCATTGGTGGATGTGGGCCGGAAGCGGGCTGGTGAATAGCTGCTGCAAGTAGGCGCTGCCTGGCGCCATATCCTTCCATACTGGTACTTCCAGCGGCACATTCTGCAGGCCAGAGGTGGCAGAAGGGTGGCCGTCCCACGGCGTCGAGAGGGTAATAAAGAGGCAGAGTGCCTGGCCTTCATCCGCGCTCAACATCTGCAGCGCGCGGCGTGCAACCAGGCCGCCCATGCTGTGCGCCATCACATGCATGCGCTCCGGTGCATAACGGCGCTGAACATCACGGAGGCTGACACTAAGCATGTAGGCGCTGTTGTTCAACGGTAGGCCGCTGGGGTAATGAAACAGTACCAGTTGAAAGCGTTCGGTATCGATACCTTCTGCCAAGGCTTGCCAATCCTGCGGTGATGCATTGATGCCATGCACCAGAAAGATCGGTTCCTTGCTTTTGTCCCACGGCTTGAGCAGGTAAAGGCCGTAGCCTACTTCACGCAAAAAGGTCAGCGGCTGCCAGGCCCCAAGCTGAATGTTTTCCAAGTTGAAGCGCGGATCGGAAAAGGTCACTGGTTGTAGGTAGTTGCGTCGAATGCGCGGCTGCTCATGGCGCAGCACCTCCAGACTCAAGTCGATTGCTGGCGCCGGTGCCAGATCGTTGGAGGCCAATTGAATGCTATTGGCCAAACTCAAATCGGCTCGAGCAGCGTCATCGGGTTGCACCTGCAGTGCAGCGCCTTGCGCGTTTGGCAACCACTGGCGGGGCTCTTCCTGGTCAAGAGCAAAGTTGCCGTTGCGGTCATCGAAGGCAAGCAGTTGATAGGCGCCTTGTGCCTCAGTGAAATAAAACGCCTCGCCTGGCGCGGCAATGCGATAGGTGACGAGCTTTTCCCGCGTATCAAGTAGCGCCACCAGCGCGCTGCGGCCGGATTCATTGCTGTGCAATCGGCCGGCAATCAGCACCAGATCCTGACGGGCCTGCTGCATTTCGTTGTGCACGTCAAACAGGCTGCAGCCGCTTGTAGCGCTCAGTATGAGGGCCAGCAACCCAGGTACTGTGCTCGAAGGAAAACTGCTCATCGGCGCGCCTCATCCTTGGACATTGAATATCTGAACCCTAGGTGTGAACTGTTTGCTCGGATGTCTTTGGCCTTGGCCACAGCAAGGCAGCCAGGGCGATGCTGTAAACAATGGCGAACAGCACATAAGCAATTCGGGTAGTGAAAAGTTCGGGGGTACTGGTGGGCAATGGCGATACACCGAGCCCGAAGAGAATCAGGAAGGTAATAAGTCCACCGCCAAAAACCTTGCCTGCAGTGTTGCCCATGGCGGCTTTGCCAGCAAACAGCAGGCTTGCAAAGAGTAATATCAGTGCCACCAGCCATAACGTTGGGCGCAGTTCGAACAGGGTAAATGCGAGGGACGCCGCCACTCCGCCGAGCAGGTTGACCATCACCAAACCAAGCGCCGCACGGCTGCCCATACCTGGCCCCAGTTGGCTAAGCAGCGAAGCTACCGTGACCGGGATTACCATCGCTGTCGCCAGTCTAGGGTCGCTTAAACACAGCGCTACTATAGCCAGCAGAATCGCTGCGCTGGCCATGGCTTGGCGAGTTACCTGATCCAGCTCGTACGCGGGTGGTCTCACATCCTCAGGGTTGTCACCGGCGAAATCGGGCAATAACGCATGCGCACTCCAGGCCAGCAGCAATCCTCCACTGACAGCCTTGGCGAGTAGCAGAACGATGGACTCGCCCAGGTCGCTTTGGACAATGTCGAGCATTGGCACCGCGATAGCGATCACCAGCATCAGCGCCGGCCCGGCGCCTCCCTGTTGCCGGCCTTGCGCGGTGAAACAGGCAAAATAAAACAACCATAGCAGGGGCAGTAATACCCAAGGCCGCTCGCCCAGCAAGCCGGTGAAAAATACCAACAGCGCGCCAGTCAGAATAATCACCAGCATCGTCACCAGTCCCTGGCGCAATGGCAGTGGGCGGCGGCTAGCCAGCAGAAACTGGGTTGCGAACAAAGGGGCTAGAAACGGAAGAGGGCTGCCAAATGTCAGGCCTAGGCAAAAGCCTGCAGTTACTGCGAGGGCAACGCGCAGACCCTGGCGTTTGGCACGTCGCAGCTCCTGTAGAGCCTGGCCGTCAATTGACATAGTTCAGCCATGCCCCCAGGCGCGCGCTAAATGCTCCCAACCAGTTAGTGACAGGGTTGTCATCGGTATAAATCACCACCGTTACCTGTGACCCATAACGCGGTCCCACCGGATGGGGCTCTTCCACAATCAGGCGTACCGGAAAGCGCTGCGGATCACGCACCCAGCCGCTCTGGTTACGTACCGAGGGCAGTGCGGAGTTGCTGTTGCCTTCCTGCGCGACGCCCCAGCCGACGCTCTGCACTCGACCTTTAAACACGCGCCCCGGCAACAGATCGAATACCAGTTCCGCAGGATTGTCGGCGTGCACGTGTTCCAGGCTGTTTTCCTTGAATGCGGCAGATACCCACACGGTACCGCTGTCAATAAAGGTCAGCGCTGGTTGACCTGCACTGACTACCTGACCGACGGCGAGCTGAAGATTAGTGACCACCCCATCTGACGGCGCGATAACTTCGGTCCGCACCAGGTCAAGACGTGCTTTCTCCAGCGCTGCCAGTGCCTGTTTGAATTGAGGGTTGTCGTTGCCTTTGGGTCCAAGCTGTTGACGGGCGCGTTGCAAGTCCGCCTGGGCTTTGCTCACGGCGGCCTCGGCGGAGTCTAGCGAAGCTTTGGCTTCGTCCTGGCGCGCGCGGGCGTAGACGCCTCGTTGGACTAGCTGATTAATACGTCTGGCCTGCTCTCGCACGTTATCGCGTTGGGCACGGGCTGAAACCAGCTGAGCCTGGGCAGCATCCACTGAGGCCGTGTTGGCGCCTAACGCCTGCCCGGTTTCCTCGAGCCGCGCTTCAGCCTCGCTGACGGCAAGTTTGTAAGGCTGTGGGTCGATGCGAAACAGCACTTGGCCAGTCTTCACCCGAGCGTTGTCAAGTACCGCTATTTCGGTCACTCGGCCACCTACCTCGGCAGCCATTTGCACCACATAGGCTTGCACCACGGCTTGCGAAGTCGATGGCGTACGCCGCTCCATGACGATGGACACCGCAAACGACAGGACGATCAGTAATGCCACGCCGAGCGCAATGCGCCTTAGTGGGTTGGCCGGCGCAGGTTTTTCAGAAGGCGGTTCAGGGCTAAGGCCGGGTTCAGGGGAAGCGGATGGGTCTTGTGGTTCGTGCATATCGGCACCTGCGTGGCATGCGATTCATGGCAAACGGCACTACAGCGGTTTCTCAGACGGGCTAAGGGCGGTCAGACCGGATCGGTGGTAGTGACCCGCGCGGTACGAATAAACAGCGCGCGTAGTTTTTCCCAGAAATTGCCGCCCAGCACGAAGAAGCTGCCAATCAACAGCACATCGCCGAGGAGTTGCAGTGCCCAGCTATTGGGACGCAAGCCGGGTGCCAGGGCGTCAATATAGGGTTCAAGAAAGGAGGACAGCAGCGGTAGGCAGAACATCACCAAACCGATGCGATGACGTGTAACGCTTACCTCCAGTTCGGCCCTGGGCGAAAGGTTCAATACGTAGCCGAACAGGTGCTGTTTGAGCTCTTGGAACCCCGCCTTGCCCATTACCGCGATGACCAACAGCAGCAGCACCTTATTGACGATGAAGAGTGCGCCCGTAATAGCCGCTATGGTGGAGCCGGGCACATCCGCCGCTGCCGCGATCGGCACCAGCAACCACAAGGTGGGCATCAAGCAAAGAATGGCGATACCTAGTTTGAAGCGCCATTTCGCGGACTTTGGTGCGTTAGAGAGCTGTGCCGTCATGATCTATTACCTTCCTTTGTAAATATCGTTTTTTAGTGGCCAGGGTCTTGCCTTGCCGTCGAGCTGCTTAAGGGCTCGCTGGGCAGCTGTCCGCGTTATCGCTAGCGGCCTCGGTAATGTCAGCGGCCAGTTGTTTCACGTTGTTTTGATGGGCGATGACGATGTCATCGATGTTCGCGCCGGCTGGCGTTTTCAGAATACTGCGGCAGGTGAGCAGGGCATCATCGCCTGCGCCAAGGTCTCGCAGGCGCCATTTGACGTCGATCAGTGCGTATTGGCCTGGGAGCGAATCAAAGCGCTGTACATCCAGGCGCACTGACATTTTGCGCCCAGGGCTGCTATTCAGCAGTCGATCCGCTAATGCGCTACGCAACTCATCTACCAGGCTTGCCCCCCACCACTGAGTTTCCAGAATTGCCAGGCTGCTGTTGCTTTGCCGAATGACGATCTGCTGCCGATCCACTTGAGGCGGCACGCTGATGAGCTCGATCTGCACCTCGGCACTGGCAGACGAGCGGGCACCGCCAGGTTCGACCGGGGTCAGCGTGTGGAACTGAACCGGGTCACTGCGGCACGCGCCGAGTAGCAGCGCGGTAGCCAGCATAAGTTTGTGCGCAAAGGGCATAAATGGTGCTCCCGTATTCATTTGTCCGGTGCCTGTAAGGGGGCGGCGTTGTCTGGCCTGCCACGAATCAACGACTCTGGGTGCCGTCCCAGGTAGTCCGACAGCTCCCGCAGGGAGCGTGACATGCGCCCAAGCTCTTCCAGCGTTTGCGTCAGCTGTTCCCGTTGCGGTGAGTCCTCGGCAAGAGTCGAACTGGCGGACTGCAGGGTTTTGCTCACATCGGTCAAGGTTGTCTGAACGCCAGGGAGGGTCTTGGCATTGAATTGCCCCAGCACTTTGCGCAGTTCGACCAGGTTGCTGTCCAGGTTCCCGGCAATTCGGTCCACGGGCAGTTTGCTGATCTTGTCAACCATGGCCTGCAGTTGCTCTTGCAGCTGCTCGAAGCTGCCGGGAATAGTGGGAATGCTCACGGGGCGAGCAGTGGGGTCGAATACGACTTTTGGTGCTTTCGGGTAGAAGTCGAGGGAGATGTACAGCTGGCCGGTCAGCAGATTGCCGGTGCGAGCCTGAGCACGCAGGCCGTTTTCAATAAAGCTGCCCATGAGCCGAACGCCCGCGGCTTCATCATTTGGGTCATGATTCAAGGTTTTGAGCATTTTTGTGTGGGCTGCGCCAAGGCGCTGCGGGTAAATCAAGATACCCACGTCCACCGGAAAGCTGCGCTCTTTGGGATCGAAATCCAGATTGACTGCTACCACCTTGCCAATTTCTACCCCCAGGAATTCGACAGGCGCATCGACCCTTAACCCTCGCAACGCCTGGTCAAAGCGCAGGCTCAGGTACTGCGCCTTGCCGTTGGGTGGGGCGAGGGCGGTCTGCTGATCGTCAAATAACTCGAACGATTTTTTCTCGGCAGCGGGCTGATCACCAGGGCTGTAGTCAGGCGCGCGAAAAGCGATGCCCCCCACCAGAATGGACGATAAGGACTCGGTCTTTACCGCAAACCCGTTGGCCCCCACATCTATGTCGATGCCACTGGCATTCCAGAACCGGGTGTTCTCGGTGACATACGCATCATTAGGCGCGTGCACAAACACTTCGATATTGACGCCTTTACCCTCAGCATCCAGCGCGTACGCGACAACCTGTCCGACCGGGATTCTGCGAAAGTAGATGGGCGAGCCGATGTCCAGCGAGCCTAAATCCTTGCTGCGCAAGGTAAAGCGCTTACCCGGTTCGCCATAGGTAATAGGCGGTGGATTCTCCAGCCCCGTAAATCGTTTGACGCGGGTGCTGGCCTGACCGATATCGGCACCGATGTAGTCACCAGAGAGCAGGGTGTCGATGCCCGAGACTCCCCCCGCGCCGATTCGCGGGCGTACAACCCAGAACTGTGAGTCTTCACGGGTAAAGCTTTCAGCCTCCTTGGCCAGTTTGATGGTGGCATCGACGCTCTTCTGATCCTGACTCAGTGCAACGTCGGATACATGTCCGATCACCACATTGCGGTATTTGACTTCGGTCTTGTTGGCGGTTAACCCGCTGCCGGTTTTGAAGGTCACGGTAATGGTCGGACCTTCCTGCATCACGCTGTGCACGACCAATGAAATACCCACCAATACCGCCACTATAGGCACGATCCAGACCAGTGAAACGCTGAATCGACGGGTCTTTATAACGGCGTGACCGGGAGCTGGCGCTCCTTCAGTGGCGTGCGGCTGCATCCATGTGCTCCTCGTTTATTGGCTTATCCCAGATCAGGCGTGGATCGAAACTCATCGCCGAAAGCATCGTAAACACTACTACCAAGCCAAAAAACAGGATCCCTGATCGCGGCTCGATATCGGCCAGGGCGTGGAACTTCACCAAAGCGGCCACCAGGGCCACCACGATGACGTCGAGCATCGACCAGTAACCGATGAGTTCGACTAAACGGTACAGTTTGGAGCGTTCCCTGCGGGCCCACAGACTCCCGCGTTGGGCGGTAACCAGCAATAGCGCTAATGCGACGAACTTGACGCCTGGCACCGCGATGCTGGCAATGAAGATGATCAGCGCGATGTCCCATGCACCGTGCTGCCAGAACTCCAGCACGCCGCTCATGATGGTGCTGTCTGCGCCGCTACCGAGCATGCTGGTATTCATCACCGGCAGTAAGTTGGCCGGAATGTAAAGCACCAGCGCCGCCAGCAGGAATGCCCAGGTGCGGGTCAGTGAATTGATTTTTCGGGCGTGCAAGGAAGCGCCGCAGCGCTCGCACTCTGAAGGTTGGTGGGCGATATCGCAGGTCTTGCCACAGCCATGACAAAGGCAAAGGTTGAGATCGCGGGCAACGGGGGGCGTATTCATAGAATGTCCCATAGCTCGCGAACATCGCGCCCGGCGATGCGAATCAGCAACAGGCTAAGCGCGGCCAGGGCAAACAAGCCGACGCCGGGCAATACATCTAGCATGCCGGCCAGTTTGAACACTGCTACCAGGGCGCCTAACAGACATACCTCAAGCATGCTCCAGGGCCTGAGCGACTCGAGCCAACGCATGCACAACCTAAAGCCCGGGGCGCGACATTGGAAAAGAGCGAAGCCGAGCACCCAGACCAGCAGCACCAGTTGAATGATCGGCGCAATGATCATGGAAATAGCAGCCACCAGTGCGATGAAGGTAATTGGTCCGAGGCTGAGTGCTAAGACCGAATCCCACAAGGTGGCGCTGCTCTTCAAACCCTGCAGGCTGATACTCATAACCGGGTAGAAATTGGCGAATATCCACAGCACAGCTGCAGTAATCGTTAACGCCAGTCGCTGCTCGATCGACAAGCCGTTAAAGCGCTGAAGCACGCCACCGCAGCGTGAGCAAAGCGATGTTTGATGCTTGGCGAGGATAATTTTTATGAACACGCAGTCGCAGTGTTCACAGATGATCAAGTCGTCGCGATTCGCCATGGATCTCACTCGTCAGCGATTTAAGCAACTGGGCGCAGTGACTTCTTCCATTGGAGGAAGGACGCGCGCTTCTAATACGATGGAACGATTTGGTCGCTTGATCAGGAAGAGTCGAGCGAGAAAGTGTTTGATGGACAATAGGTCGCTAGCGCTTTGGCTGCCGCATAACCCATGAACACTTTTCTGAGTAACGTGCTGGAGCGTATCACGACAATTTTCAAATCGCTCTAGTCGTTGCGATGTGAAATGCGACCAAGCTCTTATAGATAGAGGTATGCGTGTAGTCCCTTGCGTAGGCTCTCCAAGTGCATCTATTCCTTGACGAGGATGTGGTTAGCTAGCCCCCCTGGCTGGACTTGGCTGAGCGCTTGTAAAATTGCACCTATATAGAAGGTAGTAGAAGCCTCGATCTGTTTGCATGGAAGATGTTTTGGGGAGGCTGGCGGCTTATCCGACTTGGCTCGGTTCGGGCTGCTTAGCAGTCAAGCACTCTATGTGCCATGCCGTCAGCTGTGCTTGCGCAGTCACGCTAAAAAAGCATAACAATCGGTTGACCTTCGTTTGGTAGTCCCTATAATGCGCAGCTCTTCAGGCGTATGCGGCTCCTTAAACTTCTTATAAAACAAGAGGTTAGATTTAAAAGAGGGGTTGCAAAGCAGGGAAAGTTGCGTAGAATGCGCCGGGCTAACAGGGTGGTGGTTTGATCCTGTTAGTGCTTCGGTCGAGGTGATCGGAAGCGGTGAAAGAGGCGGTTGACAGTGGTTTGAAACGCTGTAGAATTCGCCTCCCGCTGACGAGGAGCTGAGAAGTGATCGAAGGCGCAAGCGGTTGAGTAGAAAGGTTTTCTTCGGAAAAGAACTTCGAAAAACAGCTTGACGGAAGATGAGGCTGCTGTAGAATGCGCGCCTCGGTTGAGACGAAAGGATCAACCACCCGCTCTTTAACAACTGAATC